>NZ_NKEZ01000009.1:0-361013 GCF_002223345.1 Burkholderia sp. AU16741
ATAAACCTGACTTACTTTAGTGTGAGACTCTTGATACTTTTGCTATCTGATCCGAGGATCAGCTCGCTGCCATCAAGCGCCCACACTTATCGGCTGTTAATTTTTAAAGAGCATTTCTGCGAGGAACTCCGTGTTTCCCGGCAGCGCTGCGTTTTCAGCAGCAGAGAAGCGAGATTATGAACCGTGTTTCGCAGCCCGTCAACAACTTTCTACACGACTTCGTTGCGACTGCGGGGCTCAACTTCCTGCGCCGCCCAGGTTCGCTACTTCCCGAACCCAACAGCACTGCTTCCCTTCCTCCCGCGCCGCGTTTGCGTTAGCGCGAAAGAGGCGTGATTCTAAGCAGCTCACGTCGTGAGCGCAAGGGGTTTCGCGAAAAAATAAGGTGCCGCACGCTATCGCGTGCGGCACCTTATATAGAAGCAACCGGAATCGTCAGGAAGCCGCGCGCACCTGGCGCGCGACGATCTCCATATAACGAGCGAGATCCGGCGTCATCTTGCCTTCCTCCTTCGCCGTGTCGTCCCAGCGGCGCAGGCGCAACGCGTCCTCGGCGAAGGGCCGCCGCAGGAACGCCACCGCCTCCTCGTCACTGAAGATGCCGCCCTGCAACGCCAGACTGCGCACGGAGTCCGGCGACAGACTCTCGAAGTAGCCGGGAACCGTACGGCACAGGCAGCGCTTCGCGTCGACGTGCAGCCGGATCGGCTCCAGCACCGCATCGGCAAACAGCGGCCGCAGGAACGGCAGCACGTAATACTGATGCAGATCATCGATCCCGCGCGCGCTCGGCGTGTCGCCCTGGCGATTCAGCAAATGGCCGAAGTCGTGCAGGAACGCGGCCGCGACCAGCGCTTCGTCCGCCCCGGATTCCTCCGCCAGCAACCCGCTCTGCAATGCATGTTCGAGCTGCGTGACCGGTTCGCCGCTATAAGCCACATGGCCATGCGTGCGATACAGCTCGTGGATCTCTTCCACCGTCAACGCCATGCGCTTACTCCCAAGGCAGCGAAAACGTCTTCAGGTTCGTGAAGCTCCTCATCGCCTCCTGAACGCCTTCCTTGTAGCCGAGCCCCGAATCCTTGATTCCGCCGAACGGCGACAGCTCGATCCGGTATCCCGGCACTTCCCACACGTTCACCGTGCCGACGTTCAGCTCGTTCACGAATCGCACGACCGCCGCCGTGCTATCCGTACAGACGCCCGACGACAACCCGAATGCGGTGCCGTTGCTGATCCGGATCGCGTCGTCGATCGTGTCGAACGCGATGACGGGCGACACGGGGCCGAAGGTCTCCTCGCGCACGATCGTCATCGACGGATCGACATTGTCGAGCACGGTCGGCGCATACAGCGCGCCGCGCCGCACGTTGCCCGTCAGCAGACGCGCGCCCTGCGCGACCGCCTCGTTCACGCGCGCCTCGAACAGCCGCGCCGCCGCCTCGTCGATCACCGTGCCCATTTCGTTGGCAGGATCGAACGGATCGCCGTATTTCCATGCGCGCGTCTTCTCGACGAGCAATTCGGTGAACGCCGGTGCGATCGAGCGCTGCACCAGCATCCGCTTGACGGCCGTGCAGCGCTGGCCCGAATTCCGGTACGAGCCGAGCACCGCCAACGATGCGGCGCGGTCGAGATCGGCATCGGCGAGGACGATCAGCGGATCGTTGCCGCCCAATTCCAGCACGATGCGCCGGTAGCCGGCCCGCGCGGCGATCGCCTTGCCGATCGCGACGCCGCCCGTGAAGGTAATCAGCGACGCATGCGGATGCGTGACGAGTTCGTCCGCGATCTCGGCCGGGCTGCCCGTCAGCACCTGCAGCATCGGCTCCGGCAGCCCGGCTTCATACAGCAGGTCGGCCAGATAGAACGCCGACAGCGGCACCTTCTCCGACGGCTTCACGATCACGCGGTTGTTGGTCGCGATCGCCGGCGCGATCTTGTGCGCGACCTGGTTCATCGGATGATTGAACGGCGTGATCGCGACGATCACGCCGTCGAGCGGCTGACGCTGCGAGAACACGCGCCGCGTCTTGCCGAGGGGCGTCAGGTCGCACGAGAAACTCTGCGCGTCGTCGCGCAGCGCCTCGACCGCCGCGAACTTCAGCACGTCGGCCACGCGGCCGATCTCGTGGCGCGAATCCTGTTTCGACAGCCCCGACTCGAGCGTGATCAGGTCGGACGCTTCCTCGGTGCGCTCGCGCAGCAGCGCAGCCGCCCGTTCGAGAATCTGCGAACGCGCGTAGCGCGTGAGCGTCGGCCGGCAGGCCATCGCGTAATCGAACGCCGCGCGCACGTCGTCGACGCTGGCGAGCGGCACGGTGCCGACGCGCGTGCCGGTGTACGGATCCGTGACGTCGAGCGTGCGCTCGCGCATCGCGCGCGTGCCGCACCAGCGCAATGCTTCGGCACGAAACGACGGATGATCCTGCCGCGGATGAGCCATCATGTCGCGATCCGGTTCAACACGAAATCGAACACGTCGAAGTTGCGCGGGCGGCGGGCAGGATCGTCGCGTTCGATACGGCGATTGAACAGCAACGGCACTTCCTGCTCGGACACGCCGCCATGCGAACGCAACGGCACCGTGAGGCCCGACAGGTCGTGTTCGCGCTCGCGGGTGCCGAGCGTCATGTCGCGGCGGCCGATCACGACGAGATCGCCGATCCGGTCGGCCGGCAGTTCGAAACGGGCGGCGGCTTCCGCGTTGTCGAGCACGAGTTCGATGCCGTCGAGGCCGCCGACGCGCCACATCGCCTCGGCCCGGTCGACGCCCGGCGCCAGGTAGATCGTCGCGAACGACCCGAGCGCACCATGATGCACGACGTACGGATCGGTAATCGGCAGGATCACGCGCGCAGCCCGCGCGCCGTACCAGCCGTCGAACGCATCCTGCAGATAGATCACGTTCGGCCGGCCCGTCGCCGGATCGTGCTTCGCGTTCATCCCGTGGTCGGCCGTGAGGCCGATCGCCCAGCCGAGCGCATCGAGCTGCGCGAGGTAGCCGTCCATCATCGCGTAGAACGCGTTCGCGCCGGCACTGCCCGGCGCGCACTTGTGCTGCACGTAGTCGGTGGTCGACAGGTACATCAGGTCGACCTGCCGCGTCTGCGCGAGCCGTACGCCGGCCGCGAACACGAATTCCGACAACGCCGCGCTGTACACGTCCGGCGACGGCAGGCCGACCCAGTCGAGCACGTCGACGATCCCGTTTTCCGCGAGATTGGCCTGGGCAGCCTTCTCGGCCGAAAAGCAGATGCCCTTCAACTGCCAGCCGAGCAGCCGGCGCAGCTTGTCCTTCGCGGTGACGACGGCCACCCGCGCGCCGGCGTCGGCCACCGCCGCGAGCAGTGTGCCGGCGCGCAGGTAGGCCGGATCGTTCATCATGACTTCGGCGCCGCGCCCGCCGTCGGCGGCCGGATCCCAGAAATAATTGCCGCAGATGCCGTGGACCGCCGGCGGCACGCCGCAGACGATCGACAGGTTGTTCGGGTTGGTGAAGGTCGGCACGACGCAATCGGCGCGCCACGCAGTGCCTTCCGCAATCATCCGGCCGATGAACGGCGCGACGCCCGCTTCCACCGCGCGTTCGAGATAGTCGTACTCGCAGCCGTCGACACAGACGACGACGGTCGGCTCGACCGGCAGCCGGTAGCGTCGGCCGTTGACGTCGATCGAGCGTCCCGCGAGCTTCGTCGACCCGTTGCCGGCGGCCGGTTGCTCGCCGGGGCGCCGCAATGCGAACGCGGCGTTCATGATGCCACCCGCTTGCCGCGCGGCACGCGCGCGGCGATCAGCAGCAGCGCCGCGAGCGACGCGCCGAGCATCAGCAGCGACAGCGCCGATGCCGGCAGGTAATAACCGCGCTCGACCTGGCCGATCACGACGATCGGCACGGTCGCGAAGCCGGGCGGATACACCGTCAGCGTCGCGCCGAGCTCGCCGAGCGACAGCGCGAAGCCGAGCGCGAGGCTCGCGCGCAGCGCCGGCACGAGTTGCGGCAACAGCACGCGGCGCAGCACCATCGCGGGCGGCGCACCGAGGCTCGCGGCGGCTTCTCGCAGCACGGTCAGCTCCGGGCGCAGCGCGGCGGCCGCGCAGCGATAGCAGAACGGCAGAATCAGCGCGAGCTGCACCAGCACGACGATCGCGGCCGAGCTCGACAGGTCGAGCGGCTTCTGGTGATACGCGATCAGCACCGCGAGCCCGAGCACGACGCTCGGCACGCCGTTCGGCACCATCACGAGCGCGTCGACGACCGCGCCGAGGCCGCGCCGATCACGCCCTTCGAGCGCGAGCGCCAGCCACAGCCCGAGAATCGTGCCGAGCGCCGATACGCCGAAGCCGATTTCGAGGCTCGTCAGCAGCGCGTCGTATTCCGGTGAGCCCAGCCGCGCGAACCAGCGCAGGCTGTACCCGGCCGGCAAGATCGTGCCCGACCATTGCGTCGACACGCTCGACAACGCGACGACGATCACCGGCAGCACGAACAGCCAGAAGCACGCGAACGCGGCCAGCGCGAGCGCGGCGCGCGACGCATGCTTGAGCAGCGCGTCGGTCCAGCCGATCTGGTGGCGCGGCACGGCCTGCCCGATACGGAATTCAGCGGACATCGTTTCCTCCCGTCGCACGCCGGTTCACCCGGCGATAAACCGCATACAACGCCAGCGACAGCGACAACATCACGACCGCGCCGGCCGACGCGGTCGGCAGGTCGAGATCGACGGTCGCGCTGCTATAGATCGCGACCGGCAGCGTGACGAGCCGCGCGCTGCCGAGCACGAGCAGGATGCCGAACTCGTTCAGCGTCAGCAGAAAGCACAGCACGGTGCCCGCGGCGATGCCCGGCCATGCGATCGGCAGCACGACGCGGCGCGCGAGCATCCAGCCGGGCGCGCCGAGGCTGCGCGCGGCTTCGATCAGCCGCAAGTCGAGCGTCGCGAACGACGCAAGCGTCGGCCGGACGACGAACGGCGTGTAGAACACGGTCTGCGCGAGAATCACGCCGCCGATGCCGAACAGGAAGTCGAGCGGCGGATTCTCGAGATGGAACAGGTGCTGCAGTGCAATGCCGATCGAGCCTTGCGAGCCGTACAGGAAGATCAGCGTGAACGCGACGAGGAACGACGGAAACGCGACGTACAGCTCCAGGAAGCGCGTGACGAGCGACGCGCCCGGGAACGGCCTGAAGAACAGCAGCGCGGCCAGCAGCACGCCGAGCACCGACGCGGTGCCGGCGCTCGCGAACAGCACGCCGAGCGTCGTCAGCAGCACGTTGCGCGTGTCGGGATTGCCGAAGAAGGTCCGGTACGCGGTGAAACTCAGCCCGTGATCGCCGGTCACGCTCAGCAGCACGAGCCGCACCAGCGGATAGACGACGAGCGGGCCGAGCACGACGATCGCGAGCGCGGCCAGATGCAGGTCGCCCATGCGCCTGCGGCGTCGCGCGGCGGCGGCATGCGCGGCGGCCGACGCGAGCACGTGCGGCGGCAGGCCGGCTTCAGGGCTCGATAAGGACGACATCGTCTGCCTCGCAATGCGGGGACACGCGCGCACCGCGCTCGGGCGCCGCGCCGCGGCCGCGCTGCATCGTCACGCGCACGGGCTCGTCGGGCGCCGCGTCGATCACGACCGCGATCGACAGGTCCGCGCCCTGCCATTCGACGGCCGACACGGTGCCATGCAGGCCGCCGGCCGCGGGCGGCCTCACGGTGAGACGCTCGGGGCGCACGCACGCGACCTTGTCGCGCACCTCGTGGCGCGGATCGCCGAGCGGGAAGATCACGTGCGGCGGCAACAGGTTCGCCGGGCCGAGATAGCGCGCGACGTAACCGTCGCGCGGTGCGTCGTACAGTTGCTGCGGCGTGCCGAGCTGCGCGATGCGGCCGTCGCGCATCAGCAGCGCGCGGTCGGACAGCACGAGCGCGTCGTCGCGGTCGTGCGTCACGCAGACGACGGTCAGGTTCGGCAGGCGCTCGTGCAGCGCCTTCAGTTCGCTGCGCACCGACGCGCGCAGGTTGGCGTCGAGCGCCGACAGCGGCTCGTCGAGCAGCAGCACGTCGGGTTCGATCACGAGCGCGCGCGCCAGCGCGACGCGCTGCTGCATCCCGCCCGACAGTTGCGCGGGCAGATGGTGGCCCGCATCGCCGAGTTGCACGAGCTTCAGCGCATCGGCGACGCGGCGCGTCACTTCCGACGACGCCATCCCGCGTGCACGCAGCCCGAATGCGACGTTCTCGAACACCGACAGGTGCGGGAACAGCGCGTAATTCTGGAACAGTAGACCGAGGTTGCGCTTGTGCGGCGGCGCATGGGTCAGGTCGCGTCCGGCCACGGTCAGCGTGCCGGTCAGGCCATCGGCCTTCACGAACCCGGCGATGAAGCGCAGCAGCGTGGTCTTGCCGCAGCCGCTCTTGCCGAGCACGGTCAGAAATTCGCCGGCGCCGATCGACAGCGACAGATCGTCGAGCACCGTGCGGGCGCCGTAGCGCACGCTCAGGTGTTCGATCTGCACGCCGCCCGGCGCGCCGGACCGCAGCGTCGCGTGCGGTTCGGCGGCGCCGAATGCGCCGGGATGGGTCAGGGTGGTATCCACCGGGTTCATCCTCTTGCTCGCTGATACAGGCGGCGTACGCCGCTCACTTCGGCTTGACGACGTCGAGCTGCTTGCCCGAGCTGCCGATCACATCCTTCTTCCAGCGCTCGATCCATTCCGGCTTCTTCGCCATCACGTGAGTCCAGTCGACCGGGATCAGGTTCACGCCCGCGATCGCCTTCTTGACCGCTTCGCCGTTCTTGCCGGCCAGCGGCACGTCCGTGCGGCCCGGGATGCCGTACATGTCCGGCACCTTCGACTGCACTTCCGTCGACATCAGGTAGTCGATCAGCTTCCGGCCGGCATCCTGGTTCGGGCCGCTCTTGATCAGGCCGATGCCGTACGGCAGCTGGAACGTGGTCGGCCGGTCGCCGTCCTTCGCGGCCAGGAAGATCGGCTTGACCGACAACGCGCCGTGTTCGGCGTCGTCGAGATCCATCTGCAGGTCGCCGTTCGCGACGCTGATCTCGTTACGCGACAGCAGCACGTTCAGGTAGCCCGTGCCCTTCGTGTGGAACTTCACGCTCTGCGACAGCTTCGCGAGGTAGTCGAACGCCTTGTCCTCGCCCATCAGCGACGTCGTCAGGATCAGCACGGCCATCCCGTCGCCGGCCGTGGCCGGGTTCGAGTACGCGACCTTGCCGGCGTAGGCCGGCGCGAGCAGGTCGGCGAACGTCTTCGGCTGGTTCTTCACGACGTCCGGGTTGATCGCGAACGAGAAGTAGTTGTTGACGAAGGTCGCCCACGTGCCGTCCTCGGCCTTCGCGATGGCCGGCACGTTCTTGTAGTTCACGCTCTGGTACGGCTGCAGCAGGCCCATCTGGCCGGCTTGCTGGATGAACGGCGGCAGCGTGACGATCACGTCGGCCTTCGGGGAATTCTTCTCGATGTTCGCGCGATTCACCACCTCGCCGCTGCCCGCCGTCACGATGTTGACCTTCACGCCCTCCTTCTTCTCGAAAGCCGGCAGCACATCGCGATAGAGGTTCTCGAGGCCGTCCGCCGTGTACAGCACGACCGCATTTGCCGCATGCGCCGGCATCGCGACGCCTTGCAGCAGGCCGGCGGCGCAGGCGGCCAGCGCGAGCTTGCGGAATGCGCCGGCGGCGGCGCGCGAGGGTTTCTGCAGTGTCATCTCACTTCTCCGTAGGCGGAACACCAAACGGCCGGGGCACGATCCGGCTCTCCTGTTATCTCCGGGCAGGCCGCTGAACGGCCGCCGCGCCGCCGCGCTCGGGCTGGGCATCGCGCGGCAACCGAAGGATCACAGCGTTCGATGACAAAGCCGTGACGAATGCCACAATTTCCAAAAAATGACACATTTTGCCACTATCATGCACGTCATCCGGAAATGCCGCCCGGCGTTTCGTTCGCCCTTTGCTGGAGACAAAAGTCATGCCCGCCCCGATCCTGCTCACGCCCGGCCCGCTCACCACGTCCGCCACAACACGCCACGCAATGCAACATGACTGGGGGTCGTGGGACGCCGCTTTCAATCAACTGACGGCCAGCGTTTGCGCGGATCTCGTCGCCATCGCGCAGGGCGACGACGCATACGTATGCGTGCCGATGCAGGGCAGCGGCACGTTCTCGGTCGAAGCGGCGCTCGGCACGCTGGTGCCGCGCGACGGCGTCGTGCTGGTGCCCGACAACGGCGCGTATTGCGCGCGCATCCTGAAGATCCTCGGCCGGCTCGGCATCGACGCGATCGCGTTGCCATTCGGCGAGGACGCGGCCGTCGACGCGGCGGCCGTCGAGGCCGCGTTCGCGCGGGAACCGCGCATCACGCACGTCGCGCTCGTGCACCTGGAAACGAGCGCGGGGATCCTGAATCCGCTCGATGCGATCGCGGCCGCATGCCGGCGGCACGGCAAGCGGCTGATCGTCGATGCGATGAGTTCGTTCGGCGCGCTGCCGATCGCGCTGGCGGACAGCGGCATCGACGCGCTGATCTCGGCCAGCGGCAAATGCCTGGAAGGCGTGCCGGGAATGGGGTTCGCGATCGTGCGGCGCGACGCGCTCGATGCGAGCGAAGGCCACTCGCGGTCGCTCGCGCTCGATCTCCACGATCAGTACGCGTATCTGCGCAAGACGGGGCAATGGCGCTTCACGCCACCGACGCACGTGCTTGCCGCGCTGCGCGCCGCGCTCGACCAGTACCTCGCCGAAGGCGGCCAGCCGGCGCGCGGGGCACGCTATGCGGAGAACTGCCGGACGCTCGTCGAATCGATGCGCGCGCTCGGCTTCGTGCCGTTCCTCGACGCGAACGTGCAGGCGCCGGTGATCGTCACGTTTCACGCGCCCGACCATCCGGCCTACGATTTCCGCCGCTTCTACGACGCGGTGCGCGACGCGGGCTTCATCCTGTATCCGGGCAAGCTCACGCGGCGCGAGACGTTCCGCGTCGGCTGCATCGGCGCGATCGATGCCGGCGATATCCGGCGTGCGGTCGCCGCCATCGCGGCCGCAGTCGAATCGCTCGGCATCGCGATGCAGCACGCATGAGGTGGCGGACATGCGGGCCCGTCTGCCGGCGCCCGCAAACAAAAAAGCCCGGCGGCCGATCGGCCGCCGGGCGAACGCACCCTGTGTGCGGGGAACCAGCGCTTACAGCTCGATCCGCTTGATATCGCCGACGACGAAGATGTACGACAGCGCACCGATCAGCGCGATCACGCCGATGAACACGAGCGCGCCGACGAACGAGCCGGTGGACGCGACGATGAAGCCGACGACGAGCGGCGTGATGATGCCGGCGAGGTTCGCCGCGAAGTTGAAGATGCCGCCCGTCACGCCGAGCAGGCCGTCCGGCGCGATGTCCGACACGAGCGTCCAGCCGAGCGCGGCCATCCCCTGCGCGAAGAACGCGACCGACATGATGGCGATCACCGCCTCGTTGCTCTGCACGTAGTTCGCGAGAATGATCGTCGACGCGAGCAGCAGGCCGGCGATGATCGGCAGCTTGCGCGCGAGGTTCGCGGACTTGCCGCGGCGCAGCAGCCAGTCGGAGAAGATCCCGCCGAACATCACGCCGACCGACGCGGCGATGAACGGCATCACCGCGAAGAAGCCGATCTTCAGCCAGCCCATGTGGCGTTCGGTCGCCAGATAGGTCGGGAACCAGGTCAGGAAGAACACGAGCGTCGAGTTACCGGCGAACTGGCCGAGGCAGATGCCCGCGAGCTGGCGCTTCTTCACCAGCTTGCCGACCATCGACCAGCTGAACTTGGCCTGCGCCGGCTTGTCGCCGCTCTTGCGCGCACCATGAACGAGGCCGCCGCCCGCTTCGATGTACGCGAGTTCCTCCGAGTTCGCGCCCGGATGGTTGCGCGGCTCGTGGTAGAACTTCCACCAGACGAGGCCGAACGCGATGCCGACCCCGCCCACGACCCAGAACAGCGAGCGCCAGCCGAACGCGCCCATCAGCGCGAACAGCACCGGGCTGAAGAACGCGAGGCCGATGTATTCGCCGACGGTATAGGTGCCGGTCGCCATCGCGCGCTCGTTCTGCGGAAACCACGTCGCGACGACGCGGCTGTTGGTCGGGAAGCACGGCGCTTCCGTCACGCCGAGACCGAGCCGGCACGCGAGCAGCGTCGCGATGCCCGGCACGAAGCCTTGCAGGAGCGTGCACAGCGACCACAGCGTCATCGACCAGTAATAGGTGACCTTGCTGCCGAAGCGGTCGAGGAACAGGCCGCCGGGCACCTGCATCGCCACGTACGTCCACGAAAACGCGGAGAACATGATGCCCATCACGGCCGCGTTGATGCCGAGCTCCTTGGTGAGCTGCGGCGCAGCCACGCCCAGCACGGTGCGGTCGAGATAGTTGATCATCGTGCCGATCGCGAGCAGCGCGAGGATCTTGTAGCGCGCCGACGTGCGCCGGACCGTGCCGGCCGCCTGCGCCGGCGCGGCGCTCGTGTGGGTGGTGTGCTGCATGGTCGTCTCCTGGTCTCTTTCTGTGTCTGTAAGGGGTCAGCGCGCGACGAGCGACTGAAAGTGATCGAACATCCGCTCGGCGTCGGGCGTGCGCCCGGTGAAGAGCTCGAACGCGTCGACGGCCTGGTACACGGCCATCCCGCCGCCCGGCAGCGTCGCGCAGCCGGCCGCGCGGGCGGCGTGGATCAGTTCGGTTTCAAGCGGGAAATACACGATGTCGGCCACCCACATGCCCGCATGCAGCAACTCGGCCGGCAGCGGCAGGCCCGGATGCTTGGCCATGCCGGTCGGCGTGCAGTGGATCAGGCCGGTCGCCACGCGCATCGCGGCCGCGAGATCGCTGCCCGGCGTGACCCGGGCGGCGGGGAAGCGCTGCTGCAATTCGCCCGCCAGCGCGGTCGCGCGCGTGCCGTCGACGTCGAAAATCGTCAGTTCGGCCGCGCCCATCTGCAGCGCCGCGTGCGCGACGGCCGCGCCCGCGCCGCCCGCGCCGAGCTGGACGACGCGTGCGAGCGACGCGCCGGGCAGCCCGCGGCTGAACGATTTCGCGAAGCCCGACCAGTCGGTGTTGTGACCGATCCGCTTGCCGTCCTTGAACAGCACGGTGTTCACCGCGCCGAGCGCACGCGCGTCGTCCGACAGCGCGTCCAGGTGCTCGATCACGCGCTGCTTGCACGGGTGCGTGATGTTCAGCCCGTTGTAGCCCATCCGCTGCGCGGCGTCGAGCAGTTGCGGCAGTGCGTCGGCGGTCACGCCGAGCACATCGAGATCGATGCGCCGGTACACGTAGCCGAAGCCCTGGCGGAACCCCTCTTCCTCGTGCATCGCGGGCGACAGCGAACCGCCGATGCCCTGGCCGATCAGGCCGATCAGGAACGACGGACGGCTCATCGTGCGGCTCCCTTCGCGAACACCGTCGCCAGGCGCTGCAGCGCGAACACGTAGCCTTCGGTGCCGCAGCCGCAGATCACGGCTTCGGCGAGCGCCGACACATACGAATGGTGACGGAACGCCTCGCGGCGATGGACGTTCGAGATATGCACTTCGATCACCGGCTTCGCGATCGCGGACAGCGCGTCGGCCAGCGCCACCGACGTATGCGTATAGGCGGCCGGGTTGATCACGATGCCGTGCGTGTCGTGACGCGCGGCGTGCAGCCAGTCGATCAGCTGGTGCTCGGCATTCGACTGGCGAAAGTCGATTTCCAGCCCGAGCCCTTCCCCCGCCGTGCGGCAGCGCTGCTCGAGGTCGGCGAGCGTTTCCGCGCCGTAGATATGGGGCTCGCGCGTGCCCAACAGATTCAGGTTCGGGCCGTTCAGCACCAGTACCTTGTGCTTGCTCATCGTGTTTCTGCTCCTGAAACAGGGGCGGACCACGATCGGCGCCGCCCCGAAGACATCGGAATTTGGCGCTAGTGTGCGCCCGCGCAAGCGGGCTGTCTTTCCGGGTTTTCGCTAATTTGTACCATCTAGTTAGTTTGTACAATACGGATGACTAGCCTAGTAAATTCGGGATATGGCGCGTGCATCGAACTCAACGACTGGTTCATTCAGGGTCGGTTCGACACGGTCGGTTAGACACGGTCGGTCAGACCGGCGTCATGCCCCGCTCATCCGCAGGAATCGCCCCATGCAGCGCTCGATCGCCACCGTGTCCCTGTCCGGCACGCTCGCCGAGAAGCTCGCCGCCGTCCAGGCCGCGGGCTTCGACGGCGTCGAAATCTTCGAAAACGACCTCGTCTACTTCGACGGATCGCCGGCCGACGTCCGGCGCATGGCCGCCGATCTCGACCTCGACATCGTGCTGTTCCAGCCGTTTCGCGACTTCGAGGGCGTGAGCGCGGCCCAGCTCGCGCGCAATCTCGACCGGATCAAGCGCAAGTTCGACGTGATGCATGCGCTCGGCACCGACCGCATCCTCGTGTGCAGCAGCGTGGCGGCCGACACGATCGCCGACGACGGCTTGCTCGTCGACCAGCTCGGCGTGCTCGCCGAAGCCGCGCGGCAGGCCGGCGTGGTGGCCGCGTACGAAGCGCTCGCGTGGGGCCGCGTCGTGAAGCGGTACGGCCACGCGTGGAAGCTCGTCAATGCGGTGAACAGCCCGCATCTCGGCCTCGCGCTCGACAGCTTCCACACGCTGTCGCTCGACGATTCGCCGGACGGGATCGCCGACATCCCCGGCGACCGGATCGCCTTCGTGCAGATCGCCGACGCGCCGAAGCTCGTGATGGACGTGCTCGAATGGAGCCGCCACTACCGCTCGTTCCCGGGCCAGGGCGACTTCGACCTGGCGCGCTTCACCGCACGCGTGATCGAGTCGGGTTACACGGGGCCGCTGTCGCTCGAGATCTTCAACGACGGCTTCCGCGCGGCGCCGACCGCGCTCACGGCCGCCGACGGCCACCGCTCGCTGCTCTATCTGGAAGACCTGACGCGCGCGCGGCTCGCCCAGGAGGGCCGCGCGCCGGCCGCCAGCCAGCCGCTGTTCGCGCCGCCCGCGCCGCCCGCGCACGTCGGGTTCCAGTTCATCGAATTCGCGGTCGACGCGCAGGCGGCGGCGACCGTCGGCGAATGGCTCGGCCGGATGCGCTTCCGGCTCGCCGGCCGGCATCGCTCGAAGGACGTGACGCTGTTCCAGCACGGCGCCGCATCGATCGTGCTGAACGCCGAGCGCGACTCGTTCGCCGATGCGTTCTTCCAGCAGCACGGGCTGTCGCTGTGCGCGTCGGCGTTCCGCGTCGACGACGCCAAAGTGGCGTTCGAGCGCGCGGCCGGCTTCGGCTACGCGCCGTTCTCCGGCCGCGTCGGGCCGAACGAGCGCGTGCTGCCGAGCGTGAAGGCGCCGGACGGCAGCCTCGAATATTTCGTCGACGAAGCGCCGAATGCGCCGACGCTGTACGAATCGGACTTCGTGCTGACCGACATCGACGGCCCGACCGAAGTCGGCCCGCTGACGGGCATCGACCATGTGTGCCTCGCGCTGCCGGCCGACGCGCTCGACACGTGGATCCTGTTCTTCAAGACGGCGTTCGGGTTCGAGGCCGAGCGCAGCTGGCTCGTGCCCGACCCGTACGGGCTGATGCGCAGCCGCGCGGTGCGCAGCGCCGACGGCTCGGTGCGGATCGCGCTGAACGCGTCGGTCGACCGTCACACGGCCGTCGCCGAATCGCTCGACCGCTACCACGGCACCGGGCTGAACCACGTCGCGTTCCGCACCGACGACATCGTGAAGACGGTCGCCGCGTTCGCGGCCGATGGCGTCCCGTTCCTGCGCATTCCGGCCAACTACTACGACGATCTCGCCGCGCGCTACGCGCTGCCGGACGAACTGATCGACACGCTGAGCGCGCACCACCTGCTCTACGACCGCGACGAACAAGGCGGCGAATTCCTGCATGCGTATACGGAACTGGTCGACAACCGCTTCTCGCTCGAGATCGTCGAGCGGCGCGGCGGGTACGACGGCTATGGCGCGGCGAATGCGGCCGTGCGGCTCGCCGCGCAGGCGCAGCGGCGGAAATAAGGAAAACGGGCGAATCAACCTGTTGGGGCCGGATCGCATCGCGCGATTCGGCTATCACGCAACGGGGCCCATCTCGCGTACGCCATCGCGGTAAATCGCACCGCCAGATACCGGCCGCGCGGCCGATCGAGCTCGCGCCAGCAACCCGCACGCCGTCCGGCGTTACATCCCGTAACCCGTACCGCGGTGCAGCATTGGGCCGCGCACTATGATTTTAAGAACCGCTTAAGTCTTCGACGGCACCATCCGCAACCAGTACCCGATGGTTATCTCGAAAAGGAGGACAGCGATGAGCGCCGTAGAAGCACCCGCGGGCCGCCCGGCCGCGCCCCCTGCAAAGAAGACGATGCTGCGCCGCCTGCTCAGTCATCATGAAATCGCGACGTTGCTCGTGCTGCTGCATGCACCGATCGGCGCGAACGCCAAACCCGAATTGCCCGCGTTGCAGGAAGCCGGCCTCGTCGAAATGGTCAAGCTCGACCCCGATACGGCCCCGAGCTTCCGGCTGACCGAAGACGGCACGGCCATCCTGAAAGGACTCGGCTACCGCTGAGCCATCGTTTCCCGACGCTTCACCCTTTCCCGTTTCCCCGCCTTACCCCGCCCCCTGCGACGCGCCGGCCACGCCGGCGCGTCGCGTCACCCTGCCCGCTCCTGCAGCATCAACCGGTATTCCGTCGGCGTCACGCCGACCGTCGCCTTGAACTGGCGCGTGAACGCGCTGTGATCCGTGTAGCCGCATAGCGCGGCGACGTCGGTCACCTTGTCGTGCGTGACGAGCAGCGCGGTGGCCGCGTCGAGCCGCGTCTTCAGCAGCACCTGGCGCGGCGTCAGGTGGAACACCTTGTGGAAGTAGCGCTCGAGCTGCGCGACCGACATCCCGGCCATCTGCGCGAGGTGCTTCAGGTTCAGCGGCTGCACGTAGTGATCCTGGATGTGCTGGACCACGTCGGCGAGCCGGCTGTACGCCGGGTGCGAGCCTTCGTGCGCCTTCAGGTCGCGCGAGATGCCCGCGAGGCCGACCACCCCGCCCGCGGCGTCGCGCAGCGGCTCCTTGCAGGTCAGGCACCAGCCCGGCTGGCGGCCCGGATACAGGTGCAGCTCGAGCTGGTCCATCAACTGCTGGCCGGCGTTGATCGTCGCCATGTCCTGCTCGAAATAGCTGCGGCCGAAGCGGCGCGGAAACACCTCGTCGGCCGTCTTGCCGAGCAGGTCGCGCTTGTCCTTGTAGCCGCAGCGCATCGCCAGCGTCCGATTGACGATCGCGTAGCGGCCACTTGCATCCTTCACGAAGAACGCGACGTCCGGCAGCGCATCGAACACCGGTTCGAGCAGGCGAAAATGCGCGAGCATCGCGCCGAAATCGGCGTTGTCGGGCTGGTAGCGCAACGTGTCGGACAGGCTCATGGGCGGTACGGCAAGCAAGGTCGTCATCCCGGCAACCGCGAAGCGAGTGGCAGATGGCGTCGATTATAGGAGCGCCCCTTCGATCGCGTCGCTTCGAATGCAGGGCGGGCAAGACGGTCGCCGGTGGGCGACGCTCGTTGTGCACGCAACCAACGTACATGGCGCGCGGGCCGGCGAACGTTCCGCCTTCTTCGCAGCCGGCGCAGCGCATCGACACGCCGGCACCCCGCGCCCGAAACCATCATCCTAAAAATGCCGACCACCCGCGTCTTGGCGGGTTTGCGCATTCGTCATGACGATTTCGGCATATATCAGGGTAATCGACGATATGCCGATATCGTCGCCGGCCACGCATCGAACGCGCAAGACGCACGCATTTTCGCTGTCTAGACTTCGCTTCACGGTCACGAGACGACCTCCCGCCGCTGCCGCAATCGGCATGCACGGGCCACCGCCTCCGCTGTCGCGCACGCCGATTCCGGCACAGCGCGTGCGGCGTGCGGCGCGCCTGCATGGCCCGCGCATCGGCCTGCCGACCGAACCGTCTCGCCCGGTTTACCGGCGTCGCCCGCATGCGGGCGGCAGCCCAACCACGCCATCAAGGGGAAGTGAAAGTGAAGCTGAAGGTATCGCACGTCGCGCTGGCCGCCGCCTGCGCACTGTCGGGCGCGCACGCCATCGCCGCCGACGTCGTCAAGATCGGTTTCGCCGCACCGCTGACCGGCCCGCAGTCGAATTACGGCACGGACATGCAGAAGGGCGTGCAACTCGCGATCGCCGACTTCAACGCGACGCATCCGACGATCGGCGGCAAGCCCGTCACGTTCCAGCTCGACGCGCAGGACGACCAGGCCGACCCGCGCACCGGCACGACCGTCGCGCAGCGGCTGATCGACGACAACGTCCGCGGGATCATCGGCCACTTCAACTCGGGCACGAGCATTCCCGCGTCCGACCTGTACGATCGCGCGGGGCTGCCGCAGATCTCGATGGCGACGTCGCCGCAATACACGGCGCGCGGCTACAAGACGACCTACCGGTTGCTGACGAGCGACGCGCAGGCGGGCCGCATCGTCGGCACGTACGCGGTGAAGACGCTGCGCTTCAAGCGCATCGCGATCATCGACGACCGCACGGCCTACGGCCAGGGCATCGCCGACGAATTCGCGAAGGCCGTCGAAGCGGCCGGCGGCACGATCGTCAAGCGCGACTTCACCAACGACAAGGCGCTCGATTTCTCGGCGATCCTGACCAACCTGAAGGGCGTGAATCCGGACGCGGTCTTCTACGGCGGCGGCGACGCGCAATCGTCGCCGATGATCCGCAAGATGCGGCAACTCGGGATGAAGTCGGCGTTCGTGACGGGCGAGATGTCGCGCTCGCCGACGTTCCTGAAGGTCGGCGGCGACGCGGCCGAAGGCGCGATCGTCTACATGGGCGGGCTGCCGAAGGAAAAGATGCCGGGCTTCTCCGGCTACGCGGCACGCTACAAGGCGCGCTTCAACGAAGACGTGATCACGTACTCGCCGTATTCGTACGACGGCACGATCGCGCTGCTCACCGCGATGAAGGACGCGAACTCGACCGATCCGAAGGTATATACGCCGTATCTCGGCAAGGTGTCGATCAAGGGCGTGTCCGCGCCCAGCATCGCGTACGACGCGAAGGGCGACCTGAAGGACGCACCGGTGACGATCTACAAGGTCGAGCGCGGCGCGTTCAAGCCGGTCGACACGATCGCCGGCAACTGACAACCGATTGCCCCCCGCCCCGCGCGGCGCGTGCACGGCTCACCGGCCGCCCGCGCCGCGCGCGCTTCGGCTGCATGGTCCGAAGCCGCTCCCGACACGCGCTCGCGCGCAGGCATTTCGCGCTCCTGTAGAATCCCCCCACCCGCTTTGACGCTTCGTCTCCGCCGTGCCCCATCCCGGTGCGGCGGCGCGTGTTGCGTGCCTCACCCGGCACGCGGCGCGCTTCGACGACGCAAGCCGCGCCTTGTCAGTCCATGCCGAAAAGCGGGCCCTGGAGACGCAGCACCGACAACTACATTCGAAAACCGATCGTCCTGACCATGCAAGCTTCCGAATTGAGCGGCGTGCCTCGCGCCGCCGAACGCGCGCTCACGCGCAGCGACTACAAGACCCTTGGCCTCGCCGCACTCGGCGGCGCCCTCGAGTTCTACGACTTCATCATCTTCGTGTTCTTCGCGCCGGCGATAGGGCAACTCTTCTTCCCGCACGACATTCCCGACTGGCTGCGCCAGTTGCAGACGTTCGGCATCTTCGCGGCCGGCTATCTCGCGCGCCCGCTCGGCGGCGTGATCATGGCGCACTTCGGCGACCTGTTCGGCCGCAAGCGGATGTTCACGCTGAGCGTGCTGATGATGTCGGTGCCGACGCTGCTGATGGGCCTGCTGCCGACCTACGACACGATCGGCATCCTCGCGCCGGTGCTGCTGCTGCTGTTCCGCGTGCTGCAAGGCGCGGCGGTCGGCGGCGAAGTGCCGGGCGCGTGGGTGTTCGTGTCCGAGCACGTGCCGTCGCGCCACATCGGCTACGCCTGCGGCACGCTGACCACGGGCCTCACGGCCGGCATCCTGCTCGGCTCGCTCGTCGCGGCCGGCATCAACAGCCGCTACTCCGCGGCCGAAGTCGGCGCGTTCGCGTGGCGCATCCCGTTCCTGCTCGGCGGCGTGTTCGGGCTGTTCTCCGTGTACCTGCGCCGCTGGCTGCATGAAACGCCGGTGTTCGCCGAGATGAAGGCGAAGAAGGCGCTCGCCGCCGAGATTCCGCTGAAGGCCGTGCTGCGCGACCACGGCCGCGCGGTGATCGTGTCGATGCTGCTCACGTGGATGCTGTCGGCCGCGATCGTCGTCGTGATCCTGATGACGCCCGCGCTGCTGCAGAAACAGTTCCACCTGACGCCCGCCACCACGCTGTTCGCGAACAGCGTCGCGACGCTGTGCCTGACGGCCGGCTGCATCACCGCGGGTTCGCTCGCCGGCTGGATCGGCGCGAAGCGCGTGCTCGCCATCGGCGGCATCGGGCTGGCCGCGTGCTACTACCTGCTGTTCGCGCAGGTCGCGGCCGACGCGTCGACACTGCCGCTCTACTACGGGATCGCGGGCTTCATGGTCGGCACGATCGGCGCGGTGCCGTTCGTGATGGTCAAGAGCTTCCCGGCCGTCGTGCGCTTCTCGGGCATCTCGTTCTCGTACAACGTCGCGTATGCGATCTTCGGCGGGCTCACGCCGGTGATCGTGTCGCTGATGATGAAGTCGAATCCGCTCGCACCGGTCGTGTACGTCGCGACGATCTGCGTGCTCGGCGCGATCGCCGTGCAGTTCTCGAAGGATGCGAAGGACGTGAAGGACGTGAAGGACGCACGCTGAACCGTCGGCGCGCACGCGCCGGCCGGATGAACGAAGGGCCGAATCCCGCGGCGTGCGGGATTCGGCCCTTTTGTCTTGCGTCGGCTTGGCGCCGCGACGCGGATCAGTTCAACGCAGCACGCCGTACGACGAACTCGGCCGGCGCAGCGCGTCGATGCTCGCGCCGCCGGCGCCCGTGACGAACAGCAGCAGGAACCCGCCGGCGATCGCGACGTTCTTCCAGAAGTGAATCACCATGTCGTGCTGGACGGCGGCATTCGTCGCGTCCCAGAAATTGTGTCCGACCATCGCGGTCGCGATCGTGTAGACCGCCATCAGCAACGCGAGCGGCCGGACCTTGTAGCCGACGATCAGCAGCAGGCCGCCCAGCCCCTCGATCGCGACGACGATCGGCGCGACGACCTGTTGATAGGGCACGTTCATCCCGTGCAGATACGCGACGAAATCGCTGTAGCCGAGCAGCTTCATGATGCCGCCCCACAAGAACAACGCCGCCAGCGCCAGGCGTGCGAAAAAAATGACGCCGGAATCGACGGTACGCGTCATGCCTCTCTCCTCGTATGCAATTCGACCGCCCGCGCCGGGCGTGCCCGGGCGGTTCGGCGCCGCGCGGCCCGGGAGGGCGCGCGGCAAATGGGCCAGCATAGAGGGTCTTTCCGCCGTGTCCAAGAGGTTGTAGCAAATCTTTACACTGCGGCGGCCGCGCCGGCGGCCCGGCGCGCTGAAAAACGCGTTTAGCCCGCGTCGCTCAACAGCACGCCTTTCTTGAAGATGAAGCAGCCGTAGCCGCGCGTTTCGCCGGTGACGATCACCGCATACGCCTGCTGCGCGCGCTCGTAGAACGCGAAACGTTCGACGCCGGTGAGCGGCACCGCGCGCCCTTCCGCGCGGTCGATCTCGGCCTGCACTTCGCGCTGCACGGGCGGCACCGCGGCTGCGTCGCCGACGACTTCCATCCGCCACGCGGGCGTGTCGACATACGTGTCGAGCGGCAGCACCGACAGCACCGCGCGCACGACGCGCGCCGAATCGGCGCCGTCGACGCGCAGCGCGCGGCCGACCACCGTGTGCTCGGCAACGGATTCCGCCGGGAAATTCGCGTCGCAGATCGCGATTTCGTCACCGTGGCCCATCGCGCGCAGCGTGTGCAGGATGTCGGCGTGCAGCAGCGGGTCGAGATTCTTCAGCATGTGGGTTGGTCTCCGGGGTGGGTAACGAATCGCATAACGTTACCCGATCCCGGCGGCCGTGGTGCAGGCATCGTTCGCGTTACGACGCGGCGGCCGGCATTTCGTCGATGAAACCCGTGACCGACGCGAGGCGGCCCGACGCGTCGACGATGCCGAAGTCCGAGCCTTTCACGATCGCCGCACCGTCGGGCGACACGAGCGCCCACGAGAACCGCAGATGCTGGCCGAACGCGTCGACGTCGGTCGTGCGGCGAAAGCGGCAGGCAGGGAAGCGTTGCTGCACGGCGGCGATCATCGTGTCGATGCCCGCGTGGCCGTCGCCGGCCATCAGCGGATCGCGATAGGCCGCGTCGCTCGCGTAGGTCGCGTCGATCAGTTCGCGGCGGCGCGCGGCGTCGGGTTCGTTCCACGCGTCGAAGTAGCGGTCGATCAGGTCGGCGTGGACGGACGAAGCGGATTGAGCGGTGTTCATGGCGAGGCTCCTTGTATCGATGAAGGACGATGTCGCGGACGTTTCGGGTCCGCGTGCCGCTATCGTCGCAGGGCGCGTGACGGTGGTCGATTACGTACGAGGTAAGGAAATCGCACCGACCACGCGCGGCACGCCTGCGCCGCCGAATCGGGAATGCGTCGCCGCAATGAAAACGGGCGCCCGGAGGCGCCCGCATCGTGCGTCAGGCGTCAGGTCACCGGCGCCGGATTGAACAGCGTCAGCGCATTCGCGAGCTTCCATTGCTCGGCCCACGTGCGGCGCTTGCCGCTCGCGACGTCGAGCATCAGCCGGAACAGTGCCCAGCCCGTGTCCTCGATCGTCGCCGCGCCGGTCGCGATCTGCCCCGCGTCGAGATCCATCAGGTCGTGCCAGCGGCGCGCGAGATCGCTGCGCGTCGCGACCTTGATCACCGGCACCTGCGCGAGCCCGTACGGCGTGCCGCGACCGGTCGTGAAGATGTGCAGGTTCATCCCGGCCGCGAGCTGCAGCGTGCCGCAGATGAAGTCGCTCGCGGGCGTCGCCGCGTACAGCAGCCCCTTCTGCTTCGCCCGATCGCCGGGGCGCACGACGCCGGCGATCGGCGCGCTGCCCGACTTCACGATCGAGCCCATCGCCTTCTCGACGATGTTCGACAGGCCGCCCTTCTTGTTGCCGGGCGTCGTGTTCGCGCTGCGGTCGACGCGGCCGCGCTCCAGATAGCGGTCGTACCAGTCCATCTCGCGGATGATCTCGCGCGCCACGTCTTCGTTCGCCGCACGCGACGTGAGCTGCGCGACGCCGTCGCGCACTTCCGTCACCTCGGAGAACATGATCGTCGCGCCCGCGCGCACGAGCAGGTCGGCCGCGAAACCGACGGCCGGGTTCGCGGTGAGCCCCGAGAACGCGTCGCTGCCGCCGCACTGCACGCCGACGACGAGATCCGACGCGGGGCACGTCTCGCGGCGGCGGCGGTTCAGCCGCTCGAGATGCGATTCGGCCATCTTCATGATCGAGTCGATCATCGAGTTGAAGCCGACGTGCGCGGCGTCCTGCAGGCACACGACGCCGCCGTTGCCGGTCGCGCCGTCGGCCGCCACCGGAATCGCGCCCGGCGGCAACAGGCGCTCGGGCTGCAGCTTCTCGCAGCCGAGGCTCACGGTCATCACCTCGCCGCCGAAATTCGGATTCAGGCTGATGTTGCGCAGCGTGCGGATCGGGATGTCGGCGTCGGGCGCATCGATCGCGACGCCACAGCCGTACGTATGTTCGAGCCCGACCACGTCGTCGACGTTCGGATAGCGCGGCAGCAGTTCGTCCTTGATCCGCTTCACCGCGTGCTCGACGACGCCCGACACGCACTGCACGGTCGTCGTGATCGCGAGGATGTTGCGCGTGCCGACCGAGCCGTCCGCATTGCGGAAGCCCTCGAACGTATAGCCTTCGAGCGGCTCGAGCGGCGGCGCGGCGCGCGTGGCGAGCGGCAGGTCGTCGAGCCCAGGCGGCTCGGGCATGCGCATCGTGCGCTCGTTGACCCAGCTGCCGCGCCGCAGGTCGGTCAGCGCATAGCCGATCACCACGTTGTAGCGAATGACTGGGTCGCCGGCCGCGAGGTCGACGAGCGCGACCTTGTGCCCTTGCGGCACGCCTTCGCCCAGCGTCAGCCCGTCGGCGAACGTCGCGCCTGCGGGCAAACCGCCGTCGTTGACGACGATCGCGACGTTGTCGTCCGGATGCACGCGGATGTAGAGAGGGGAAGCAGTCATCGGAATTCCTGGAGCCTATCTGCAATATCGTTAGTCATCATACGACATTCAACCTCAATTGATGATGCTGCGTAAACCCTTATCCGGAAAGACCCTACCCTTGACCCGCCAGCAAACCGCTTGCGCCGCTCTTTCTTGCGTTGTACGATGACATACAACGACATCGCCAATTCGGCTCGTATGCCGTTCCCGACGAACCAGCACTCGCGCTAGACGGACGACACTCACCATGACTTCACCGCAAGAACTCAAACAGATCATCTCCCACGGCCTGCTGTCGTTTCCGCTGACGGATTTCGACGCCGACGGCAGCTTCCGTCCGACCACCTATGCCGAGCGCCTCGAATGGCTGGCACCGTATGGCGCGAGCGCATTGTTCGCGGCCGGCGGCACCGGCGAATTCTTCTCGCTCACGCAGCGCGAGTATTCGGACGTGATCCGCGTCGCGACGGAAACCTGCAAGGGCAAGGTGCCGATCCTCGCCGGCGCGGGCGGCGCGACGCGCGTCGCGATCGAATACGCGCAGGAAGCCGAACGCCTCGGCGCGAGCGGCGTGCTGCTGATGCCGCACTACCTGACCGAAGCGAGCCAGGAAGGGATCGCCGATCACGTCGAGCAGGTGTGCCGCGCGCTGAAGATCGGCGTCGTGGTGTACAACCGCGCGAATTCGAAGCTGAATGCGGACATGCTGGAACGCCTCGCCGACCGTTGCCCGAACCTGATCGGCTTCAAGGACGGTGTCGGCGAAATCGAAAGCATGGTCACGATCCGCCGCCGCCTCGGCGATCGTTTCGCGTACCTCGGCGGCCTGCCGACGGCCGAAGTCTATGCGGCCGCGTACAAGGCGCTCGGCGTGCCGGTGTACTCGTCGGCCGTGTTCAACTTCATCCCGAAGACGGCGATGGCGTTCTACGAAGCGATCGCGAAGGACGACCACGCGACGGTCGGCCGCCTGATCGACGAGTTCTTCCTGCCGTACCTGAAGATCCGCAATCGCCGCGCCGGCTACGCGGTCAGCATCGTGAAGGCGGGCGCGAAGCTCGTCGGCCACGACGCGGGCCCGGTGCGCGCGCCGCTCGTCGACCTGACCGACGAAGAAGCCGCCGAACTCGACGTGCTGATCAAGAAGATGGGCCCGCAGTAAGCCGGGGGCGCAGGCGGCGCGGCGCCTTCATCGGCACGGCGCGCCGGCGCCCGCAGTCCTCCGTAGCCGTATCACGCGATGGCCGCGCGGCTCGACGAGCCGGCGCGGCCATTGCATTACATCTGCGCGATCGCGCCGATGATCCGCTGGCGCACGGTCGCGAGCGTGCGCTGCGTCTCGTCGATCCCCTTGCGCGCCGCGAGCGGCCGGCCGCGCGCGGGCGACTCGGCGCCCACGATCTGTTCCAGCACGTCGCGGTCGACCACCGCATCGAAGAAGCGCCCGACCGTGAACATCGCGTACTGCTTCGCGGTCGCGAGATGCGTGTTGGCCTGCGTGAGCGCGTCGGCGCGCTCTGCGCCGTTCGGCTCGTCGATGCTGCGGCGATGCTTGAGCGCGAACACCACCGCCTCCATGTCGTACTTGAAACGCTCGACGGCCCTGCCGAAGATCAACGAATGCGGATCGGAGCCCGCGACGGGCCGCCCCTGGTTGATCGTCACGTCGAATTCGCTGCCGCCCAGCTCACGCTGCAGCGCGAACAGCGCGTCGGCCAGCACGCGCCCTTCGCTGGTTTCGCCGATCTGGGTACGGACCGATTTCGCGACGTCGCCGATCGTTTTCCACAACCCGGCCGCGAACAGGTGGTCGCCACGCTTGCTGATATTCATCGGATGGTTCCTTGTTGGTCTTGTGATCTCTCAGGCTCGCCTGCGGGCCGGACGGCCCGAGGCTTCGCTACTGTAGGAGAAACGCGGGCAACAGGAAAGACACCCTGAAAAAAAGCGGAGACGGCCATCGGCCGCCTCCGCTTTCATCCATCCGGCAAGCAGCCCGGCGTTCGCCGCCGGGCCACCGCCACGTCACTCCGCCTTCCCGTCCCGCAACCGCGGAATCGCGAGCGGATTGCCTTCCCGCAGCCCTTCGGGCAGCAGATCGTCCGGGAAGTCCTGGTAGCACACCGGCCGCAGGAAGCGCTCGATCGCGGTCGCGCCGACCGACGTGACGGCCGGGTTCGACGTCGCGGGGAACGGGCCGCCGTGCACCATCGCATCGCACACCTCGACGCCGGTCGGATAGCCGTTGACCAGCAGGCGCCCGGCCTTGCGCTCGAGGATCGGCAGCAGCCGGCGCGCGAGCGGCTTGTCGTCGGCGTCGATTTGCAGCGTGGCCGTCAACTGGCCTTCGAGCGCGTCGAGCACGCACGCGACTTCGTCGAGATCGCGGCAGCGCACGATCAGCGACGCCGGCCCGAACACCTCGTGGCTGAACGCCGGCTCGCCCAGGAATGCCTGCGCACCGACTTCATACAGCGCGCCGCCTGCCTGGCAGTCGGTCTGCGCGGCCTCGCCCACGCCGATTTCGCGCACGCCCGGCAGTTCGGCCAGCTTGCCGCGGCCATTGCGGTATGCGTCGGCGATGCCGCGCGTGAGCATCACGCCGGCCGCCTTCTTCGCGAGCGCCTGCGCGGCGACCGTCTCGAAACGGTCGAGATCGGGGCCGTCGATCGCGAGCACGAGGCCCGGATTGGTACAGAACTGGCCGACGCCGAGCGTCAGCGAATCGACGAAGCCCGTCGCGATCGCGTCGCCGCGCGCGGCGAGTGCGGCCGGGAACAGCACGACCGGATTGATGCTGCTCATTTCCGCATAGACGGGAATCGGCTGCGGGCGCGCGTTCGCGATCTGCACGAGCGCCATCCCGCCCTGCCGCGACCCGGTGAAACCGACGGCCTGGATCGCCGGATGGCCGACCAGCGCCGCGCCGATCACGCGGCCGGGGCCGACCAGCAGCGAGAACACGCCGGCCGGCATGCCGGTTTTCTCGACCGCGGCGCGAATCGCGCGGCCGACCAGCTCGGACGTGCCGAGGTGCGCCTCGTGCGCCTTCACGATCACCGGGCAGCCGGCCGCGAGCGCCGACGCGGTATCGCCGCCGGCCACCGAGAACGCGAGCGGGAAATTGCTCGCGCCGAACACGGCGACGGGCCCGAGCGCGATTTTCTGCAGCCGCAGGTCGGAGCGCGGCAGCGGCGTGCGTGCCGGCTGCGCGGGATCGATCGACGCGGCGAGGAAGCGCCCGTCGCGCACGACGCGCGCGAACAACCGCAACTGGCCGACGGTGCGGCCGCGCTCGCCCTGCAGCCGCGCGACGGGCAAGCCCGTTTCGGCATGCGCGCGCTCGATCAGCGCATCGCCGAGCGCGACGATTTCATCGGCGATCGCTTCGAGAAACGCCGCACGGGCCGCGAGCGGCTGCGTGCGGTATGCATCGAACGCATCGCGTGCGAGTTCGCACGCGCGGTCGACGTCGGCCTGCGTCGCGACGCCGAACGCCGGGGCCTCGATCGGCGCGCCCTTCGTCGGGTCGAACGCGTGCAAGGTGCCTGCCGAGCCGGCCACCGCTTCGGCGCCGATCAGCATCTCTCCTGTCAGTTGCATGGGTGTGCTCCGTGGTTCGGGAATGAATAGTTCATTGTAACGCAACAGATACGATGTCTGCCGACGGCATTGCGTCATGCTCGCCGCCTGTGAGGGCGCGGACGATACACCGCAGCGCGTTGTCAGGCCAGCAAATGACGACATTCCCATATTGTGGCGAGGATCTTCAAAGGGAAAACCCGAGGTTTCTGAATTCCGGCATTGTCCATAAACTTTCGGCCATATCATACGACGACGTATGTTTAAAATGCACAATCAGCCCTCCCCTCGCGATCTTCCGCTCGACCTCGCGCGCACCGCGCGCCGAACCGCCGTGCGCTACTGGATCCTCGCGATGCTGTTCGTCGTCACGACGCTCAACTATGCGGACCGCGCGACGCTGTCGATCACCGGCACGCCGATCCGCAAGGCGTTCGGCATCGACCCGGTGACGATGGGCTATGTCTTCTCGGCGTTCAGCTGGGCCTACGTGCTCGCGCAACTGCCGAGCGGCTGGCTGCTCGACCGCTTCGGCGCGCGGCGCGTGTATGCGGCAAGCATCTTCCTGTGGTCGGCGTTCACGCTGCTGCAGAGCACGATCGGCCTCGGCGGCAGCGCCGCGTTCGCGGTCGCCGCGCTGTTCGCGATGCGCTTCGCGGTCGGCATCGCGGAGGCGCCGGCGTTCCCGGCGAACGCGAAGGTCGTCGCGAGCTGGTTCCCGACCGCCGAGCGCGGCACCGCGTCGGCGATCTTCAACGCCGCGCAGTACTTCGCGGCCGTGGTGTTCTCGCCGCTGATGGCCTGGCTCACGCATGCGTACGGCTGGCACCAGGTGTACCTGTGGCTCGGCCTGGCCGGCATCGCGCTCGCGTTCCTGTGGCTGCGCGTCGTGAAGGACCCGGCCGACCATCCGGCCGTCAATCGCGCGGAACTCGACCATATCGAGCAGGGCGGCGGGCTCGTGCGGTCGAGCGGCCGGCCCACCGGGGCGCGCGGCAGCGGCGGCGCCTCCGAAAGCAGCCGCGTGGCTGGCTGGTACTACGTGCGCCAGCTGCTGTCGAACCGGATGCTGATCGGCGTGTATCTCGGCCAGTACTGCGTGAACGTGCTCACGTACTTCTTCCTCACGTGGTTCCCGATCTACCTCGTCCAGGCGCGCGGGATGTCGCTGCTGAAGGCCGGCTTCATGACGTCGCTGCCGGCGATCTGCGGTTTCCTCGGCGGCGTGCTCGGCGGGATGCTGTCGGACGCGCTGATCCGACGCGGCGTATCGCTGACGCTCGCGCGCAAGATTCCGATCGTCGGCGGGATGCTGCTGTCGATGACGATCATCGGCTGCAACTACGTCGACAGCGAAGCGCTGGTCATCATGCTGATGGCCGTGTCGTTCTTCGGCAAGGGGATCGGCTCGCTCGGCTGGGCCGTCGTCGCGGATACCGCGCCGAAGGAAGCGATCGGCCTGTCGGGCAGCCTGTTCAACATGTTCGGCAACACGGCGGGCATCGTCGCGCCGATCGCGATCGGCTACCTCGTCGGCGCAAGCGGCTCGTTCAACGGCGCACTGGTGTTCGTCGGGCTGAACGCGCTCGTCACCGTGTTCAGCTATCTCGTGATCGTGAAGGACATCAAGCGCGTCGAACTGCGACATCGCGCCGCGTGAGGTTCGACCTTTGAAAAACGGCGGCCGCTTTTTACGCGGCCGCCGTTTTTTTGCATCGGATCGACGTCAGACCGACGCGTGCACGACGCGCAGCATGTCGTGCACGCCGGACGTCATCAGCGCAAGGAACGCGAGCAGGCCGACGTAACAGAGCGCGTAGGTCGTCTTCGTCTCGATCGACGTCGCGTAGTACACGCGGTTCTCCGGCGCGTCGGGATCGTAGCGCCACGCGCGCTTCAGTTGCGGCAGCGCGAGGATCGCCATCACGATCAGCAGCGGGCTCGGCCGATACACGAACAGCGCGATCAGCACCGGCACGCCCGCGAACCAGATGCGCGGCGACAGCACCGCGGTGATCCGTCCGCCGTCGAACGGCGACAGCGGAATCATGTTGAACAGGTTAAGGAAAAAGCCCGTGTACGACAGCGCGAGCAGCAAGTTGCTGTCGGTGTGCCGCGCGGCCGCGTAGCAGGCCAGCGCGCCGAGCGTGCCGACGAACGGCCCCGCGAGCCCGACGTACGCTTCCGTTTCCGCGTCGTGCGGCATCTCCTTCAACTGGATCCACGCGCCGACGAACGGGATGAAGGTCGGCAGCCCGACGTCGAGCCCGCGCCGCTGCGCGGCGACGTAGTGGCCGGCTTCGTGCACCAGCAGCAACGCAACGAAGCCGGCCGCGAAGCGCCAGCCGTAAAACAGCGCATAGACCGCGATCGACGCGAGCATCGTGCCGGCCGATACAAGCACCTTGCCGAGCTTGAGGCCGCCGAAGATCAGCAGCAGCAGCTTCGTCATTCCTTGCGCTCCGTGGCGACCCCGTCGGATGCGTCGGCGACGGCCGGCACCGCGGCCGCCTTCGGCTTGCGCCCGAAGAAGCGCTTGAGCGCCGCGCCGCCGGCCAGCAGCGCGAGCGCGCCGACCTTGAAGAACTTCACCGCGAACGCGCCGATCAGCGCGAGCAGCCCGAGCTTTTTCGCGCCGACGCCGACGATCAGCGCCGCGAGCCCGTACTCGGCGACGTGGTCGGTCGACTGGTTGAAGTCGGCATAGCGCTTGCCGTCGTTGAAGCGGATGTTCGACAGCAGTTCGTCGGCCGAGGCCTTGTACTTCGGCAGATCGGCGAGCGTCGACGCCATCGTCAGCGACAGGTAGCCGTCGCGGCCGAGCACGAGCGTCCGGTAGTTCACGCCGTCGTTCGCGGCATTCGGCGCCGCGCCCTTGTCGCGGATGATCGCCGACCACACGAGCCGGTGCGTGGCAGCGTCGTAGGCGGGCGCCTTCGCCCAGCCGACCACCTCGGTTTCGGGCAGGCCGCGCTCCTTGCGCGCCGGATTGCTTTCCTCGGTGCCGGCCTGCAGGCTTTTCAGCAGTTCGTCAGGCTTCCAGTCCTTCGCGTCGTCGTCGCGAATGTAGCCGCTCGGCTCGAACGACACGACCGAGAGCCAGTCGGCGTCCGGATCGTCGGGCAGCACGAGGCCGACCAGCTTCGATTCGTCGACCGAATTGCCCATCGAGCGCAGGTAGCGGCCGGCTTCGGCGGCCGGCACGAACGATTCGCCGGCCTTCAACTTCAGCACGGCTTCGTGTTTGACGTCGATGTCGGTCGGCCCCTTCACGACCGCTTCGTTGGCGGCCGCGGCGGCGGCCCTCATTTCGACCTGTGCAGCTTCGGTCTGCGCGTGGCCGCGGGTCGCGGCGAGTGCGAGCGTCGCCACGCAGGCGAGCCGGACGGCAAGTTTTTTCATTGTTGGATTCACCTGGAAGCCTTGTTGTCGATGTACGCGGTGGCCGGCCAGGCGTTGTGGTCGCGGGTCCGGCGCCGCCTCTCAGGTGGCACGGGGGCTATGGTAACGCAGCGGCTGCACGCGACCGGCGCGGCGCGATGCTTACCTCGCAGGTAATGCCGAAGCGGCGCGGGATTGCCTATCATCTCCTTCCATGAACTCGACCGCCGCCTTCCATTCGCCTTCCCCGTCCGCCGGCCGCGCATCCGGCATCGGCCCGCTGCTGCGCACGTGGCGACAACGCCGGCGCCTGAGCCAGATGGCGCTCGCGCTCGAGGCGGACGTGTCCGCCCGCCACCTGAGCTTCGTCGAATCGGGCCGCGCGCAGCCGAGCCGCGAGATGGTGCTGCATCTCGCCGAAAGCCTCGACGTGCCGCTGCGCGAACGCAATGCGCTGCTCGTCGCGGCCGGCTTCGCGCCGCTGTTTCGCGAACGGCCGTTTTCGGACCCGCAACTGGATGCCGCACGTCATGCGGTCGAAGCCGTGCTGCGCGGGCACGAGCCTTATCCGGCGCTCGCGGTGGACCGCCACTGGACGCTGCTCGCGGCGAACCGGATGCTCGGCGCGCTGGTCGCACAGGCGGACCCCGCGCTGCTGCAACCGCCCGTCAACGTGCTGCGGCTGAGCCTGCATCCGGACGGTCTCGCGTCCCAGATCGTCAACTGGCACGAATGGCGCGCGCATATCCTGCATCGGCTGCAACGGCAGATCGATGCGAGCGGCGACCGCACGCTGCATGCGCTGCGCGACGAGCTCGCCGCGTATCCGGCGCCGGCCGGGCAGCCCGACGATTCGCACGCGCGCACCGATTTCGCGGATATCGCCGTGCCGCTGCGGCTGCGCACGACGCGCGGCGAGCTGACGTTCTTCAGTACGACGACGGTGTTCGGCACGCCGGTCGACGTGACGCTGGCGGAACTCGCGATCGAGGCGTTTTTCCCGGCGAACCCGGAAACGGTGGAGGCGATGCGAGCGCTGGCGGAGGCGTTGCCGGCGGCGTAACGCCGGCAGGCGTGCCGGCACCGTCCCGCTGTTGCTTACGTATAGAGCGACGCCGGCGGCAGCTCGCCCGTCAGCGCGAACCGGCCCACGTCGCGCAGCCGGTAGTCGAGCGGATCGTGCAGCGTATGCGTGCGCGCGTTCCGCCAGAAGCGGTCGAGGCCCAGCGACGCGGCCGTCGCGCGCGCGCCGCACGCGTCGAACAGCGCCTCGCCGTTATCCAGCGCCGCGCGCTGCGCGACGATCTTCGCTTCCGATACCGCGAGTGCGGCTTCGGCGCGTTCGTCGGCCGTCAGCGCATCCTGCCGCGCCCACGCGTGCTGCAACGCGCCGGCCGCGCGATCGGCCAGCGCCGCCGCGGCGATCGCGCGCACGCGCATGTCGCCGAAGCGCTGCAGCGTGTACGGATCGTCCTCGGCCCGCTCGACGCCCGCGTGGATCCACGGGCGGCCATGCTGCCGCACGTAGTCGCGCGCCTCGGCCAGTGCGCCTTCCGCCAGGCCGACGAACAGGTTCGTCAGCACGAGCTGCGACACGAGCGTGCGCAGCGTCGCGCGCGGCGTCGGCGCGGCCTCGGAGCGGTGCAGCACCTCGTCCGGCGCGAGCGTCACGCCGTCGAAGCGCACGCTGCCGCTGTCGGTCTGACGCTGGCCGACCGGATCCCAGTCGTCGTTGACCGTGATGCCGGCCCGATCGGTCGGCACCACGCCGAACACGGTGCGGCCGATCGCCGGATCGTGCGCGGACACCGTCATCCGCTGCGAGCCGCGCGTGCCGGAACAGAAGCCCTTCACGCCGTCGAGCCGGTAGCCGCCGTCGGACGTCGCCGTGGCGACGAGCCGCGTGTCGAGCGGATTGACCGCGTTGCCCCACCACCAGCGCCCGTCGACCGTGCCGCGCAAATAGCGCTCGCGCTGCGCGGCGCTGCCCCACACGTCGACGCTCACCACCTGCAGGCACTGGAAGCCGACCAGATGCGCGAGCGCGCTGTCGACTCGCGCGACCTGCCGGATGACGTCGTAGATCGCGGGCCACGCCGCTTCCTGCCCGCCGAACGCACGCGGCACCGCGAGCGTCAGCAGGCCCGCATCGGCAAGCCACTGCTTCTCCTGTGCCGCATGACCGCCGGCGCGGTCGCGCTCGGCGGCGCTCACATGCAGCGCATCGATCGCGCGCGCCAGCGCGGCGCGGTCGACGGCCGGTGTATCGGTAGCCGGCGCGAGCGTCGCCGGGCCGCTTGGATCGTTCATGCGACAGCTTCCTGTTCAACGGTTTCGCCCGACAGTGGAGCGAGCGCACCCAGCTGACGGCCGGTCAGCCGCGACAGGATCTCGCGCCGCCAGTCGTCGTAGATCGCACGATATTCGGCGATATCCGCGCCGAATACCAGTGCGGTATGCGCGTATTCGTCGTGCAGATAGCCGTCGAGCCGCGCCTGGGTTTCCTCGTCGGCCGCGATCACGCGATCGATCAGCGCGTCGCGCTCGGCCGCCGGCAGCGCCTGGAGCGTGTCGAACCACCACTGGACGATCTGCACGCGATGCCATTCCTCGTCCGGGCGAATCCGGTTCTCGCCGTGCTCGCGCATCGCGCTGTCCCCGATGCGGCCGGTCTTGCGCTGGATCCACAGCTTCGCGAGGATGTGCAGCTCATAATGCCATTCGAACGCGAGAAAGCCCGCGACGTCGCGCACCGCGATGTCGCCGATGCGCGCCCAGTGCGCGGCGACGAGCCGGTCGACTTCCGGCAGCGGATCGCGCCCCGTGAGTTCGGTCACGCGCTCACGGCCGATCACCGCGTGCGCGCCGTCGTCGCCGAGCTGGCGCGACAGAATCAGCTGGAAATGCGGATCGTCGCGAAACAGCGTGTCGATCGCCTTCGCGACGACCTGCACGATGAACAGGTCGTGCGACGCCATCTTCGTGTAGTAGTCGGCGACGGCGGCCAGTTCGTCGCCGTTGCGCGGCTCGCGCGGCGGCGTGGCCACCTTGTCGAGGAAGCCCGGACGATGGCGTCGCGCCACCTCCAGAAACAGCGTTTCCTCGAATTGTCCGTTCCATTCGCGCGGCGCGCCGATAGGCAAGGTCATGGTTTTCTCTCAGGATCAGGAATGAAGCGAGCGGACGCTTGTGGCGTCGCTCAGGTTCGCCGGGTCACGCGTCGGACCAGGCGGTCGCCCGTGATTTGCACGGCCGAGACGAGCGCGATCAGGATCACGATCACGGTCGCCATGACGGTCGTGTCGAAACGTTGATAGCCGTAGCGGATCGCGAGATCGCCGAGGCCGCCCGCGCCGACGGCGCCCGCCATCGCGGTCGAGCCGATCAGCGCGACGACGGTGATCGTGAAGCCGCCGAGCATGCCGGGCAGCGCTTCGGGCAGCAGCACGTGCCATACGATGTGGCGGCGCTTCGCGCCCATCGCGAGCGCGGCCTCGATCAGCCCGCGATCGACTTCGCGCAGGCTCACTTCGGCGATCCGTGCGAAGAACGGGATCGCGGCGATCGACAGCGGCACGACGGCCGCCCACACGCCGATCGTCGTGCCGATCAGGATGCGCGTAAACGGCAGCAGTGCGACCAGCAGGATGATGAACGGCGTCGAGCGGAACACGTTGACGAGCGCACCGAGCACCGTGTTCACGCCGCGCCGCGCGTAAATGCCGCCGGGCGCGGTGGTCACGAGGATCACCGCGAGCGGGATGCCGATCAGCGCGGCGATCGCGGCCGACGCGGCGACCATCGACAACGTGTCGCGGATTGCGTCGAGCAGTTCGGGCCACCAGAGCTCAAACATAGCCGAGCACCTCCGCATGGTTCGCATGGCGGCGCGCACGTTCGAGCAGCGCGGCGACCGCATCGCCGCGCGCCGCCGACGGGCCGGCGTCATCCGCACGCGGCGTCGCGGCGATCACGAGCCGCCCCTGCGCATGCCCCTGGATGCTTTCGATGCCGCCGTGCAGGAACCGCACGGCGCCGCCGAGCGCCGCCGCGAGCGCGCCAACATCGGGTGCGCCGCCGCTCTCGCCCGTATAGCGCACGTCGAGCACGATCTGCGCGCCGTCGGGCAGCGCGGCCTGCTCCGGCAGCGGCCGCACGCGCGCGGCCAGCTCGGGCGGCAGGTCGTGCTGCAGCGTGCTCAGCAGCGCGCGCGTCGCGCCGTGGCGCGGATCGCCGAACACGCGCCACACGGGGCCGGTTTCGACGACTTCGCCCTGTTCGATCACCGCGACCGTGTCGCACACCGCGCGGATCACCTCCATCTCGTGCGTGATCAGCACGATCGTGAGCCCGAGACGGCGGTTGATGTCCGCGAGCAGCGCGAGGATCGATTGCGTGGTTTCCGGATCGAGCGCCGACGTCGCTTCGTCGCACAGCAGCACCTCGGGATCGTGCACGAGCGCCCGCGCGATGCCGACACGCTGCTTCTGCCCGCCGGACAGGCTCGCCGGATACGCGTCGCGCTTCGCGGCGAGCCCGACGAGCTCGAGCAGCGCGTCGACCTTGCGCACGCGCTCGGCCTTCGGCACGCCGGCGATCTTCAGCGGCAGCGCGACGTTCTCGAACACCGTCTTCGCGGACAGCAGGTTGAAATGCTGGAACACCATGCCGGTGCGGCGCCGCAACGCGACGAGGCCATCCTCGTCGAGCGCGCCGACGTCGATGCCCTGCACGCGCACGCGGCCCGAACTCGGCCGTTCGAGGCCGTTCAGGAGGCGCAGCAGCGTCGACTTGCCGGCGCCGCTGCGGCCGATGATCCCGAACACCTCGCCGCGCCGCACGTCGAGCGTCACGTCGCGCAGCGCGGCGGCCTGGCCGCGCGGCGTCGCGAACACCTTGCCGACCTGCTCCAGCGACACGGCCGCGCCGCCGGCCGGCACGGCCCGTTCCTCATGCGCCGTTGCACCGACGCCGGCGCCGGCGCGCACGGCCGATGCCTCGATGAAACCCAGCGTATCGAACAATTGCGTCATCGCTTCGCTCCGTCAGGTTCACGCATGCGCGGGATGCGCGGGTTCGGCTGCGGCCGCCGGCCGGTGCTGCGCGCCGGTGTGCCAGACGGGCAGGCGCGGGCCCGCGCCGAACAGCTTGTCGCGCAGCGTCGGCGCGGGATCGTAGTCTTCCTTGTAGACGCCGCGGTTCTGCAGTTCGGGCACGACCCAGTCGACGAAATCCTCGAACGATTCGGGCATCACGGTGCGCGTCAGGTTGAAACCGTCGATGCCGGTCTCGTCGATCCACGCCTGCAGTTCGTCCGCGACCTGCGACGGCGAACCGACGATCGGCGCATAGCGGCCGCCAAGCGACATCTGTTCGAGCATGCGGCGCACGGTCCACGTGCCGGTCGTGCTCTTCTTCGAGATCGCGTCGACGGCCGACTGGATCGAATCGGTCTTCACATACGAGATCGGCTCGTCGAGGCCGTATTTCGCGAAGTCGATGCCGGTCGAGCTCGCGAAATGCGCGAGGCCGGCTTCGGGGCTTGCGTAGCGCCGGTACTCGTCGAACTTCTCGCGGGCGAGCAATTCGGTCTCGGCCGTCACGACGCTCACGCCTGCAAAGATCTTGATCGACGCCGGGTCGCGCCCGTGCCGCGCGGCGGCCGCGCGGATATCGAGCGCCGCCGCGCGCGCCGCGGCCTTGCTCTGCCCGTTCACGAATACGCATTCCGCGTGACGGCCCGCGAACTCGACGCCGCGCGCGGACGAGCCGGCCTGGTACAGCACCGGCGTGCGTTGCAGCGACGGTTCGCTCAGATGAATCGCATCGATCGAATAGAACGGCCCGTCGTGCTTCACGCGCCGCACCTTGCCCGGCTGCGCGAACACGCGCGCCTTTGCGTCGCGGATCACCGCGTCGTCGTCCCAGCTCTGTTCCCACAGCTTGTAGACGACGTCCATGTAGTCGTCCGCGCGCTCGTAGCGGTCGTCGTGGCCGATCTGCCGCGCGAGGCCCATCCCGCGCGCGGCGCTGTCGAGGTAGCCGGTCACGATGTTCCAGCCCACGCGCCCTTTCGTCAGATGATCGAGCGTCGACATGCGGCGCGCGAACAGATAAGGCGGCTCGTAGGTCAGGTTCGCGGTCACGCCGAAGCCGAGATGCCGCGTGACCTGCGCCATCGCCGGCACGAGCAGCAGCGGATCGTTGACGGGCACTTGCACCGATTCGCGCAGCGCGGCGTCGGGGCCGCCGCCGAACACGTCGTACACGCCGACGATGTCCGCGAGAAAGATCCCGTCGAACTTGCCGCGTTCGAGCGTCTTCGCGAGATCGGCCCAGTAGTCGAGATCGGTGTAGTGCGCGGAGCGGTCGCGCGGATGCGTCCACAGTCCGTGGTTGATGTGCCCGACGCAGTTCATGTTGAACGCGTTGAGCAGGATTTTCTTGCGGTTCGCCGTCGTCATGCCGCCTCCGTCACCACGCGATCGCGTACAGCGAGCCGAACGCGTTGTCGAGCGCACGGCGCACCGCCGGCGAGTGCTGGTAGATCGAGATGAACTTGCGGATGCGCGGATCGTTCGCGCGCTCGGGCCGCACGACCCACTGGATCGCGAAGTTCTTGTTCTCGGTGCCGTCGAACAGCAGCGCGCTGTTCGGGTCGGTCGTGCCGGCGAGCTTGATGAAGCTCGGATAACCCTGCGCGAGATCGACGTCGTCGAGCGAGCGCGCGAGCTGCGACGCTTCGAGCGGGATGATCTTCAGGTGCTTCGGGTTGGCGACGATGTCGCGCGTCGTCGCGCGGTAGTCGGCGCCCGGCTTCAGCGTGATGAGCCCCGCGCGCTGCAGCAGCAACAGCCCGCGCCCGCCGTTCACAGGATCGTTCGCGATCGCGACGCGCGCGCCGTCCTTCAGCTCGGCGAAGCTTTTCACCTTCTTCGAATAGAGGCCGATCTTCATGATCGTGCCGGGCGCGATCGAGATGAAGTTGTAGCCGCCCTGCTTCTTCGCGTTCTCGAGAAACGGGAGGTGCTGGAAGTAGTTGACGTCGATGTCCTTGTTCGCGAGCGCCGCGTTCGGCGTATTCCAGTCGGTGAATTCGACGATCTTCACGTCGAGGCCCTGCTCCTTCGCCTCCTTCGCGGCGATCTTCAGCGCCTCGATCTGCGGGCTGGTCGAGATGCCGACCTTCAGCGGCGCGGTGTCGGCGCGCGCACCGTTCAGCAGCGCGACGCCGAGCAGCGCGGCCGTCAGCACGCGGGCCAGGCCGGCCACACGGCCGGCGGAAAAGCGGGCGGAAAACACGGGATGCAGCATGGGAACCACTCTCCTGTCCAAAGACGGTATCGACGGATGAGCGACGCCGCGGCGAACGCGCGGGCGTTCTCCGGACAGTCGTCGTCACGTCGGAAAAAGATCAGCCGATGATAGAGAGCGGCGGGAAGGCGGTCTACGAAGCGATTGTGCGAAGAAAATCGCGCGCGGCGATATGGCGGGCGGCTGGCATGGCCGGGCGCCCGGGCCGCGGTCAGGCCGAAATCTCGGCCTCGCTGCTGCGGGAATTCCGAAATCTCGGCCACCCCGCGTGGAAAATCCTTTCCGCAGACGAAACAAATCCCTTACGAATCAATGGATTAAAAATATTCCGACAGGCCGGAATTCTGGCATGGGGGTTGCGTAATAGACGGCACACGATGCCGCGAAGCGATGCAGGCATTCCGAACATCAGGAGACACGTCTTGCAGACCTCTATCCATACCCCGTCCCATCCCGAGCCGATTGCCGAAGCCGGCCCCGCCACGCGCGAACGCTTCTGGCCGGAAGGCTGGTGGAAGCTGATGGAAATCCGCATCGGCATCATCCCGCTGCCCGTCTACGTGATCCTGTTCGGGCTGATCGTCGGCTTCGCGGTGACGGGCAAGGTGCCCGGCGAGATCTCGATGGCGATCGCCGTGCTCGCGTTCTTCGGCTTCACCTGCGCGGAACTCGGCAAGCGCCTGCCGCTCCTGCGCAACATCGGCGCGGCCGCGATCTTCGCGACCTTCGTGCCGTCGGCGCTCACGTACTACCACGTGCTGCCGAAGCCGGTGCTGAACCTGACGGTCGAATTCACGAAGTCGACCAACTTCCTGTACCTGTTCATCGCATCGATCATCGTCGGCAGCATCCTGAGCATGGATCGCCGCGTGCTGATCCAGGGCTTCGTGAAGATCTTCATTCCCCTCGCGGCCGGCTCGGTCGCCGCAGCGATCGTCGGCACGGCGGTCGGCACCGCGCTCGGCCTCGGCGCGCGCCACACGCTGCTGTACATCGTCGTGCCGATCATGGCGGGCGGCGTCGGCGAAGGCGCGATTCCGCTGTCGATCGGCTATTCGGAACTGATGCATCTGCCGCAGGGCGAGATGTTCGCGATGGTGCTGCCGTCGGTGATGCTCGGCAGCCTGACCGCGATCATCCTGTCGGGCGCGCTCGACATGCTCGGCAAGCGCCTGCCGCACCTGACCGGCAACGGCCGCCTGCAAGTCGGCGAAAGCGGCGACATGACGCCGGAAAGCGAGGAAATCCGCGGCCACGTCGACGTCACGCACATCGCGGGCGCCGGCATCACCGCGATCACGCTGTACCTCGTCGGCCTGATGGCGCACAAGCTGTTCGGCCTGCCCGCGCCGGTCGCGATGCTGTTCCTCGCGGTGCTGGTGAAGCTCGCGCGCGCGGTGTCGCCGCCGCTGCAGGAAGGCGCGTTCGTCGTCTACAAGTTCTTCTCGACCGCCGTCACGTATCCGCTGCTGTTCGCGATCGGCGTCGCGATGACGCCGTGGGACAAGCTGACCGCCGCGTTCACGATCGTCAACGTGATCACGATCGTGGCGACCGTCGCGACGCTGATGGGCACCGGTTTCGTGGTCGGCCGCCTGCTGAAGATGTACCCTATCGACACCGCGATCGTGAACGCCTGCCACAGCGGGCAAGGCGGCACCGGCGACGTCGCGATCCTGACCGCCGCGAACCGGATGCAGCTGATGCCGTTCGCGCAGATCGCCACCCGCATCGGCGGCGCGATCGTCGTCACGGTGACGCTGATCCTGGTCGCGCACTTCGGGTAACGCGCGGCCGCGCGCACCGTCGCGCCGGCTGCCTCGCACGCGCCGCCGCCGGCCTTGGCCGGCGTGCGGCGCGCGTCGTTCCGGGCGGGCGGTTGCGGACGGGCGGTTGCGGACAACCGATCGCGGGCTTCGATGAGGGCGAACGTGCAGAAGAGCTTCAAGGGAATCCCGTGGTGGGGGTGGGCATCGGCCGCGGTGCTGTATGTCGGCGTGGCCGGCGCGGCCGTCGATTTCGCGTGGGAACGCGCGATCGACGCGCTCGAGGAAGCCGGCGCGCACCGGCTCGACCTGTATGCGTCGAGCCTCAAAAGCGAGCTCGGCCGCTTCGAGATCCTGCCCGGCCTGGTCGCGCGGCAGGACGGCGTACGCGCGATGCTGAAAGCCGCGCCGAACGAGGCGCCCGAGCTCGTGCATGCGGTGAACACCTACCTCGAAGCCGTGAACCGCGACGCCGGCAGCGGCGCGGTCGACGTGATCGATCTGCAAGGCGACGTGATCGCCGCGAGCAACTGGAACGAGACGATCAGCTTCGTCGGCACCAACGTGTCGTACCGGCCGTACTTCAAGGACGCGCTCGCGCGCGGCAGCGGCCGCTTCTTCGGCATCGGCACCAACACCGGCGTGCCGGGCGTCTACTTCGCGAGCGCGGTGCGCAGCGACGGCGTGCCGATCGGCGTGGCCGCCGTGAAGATCAGCGTCGATCCGCTCGAATCGGCATGGCGCGCGCCGGGCGTCGCCGCGATGGTCGTCGACGGTAACGGCGTGATCGTGATCTCGACCGAGCCCGCATGGAAATTCACCGCGCTGCGCCCGATCACCGCGCAGCAGCAGCGCGACATCCAGGCGTCGCGCCAGTACGCGGGCCGCACCGTCGACGCGCTGCCCTATCGCCGCATCGGCGACCGCAGCTCGGCCGCGTGGTTCGGCACCTTCCCCGATCCGCGCCACGCGGGCCGCACCACGCGCTATCTCGTGATGTCGCGCCCCGCGCCGCAGGCCGGCGATTCGCTGATGGTGCTGCTCGACATCGCGGGCGCGCGGCGCCAGCAGCAGACGGCGTTCGTGTTCGTCACCGGCGCGTTCCTGATCGTCGCGCTGCTGGTCGGCTATGCGATCCAGCGCCGCCGGGCGATCCTCGCGCGGCTGAGCGCGCAGGACGCGCTGCGCCGCGCGAACGACCGGCTCGAACTGACCGTCGCGCAACGCACCGCCGCGCTGACGGCCGCGAACGAGCGGATGCAGCGCGAGATCGACGAACGCGAGCGCACCGAGCAGCGGCTGCGCGATTCGCAGCAGGAAGTCGTGCACACGGGCAAGCTCGCGGTGCTCGGACAGATGGCCGCCGGCCTCACGCACGAGCTGAACCAGCCGCTCGTCGCGATCCGCACGCTGTGCGACAACGCACGCACGTTCTTCGAGCGCGGGCAGCCGGCGCCGGCGCTCGCGAACCTCGAACGGGTCGGCAAGCTGGTCGACGGCATGGCCGTGCTCACCGGCGAGTTGAAGGCCTTCGCGCGCAAGCCCGACGTCGAGCGCGTCGCGGTGTCGCTGAACGAGGCCGTCGCGCACGCGCGGCTCATCTACGAAGCGCGGATTCGCGACGAAGGCGTGCGGCTCGACGTGAACATCGCGCCCGGCACGACGGTATCGGCGGAATCGAGCCAGTTGCAGCAGGTGATCGTGAACCTGCTCGGCAACGCGCTCGACGCGGTGCACGACGCGCCGGTGCGCCGCATCGTCATCGACGCGGCCGGGCCGGACGACGACGGCCGCGTGCGCTTCACGGTGGCCGACAGCGGCGCCGGCATCGCGCCCGACGTGCTGCCGCACCTGTTCGAGCCGTTCGTCACGACCAAGCCGCGCGGCCAGGGCCTCGGGCTCGGCCTCGCGATCACGTCGCGCATCGTCGAGGCGTTCGGCGCGAGGATTACCGCGACGAACCGCGACGAAGGCGGCGCGCAGTTCACCATCGAATTCGCGGCGGCGACGCCGCAACAAAGGACAGAGCATGGAAGATGAGATTCGCGTGCTGGTCGTCGAGGACGATGAAAACGTCCGGATCGGCGTCGAGCAGGCCGTCGCGCTCGCCGGGTTCCCGGTCGACGCGTTCGCGTCGGCCGCCGACGCGCTCGCGCACGTCGCGCCCGGCGCGCCGGTGGTGATCGTGTCGGACGTGCGGATGCCGGGCATCGACGGGCTGCAGCTGCTCGACCGCGTGATGGCCATCGACGCGCAGATTCCGGTCGTGCTGATCAGCGGCCATGCGGACATCTCGACGGCCGTCGGCGCGATGCAGGTCGGCGCGTACGACTTCATCGAGAAGCCGTTTTCGTCGGACGTGATCGCCGGCCGTGTCGCGCGTGCAATCGAGAAGCGCCGGCTGACGCTCGAGGTGCAGGGCTTGCGCGCCGCGCTGAACAACTGGCAGGGCATCGAGGCGTTCGTGCTCGGCAAGTCGCCCGCGATGGCCGACGTGCGCAAGAAGATCCTGCGCCTCGCCGATACGTCGGTGTCGGTGCTGATCACCGGCGAGACGGGCACCGGCAAGGAGCTCATCGCGCGCAGCCTGCACGACTTCGGCGGCCGTCGCGACGCGCATTTCGTCGCGCTGAACTGCGGCGGCCTGCCCGAGCAGGTGTTCGAGAGCGAGTTGTTCGGCCATGAAGCCGGCGCGTTCACCGGCGCGATCAAGAAGCGCATCGGCAAGATCGAATGGGCGGACGGCGGCACGCTGTTCCTCGACGAGATCGAGACGATGCCGATCGCGCTGCAGATCAAGATGCTGCGCGTGCTCCAGGAGCGCGTGGTCGAACGGCTCGGCGCGAACGACCTGATTCCGGTCGACTGCCGCGTGGTGGCCGCGTCGAAGGCCGATCTCGCCGAACTCGCGGCCGACGGGCGCTTTCGTGCGGACTTGCTGTATCGCCTGAACGTCGCGCAGATCGAACTGCCGCCGCTGCGCGAGCGGCGCGAGGACGTGCCGCTGCTGTTCGAGCATTTCGTGCTCGCGGCCGCGCGGCGCTTCGGTCAGCCGGCGCCGGTCGTCACCGCCGCGCAGGTGTCCGAACTGATGACGCACGCGTGGCCCGGCAATGTGCGCGAGCTGCAGAACGTGGCCGACCGCTTCGTGCTCGGGCTGACCGGCGACAGCCTGCTGTCGTCTGGCGAAGCGCCGGCCGTGGGCAGCACGCTCGCGGAACAGCTCGCGTATTTCGAGCGGATGCTGATCGAGGACATGCTGCGGCGTCACAACGGCAACGTCGCGGACGCGAGCGAGGCGCTCGGCATGCCGAAGAAAACGCTCTATCACAAGCTGCGCAACCTGCGGATTCCCGCGCGCGGCGACGCGGCGGCCGACGGCGGCGAATGACGCGCACGAGGGCACGCACACCAGCATGGATCGCATCGACATCACCGAACGCGGCCGACTCGCCGGCCACCTGATTCGCGGCGTCACGCGCACGCAGAAAACCTTCCGCCCGAGCGACTGGCCCGAGCGGCTCGCGGGCGTCATCACGCTGTTCGTCGGCGAACGGCGGCCCGGCTATCCGTGCGCGCTGTCGCGGCTCGCGATGCCGGTCGTCGACGGCGGCGTCAAATGCCTGTTCGTGTCCGACGAATTGCGCGCCGTGTGCGCGGATGCGTTCGAGTTCGCGATGCAGTTCGCAGCCGACAACGATCCGGCGGTCGAGCTTCGGACCGCGCCGGCGTTGACGGTGCGCTGACCGGCAAACCTTCCCTTTCCCGACGCAAAGACGCGTGCGCGCAGGCCCCCGCACACCCTTTCGGCACCGCAATCAATCGTCAGATGATTGAAGGCTTGGACGCATGACCACGCTGTGACAAGGGTTTCCAGCGGAGCCATCAATAAAATTGATCGCCACGATGAAAATTATGCGTTTTCCTTGCAGGTCGCCGTGATGCATAGTTGCGTCGTGTTGACGCACCTTTGAGTCTTTCAGTCATGAACATGCGAATCGAGCCGTCCGTGCTCGCGAACCCCGACCTGCAATTTGCGACGCTTTCGTCAGGCATCAGCCTGCCGTATGTCGAACGGGGCAGCGGTGCGCCGATGGTGTTCGTGCACGGCTCGCTGTGCGACTACCGCTACTGGGATCCGCAACTCGCGGCGCTGTCGGCGCACTACCGCTGCATCGCGCCGAGCCTGAGCCACTACTGGCCGGCCGTCGAAGCGGGCATCCAGGACGAGTTCAGCTGGCAGAACCACGTCGACGAGCTCGCCGAATTCATCGACGCGCTCGATCTCGGCCCCGTGCATCTGGTCGGCCATTCGCGCGGCGGCAGCGTCGCATTCAACGTCGCGCGCCAGCATCCGCACCTCGTCGAATCGCTGACGCTCGCCGATCCGGGCGGCCCGCTCCAGCAGCCGGGCGTGCGCGAAGCCGCCATGCCGGCCACCGCGATCGCGCTGCGCACGAAGGCCGTGAACCTGATCGATCAAGGTGACGTCGAAGCCGGCCTCGAAATGTTCGTCGATTCCGTGAGCCTGCCCGGCGCGTGGAAGAAGAGCACGTCGCGCTTTCGCACGATGGCGATCGACAATGCGAGCACGCTGCCGAAGCAACTGCGCGACCCGCTGCCCGCGTATTCGCTGCACACGGCCGGCGATATCGCATGCCGCACGCTGCTGATCGACGGCCAGCGCAGCCCGAAGATGTTCCGCCACAACGTCGACACGCTGTCGCAGTGGATCGGCAACGCGCAACGGCAAACCGTCGCCGGTGCGTCGCACGGGATGAATGCGGCGAGCCCCGCGGTGTTCAACCGTTACGTGCACGAGTTCGTCGCCGCGTAACGCGGGCGGGCGGCATGCGCGCCGCCCGTCTTCCTTTCTCTTGCAGAAGCGAAACGGCGCGGGCAGTCCGCATCGTTTCGCGCCCCGCTGCATCCATCTGCATCACGCCACCGGCGCCGCCTTGCGCGTCACCGCATCCGGCAACCCGAACACGCTGTCGAACGCCCAGTTGTATGTAAACGTGAAGATCGGGAGGAACACGATCAGCACCGCGTCGTACAGGAACGCCTGCCATAACGACACGTCGAGCCACCACGCGATCAGCGGAATCAGGAACGTCACGAGCGCGACCTGAAACCCGCTCGCATGCTCGACACGTCGCCCGAGGGTGTGCATCGTTTCGGTGCGCCGCCGCTCCCACGCCTCGAACCCGAGGTTGTACAGAAAATTGACGGCGACGCCCGTCGTCGAGACCATCACGCCGAGCAGCCCGCTCGTTGCGCCGCGCATCCGGAGGCGATCGAGCGACTGTCGGGATTTCGGCAGATCGTGATCGCCGATCCGGAGCGTCCGCTCACCGACGTGCGTCCGCTGATCGGCAACCGCACGTAGAAGGTGACCGACATGGCGACCTCGATCGCGCTCGTGAAGGCCGGTCATGGCTGGGCGAATTTGCCGGAATCGGTCGTCGGCCGGTATGTGGCCGCCGGCGCACTCGCGCCGCTCGTGTTCGCGAACATTCGAAACGGGCTGCCGTTGCCGGTGTATGTGCGGCGGCCGCAACATACGGGGCTCGGCAAGGCGGCGGGGGAACTCGTGCGGGAGCTGCGGGCTGAAAACAGCAAGCGTTGAGCGGTGCGGCGACGAAATCGCCGCACCGTCCGCCAGCGCAAGAGGATTTGACCGTTAGTTGCGATCACCTCACCCCCGCCGCCTCCGCACGGCCCTGCACGAAGGTCCGCTCACGCGGCAGCACGTTCAGCGTGCGATCACGTTCGACGCCAGGAACGCGCCCGGCCCCTCCCTCGACTTCCCGACCGTGACGCGGGTCATACGACCGTGATGGCGAGCTCCTCCGCATACGCGTCCAACTGGTCGCCTACCCGCAACTTCAGGACATCGATGAACCGCTTGATCTTCGCGTCGACGAACTGACGGGACGAATACACCGCATAGACGTTGCGCTGAGCGGTGTGGAATTCGGGCAGAACGCGAACGAGCGCGCCTTTACGCAAATCGTCGATTGCCGAAAAGGCGGCGATCAGCCCGATCCCCGCGCCCTCGCGCAGTACCGTGGACATCGCATCCATGTCGTTGACGCTGAAGTGCGATCCCGCCGGACGATACACCGCCTCGCCGGCCGTGCCTTGCAGACGCCATTCGTCGGGCGCGTAGTCGACCGTGCTGAGGAGCACACAGGTGTGATCGACGAGGTCATCCACGCACGCGGGCGCCGGACGACGTGACAGATAATCGGGCGACGCCGCCAGAATGCAATGGCTGACGCCGATCTTCTGGCTCACATACGCCGAGTCCGGCAGCGTGCGCGCAATCACGATCGCCACGTCGAGCTGCTCTTCGAGCAGGTTCGGCATCCGCTGCGACAGCATGAGATCGACCGATACTTCCGGGTATGCGTTCCGATAGGCAAGCACGGCTTGCGAAACGAGTTGACGCCCTAATCCCGGCACCGCATGCACGCGCAATACACCACGCGGCTCCAGCAGCGCATCGCGCGCTTCCGCTTCTGCCCGTTCGATGTCCGAGAGGATCGCAACGCTGCGCTCGTAAAAACGTCGCCCCGCATCGGTAACGACGAGCCGTCGCGTCGAGCGCTGCAGCAACCGCGTGTTGAGATTGTCCTCGAGTACCGAGACCGCTCGAGAAATGTTGCCGACTGTCGTATCGAGGTGGTTTGCGACAGCCGTGAAGCTGCCCATCTCGACCACCTTCGCAAACACCGACATGGTGTGAACCTTGTCCATAACGCACCCTGTTTTGAATGGATCGCCGAATCGCTGCGTTTCGGCCCGCGCGAGCCTGTCGATCATAGGGCGCGCGCCTGTTTCCCGCAGTCAGCGCGCAATCCCCTGTCGTTTTTGCACATCCTTTCGACACGCTTTCATATTGGCAGGGGATTTTCCCTCCCGAGACAAGATTCATTCTTTCCGGCGCCTCTAAGTTGCCGCCCGCTTCACGCCTAGACTGGGTCCCGAAGTCAGGCAATCAGAACACGGAAGCATCAAACCCGAGCCCGGCCCGCCACGGCGAATCATCCAGACGCGGCGTGGCGCAGGTTCCCCTGCCCGGCTCGTGGCGAACGCACATTGAATCGCAATCCTAACCACAAAGGTACTACCATGGACATCAGTTACGACGCACTTCATCTTTTCATCGACGGCGAATGGATCGGTGCGAGCGAACGCGAAACGGCGTCGGTGATCAACCCGGCCACGCAAATCGAGATCGGGCGCGTCCCGCTGGCGACGGCAGCCGATCTGGATCGCGCGCTGCAGGCCACCGCCCCGGCCTTTGACGTCTGGCGCAACACCGTGCCAGCCGAACGCGCGCGCATTCTGAAGCGTGCGGCGGAACTGATGCGCGAGCGCGCCGAGCACATCGCTACCGTCATGACGCTCGAGGAAGGCAAACCCCTGGCGGAAAGCCGCGACGAAGTCCTGCGTGCCGCCGACTATTTCGAATGGTTCGCCGAAGAGGCTCGCCGTATCGACGGCCGCGTGGTGCCATCCAATCGCCCGGGCGTGCAACAGCTCGTGAAGAAACAGGCGATCGGGCCGGTCGCCGCATTCACGCCGTGGAATTTCCCCGCGATCACCCCGGCGCGCAAGCTCTCCGCCGCACTCGCCGCCGGATGCAGCGTCATCATCAAACCCGGCGAGGAAAGCCCCGCAACGGCGCTCGCGCTGGCACGCGCACTGGACGACGCCGGTTTGCCGAAGGGCGTGCTTCAAGTCGTATTCGGCGTGCCCGACCAGGTGTCGAAGCATCTGATCGCTTCCCCGGTCATCCGGAAGGTGACGTTCACGGGCTCGGTACCGATCGGCCGCCTGCTGTCGGCGCGTGCCGCCGAAGGCGTCAAACCCATCACGCTGGAGCTGGGCGGCCACGGGCCCGTCCTCGTATTCAACGACGCGGATGTCGAGAAGGCCGCGGTCGACGGTGCGGCGAACCGCTTTCGCGGTACGGGCCAGGTCTGCATCTCGTCGACGCGCTTCCTGATCCAGCGCGAAGTCTACGACGCGTTCGTCGGGCACTTCGTGCGCGCCACCCAGGCCCTCAAGGTAGGAAATGGCATGGATGCCGGCACGCAGGTCGGGCCGCTGGCCAACCCGCGCCAGCTTGCCAAGATGGAAGAACTCATCGCCGATGCAGTGGAACGTGGCGCAAGGGTCCTCGCCGGCGGAAAGCGCATCGAGGGCGAAGGATATTTCTTCGAACCCACGGTCCTCGCCGACGTACCGAAGGACGCGCGCGTGATGCACGAAGAACCGTTCGGCCCGATCGCGGTGCTGATGCGCTTCGATGCCCTCGCCGACGGCCTCGCCGAAGCGAACCGGTTGCCGTACGGGCTCTCCGCCTATGCATTCACGTGCAACGCGCGCACGGCCATCGATGTCGCGGACGGTCTCGAAGCCGGCATGATCGGCATCAACCAGTACCGCATCGTGTCGACCGAACTGCCGTTTGGCGGCATGAAGGAAAGCGGCCACGGCTCGGAAGGCGGCACCGAGGGCATCGAGTACTACCTCACGCACAAGTTCATCAGCCAGGCTTGAAGGAGTATCGCCATGTCTCATACGCATTTCGACAGTCCGCGCGAGGCCGCGCGGGCCTTCACGCCGACGCTCTCGGCATTCGTCGACGACACGCTCTATCCGCGCATCTGGAGCGATCCGGCGCTCGCGCCGCGCGACCGCAGCCTCGTGACCGTCGCCGCCCTGATCGCGGGAGGCCATCTCGACGAGTTGCCGGCGCACCTGCGGCGCGCGCTGACGAACGGCGTCACGCGCGAAGAGCTCTCCGCGGCAATCACTCACGTCGCGTTCTACGCCGGGTTTCCCGCGGCCATTTCCGCTTCCGCCGTGGCGCAGGCAACGCTGGGCGCACAACCGCGATCCGACGATCTCGCCGGTCATTCAGCTACGACGCAGGAAGGCATGAAATGAAAGCCATCACATTCAAGGAATTCGGCGAGGCCGAGGTTCTCGAACTGGCCGAAGTCCAGGCACCCGAGGTTCGGCCCGACGATCTGCTGGTACGCGTTCATGCCGCGGGCGTGAATCGCGCGGATCTGACACATCGGCGAGGCGGGTACGGCCGGCCGAACTTCGGCGACTCGACGATCATGGGGCTCGAAATCGCCGGGGAGGTAATCGAGACCGGAAGCACCGTGCAGGGTTACAAGGTGGGTGATCGCGTAATGGGCGTCGTGGGCGGCGGGGCCTATGCGGAACTGGCGCGCATTGACTGGAGAATGGCGATGCCCATTCCGGCAACGATCGACTACGTGCACGCGGCCGCCATACCGGAAGTTTTCGTCACCGCGCATGAAGCGTTGGTGCATCTGGGCCGCTTGCAGCGTGGCGATTCGGTGTTGATTCACGCAGCGGCGGGCGGGGTGGGTTCGGCAGCGGTCCAGCTCGCCTACGCAACCGGCGCGACGATATTCGCGACCGCCGAAGCGTCGAAACTGGAACGGATCGTTCAACTCGGCGTGGACCATGCGATCGACTACAACGCGCAGGATTTTTCGGAAGTCGTCGCAAGCAGCACAGGCAAACGCGGTGTCGATGTGGTCATCGACTTCGTGGGCGCGCCGTATTTTTCGCGGAATGTCGCGTCATTGGCAAACGGCGGCCGGCTGGTGCAAGTCGGCATCCTCGGCGGCGGCGGTGACGTGAGCGTTGCGCTCGATCAGGTCCTGTACCGTCATCTGCAAATCATCGGCACGGTGATGAAGTCGCGCGAGCCGCGCGAGAAACACGCGATGGTTCGGCGATTTCGCGAACATTGGCTGGACCGCTTCGCGGGAGGCGCGGGCCTCGAGCCGGTTGTCGACAGCGTGTTTCCTCTCGCAGATGCCGCGGCGGCTCATCGACGGATGGAGTCGGCCGTGAACGTAGGCAAGATCATCCTGGCGATGAACCCAAACGCCTGACGCCATAAAAAAACCCCGGCACACAGACCTGAGCCTGCATGCCGGGGTTCTTCGCTTCACGGCCGGCGAGCGACGAATCGCCCGCCGTTCGCGCTCATCGCGCAGCCACTTCCGCCTTGACGGCCCCCGCATCACCGACCGCCGTCGGCGCCGGGCCCCATCCGCCGCCCAACGCACGAATCAGATTGACGGTCGACACCGCCTGCGCACCCGTCAACTGGTTCGCCTGCAATTGCGACTGCAACACCGAGCGCTCGCTGTCGATCACATCCAGATACGCGACCTCGCCTTCCTGATACTGCGTGCGCGACAGCGTAGCGGCCCGACGCGACGCGTTGACGGCCGCATCCTGCGCGCGGATCTGGTCGTCGAGCAGGCGTAGATCGGCGAGATTGTCCTCGACCTCGCGGAACGCGACGAGCACCTGCTGCCGGTAGTTCGCGACCTGCTCGTCGTACTGCGCGCGCGCCTGCTGCACGCCTGCCGCACGCCGCCCGCCGTCGAACAGCGGCAGCGTCAGCGCGGTGCCGGCGAATGGCCCGAGCAGGAACGTGCGGCTCGACCACAGAAACAGGTTGCCGAGCGTCGACGCTTCATAGCCGAACGCACCCGTGATATCGAGCTTCGGGAAATACGCCGACTTCGCCAGCCCGATCCGCGCGTTCGCGGCCGCCATCGCGCGCTCGGCCGCCGCCACGTCCGGGCGCCGTTCGAGCAGCGCGGACGGCAGGCCCGGCGGAATCTTCACCGCGACCGGCACGATCGGCGTTTCCTTGAACGCGAAATCGGCCGGCGCCTTGCCGAGCAGAATGGCCAGCGCATGCTCCGACGCCGCGCGCCGGCGCGCGACGCCGACCGCATCGGCCTGCGCGCTCGCCAGTTCGTTCTTCGCGCGCGACACGTCGAGTTCGCTGATGTCGCCTTCGTTGAAGCGGCGCTGCACGAGCTTCAGCGCCTCCTCGCGCAACTCCACCGTGCGGCGGTACAGGTCCTGATCCGAATCGAGCTGGCGCAGTTCGAAGTAGTTCTGCGCGACGTCGGCCTGCAGCGCGAGCTGCACCGAGCGGAACAGCGCTTCGCTCTGCGCCTGGTCGGCACGCGACGCCTCGACGTTGCGGCCGACGCGGCCGAACAGGTCGGCTTCGTACGACACCGTGCCCTGCGCACGCCACAGCGTCGCGTTGGTCGGGCCCGTGCCCTGCGGCTGGAACTGCGACGCCGACGACAGCCCTTCGCGCGTCGGCCCGAACCCGGCGCCGATCTGCGGGAACCATTGCGAGCGCGCCGAACGGGTCGCCGCACGTGCTTCCTCCACTCGCGCGGCCGCGGCCTTCAGGTTCTGGTTCGCGGCGAGCGCCTGCGTCTCGAGCGAATCGAGCACCGGGTCGCCGAATACCTTCCACCATTCGCCGCGATGTTCGCTGTCCGACGGCTCGGCCGTCTTCAACGTGCCGGCCTGCTCGCCGGCGGCGAGGGCCGGCGCTTCCTTGAACGCGGCGGGCGCCGCCGCGTCCGGCCGCTTGTAGTCGGGGCCCACCGCGCACGCGGCGAGCAGCGTCGCGAGCAGGGTGCTCGCGGCCGCCACCTTCGCGAAGCGCATCAGGTCATTCGAGTTGTGCAAGTTATTCATTTTGTTGTCCTCAAGCATCGGGCGCCGGCACGCCGTACCCCGCCGAATCCTTGCCGGCGACGTGGATCTTGCCGCCCGCGAGCGTACGCAGCACGACGTAGAACACCGGGGTCAGCATCAGCCCGAACAGCGTCACGCCAAGCATCCCGAAGAACACCGCGACACCCATCGCATGGCGCATTTCCGACCCGGCGCCGGTCGACGTGACGAGCGGCACCACCCCCATGATGAAAGCGATCGACGTCATCAGGATCGGGCGCAGCCGCAGCCGGCTCGCCTCGATCGCGGCCTCGAGCGGCGTCCTGCCGTCGTGCTCCAGTTCACGCGCGAACTCGACGATCAGGATCGCGTTCTTCGCCGACAGCCCCACCAGCACCATCAGGCCGATCTGCGTGAAGATGTTGTTGTCGCCCTGCGTGAGCCACACGCCCGTCAGCGCCGACAGAATGCTCATCGGCACGATCAGGATCACCGCGAGCGGCAGCGTCAGGCTTTCATACAGCGCGGCGAGCACGAGGAACACGAGCAGCACGCTGATCGGGAACACATACATCGCCGAATCGCCCGCGAGGATCTGCTGGTACGTGAGGTCGGTCCATTCGAACCGCACGCCGCGCGGCAGCGTCTCGTGCGCGATACGCTCGACCGCGGCCTGCGCCTGACCCGACGAGAAGCCGGGTGCCGGGCCGCCGTTGATGTCGGCCGCCGTGTAACCGTTGTAGCGCACGACCATTTCCGGGCCGAACGTCGGCGTCACCGTCACCAGCGACGACAGCGGCACCATCTCGCCCTTGTCGTTGCGCGTCTTCAGCTGCAGGATGTCGTCCGCGCGCTGGCGGAACGGCGCATCGGCCTGCACGCGCACCTGGTACACGCGCCCGAAGCGGTTGAAGTCGTTCACGTACAGCGAACCGAGATACACCTGCATCGTGTTGAACACGTCGGTCACCGGCACGCCGAGCTGCTTCGCCTTCACGCGATCGAGATCGACGTTGAGCTGCGGCACGTTGATCTGGTAGCTCGTGAACAGCGGGCCGAGTTCAGGCGCCTGCTGCGCGCGCTTGATGAAGTCGTTCGTCGCATCCGACAGCTTCGCGTAACCGACCGCGCCGCGATCCTCGATCTGCATCTTGAACCCGCCGAGCGTGCCGAGGCCCAGCACCGGCGGCGGCGGGAACACCGCGACGAACGAATCCTTCATCGCGCTGTATTTCTGGTTCAGCGCACCCGCGATCGCCCCCGCCGACAGCGCCTTGCCGTGCCGTTCCGCGAACGGCTTCAGCGTGACGAACACGATGCCCGCGCTCGAGCTGTTGGTGAAGCCGTTCACCGACAACCCCGGGAACGCGACCGCGCTCTCCACGCCCGGCTGCTTCAGCGCGATCGAGCCCATGTCGCGGATCACTTTCTCGGTGCGGTCGAGCGATGCACCGTTCGGCAATTGCGCGAACGCGATCAGGTATTCCTTGTCCTGCGCGGGCACGAAGCCGCCCGGGACGACCTTCGACACGAGCACCGTCGCGCCCACCAGCACGAGGTACACGCCGAGCATCAGCGTCTTGCGCGACAGCACGCCGCGCACGCCGCGGCCGTAGTTCTCCGCGCCGCGATGGAACACCTTGTTGAAGCCGCGGAAGAAGCCGCCGAGCACGCGGTTCATCACGCGCGTGAGCCAGTCTTCCTTGTCGCCATGCCCCTTCAGCAGGATCGCGGACAGCGCCGGCGACAGCGTCAGCGAGTTGAACGCCGAGATCACCGTCGAGATCGCGATGGTCATCGCGAACTGCTTGTAGAACTGGCCGGTCAGGCCCGACATGAACGCGAGCGGCACGAACACGGCGACGAGCGTCAGCGCGATCGCGATGATCGGCCCGCTCACTTCCTGCATCGCCTTGTAGGTCGCCTGCCGCGCATTCATCCCGCCCTCGATGTTGCGCTCGACGTTCTCGACGACGACGATCGCGTCGTCGACCACGATCCCGATCGCGAGCACCATCCCGAACAGCGATAGCGCGTTGATCGAATACCCGAACGCGAGCAGCAGCGAGAACGTGCCGATGATCGACACCGGCACCGCGATCAGCGGAATCAGCGACGCGCGCCAGGTCTGCAGGAACACGATCACGACGATCACGACCAGCGCGATCGCTTCGAGCAGCGTGTGCACGACGGCCTTGATCGACGAGCGCACGAACTGGGTCGGGTCATAGACGATCTTGTAGTCGACGCCCGCCGGCATGTCCTGCTTCAGCTCGGCCATCGTCTTGCGCACTTCGTCCGAGATCTGCAGCGAGTTCGCGCCCGGCGACTGGTTGATCGCCATCGCGACGGCCGGCTTGTTGTCGAGCAGCGAGCGCAGCCCGTATTCGGATGCGTCGAGCTGGATCCGCGCGATGTCGCGCAGGTGCGTGACGCCGCCGTCCGGCGTCGTCTTCACGACGATGTCGCCGAATTCGTCCTCCGTCTGCAGTCGGCCGCGCGCGTTCACCGACAACTGCAGCGGCGTGCCGGGCAGCGACGGCGACGCGCCGATCACGCCGGCCGCGACCTGCACGTTCTGCTCGCGGATCGCCTGCACGACGTCCTCGGCCGACAGCCCGCGCTGCGCGACCTTCTGCGGATCGAGCCACACGCGCATCGCGTAGTCGCCCGAACCCCACAGCTGCACCTGGCCGACGCCCTGGATCCGCGACAGGCGATCCTTCACGTTGATCAGCGCGTAGTTGCGCAGGTAGGTCATGTCGTAGCGGTTGTCCGGCGAGATCAGGTGGACCACCATCGTCAGCGTCGGCGAGCTCTTCACCGTGGTGATGCCGAGCCGCTGCACGTCTTCCGGCAGGCGCGGCAACGCCTGGTTCACGCGGTTCTGCACGAGCTGCGTGGCCTTGTCCGGATCGGTGCCGAGCTTGAACGTGACGGTGATCGTCATGTTGCCGTCGCTGTTCGCCTGCGACTGCATGTAGAGCATGTCCTCGACGCCGTTGATCTGCTCTTCCAGCGGCGACGCGACCGTCTCGGCGATCACTTTCGGGTTCGCGCCCGGATACTGCGCCTTCACGATCACGGACGGCGGCACGACTTCCGGATATTCCGAAATCGGCAGCAGGAACATCGCGATCACCCCGCCGAGCAGGATGATCACCGATAGGACTCCTGCAAAGATCGGCCGGTCGATAAAGAATTTTGAAATGTTCATGTGTGGCTCTGTCTGGTTGAACGCGGATGCGAAGCGGCGCGCCGCTTACGAATCCGCCTTCGCCGGTGCGGCCGGCTTCGCGTTGCTCGCGAGCGGCGCGGACGGCTCGTCGCCGCCCGTCATCGGGACCATGTGCGGCTTCACCTGCTCGCCGGGGCGCACGCGCTGCGTGCCGTTCACGACCACGCGGTCGCCGGCGGCAAGGCCGCTCACGATCACGCGCCGGTTGCCGTGCTGCATCCCCGGCTGCACTTCGCGATACGACACGCGGCCCTGCTGATCGACGACGAACACGAACTTCTTGTCCTGGTCGGTGTTGATCGCCGCGTCGTCGACGAGCAGCGCCTCGTGCGGCGCGCTGCCGCCCACCTTCACGCGTGCGTAGAGGCCCGGGACGAGCATGCCGTCCGCATTGTCGAAGCGTGCGCGCACGCGGATCGTGCCCGACGACGTGTCGAGCCGGTTGTCGACCGAATCGATCTCGCCGCTGCGCGAGTAGCCGGTTTCGTTCGCGAGGCCCAGCTCGACCGGCACCTTGCGGCCGCTGCGCGCGCCGTTGATGTATTGCAGGTAGGTCTGCTCGTCCGCGTCGAACGACGCGTAGATCGGCGACACCGACACCAGCGTCGTCAGCGGCGCGGCCGATGCGCCGGCCGACACGACGTTGCCGAGCGTGATTTCCGCGCGCGACACGCGGCCCGATACCGGCGCCGTGATGCGCGTATAGCCGAGGTTGATGCGCGCCGTCTCCAGCGCGGCTTCGGCCGCCTTCAGGTTCGCGCTCGCTTCGCGCGCCGCGTTCTGCTTTTCGTCGTAGTCGCGCTTCGCGATCGCGTTGTCGCCGATCAGCCGCTGCGCGCGCTGCCAGTCGGTCTGCGCATAGCCGTTGCGCGCCTGCGCGGCCGCCAGCTGCGCGGCCGCGCGGTCGACTTCCGCCTGGTACGGGCGCGGGTCGATCACGAACAGCACGTCGCCCTTCTTCACGAGCGCGCCGTCCTTGAAGTTCACCGCGACGATCGTGCCCGACACCTGCGGGCGCACGTCGACTTTCTCGACCGCCTCGAGGCGGCCCGAATAGCTTTGCCAGTCGGTCACGGTCTGCGGCACGACGGTCGCGACGTCGACTTCGGGCAGCGGCGCCGCCGCTTTCTCGGGGGCGTTCGCGTTCACGCGCATCGCGCCGAACGTGCCGAGGCCGACGACGGCGAGCGTGACGATCGCCGCGGTCGCGATTCGGGAACGGGAGGTGCGTAGGATGGCCATGTGGATCTCCAGTAAGCGTGGATTGGTTCTGGTTATTCGGAACGGTTCGGCTGGCGCGCCTGGAAGCGGCACTGGAAGAAGCGCACGGCTTCCTCGAACGCGGCTTCGTGCGTGGCGAGCGCGGCGTGCGTGATGTCCGGGTAGCGGATCACCTGCGTGAGCACGCCCGACGAGATCAGGCAGCCCGCATATTTCTCCGCCTCGACGTGCAGCACGTCGTTCTGCGCGGTGACGACGAGCGTCGGCGGCAGCCCCGCGAGGCGCACCGATTCGATCGGCGCCGCGTACGGGTGCATGCGCTGCGCCGCCTGCGGCAGATACGCGCGGTAGCAGGCCGCGCATTCGCGCGCGGTGATGTCGGACGCGAGGCGCTCGGCGTCGCCGATGCGCGTCATGCTCGGGTCGAGCATCGGCCCGAACAGCGCCTGCGCGGCGATCGACACTTCGCCGCGGTCGCGGGCGATGAAGGCGAGACAGTTCGCGAGCTGGCCGCCCGCGTCATGCCCGGCGACGCCGATCTTCTTCGGGTTGCCGCCGAACGCGCGGGCGCGCGTCGCGGCCCACACGGCGGCGCGATACGCATCCTCCGGCGCGGCCGGAAAAGGAAAGGCCGGCGCGAGCGAATAATCGACCGACACTACGAGCGCTGGTAAGCGTTCTGCTAAAAAGCGCGCGGCGAAATCCGCGTCTTCGAGCGAACCGCGGACGAAGCCGCCGCCGTGGAAATAAAGCACTACTGGCAACCCGGTCTTGTCCGGGCGGCGGTAGAGGCGCAGCACGATGTCCTGTGCGTAGCCGGGAATTTCCACTTCGGCAACCGTCAGCCCCGCGCCCGCTATGGCTTGCGCGGGCAGCGCGGCTTTCAGGAATTTGCTGAATTCAGAAGCGTCCATGACGATGCAGCGTCCATTTCGAGATGGAACGAATTCTGGGTCCGGCAGACATTGGGATAAATGCCTATAATCCGGCAACACAATTCAACGCCCCCGAACAATCCGAGGCTGCGTTTACCCACGAGGTAGCGCAGCCTTCTTGTTCCGGCGGCAAATTAAATTGCGGAGGTTGTGATGGACCGGCTTCAGGCCATGCAGGTATTTACTCGCGTCGTCGATACAAGCAGCTTCACCAAGGCAGCAGAAACGCTCGGGTTACCGCGGGCGTCCGTCACGACGATCATCCAGAATCTCGAAGCCTTCCTCGGCGTGCGGCTGATGCACCGGACCACGCGCCGGCTCTCGCTCACGCCGGACGGCGCCGCGTACTACGAACGCTGCGTGCGAATCCTCGCGGACGTCGAGGAAACCGAAGCGAGCTTCCAGGCCAACAACCGGAAGCCGCACGGAAAGTTGCGTATCGACATGCCGGGCTCGATCGGGCGGCTGCTCGTGATTCCGTCGCTGTGCGAATTCCATACGCGTTATCCGGACATCGACCTGCAACTCGGCCTGTCCGACCGGCCTGTCGACCTGCTGCAGGAAGGCGTCGACTGCGTGATCCGCGTCGGCGCGCTGCAGGACTCGTCGCTCGTCGCACGCCGCGTCGGCCTGTTCGAATGCGTGACGGTCGCGTCGCCCGACTATCTCGAGCACCACGGCGAGCCGCAGACGATCGACGATCTCGGCCAGCACAAGGCCGTCAACTACTTCTCGAGCCGCACCGGCCGCACGATCGACTGGACCTTCCTGATCGAAGGCAAGGAAGTCGAGATGAAGATGGAGGGCATCGTGTCGGTGAACGACGCGGACGCGTACGTGACGTGCGGGATCGAGGGCTTCGGGTTGATCCAGCCGCCGCTGTTCATGGTGCTGCCGCACCTGCGCGAAGGCCGGCTCAAGGAAGTGCTGCCCGGCGTCAAGCCGCTGCCGATGCCGATCTCGGTCGTGTATCCGCACAGCCGCCATCTGTCGCCGAAGGTACGCGTGTTCGTCGACTGGATCGCCGAGGTGTTCGACCGTTGCCCGTTGCTGAGCGGCAAGGGCAGCCTCGATGCGACGTGCAGCAAGCGCACGTTCGAGGAAGCCGAACGCGCGCCGGTGCTCGATACGCCGGTCATCAACGAGTGGGTCGCCTGAATGGGGCGTCGCCGCGTCACTTCGCCCGCCAGTTGCGGATGAACGCACCGACCTGCGCGTGACGCGCAACGCGGCCGGGCCGCACCTCGTGCGCCAGCAGCCGCGCGAACGCGACGCGCTGCGTGTCCACATGCCGCGCGCAATGGCGATCGATCACCGCGATCTGGTGTTTCAGGAATGCGATCGTCTGCACGATGCCCGTGCGCACGCTCGCATGACACAACGTCAGCAGTTGATATTCCGCGATGTGCATGCGCGCCAGTTGACGTCGCCGCTGAACCAGCGCCTGCACGTGCGCCAGCTGCGGATCGGACAGCGGCTCGACGAGGCGCCCGCCCGACGGATGCCGGTCCAGCGCATCGGCGAGCGCCGCTAGGAGGCGCGCTCGCGCCCCTTTTCCGTCGAGCGGTAGCGTCGCCGAATCCGGGAGCCACTCCCGCGCCTGATGCGGCTTGACGATGGCAAGCGGCAATTGCAGCGCCTGAAGCGCACACGCCACCTCATGCTCCGCCCCGCCGGCCGATTCCAGCACGATGAGCGCGGGCGCCCATGCGGCGATCGCATCGGCCAGCGACTCGATGCCGAACGTCTCGTTCCGGTAGCCGAAAATCACGCTCAGCGATGAAATACACATCTCGAGCGTGTCGTGCGTCACGCCGATACCCATGCACACGGGCTCGAGCCACAGCCCCACGCGGTGGCGATCGTCCATTGCATCGTTCATGCGAATTTCCCCGTTGCCGACCCATCTCGCACCCCGCTGTCGGCATGAGATTGGTCCGTTCCACTAAATGTCACAATGAAAATGTAATATCGCCAAATGGAACCGGTACCATTTGGAACAGCATGCCGCCCCGCGCGAGTTCATCGGGGCGATCGCGTCAGCAAGCGGATGCACTGCGGGTTGCACCGCGGATGGCCGGCGTACCACGGAGGCGGACGCTCGCGAAGCGTCCGCGTCGTCACGTCGCCCGTACCCATGCACGCGTTCGCCGCGCATCACATCGTCAGGAATGCTCAGATTGATTCGAATCGCTCGCCGGTGCATCGATCGCGAACCGGCTTCGATCCTGCCCCCGCAACCACGTCGGCTCGCGGCCCACGCCTGACCACGTTTGCCCGGTGTCCGGATTGAAGTATTTCGCGCGACGCTTTCTTGCGTGTGTGCCGCCGTCGCCGGGAAAAATCTCGTTCGGTGTGAAACCGAACTCCTCGACGCAACGCCGTACCTCGAGCAGGACCGTCGCCGCTATGGCGAGACGCTCCCGCTCCAGTTGCGTCTCGAGGAGTGCCTTTTTTTCCACATAGGACTTGTAAATCAACATGCCCACTCCCGAATCGTTCGTTCCCGTCGTTGCGTCGACCGGCTGCCGACACGATCAAGCGTAATCGCGTGGTTCGCGCACATTGACAACGTTTGTCAACAAAAACCGGCCTCGAACTCCCTTCATCTATCCATCGAAAATTGAGTCATTGCTCTACATTCGCGCATTTCCAACGTTCAAAATCGTTGACAATTTTTCCAACGCATCGACGCGCATATCGCGGCAAATTAGGTGCTGCCGATCGTCGCGCGCCGCGTCGAATCATCCATTCCCGCCTGGATGCACGACACGGCCCGATCGCTCCGGTCAACATCGAAGGAGTACGCATATGAACGTCCTCTATCTCGAGGATGATCCCGCCTATGTCGAATTGATCGCCTCGATCCTGGAAATGGCCGGCTATCGCGTGCATGCGGTGAGTAACGGCAACCAGGCCATTCGCCACCTTGAGAGTTCGGTGGTCGACCTGCTGATTCTCGACTGGCTGGTGCCCGGCATGTCCGGATTCGAGGTGCTTCAGTGGACACGCGAACGCATCGGCGGCCGCCTGCCCATCCTTTTTCTGACCAACCGCATGCGCGAGGACGAGATCTTCTCCGCGATGAACGCGGGGGCGGACGACTACATGGTGAAGCCGATCAACCGGTTCGAATTGCTGGCACGGAGCAATGCATTGCTCAGGCGCGCCTATCACGGCGGCAACAGCCGGCACAACGTGCTCAATCTCGGCAGCTACGCGATCGACACGACGACGCGCACCGCGATGTTGAACGGCGTGCCGGTCAAGCTGACGCCGCGCGAGTTCGATCTCGCCGTGCTGCTGTTTCGCAATCCCGGGCGCATCATGCCGCGCGATACGCTGATTCGGTCGCTCTGGGGGCGCGACATGGCAGGCGTGTCGCGCAGCCTCGACACGCATATCTACCGGCTGCGCATGAAGCTCGCGCTGCAGCCGTCGAACGGCGTACGCCTCAGCGCGGTCTATACGCTGGGCTACCGGCTCGAAGCGATCTGACCCGCCCTCCACCGTCGGACGGCGTAGCCGGCCGTGCCCGTCGGCACGACGCGCGACGCCCGGCACGCGCCGCGGCATCCTGCCATCGTGCGCAAAGGACTATTGCTGCACTCGCACCGATCGCCGCGGCGCGCGCCGTCCGACCCGCCGTATCCCGCTGTCAGCCGCGCCAGGCAAGGCTGCGCGCATGTCCTCACTGCGTGTGCGGATTCCAATTGTTCCAGTACAGCGACAATTCAATTCGCGTCTGCCGCATTTATCGCGACGGAACGGATACCTAGAGTAAACCCTGTCGCGCACCTCGTTGCGCATCGAACAGATCCCGCCTGGCGGGACCGGAGTCAGCGCTCGGGCGCCAGCTCCGACATCTCTAGGAGTTACGCCATGAACCGCCGCCATCTTCTCTCGGTCCTTGCCCTCACGCTCGCCGTGTCCGCTCCCGCTTTCGCCGATTCGGGCACCGCGCCCGCCGGCGGCTACGCCAACACGTCGTGGTACGCGCAGCACAACGGCCCGCGTACGCGCGCCGAAGTGAGCGCGGAAGTCGAGCAAGCGCGCAAGGACGGCACGCTCGCGTATCTGCGCAAGGCGACCTCGTATCCGCAGGGGCTCGAACTCGCACAAGGCCCGTATCGCCCGATCCCGGAAGGCAACCAGCTCGCCGGCGGGGGTCGGTAAACGCGCGACGCCGCGCAGCGGGTTGCCCCGTGCGCGGCGTCTCGAACGCATTTATCGACGAGTTGCCGACTCAGTTAGTTACAGAGTTACAGGAGCACATGATGAACGATCAACTTCCTTCGTCGCTCGATCAATGGGACGACACCACGCCGGTGTGGACACCGTTCCGTTCCGGGCCGCAATCGCATTGAGGCTCGCGCCGACGCGTCGCCGATACCGTCCTGCGGCGATCAGCGACGCGGCACCCCATCACGCCATTCGCCCCAGTGCGTGACGATGTCCTGCACCAGCGGATTGCCCGCGCGGTACAGGTTTTCGGTCGCCGGTGCGAAGCCGCCTTGATCCGCATAGTTCAGCAGGTTGTCGGCGCTCGTCTGCCCTGCATACGGCCGGTCGAAGTCGGACCCCGTGCGCAGCACGGCGACGCGCGCCAGGTCGACGCGCTTCACGCTCGCCGCGCGCTTGAGCGCTTCGAACGTCGCGTTGTCTTCCTGCGCGGTCATGCAGTAGGTGCCCTTGCCGTCCGTCAGGATCTTGGTCCACTGGCGCGCGCGCTCGCCGATCAGCGTGCCCGAGAACCACGTGTTGCCCGATGACGTGTCGCACTGAATCACCGTCGGCGGCCGGTTCGCCGGCGCGTACGTGAACTTCGCGCGCGCGGCCTGCGCCTGTGCGCTGTCGGCGAGCACGACGTTGCGCGACAACGCATACGCGGCATCGGTCAACTGCGGGTTGAGCTGGAACACTTCGGTGCGATAGTCGAGCGGCGGCTTGTCGTTCGGGCTCTTCGTGTTGATACCGAGAAAGCCGGTGTTCCACCCGGCCGGAATCTCGCGTGCATCGAGCTCCCACTGCAGACTGAAATCGACGAGGTATTTCGACCACGCGGCCGAGCCGACCGTGCCCTGTGCAGGATCGACGCCCGCGATGCCCGAGACCAGGAAATACGTGCGGCGCAGATCGAAGCGCTGCGAGAACGTGAGAGCCATGATCGTCGCCGATGCATTCGCATAGCCCATGCCGGTCGTCACCACGCATACGTCCTGCTTGTTGCAGTGGACGGCCGGATAGTCGGGCGACAGGCCCGGCACGGTGATGTCGCGCCACGGGCCGAGCCGGTCGAGCCACGCGTGGCCTTCCGGGCCGAACATCGTGATGATCATGACCTTGACCGGGCGGCCATGCGAGCCGGTCTCGGCGAATGCGGCGTTGCCTGCATCGTTGCCCTGGTTGTCCTGCGCGATCGACGGCGCGGTCGCACAGGCGGCGAGCGAGAAGGCGGCGGCGGAAAGGATGGAGCGAGTCAGCATCGGCGTTCCTTGTTTCGATGATGTTGAGTGAGAACGGCTGTCGGAGACTGCGCGACGAGTATAGAACGGGCGTGCGCGATGCGGAACCCGACTACGAAACGGCTGGCCGTGTTTCGCGCGAACGGGTGCATGTTGCGTGATGGAAAACGCGTGTTCGTCGCGGCGTTGCAAACATCAGGAATGCTATCGGGTTCGTCGCAACGAGCGACGTCGGCCGCTTCTCCCCGCACTACACGCGCATCAGGCCCGCGACGCCGTAACCGAGCACGACGAGTGCGGCGACCACATGGCTCGCCGCGAGCCACCCGGCGATTTCACGAAGTGCCGATCGCACCGATCGTAAACGCGACGACCGCATAGCAACCGTCGGCAGCGGCCACGCCGATCGCCGCGCGCACGCCGGTCGCCGTGCCGGCGCGCATGCCGTAGTTCGCGATCATCAGTGCGACGGGCCCGACCGACAGCGCGATCATCAGCCCGAACAGGAAGTCGTTCATCAGTCGTCGATGGCATCGATATCGTCGATGGAAGACACCGATTCCAGCGACGTCGAAACGATCGGGCGTGTGTATCCGAAATCAGGCGACGTCGACGCGCGACGGCCCGTCCACCATCTCGCCGATCACGGCCGCGCGGTCGAAACCGTCGGCGCGGAAGCAGGCGAGCACGTCATCGACGGCCTCGGGTGCACACGCGACCAGCAGCCCGCCCGACGTCTGCGGATCGGTCAGCAACGCCTGCGCGACGGGCGGCAGCCCGTCGGCGAGCCGCACGTCGGCGCCGTACGCGGCCCAGTTGCGACCCGACGCGCCGGTGAACACGCCGTCCGCAACGAACGTCTCGACGCCCGCGAGCCACGGCAGCGACGCGTAGTGCACGCGCGCGGTGAGATTGGCGCCGCGCGCCAGTTCGAGCGTATGGCCGAGCAGCCCGAAGCCCGTGACGTCGGTCAGCGCGTGCACGCCCGGCAGCGCGGCGAGTTCGGCGCCCGGCCGGTTGAGCTGGGTGGTGGTCGCAACCATCTGCGCGTACCCGTCGGCATCGAGCTGGTTCTTCTTCAGCGCGGCCGACAGCACGCCGACGCCGAGCGGCTTGCCGAGCACGAGCACGTCGCCCGCGCGCGCGGCCGCGTTGCGCTTCACGCGCGATGGATGCACGACGCCGATCGCCGCGAGCCCGTAGATCGGCTCGACGGAATCGATCGAATGGCCGCCCGCGACCGGAATGCCGGCCTCCGCGCACACCGATTCGCCGCCGCGCAGCACGGCCGCGATCGTCTCGTGCGGCAGCACGTTGATCGGCATGCCGACCAGCGCGAGCGCGAGGATCGGCTTGCCGCCCATCGCATAGACGTCGGACAGCGCATTGGTGGCTGCGATACGGCCGAAGTCGAACGGATCGTCGACGATCGGCATGAAGAAATCGGTGGTGGCGACGATCGCCTGCTCGTCGTTGAGCCGGTAGACGGCCGCGTCGTCGGACGTCTCGGTGCCGACCAGCAGATCGGGGAACAGCGCGGGCGGCGTCGCGCGCTTGAGCAGTTCGGACAGCACGCCCGGCGCGATCTTGCAGCCGCAGCCGCCCCCGTGCGACAGGCTCGTGAGGCGCGGAACGGCAGGCTGGGCTTGGGTGGCTTCGGTCATCGTCGGCATCCGGTAAATAACAACCTTCTATTATCGACAATTCGGCGCGAGCGCGCCCGATGCGCCGCACGTTGCGGCAAGAATCGCGCTTCGACCGGCCTTTGACGGAATCGCAACCAGCCGATATTGCAGTGCTCGCGCGTCAAGCCAGCGCGACGGCCCCGCCGAACGCCCGCTCGTCGATCGCCTCGGCGAGGGTCGCGAACGCGGTCCCGATCTCGTCTTCCGGCACGCACGCATAGCCGAGCAGCAAGCCCGATGCGGCGCGCGAGCGATCCGCGTAATACCCGGACAGCGGCCGCACGACGATGTTGCGCTCCAGCGCGGCCTGCGCGAGCGCGCGATCGTCGACGCCATCGGGCAATCGCGTGACCAGGTGCAGCCCCGCGTCGCTGCCGAGCGCGTGCAGCGTATCGCCGTAGCGCCGCGCGACCGCGTCGAGCAGCACCTCGCGGCGCTGCCCGTACAGCGTGCGCATCTTGCGGATATGCGACACGAAATGCCCTTCCGCGATGAATTCGGCGAGCACCGCCTGCTGCAGCAACTGCCCTTCGCGATACAGCTCGGCGCTCGCGGTCGCGAAGCTTTCCGCGAGCGGCTCCGGCGCGACCAGGTAGCCGACCCGCAGCCCCGGGAACAGCGTCTTGCCGAAACTGCCGACGTAGATCACCTGCCCGGCCGTGTCGAGGCCCTGCAGCGACGCGAGCGGCCGGCTGCCGTAGCGGAATTCGCTGTCGTAGTCGTCCTCGATGATCCAGCAGCCGTGCTGGCGCGCGTATTCGAGCAGCATCCGCCGCCGCGCGAGGCTCATCACCATCCCGAGCGGATACTGGTGCGACGGCGTGACGAGCATCAGCTTCGGCGGCTCGGCCAGATCGGCGGCCGACGGCGCGATGCCTTCGTCGTCGACCGGAATCGGCCGCGTGGTGAGCCCCGACACGTTCAGCACGCTGCGCACGCCCCAGTAGCACGGATCCTCGGTCCAGATCGCGTCGCCCGGGTCGGTCAGCAGGCGCACCGCGAGGTCGATCGACTGGTGGATGCCGGTCGTGATCACGATCTGCTCGGGCGTGCAGCGCACCGAGCGCGACGTGCGCAGGTAGTCGGCCAGCGCCTCGCGCAGCAGCGCGAGGCCGCCGCCGGGCGCGTAGGTCAGCAGGTCCGGGCGCAAGCGCCGCCAGTACTTGTTGTGCAGCCGCGTCCACACGCGCGCCGGAAAGCGCGACACATCGGGCACGCCCGGCATGAACGCGCCGCCCTGCCGCTTCGACACGCCGGCGCCTTCGACGAGCCGCGTGCCGCGCGCGGACAGCCGCCGCGCGGACGGCGTCGCGACGGCCGGGCCGGCCGCCGCGTCGGGCGGTGCGCCGACGATCTCGTCCGGCGCGCTGTCGGCGACGAACGTGCCGCGGCCCGTCGCCGAGTTCACGTAGCCTTCGAGCGCAAGCTGTTCGTAAACCTGCGTGACCGTGTTGCGCGCGATCCCGAGCTCGGCGGCCAGCAGCCGCGACGACGGCACGCGCGTACCGGCCGGCAGTTCGCGCGACAGGATTGCCTGTTGCAGCAGCCGGTGCAGCTGCCGGTAGATCGGCTGTTCGCCGCCGCGCACGAGGCGCTGCGCCAGCCAGTCCGACAACACGCTCGCGCGCATGATTGGCTCCTGAATATTTATTGAAATGGCTCTGATTGCCAGAGCCAAATGTGATTATAGTCGCCTCCATGGGCTGCCAACGCGGCCGTTTTTTATCCCACCGGACAGAACATCAAGGAGATGACCGTGAAGAATGCCGACCTGCAGGCCCGCAAGAACGCCGCCACCCCGCGCGGCGTCGGCGTGATGTGCGATTTCTACGCAGCCCGCGCCGAGAACGCGGAGCTGTGGGACGTCGAAGGCCGCCGCTTCATCGATTTCGCCGCCGGTATCGCGGTGCTGAACACGGGTCACCGCCACCCGAAGATCGTCAAGGCGATCGCCGATCAGCTGAACCACTTCACGCACACCGCTTACCAGATCGTCCCGTACGCGTCGTACGTCGAGCTGGCCGAGAAGATCAACGCGCGCGCGCCGGGCGACTTCCCGAAAAAGACGGCGTTCTTCACGACCGGCGCGGAAGCCGTCGAAAACGCGATCAAGATCGCGCGCGCGGCAACCGGCCGTCCGGGCGTGATCGCATTCTCGGGCGGCTTCCACGGCCGCACGATGATGGGCATGGCGCTGACCGGCAAGGTCGCGCCGTACAAGCTGAACTTCGGCCCGTTCCCGGGCGACGTGTTCCACGCGCCGTACCCGAACGCGGTGCACGGCGTGACGACGGCCGACTCGATCAAGGCGATCGAGATGCTGTTCAAGGCCGACATCGATCCGAAGCGCGTCGCCGCGATCATCTTCGAACCGGTCCAGGGCGAAGGCGGCTTCTACGCGGCGCCGGCCGAATTCGTGCGCGCGCTGCGCAAGATCTGTAACGAGCACGGCATCCTGCTGATCGCCGACGAAGTCCAGACGGGCTTCGCGCGCACCGGCAAGCTGTTCGCGATGCAGCACTACGACGTGCTGGCCGACCTGATCACGATGGCGAAGAGCCTCGCGGGCGGCATGCCGCTGTCGGGCGTCGTCGGCCGTGCGGACCTGATGGACGCGGCGGCGCCCGGCGGCCTCGGCGGCACCTACGCGGGCAACCCGCTGGCCGTCGCATCGGCGCACGCGGTGCTCGAGATCATCGACGAAGAAAAGCTGTGCGAGCGCGCGACGCAGCTCGGCGACGTGCTGAAGGCAAAGCTGAACGCGCTGCAGGCCGACGTGCCGCAGATCGCCGACGTGCGCGGCCCGGGCGCGATGATCGCGGTCGAATTCCTGAAGCCGGGTTCGGGCGAGCCGGATGCCGAATTCACGAAGCGCGTGCAGACGCGTGCGCTCGAGCGCGGCCTGCTGCTGCTCGTGTGCGGCGTGTACTCGAACGTCGTGCGCTTCCTGTTCCCGCTGACGATCCCGCAAGCCGTGTTCGACGAAGCGCTCGTGATCCTCGAGGAAGTGCTGAAGGAAACGGTCGGCGTGCCGGCCTGAGTGCCCGTTCCCTTCCACTGAATGCGCCGCCGCCGTCGTGAAGACGGCGGCGGCCGTTTTCTTCCGTCCTTTTCAAAGCAGGCGATTCATATGAGCACCGTTCAGGAAACCCTGGCACTGAAAGATCCGTCGCTGTTCCGCGAGCAGGCGTACATAGACGGCGAATGGCAACGCGCGTCGAACGGCGAAACGTTCGACGTCCGCAACCCGGCGACCGGCGGCCTGCTCGGCACCGTGCCGGCAATGGGCACGGCCGAGACGCGTCACGCGATCGAAGCCGCGAACGCCGCATGGCCGGCGTGGCGCAAGAAGACCGCGAAGGAACGCGCGGCGATCCTGCGCAAGTGGCACGACCTGATGATGGAGAACGCCGACGATCTCGCGCTGATCCTGACGACCGAGCAGGGCAAGTCGCTGGCCGAGGCGAAGGGCGAGATCGGCTACGCGGCGTCGTTCCTCGAGTGGTTCGCGGAAGAAGGCAAGCGCGTGTACGGCGACACGATCCCGACGCCGGCGAGCGACAAGCGCATCGTCGTGACGAAGGAAGCGATCGGCGTGTGCGCGGCGATCACGCCGTGGAACTTCCCGGCGGCGATGATTACCCGCAAGGTCGGCCCGGCGCTCGCCGCGGGCTGCCCGATCGTCGTGAAGCCGGCCGAAGCGACGCCGTTCTCGGCGCTCGCGATGGCCGTGCTGGCCGAGCGCGCGGGCGTGCCGGCCGGCGTGTTCAGCGTCGTCACGGGCGACCCGAAGGCGATCGGCGGCGAACTGACGTCGAACCCGATCGTGCGCAAGCTGTCGTTCACCGGCTCGACGCCGGTCGGCCGTCTGCTGATGTCGCAATGCGCGGCGACGGTCAAGAAGGTGTCGCTGGAGCTTGGCGGCAACGCGCCGTTCATCGTGTTCGACGATGCCGATCTCGATGCGGCCGTGCAGGGCGCGATCGCGTCGAAGTACCGCAACAGCGGCCAGACGTGCGTGTGCACGAACCGCTTCTACGTGCACGAAGCCGTGTACGACCAGTTCGCGCAGAAGCTCGCGGCGGCCGTCGGCCAGTTGAAGGTCGGCCGCGGCACGGAGCCGGGCGTCACGCAGGGCCCGCTGATCAACGAGGCGGCCGTGCTGAAGGTCGAGGCGCACCTCGAGGACGCGCTCGCGAAGGGCGCGACCGTCGTGACGGGCGGCAAGCGCCATGCGCTCGGCCACGGCTTCTTCGAGCCGACCGTGCTGACGGGCGTCACGCCGGCGATGAAGGTCGCGAAGGAAGAGACGTTCGGGCCGCTCGCGCCGCTGTTCAAGTTCGGCAGCGACGACGAGGTGATCCGCCTCGCGAACGACACCGAGTTCGGCCTCGCCGCGTACTTCTACAGCCGCGACATCGGCCGCGTGTGGAAGGTGGCCGAAGCGCTCGAATACGGGATGGTCGGCGTGAACACGGGCCTGATCTCGAACGAAGTCGCGCCGTTCGGCGGCGTCAAGCAGTCGGGCCTCGGCCGCGAAGGCTCGCACTACGGCATCGACGACTACGTCGTGATCAAGTACCTCTGCCTGGCCGTCTGACGGTCGGGGCCTGCCGCCTCGGCGACAGGCCGTGGCCGCCCGGCCGGAACCGGGCGGCCCGACGCGGGCCGGCACCCTCTCCGTCGCGTCCGCGTCACCTTCCCCTGCCGCGATCAGCGGAACACGTTCACCGCCTCCACCAACCGCGTCGCCTGCTGCTTCAGGCTCTCCGACGCCGCCGTGCTCTGCTCGACGAGCGCCGCGTTCTGTTGCGTGATGTTGTCCAGATGCACGACCGCCTGGTCCACTTGCGCGACGCCCGTGCTCTGCTCGGCCGTCGACGAGCTGATCTCCGCGATCAGATCCGACACACGCTTCACCTGCGTGACGATCTCTTCCATCGTCTTGCCCGCGCCATCGACGATCCGCGCGCCCGACTCGACCCGCTCGACGCTCGCGCCGATCAGCGTCTTGATTTCCTTCGCCGCGTTCGCGCTGCGCTGCGCGAGCGCCCGCACTTCGCCGGCCACCACCGCGAAGCCGCGCCCTTGATCGCCCGCGCGCGCCGCCTCGACAGCCGCGTTCAGCGCGAGGATATTGGTCTGGAACGCGATGCCGTCGATCACGCCGATGATGTCCGCGATCTTGCGCGAGCTGTCGGTGATGTCGTTCATCGTCGCGACGACTTCGCTCACCGCCTGCCCGCCGCGCCCGGCCGCCTCGCTCGCGGACACCGACAACTGATTCGCCTGCAGCGCCGTTTCCGCATTGCTCGACACGGTCGCCGTCATCTCGGCCATCGACGCGGCCGTCTGCTGCACGCTCGTCGACGCCTGCTCGGTGCGCGCGCTCAGGTCGCTGTTGCCCTGCGCGATCTCGTTGCTCGCGCGCTGCACGTTCAGCACCTGCTCGCTGACGTCGTCGACGAGCCAGCGGAACATCAGCCCGAGCTGGTTGATCGTGCGCAGCGTCATGCCGATCTCGTCGACGCGGTTCATCCGCACGCCGCTGCGGCTCTCGCCGGTCGCCACGCGCAACGCCTCGTCGCGCAGCTGCCCAAGGGGCCGCACGATCTGCGCGTCGAGCCACAGCCCGGCGGCCGCCGTCACGCCGACCGCCGCACCGGCGAACGCCGCGAGCCCGCCGCCGGTCAACCCGGCCGCCCAGCCGGCGCCGATGACGGCCGGCGCGAGCACGCACAGCGTCGACACCAGCCGGACCCGCACCGACATCGTCTGGAACAGCGACGCGACGCGCATCGCGCCCGTGCGGACGATCAATCCCTTGTGGAACCGGCGGCTGCCGGCCTTGCCTTCGCGGAAATCGCGATACAGCGCCTCGGCGGCCGCGATCTCGTCGCGCGTCGCCTTCGTGCGCACCGACATGTAGCCCTTCGGCTGCCCGTTGCGCATCACCGGAATCGCGTTCGCACGCACCCAGTAGTGATCACCGTTCTTGCGGCGATTCTTCACGAGCGCGGTCCACGGCTCGCCGCCCTTGAGCGTCGCCCACATGTCGGCGAACGCTTCCTTCGGCATGTCCGGATGCCGCACCACGTTGTGCGGCTGGCCTTCGATCTCCTCGGGAGAAAAGCCGCTGACCTGGATGAACGCCGCGTTCGCGTACGTGATGTGGCTGTCGACGTCGGTCGTCGACATCAGCGTCGCATCATCGGCAAATTCGAATTCGCGTTGCGTGACAGGCTGGTTGTTGCGCATGGTGTGGAACTCCGGGTGGCGGATCTTGCGTCCGCTCGTCGATTGATTCGAGACGCCGCGCATGGCGATCGAATCGCATGCGTGTGAGTCAGGCTCCTGCACTGTCGGCAAATTCGGCGAAAACCTTATGCCCCACCCGGGTAAATATGCATTAAATAGGCATCATCGCGCTTTTGCCGAATGCTTTGTTTATGGATAAACCGGAATGCATGCCCGTACGACAACCTGACGCCCATTCGTCCGACCATTCGACGTAATGCGTTCGGCCCGATTGAACACGCAACGCCAATGTCGCCGATACGACGTGTTTGACGTCATTCGATTGAATTCGACAATCTGAACATGTGCCGTGCGCGACGTTCCGGAGTCGTTGATCGAATCCGCCCGTCGCGCACGCTGCAACCTTCACCTGAACACGTTCACCGCATCCACGAGCCGCGTCGCCTGCTGCTTCAGGCTTTCCGACGCCGCCGTGCTCTGCTCGACGAGCGCCGCGTTCTGCTGCGTGATGTTGTCCAGATGCACGACCGCCTGGTCCACTTGCGCGACGCCCGTGCTCTGTTCGGCCGTCGACGAGCTGATCTCCGCGATCAGATCCGACACGCGCTTCACCTGCGTGACGATCTCCTCCATCGTCTTGCCCGCGCCATCGACGATCCGCACGCCCGACTCGACGCGTTCGACGCTCGCGCCGATCAGCGTCTTGATTTCCTTCGCCGCGTTCGCGCTGCGCTGCGCGAGCGCCCGCACTTCGCCGGCCACCACCGCGAAGCCGCGCCCCTGTTCGCCCGCGCGCGCCGCCTCGACGGCCGCGTTCAACGCGAGGATGTTGGTCTGGAACGCGATGCCGTCGATCACGCCGATGATGTCGGCGATCCTGCGCGAGCTGTCGGTGATCTCGCTCATCGTCGTGACGACTTCGCTCACCGCCTGCCCACCGCGCCCGGCCGCCTCGCTCGCGGACACCGACAACTGGTTCGCCTGCAGCGCCGTTTCCGCATTGCTCGATACGGTCGCCGTCATCTCGGCCATCGACGCGGCCGTCTGCTGCACGCTCGACGCGGCCTGTTCGGTACGCGCGCTCAGGTCGCTGTTGCCCTGCGCGATCTCGTTGCTCGCGCGCTGCACGTTGTGAACCTGCTCGCTGACGTCGTCGACGAGCCAGCGGAACATCAGCCCGAGCTGGTTGATCGTGCGCAGCGTCATGCCGATCTCGTCGACGCGGTCCATCCGCACGCCGCGCCGGCTCTCGCCGGTCGCGACGTGCAGCGCCTGCTCGTGCAGCCGCTTCAGCGGTTGCACGATCTGCGCGTCGAGCCACCAGCCGGCCGCGGCCGCCACGCCGGCCGTCACGCCGGCAAACGCCGCGAGCTCGCCGCCGCTGAGCCCGCAAGCCCAGCCCGCACCGACGACCGCCGGCGCCAGCACGCACAGCGCCGAATGAACGCGTGCACGCACCGACATCGTCTGCGGCAGCGAAGCGATCCGCAGCAGCCCGGTGCGAATGACGAGCCCCTTGTGGAACCGGCGCTGGCCGGCCTTGCCGTCGCGGAACGCGCGATACAGCGCGTCCGCGGCTTTGCTCTCGTCGTGCGGCGCCTTCGTGCGCACCGACATGTAGCCGTGCGGCGCGCCGTCGCGCATCACCGGAATCGCGTTCGCACGCACCCAGTAGTGGTCGCCGTTCTTGCGGCGGTTCTTCACGAGCGCGGTCCACGGCTCGCCGCCCTTGAGCGTCGCCCACATGTCGGCGAACGCCTCCTTCGGCATGTCCGGGTGACGCACCACGTTGTGCGGCTGGCCGACGAGCTCCTCGGTCGAGAAGCCGCTCACCTGCGCGAACGTCGTGTTTGCGTAGGTGATGATGCTGTCGGCATCGGTCGTCGACATCAGCGTGACGTCGTCGGGAAAATCGAATTCCTGTTGGGTAACGGGCTGGTTGTTGCGCATGCAAGGCTCCGAAAGGCGGATCTGTCGTCCGCGCCGCGCTGAATTCGCGCTCAGTAGCCGAAAAACGGTTGTTCGCTTTACGACCCTCTCGTCCTTGCTGTCGGCAATTCACCGGCAAACCTTAATTTCAAAACGAATAAAACGGGCACTCCGGTCATTGCCATGATTTAGATCAAATAATCCGGCGATAATCCCCGCGCACGTTATCTGTCCGTCACGAAGCACAACACGACATTGGTAATGCCAGCGGCCGTTGCGTGCGGCGAAACGATCGGCTTATCCTGCTCCGTTCCACCGGAATTCGAATCCGATGAAAAAGACATGGCACGAACTGAATCGGCTGTCCCGGAATACGGCGACGGTTGCGCAAGACAGCCATGAAGGCGATCAGGCTGCATTCTTTCGCAATGGCGGCTCGATGCCGTTTCCGGAAGAACGCGAATCGGACGGCTATCGCATGGTGCCGCCCAAAGGCATGCCGCACCGCCGCCGAACGCGACGCGCTGTCGGCCCGCCCGCTGGCGCGCGCGATGGGCGCAGAGCGGCTGTACGTATCGGCCACGCCGTCGCGGCGCACGATCGACTTCTACCTGCGGCTCGGCTTCACGGTCAGCCCGTCGCCCGATCCCGAGCTTTACGCGCTCGAGCCCGAGGATATTCATCTGGAAGGGCCGACGGCCTGACGGCCGGCACGCGGATGACGGCGCGCTCCGGCAACCGTCGCAAGCCGGTGAACGACGAAGGGCGGCACGAGACATCTCGTGCCGCCCTTCGTGGCGAAAACAGCGCAGCGGTGAAGCGGCGCGTATCCGGCCGCTTCACCGCATCACACCGCTCACACGCGTTCGATCGCGATCGCGATGCCCTGGCCGACGCCGATGCACATCGTGCACAGCGCAAAGCGGCCGTTCGTGCGATGCAACTGGTACATCGCGGTGGTCACGAGGCGCGCACCCGATGCGCCGAGCGGATGGCCAAGCGCGATCGCACCGCCGTTCGGGTTCACGCGCGGATCGTCGTCGGCGACGCCGAGCATGCGCAGCACCGCGAGACCTTGCGACGCGAACGCTTCGTTCAGCTCGATCACGTCGAACTGGTCGATCGTCATCCCGAGCCGCGCGAGCAGCTTCTGCGTGGCCGGCGCGGGGCCGATGCCCATCACGCGCGGCGCGACGCCGGCCGTCGCGATGCCCAGCACGCGGGCGCGCGGCGTCAGGCCGAAGCGCTTCGCGGTGGCCTCGTTCGCGAGCAGCAGCGCGGCGGCGCCGTCGTTCACACCCGATGCATTGCCGGCCGTGACCGAGCCGTCCGGGCGCACGACGCCCTTCAGCTTCGCGAGCGTCTCGAGCGACGTCTCGCGCGGATGCTCGTCGCGCGACACGACCAGCGGGTCGCCCTTCTTCTGCGCAATCGTGACCGGCACGATTTCTTCGGCGAGCGTGCCGTCCTGCTGCGCGCGCGGCCTTCTGCTGGCTGCGCAGCGCGAACAGGTCCTGATCCGCGCGGCTGATGTGGTAATCGACCGCGACGTTCTCGGCGGTTTCCGGCATCGAATCGACACCGTGCAGTTGTTTCATCAGCGGATTGACGAAGCGCCAGCCGATCGTCGTGTCGTAGATGTCGGCCTGGCGCGCGAACGCGCTCGCGGCCTTGCCCATCACGAACGGCGCGCGCGTCATGCTCTCGACGCCGCCCGCGACCATCAGCGCGGCCTCGCCCGACTTGATCGCGCGCGCGGCCACGCCGACCGCATCCATTCCCGACCCGCACAGGCGGTTGATCGTCGAACCCGGCACGCTTTCCGGCAAACCCGCGAGCAGCGCCGACATGCGCGCGACGTTGCGGTTGTCCTCGCCGGCCTGATTCGCGCAGCCGTAGATCACGTCGTCGATCGCCGTCCAGTCGACGTCGCGGTTGCGCTCGACGAGCGCCTTGAGCGGCACCGCGCCCAGATCGTCGGCGCGCACGCCGGACAGTGCACCGCCGTAACGCCCGATCGGCGTACGGATCGCATCACACAGAAAAGCTTCGGTCATCAGTGTCTCCGGTCCCTTGGAAGGCTGGGAAATGAACAGGGCGCGCCCCTTGCATTGCCCGCCGGGATGCGCTTAAATGTTCTATATACGAACATAAGATCGTGTATCGAACGTTCAACGCATCATAGGGAGTGCAGGGACGACCTGTCAAGCGCGCGGTCCGCCGGGCGGTTGGCGTGTCGGGCCCCATGCGCTATCTTCTCGGCTGCACGACATTCCAGGCGCTCATGACAACCGACGATATTCAAACGAAACCCGGCGACTCCTATGTGCAGTCGTTCGCGCGCGGCCTCGCGGTGATCCGCGCGTTCGACGCGACGCGCCCGGAGCAGACGCTCACCGAGGTCGCGTCGGCCACCGGCCTCACGCGCGCGGGCGCACGCCGGATCCTGCTCACGCTGCAGACGCTCGGCTACGTCGAGGCCGACGGCCGGCTGTTCCGGCTCACGCCGAAGATTCTCGAGCTCGGCTTCGCGTATCTGACGTCGATGCCGTTCTGGAATCTCGCCGATCCGGTGATGGAGCAGCTGTCCGCGCAGATCCACGAAAGCTGCTCGGCCGCGGTGCTCGACCGCACCGAGATCGTCTACGTGCTGCGCGTGCCGACCCGCAAGATCATGACGATCAACCTGTCGATCGGCAGCCGGCTGCCCGCGTACTGCACGTCGATGGGCCGCGTGCTGCTGTCCGCGCTCGACGACGCGGCGCTCGACGAAACGCTCGCACAGAGCGGCATCCGCGCACATACGCCGCGCACGATCACCGACCTCGGCGAACTGAAGGCGGCGATCGCGCAGGCGCGCCAGCAGGGCTGGGCCGTGGTCGACCAGGAACTCGAAGTGGGGCTGATGTCGCTGTCGGCGCCGATCCGCAATCGGCGCGGGCAGATCATCGCCGCGATGAACATCAGCGGCAACGCGCAGCGGCATACCGCGAAGCAGATGGTGAAGGAGTTTCTCGGGCCGCTGCAGCAGGCCGCGCAGACGGTCTCGGAACTGGTGGCGCGGCGCGGGTGAGCGGTGACTTCGCTCGCGGGATCGGCCCGACGGTCATTCGCGGATCGCGCGGATAAAAAGACGGGCGGCATTCGCCGCCCGCTCAACTCTGACTCTGCTTGAAACGTCCTTCTCACGGAACGCGGGGTGCGCTCCGCATCGACCAATTTAGGGGTGCGGCCACGCCCGGTCAATTTGACGAGAACGAAAATTGCGGGGCGCCGTTCGGACAGGGGCTCGCCGCGTCGCTCACGCGCCCCGCAGCATCCCGTGGCGCACCGGCACCGGGCCCGCCACACGGCCGAGCGGCGCGCCGGCCGTCACGAAGCGGATCGCGGGATCGTGCCGACGGCGGTCGGCCAGCGGCTGCTCGCGCGTTCCGGTTCGATCCTCGGCGAATGCGAGCAGGTCGAGCGGGAAATCCGTCAGTTGAGCGGCGCGTACGAAGGCACCGTCACGCTCGGCCTCGTGACCGAGCCGCTGATCGACGCGTTCGCGCCTGTACTGACCGCGTGCCGCGCGCGCTTCGACAAGGTCGACGTGCACCTGCGCACCGGCACGTCGCGGATGATGATCGGCTGGCTGCGCGAAAGCGCGGTCGATTTCGCGATCGCGCTGGTCGCGAAGCAGACCGACACGACCGATCTCGCGGTCACGCCGCTGCGCACGTCGGCGCCGGTGGTCGTCTGCAACGGGCATCCGGCAATGCACGCGCAATCGCTCGTGGAGCTGGCCGGTTACGGATGGGTGTCGACGCGCTCGCCGAACCTGAGCGCCGATCCGGTCGTCAACCGGCTGCTTGCGTACTTCGACGCGCACGGCCAGCCGCCGCCGACGATTCTCGCGACCGTCGAAGGGATGTTCGAGACGCTGCGGATCGTCACGCAGACCGATTCCCTCGCGCTCGAAACCGAAGCCCTCACGCGGCACGGGCCGTTCGCCGGCGCGCTCGTGAAAGTGCCCGTGCGCGAGCTTGCGGAATCGCAGGACATTTGCCTGCCGCAGCGCGCGGCCGTGCCGCTGACGCCGGCCGCGCAGGAACTCGCGACGATGCTCGCGTCGTACCTGAGAGTGGTGCGCGGGCGGTAAGCGCACACGGCCGCGTCGCCGCTCGCGCCGCGCATCGCGCGCCGGGTCAGTCCAGCGATTCCCGCGCCGTCTCGCGCAGCATCGCGACCGCGATCAGCGACAGCACTACGCACGCGGCCACGTAGCCGGCCGGCGCGAGCTTGCTGCCGGTCGTCTTCACGAGCCAGGTCGCGATCAGCTGCGCGGTGCCGCCGAAGATCGTCACCGCGAGCGCATACGCGATCGAAATGCCCGTCGCCCGCACGTGGCGCGGCAGCGACTCGCACATCAACGCCATTTCCGAGGCCGAACCGAGCGAATAGAACAGCAGCATCAGCGCCGTCAGCGGCAAGATCACCGACAGCGTCGGATGATGATTCATCAGCCAGAACGCCGGAAACAGCAGCACGACCAGCACGCCGCGGCCGACGAAGATCGGCAGGCGGCGGCTGCCGAGCCTGTCCGACAGCCAGCCGAACAGCGGGCACGTGACCAGCATCACGCAGCCCGACGCGACGCCGACGAACATCGACAGCTTCATCGGCAGGCCGAGCGTATGGATCGCGTAGGTCGGCATGTAGAACGTCAGGATGTAGGTCGACACCGTGCCGCCCATCACCGTGAGCATCAGCAGCAGCACCGTGCGCGTGTGCTTCGAGAACAGCTCGCGCAGCACGCCGCGCTCGATGCCGTGATGGCGGTCGCCGGGCGCGTCGTCCGCGAGCCGGCGGCGCAGGACCATCCCGACCGGCGCGATCAGCACGCCGACGAGAAACGGCAGCCGCCAGCCCCAGCCCTCCAGCGCATCCGTCGTCATCGTGTTCGACAGCAGCGCCGCGAAGCCCGAGCCCATCAGCGCGGCGCCGCCCTGCGTCGCGAGCTGCCAGCTCGCACGGAACGCGCGGCGCGACGTGCCGCCCTGTTCGAGCAGCGTCGACGTCGCCGCGCCGAATTCGCCGCCCTGCGAGAAGCCCTGCAGCAAGCGCGCGAACACGACGAGCAACGGCGCGGCCACGCCGACCTGCGCATAGGTCGGAGCGATCGCGATCAGGCCGGTGCCGAGCGCCATCAGCATGATCGTCAGGTTCAGCGCGGCCTTGCGCCCCTTGCGGTCCGCATAGACGCCGAGCACGACGCTGCCCAGCGGCCGCGTGAAGAAACCGGCGGCGAAGGTCGCGACCGACAGCAGCAGCGACGTGGTCGGGTCGCTCGACGGGAAGAACAGCTTGCCGATCAGCACCGCGAAGAAGCCGTACACGGTGAAGTCGAAGAATTCCAGCCAGTTGCCGATCACGGCCGCCGCGATCGCGCCGCGCCGCGTGACGGCCGGCGCACCGGCAGCGCCGGCTTCGGCGGCGCCCGCCGGCGCCGGGTGCAGCGCGAGATGATCTTTCTGCATCGCTATCCTCTCCTGTCAATGCGGCCGGAAGCGCCGGCCGCGCGCCGCCGCCGCGATCACCGCCCGAGGTAACGCTCGACGAGGCGCGTCCAGAACGCCGCGCCGATCGGCAGGTTGCGATCGTTGAAGTCGTATTTCGGGTTGTGCACCATGCAGCCGTCCTCGCCTTCGCCGTTGCCGAGCCGCACGAACGAGCCCGGCCGCTGCTGCAGCATGAACGCGAAATCCTCGCTGCCCATCAGCAGATCGGTCTGCTCGACCACGTGCGCATCGCCGACGAGTTCGCGCGCGACCTGCGCGGCGAAATCCGTTTCGGCATCCGTATTGACGACGACCGGATAGCCCTCGATGTACTCGACGTTCGCGCTCGCGCCGTAGCTCGCGGCTTGCGTTTGCGCCAGTTCGGTGATGCGGCGCTTGAGCAGCGCGCGCACTTCGGGACTGAACGAACGTACGCTGAGTTCGAGGCGCGCGCCGTTCGGAATCACGTTGTTCGCGGTGCCCGCGTGCATCGAGCCGACCGTGACGACGGCCGGCTGCGACGGGTCGACGTTGCGCGCGACGATCGTCTGCAGCGCCATCACGATGCTCGCGGCGACGACGACCGGATCGACCGTCAGATGCGGCCGCGCCGCGTGGCCGCCGACGCCTTCGATCGTGATGATCGCCTTGTCGCCGGCAGACATGAACGGGCCGCGCCGCGTGAGGAACACGCCCGGCGCCGCGCCCGGATGGTTGTGCATGCCGAACACCGCATCGCACGGGAAGCGCTCGAACAGGCCGTCGTCGATCATCTTCTTCGCGCCGCTGTCGACGCCGTGCTCTTCCGCGGGCTGGAAATACAGGTGCACGGTGCCCGAGAAGTTGCGCGTCTTCGCGAGATGCTGCGCGGCGCCGAGCAGCATCGTCGTGTGGCCGTCGTGGCCGCACGCGTGCATCTTGCCGTGCGTGCCGCTCGCATACGGCAGGCCGGTCGCCTCGACGATCGGCAGCGCGTCCATGTCCGCGCGAATGCCGATGCTGCGCGCGCCGTCGCCCACTCGCAGCGTGCCGACCACGCCCGTCTTGCCGACCCCGCGCGTCACCTGCCAGCCCCATTGCTCGAGCTTGTCCGCGACGAGCGCGGCCGTGTCGTGCTCTTCGTACGCGAGTTCGGGGTGGTGGTGGATGTGGTGACGGATCTCGCGCAGCCCGTCGGCGGCGGGCATCAGATCCTCGACTTCGGTGAATCGGATATCGGTGGTCATCAAGGGGCTCCTGCGTTTATCTGCGCACGCCGATGGCGCGTGCGGGAAAGCGAGCCACTATATCCAGCCGATATCGGTTCAATAAGATGCGGAATATTTCACCGTGATAAGGGTTTTTAATCAGGGTTAATACGGATGCGCCGGGTAACCCCCTTCGTCAGGAACTTCGGCCCAACGCGCAAGCGCTCATCCCTGACCTGTTCCCTCGTGGAATGACACATCGGAGTCCTACGCCAATTTTCAATAAAAAATAGACGTCGTATCCTCCACGCTGTCGTGAACGTCCTTAAGCGAAACAATACCTGTCATTCGCCGATCGACTGGGTGGCATACCGCGCGCATCACTGAAAAGCGGCCATATCCCGGCCGCTAGTTGAGGGGACGCATCTCTCACACCATTTTCGAAGATGCATGGCATGAACGACCTCAGTCCCTGGGAACAGATGATCGCGGCGCTTGCGTCCATGCTCGACGGTGGAACCCGTGTACCGGAGCAGGGGCGCGGCAACGTGAGCGCAGCGCGAGAGCCGAACGGAACCGGCGTCCGGGCGAACGGTATTGACGAAGTCGCCAGGGCCATCGTCGCCGTCGAGCGTCTGAATGGGTCGACGGTCCTCGTGTCGTGGAGCGACTCGACACGCTGTCGCTATGACGAGCAGCGCTGGGTCAACGCGAAATCACGGCGCAAGGGGCGCTGTGCATTGAGTGGCGAACTCGTGCAAGTTGGCGACGATGTCTACAAGCCGCAGTGGCGTGGCTCGAAACGGCCGGGGAATAGCGCCGAGATGATCCTCGCGTCGGCAATGGATTGCATGATCCGCGGCCGCAGTTCAAGACTACTGCTTGATTGCGCTCAACTGCCGATCGAAGTCCGCGGGATCGAAGTAGTCTCGCCAAACCGTGATTCGATCATCGACGATGGTGAGTGTGCCCATCACGGGAAGCGTGATTTTTCCGCCTGATGCGTGTTGAAAGACGTCGATCCGCTCATTGAGAACGACGTTTCCCGCTGCGGCGATATGGGTCACCGTCCAGTCGGCCTTGAACGTCGTACCGATCCCGAAGTCGCCATGGAATTTGCGGACATTGTCCCGTCCAACGATGTCGGGGAACGGAACGTTATCGTAGAGGACATCATCGGAGAGCATCGACAGTGCGTCGTCGATGCGGTTCTCCGTCCAAAGCGAAAAGAAGCGAAGCGCCACAGTCAAAACATCGGTAGTCATCTCGGCTCCACGGATTAGGGGGTGGAAAGCAGGCGCGGTACATGGCGCACAGGCAGGGTCTCCATGTACCGCCGGTCTTAGCCTTGAACGAATGCCAGCAATTCAGGGTTCAAGACACCTGCGTTGACGGTCAACATCCCATGAGAGAAGCCCGGGAACGTCTTCAGCGTGCCGTTCTTCAACAGCTTGATTGTCTTGAGCGCCGCGTCTTTGTACGGGACGATCTGGTCGTCTTCGCCGTGAAGCACCAGCGTCGGCACGTCGATCAACTGGAGATCTTCGGTCTGGTCCGTTTCCGAAAACGCCTCGATACCGTCGTAGTGGGCCTTCGCGCTACCCATCATTCCCTGGCGCCACCAGTTCTGGATAACGCCCGGATGAACGGTCGCATCCGGACGGTTGAACCCGTAGAACGGACCCGCGGGCACGTCTACGAAGAACTGCGCGCGATTTTCGGCGAGCCCCTTGCGTAGCCCGTCGAAGACATCCTGCGGCAGGCCTTCGGGATTCGATGGCGTCTTCAGCATCAGCGGCGTCACGGCGCTCACAAGAATTGCCTTGGCGACACGCCCCGCCGGCCCGCCGTGCCTTGCAACATAGCGCGCGACTTCGCCGCCACCGGTGGAATGGCCGATATGCACGGCATTCCTGACGTCCAGCGTCTCGACGAGCGCAAACACGTCCGCTGCGTAATGATCCATGTCGTGACCTTCGGCGACCTGCGACGAGCGCCCGTGTCCGCGCCGGTCGTGCGCAATGACGCGATACCCGTTCGACAGGAAGAAGAGCATCTGGGCATCCCAGTCATCCGCGGAGAGTGGCCAGCCGTGATGGAACACGATCGGCTGAGCATCCCTGGGCCCCCAGTCCTTGTAGAAAATGTCGACGCCGTCTCGCGTGGTAATGAATGACATGATCGTGTTCCTTTCGTACGGTTGCAGGGAAGTAACGGTTGCTGCGGAAGTCGTCGTGGCAAGCGCGATCTCGGGTGGTTGTCGCCCGAATGCGGCCGGCAGGCGAAAGGGACGTACACGGGTGCCGCCCGATCTTGAGCCCGCTTCAGGAAGGCAGAGTTACGTCGACGCCGCGAACGGGTAATCGATGTAGCCCTCCGCGTCTTGCGTGAACCACGTTGCCGGGTCGTCCGACGCGAGCGGAATCGCTTCGGCCAGACGCCGGGGGAAATCCGGATTGGAGATGAACGGGCGCCCGAACGTAACGGCGTCGCCAACGCCCGCATCGAGTTCCGCCTGAGCGCGAATGGCGTCGAAATCCGAGTTGAGCACCAACGGTCCTTTGAAAGCCGGTCGAATTTTCGCAGCGAGCGGATCGAGGTAGCCGACGCCGAAACTGCCGTTCAGCGGAGGCTCACGCAGTTCCAGGAATCCGATCCCTACCGCGGATAGCGCCTCGGCGGCCGCGACAAACAACGGCAAGGGATCGCTGTCACGCACGCCCTGGGTTTCGCCGTTGGGAGACAGACGAACGCTGGTACGGCCGGGACCCGCTACATCCGCGACAGCCCGGGTTGCCTCGATGAGAAGCCTGAGCCGATTCGAGATCGATCCGCCATACGCGTCGCTGCGGAAGTTGGCACTGTCTCGCAGGAATTGATCGATCAGATAACCGTTCGACGCATGCAGCTGTACGCCGTCGAAGCCGGCCTGCAGCGCATTCCGCGCTGCGGCGGCGAACTGCTCGACAACCGCGGGAATTTCGTTTGTCTCGAGTGCGCGTGCCTGCGTGTAGGGCTGCTTGCCCGAGTAGGTGTGAGCATGGCCGGGCGCCGTCGTCCCGGACGAGGAGACAGGCGGTGCGCCATTCAGAAAGCTCGGATGCACGACTCGCCCCATATGCCAAAGCTGAGCGATGATGCGACCACCCGCTTCGTGCACGGCATCGGTCACCGTACGCCAGCCGGCAATTTGCGCAGTTGCCCACAGCCCGGTGGCGTAAGGCCATCCCAGGCCCTGCCGGGAGATGCCGATCGCCTCCGAGATGATGAGCCCCGCGGACGCACGCTGACTGTAATAGTCCGCCATCATCGCGGTCGGTACGTGTTCGCGCGTTCCCCGCGCACGCGTCATCGGCGCCATGAAGATACGGTTGGGCGCTTCAATCGCACCGAGTCGCAACGGATCGAACAGCGTAGGCACCCGAACCTCCTTCTCGTTTTTGCCAACGTGGAAATGCCGGCAACTCTTTATCGGACTCAGACAAGGCGAGCGCCGCCGTCGACATGAATCGTCTCGCCGTTCATGGATCCATTGCTCATGAGGAACACCACGGCAGCGCCCACTTCTTCGGCGGTTCCCAAACGGTGCAGCGGCAATTTGTCCTTCAATGCGTTGACGTACGCGTCACGACCTTCACCGAGCGTGCGAGCCAGCAACGGTGTATCGGTGGTGCCGGGCGAAACGGTGTTGACACGGCGAGGCGCAAGTTCGAGAACCAGCCCCCTGGCCAGCGCCTCCATCGCGGCCGACGCGGACGCAAGAATGGCTGTGCCATAGGCGTTGGGTCGATCGGCCAACACGCCGGAAATGAACGTGACGGAGGCATCGGCCGCCAGACGGTCACCCAATGCGCGCAAGGTATGGACGGCTGCCCAAACGCGCTCGTCGAACGCCCGCCGTAGATAGTCGACGTCCGCCTCGAGTACCTTGCCTGCCACGAAGGTTCCCGCGAGGAGAACGAGATGGTCGACGTGAGCGATGTCCGCCAATGCCGCGACGATGGTCTCCGGCTTGGTCACGTCGGCGCTTCGCCAACCCGCGAATCCATTCTCGATCGCGACCTGTTCGGCGCCCTCCGGGTTGAACCCGACAACCGTGACGCTTGCACCGGCGGCCTTGGCCTGTTTGGCCGCGGAAAGGCCGATTCCGGACGTTCCGCCGAAGATGAGGACGGACTTGCTCTCGAGTGAATGCGAATCGAAATCGGAGTTCATGAAGTGGGCCCTGTCAGCCGGCGCAACTCAAGACGGCGCCGTGCAGAGCACTCTATACTTGGCAGCGGACATTGATAATCAGCGCCGCATTCGCTTCTATATTTCCGCCATGGAACAAATCAGCCTGGACCGCCTCACCGGTCTCATCGCATTTAGCCGCGCGGCATCGTTAGGAAGCTATTCGGCTGCAGCGCGCGCGCTTGGCGTAACGCTTTCCGCTGTGAGCAAAAGTATCCAGCGCCTGGAGCGTCACTTCGAGATCAAACTGTTCAACCGCACGACACGGTCATTGACGCTGACTTACGAGGGGCGCGACCTGCATGAACGCACGCTGCGCCTGCTGTCGGAAATGGAAGCGATCGAACAGGCTGCTGCCTCGGCGCGATCCGAGCCTGCGGGCATCCTGAAAGTGACCGCGCCGCTCCCGATCGGGGTCCATCTGATCGCGCCCGCCCTACCCGCGTTTCGTCAGCGCTTTCCAAAACTGTCGCTCGACCTGCGCCTGGGCGATCATTTCGTCGACCTCGTCGGTGAAGGTATCGACGTGGCTGTTCGCGTGGGGGACCTCGCGGGCTCTCGTTTGGTCTCGCGAGCGCTTTCCCCTCACTACATCGGCGCCTACGCGTCTCCGGACTACCTTGCCAAACGCGGTGTGCCAAGACATCCCGACGACCTCGTGGATCACGATTGCGTGAACTTTCGCTTTCAAAGTTCGGGGCAAGTTCTTCGCTGGACCTTTGCCACGGGCGAAGCGTCGCTCAGCCTCACGCCGGATGCGGGCATCGTTGTCGATACCAGCGATGCGGTAGCTGCCGTCATGGCGGCAGGTGGAGGCGTGGGCATTTCACCGACGTATGTCGCTGCATCGTACGTTCGGCGCGGGGAGCTCGTGCCGGTCCTCACCGAGTTCGTCGAACCGCGCTCCACTATCACCGCGCTCTGGCCCGAGAGCCGCCGGAGTAGCCCGGCCGTCAAAGTATTCCTGGCATACCTGAAGAAAGTCTTTGCTTCGTATGCGGCAGGCCATTGACGACGTACCCGCTGTCGGGGCGCACCGATGCCGGCCCACCGCATTGCGCTATGCAAATCCGTACAGCTTCGCCGGGTTCGTGACGAATATCCGCTGCTGCCAGTCCGGACGCCCGATCCACCCGGCGATCACGTCCAGCAGGCTTGCGTCGTCCGGCTTGTCCGTCTTCTGCGTCGGGTGCGGCCAGTCGGTGCCCCACAGCATGCGTTCCGGCGCCATGTCGATCAGCGCCTTCGCGACCGGCGCGACGTCGTCGTAGGCGGGCGCCCCCGTCTTGCTGTCGACGTACGGCCCCGACAACGTGATCCACGTATGGCCCTTTTCGACGAGGCGTTGCGCGGTGCGAAACGCGGCCGACGACAGCCCGCCGGGCTGCGGCACATGCGCGATATGGTCGATGACGAGCGGACAAGGCAGCACCGCAAGATGACGCTCGAGTTCCGGCAGCCGCGCGCCCTGCACCACCAGTTCGATATGCCAGCCGAGGTTCGCGATACGCGCGGCGAGCGGCGCCAGCATGTCGAGCGTCGTCGCGCCCGGATAGCTCAGGTTGAACCGGATCGCACGGATGCCGCCGCGATCGAGCGCCCGAAGTTCGTCGTCGCTCACGGTGCCGTCGACGACGGCCACGCCGCGCGCGTCGTCGCCGAACTGCGCAAGCGCCGCCAGCGTGCAGCGATTGTCCGTCCCGTACGTCGACGGCGTCACGACCACGTTGCGCTTCACGCCGATCCGCGCCTGCACGCGCCGGTATTGCGCGACGGTCGCATTCGGCGGGCGCAGCGTCGTGCCCGGCGCGACCGGAAACCGGTCGTCGTAGATGTGCATGTGACAGTCGATCGCCCCTTCGGGCAATTGGAACACCGGCCGCTCGGTGCCGCTCGACCACGTTTCGTCGGCAGCGGCCAGCCTCGGCAATGCAGCCGAAGCCAGCGTCGCGCCGGCGATCCTGAGGAATTCGCGTCTCGCGATGCGCGCCATGATCAGATCGTCCCCGTCTTGCCGACCAGCTTGCCGGCCGCATGATTGCGCGTGAGCAGCAGCAGCGTCGCGACGCTCACGAGCGTGAGGATCGCGAGCGGCATCAACGCGAGCGCGTAGCTGCCCGTCGCCGCCTTCACCCACCCGTACACGTTCACCATCAGCCCGCCGCCGAGCAGGTTCGCGATCGCATTGACCGTCGCGAGCCCGGCCGCCACGGTGCTGTTGGACAGCATGTCGGTGGCGAGCGCCCAGAACGGGCCCTTGAACGAATACGCGCCGACCAGCACCGCGCAGAGCATGCAGACCGTCGGCAGCAGCGATCCGCTCAGCGACGTCGCGAACAGGCCCACGCCGATCAGCAGCATCGGCACGACCGTGTGCCAGCGCCGTTCGCCGACGCGGTCCGAGCGACGGCCCCAGTACACCATCAGGACGGAGGCCACTGCGTACGGCACCGAATTCAGCAGGCCGGTCTCCATGACGGTCAGGCCGAACGACTTCAGCAGCTGCGGCTGCCACACCGACAGCGTGCTGCCTGCCGCGGAAGCGCACGTGTCGACGAGCGCGAGGCACAGCACGTAGCGGTTGCGGAACAGTTGCGCGAGCGGCAGCGACGGCACCTTCTTGCGTGTCTTGTGGCCGGCGGCCAGCGTGGCCGAGAGCCATGCGCGCTCGTCGTCGTCGAGCCACCTCGCGTTCTCCGGCTTGTTCGGCAGTATGAACAGGCAGGCGACGCCGAGCAGCACGGTCGGAATGCCTTCGAGGATGAACAGCCAGTGCCATCCACGCAGGCCCCAGACACCGTCCATCTGCAACAGCAGCGCGGAGACCGGCGAGCCGATGAAGCTCGCGGCCGGAATCGCGACCATGAACGTCGCGACGATCCGCGCACGGTACTGCGTCGGAATCCAGTACGACAGATAAAGCAGCACGCCCGGGAAGAAGCCGGCCTCGGCCGCGCCCAGCAGGAAACGCAGCACGTAGAACGTCGTCGCGTTATGCACGAGCGCGGTCGCCGCCGACACGATGCCCCACGTGATCATGATCCGCGCGATCCAGATCCGCGCGCCGTATTTCTGCAGCGCGAGGTTGCTCGGCACTTCGAAGAAGAAGTATGAAATGAAGAACAGGCTGCTGCCGAAACCGAACACCTGCGCCGACATCCCGAGGTCGTGGTTCATCTGCAGCGACGCCATCCCCACGTTGCCCCGGTCGATGAAGGCAAGCAGGTAGCAGATCATCAAAAAGGGAATGAGTCGCCAGACGACCTTTCGTATGGTCCGGCGCTCGATCGCGGACGCGTCCATGAAAGCGGTTTGCATGTTGTCTCCGTTTATTGTGCGCCTGAGCGCGTTCCTGTAAACCGTTGCCACGCGATGATCGCCACGACGCCGCACGCGAGCACGGTGGCCATGGCGGCGAAGGTGTGTCGCACGCCGAGCGCCTCCGATGCGCTGCCGACGAGCAGATAACCGAACGGCATCGTGCCGTTGTAGGCCATGCCGTACATCCCGACGAGCCCGCCGCGCACGTGTTCCGGACACTGCCGCTGAATCGTCGCGTTCGTCGACGTGGCCGCGAACGTGAGGCTGAAGCCGAGCGCATAGAACGCGGGAATCGATCCCGCCGCATCGGTCGTCGCGGCCAGCACGGCCAGTGCGCCGACCGCCGTCCACGGCGCATACGCGATGAACCGGCGCGACGCGCGCGGCCCGAACGCCGACGACAACAGCACCGCCGCGCTCAACGAACCGGCGCCGGCGCACGCGAAGAACACGCCGGTAAAGCGCGCCGCGTCGTGAAAGCCCTGGTCCGCGAGCAGCGGCACGAGCGTCTGGTAGCTGCCGGCGAACAGGCCGATGCACGCGAGAATCGGCAGATAGCGGGCCGAGAACGCATCGGACAGCACATAGCCGACCGCGTCGCGCAGGCCGCTTTCCGCGCGCGACGGGCGGTCCACCGACTCAACCCGGATCGACCGCACGCATGCCGCCATGAAGCACAGCGCGAGCGCATAGATCGCAAACGACGTGCGGGGCCCGAGCGTCGGATAGACGAATCCGGCGATGGTCGGGCCGACCATGCGTCCGACGTTGTAGACCATCGTGTTCATCGCGACCGCGTTGGAGGTGTGCGTCGCATCCTGCAGGCTCGTCAGCAGCAGCACCTGCCGCGCCGGCGTTTCCACCGCGCTCGACACGCCGATCGCCAGCGCATGCGCGAGGATCAGCTTCACGCCGAGCAGGCCGAGCAGCGACAGCGTGAAGAGGCTGCCCGTCAGCAGCAGCGACGCCGTCAGCACGCATAGCGTCACGCGGCGCGCATTGGCCGAGCCGATGCGGGAGCCCGCCACCGGCGCGACGATCAACTGCGGCCCGTACAGCAGGAAATTGAGCAGCGCGAGGATCGCCGCCGAGCCGGACAGGTGATAGATCAGCAGATTCAGCGTGACATTCTGCGTCCAGCTGCCGAGCACCGACGCGACCTGCCCGCTCAGATAGCGCCGCAGCGATGCCTCGGTCAGCGCGGGAAACAGCCGGCTCACCCACCCCGCTTGCGTGGCCACGTTCATGACAGCGTCTTCCCGCGCGTTTCGGGCGCGAACAGCACGACCGCGGCCGCGGCGACGAACGCGACGATCGTCGTCGCGAGCCCGAGCACGAAGCCGCCCGACGTCGACGCCAGCGCACCGATGATCAACGGCGCGATGAAGCCGCCGAGCCGGCCGCCGTTGTATGCGAGGCCCATGAAGAAGCCGCGCGATGCCGTGTTGCCGATGATCTCCGCGAGGAACGGGCCGGCACCCGCGAAGATGCCGTTCACGCTGAAGCCGGTCAGGAAGATCGCGGTCATCAGCAGCAACGGATTCGCCGACACGATGTACACGCCGACGGCCAGCGCACCGACCAGCAGGTAGGCCAGGAACATCGGACGCCGGCCGATGCGGTCCACCCATGCCGAGAACAGCAGGAATCCGGTGATCGCGCCGAACTGCAGCGCCAGCACGAACTTCAGGCTATGCACGAAGTCGAGGTGCTTCACCGTGACGAGGAACGTCGGCGTCCACGTGAATACGCCCCAGTACAGGTATTGCAGAAAGAAGATGAAGCAGAACGCGGTAAGCAGGCCGCGCACGTTCAGCTTCTCGCGACTCGCGGTGTCGAGCTTGCGGGCCTGCGACTTCGCGTGCCGGCGTTCGAGCCAGATCGGCGATTCCGGCGTCTTGCGCGCGACCCAGAACAGAATGAAGAACGGCGACGCGCCGATCAGGAACAGCAGACGCCAGCTGTCGCCACCCAACCCGCCATGCGCGGCGCCGACGATGCCCGAGATTGCGATCGCGAGAATCGCGCCGATCGGCAAGCCCATCTGCATCAGCGCGCCGCCCTTGCCGCGCCGGCTCGGGTGCCAGGTTTCCGCGACGAGCGCCGCGCCGGCGGTCCAGGTTCCGCCCATGCCGAGCGCGCCGAAAAAGCGCAACGCGGCGAACGTGTGCGCGTCGGGCGCGAATGCGATCAGGCCGGAAAACAGCGAGTAGATGCCGACGCAGAGCAGCGCGGTGCGCACGCGTCCGATCCGGTCCGACACGAAGCCGAACAGAATGCCGCCGACGATCTGTCCGGCCGCCGTGACGCTCGTGAACATGCCGAGCTGCGCCTTGCTCAACCCGAACTGCAGCGCGAGCGTCGGCAGCAGGAGCGACAGCAGGAACGAGTCGTAGCTCTCGAACGTCCAGCCGAGCCCGGCGAGCGACAGCGAACGCCATTCGATACCGGTCATGCGCGTGAGCCCTTTTTCCGCGGCTGCGGCTTCCATCTCCTGCGTCGTCACGATTGCATTCGTCTTCATGGGTTGTCTCCGGGAAGCGCGATGCGATACGTCGATGCGGCCGTCCGGCTGAACAGCGCGGCCCTTTCATCGGCCGACATCGCGGACGCGAGTCGTTTGAAGGCATTCCACAGCACGCGATAGCCGAACATCCCCTTGTCGACGGGGAAGTTGCTTTCGAACATGCAGCGATCGACGCCAAAGCATTCGATGCAGGTGTCGAAATACGGCCGCCATGCCGCGGCCAGCTCCTGCGAAGACGGCGGCAGGTCGCGCGCGGCGAAGTCGAAACCGAACACGGTCATGCCCGCGCCGCCGAGCTTCATGCGCGTGTTCGGCAGCGCGGCGAGACGCGCGAGTGGCCGTTTCCATTGCGCATGGACTTCCGCGCGCCGGCCGGCATGCGGCCCCACGCCGAGCGGACCGCCGAAATGGTCGATGACGACGGTGACGTGCTCGCATGCGCGCGCGAGTTCGTACAGGTCGTCGAGCTGCGTGTGATAGACCCACGCATCCAGCGACAGCCCGTAGCGGCCGAGCGTCGTCACGCCCTGCCGGAAAGCCGGGTCCGACATCCGGTCGCGCGGCGGCGTCACCGGGCTCGATCGCACGTCGGGGCTCGCATGCCACGCGAGCGGATTGCGGATCCCGCGCAGTCGCCCGCCGGACACCTGCGCCATCGTGTCGAGCACCGCCTCGAGTTCCGCGCCGAGCGACAGATCGGCGCCGCCGACGATGGCCTCGCAGCACCGCGCGGGACCGTATGCGCCGCTGTCGAACATCGCGGCGATGCCATTCGCGAATTCCACTTCGCCAACCGGCTTGAATGCGTCCGGGCCGCTTGCGCGCAACATCGATCGACACTGCACGTACACCGTCGACACGACCCGATGCCCGCTGCGCACGTCCGCGCCGAACTCGTCCGCGAGATAGCGTCCGGTCTGGCGGTCCCACAGGTGGTGATGGGCATCGACGATGGCAAGCTCGGGTTCGAGCACCGGCTCGTCGCGCAAGGCGAGCCACGCGGGCCGGACGGGCAGATGGGGCGCATGAACGGTCTGCATCGCGCTCGCCGTCAGAACTTCTGGCGCATGCCGATCACCACGCCCGTCTGGTTGTGATCGGGTGCGACCGTGCCGTAGCCGTTCACGCCGAGCGCGGAGCCGCCCTTGTTGCGCGCGAAACCCGCCGTCGCATAGATGTCGGTGCGCTTCGACAGCAGGTAGTCCGCACTGAGCACGGCAAGCCACGGGTCGGCACTCGTCGAATGCACGTCCTGGTAATAGGCCGTTGCCGTGACCACGAACGCCGGCGACACCGCGTATTGCGCGCCGGCCCAGTACAGGTTCGCCGCGCTGGCGTCGGAACCGTTCGCGACACGGATCGGGTTCGCCGGCAGGAACGCGTTCGACGCCTGAAGATAGCGATAACCGGCGAATCCCTTCACCGGTCCGATCGCATACGACGCGGCGGCCGTCGCACGACGCTCGATGCCCGTGTTGGTCGCGACGGTGTTGCTGTTGCGCTGCTCGTACGACACGCTCGCGGCGAGCGGCCCTTGCGCGAAAGTCAGCGCCCCGCTGAAGAAGCGGCCGGTGAGTTGCGCGCCCGGCACCTCGGCGCCGTACCCGGTGTCGTAGCGGGTGCTGTACATGGCCTGCGCCGTCAGCGGGCCGAACACACCGGTGTACTTCGCCGAATTGTCGATACGCGCGGCGGCCGCGTAATCGACCGACAGCACCGAGTATCGCGACGACGCGCCCATCGGGTCGAAGGCCACGGCCTGTTCGTAGAAGAGCGAGTTCTGGCGGCCGAACGTCAGTTGCTGGCCCCGGTACGCCAGCCCGACCCACGCCTGCCGGCCGAAAATCCGCGACGTCGTGGCGGCATTCGAACCGAGGCCTTTCGTCGACTGCGCGGTCGTGCCGTCATTGATGTTGAAGCCGTTTTCCAGCTGGAAAAGGGCCTTCATGCCGCCGCCGAGATCCTCGACGCCCTTCAGCCCCCAGCGCGAACCGGACAGATTGCCCGACGCTTCGCGCGTCTGCGCGCCGCCGGTGCTCGCGTTGTTGATGTGCTCGATACCGACGTCGGCAATGCCGTACAGCGTGACGCTGCTTTCCGCATGGGCGGCGCCGCACCACGAGGTCGCGCTCGCGACGGTGAGGGCGCCGAGCACGAAGCGGGAGGTCGGGCGGGTATTCCGGCTGGCCTGATTCGACAACATGGAGTCTCCAAACTGTTTTTTATGGGTGGGTCCGACGAAGGAAAATTCACGGCTCGCGGGCGATAGGCGCTTCGCCGGCGCCCGAGCCCGGATCGCCGAGCCACGCGATGGTCAGCGCGCCGAGCAGCAGCACACCCGACACGGCGATGAGCGGCGCTGTGAAGCCGCCGGAGAATTGCTTGAGCGCGCCGATCAGCGACGGCCCGACGAAGCCGCCGAGATTGCCGACCGACACGATCAGCGCGAGTCCGCCCGCGGCGGCCCGGCCGGTGAGGAATCCCGACGGAATGGCCCAGTAGGTCGCCTGGAACGCGAGGATCCCGCTCACCGTGACGCACAGTGCGATCAGCTTGAAAGCCGGCGCATGAATGAAGGCGCTCGCACACAACGCCGCCGCGGCGAGTGCCAGTGCACCGGCGACATACGGAATGCGGTTGGCCGCACGATTGGCGACACGCGCCCACCAGAGCATCGCACCGGCGCCGATCGCATACGGAATGGCCGTCAGCCAGCCGACCACCGCGTGTTCGACGCCGAACTGCTTGATGATCTGCGGCATCCACAAGCCGACGCCGAGCGAGCCGACGATCCCGCAGAAGTTGACGAACGCGAGCACGAACACGCGCCAGTTCGTCATCGCGTCGCGCAGCTTGCTGCCGTGCTTCGCGCCGATGTCGCGTTGCTCGAACGCCAGGCGCTTCGCGAGCGACGCCTTCTCTTCGTCACTGAGCCACGCGGCTTTCTCGGGACGGTCGGCCAGCACGAACAGGCACGCGATGCCGAGGATCACCGCCGGTACGCCTTCGATCAGCAGCAGCCACTGCCAGCTGCGCAGCCCGTGCAGGCCGCCGAGTTCGAGTAGCGCACCGGAAATCGGCGAGCCGATCATGTTCGCGACGGGGATGCCGACGAGGAAGGCGGCCGTCACCTTCGCGCGCCACTTGCCGGGAAACCAGTGCGTGAAATACAGGTAGATGCCGGGCGTAAATCCCGCCTCGGCGAGCCCGAGCAGAAAGCGCGCGGCCGCAAAGCTCTTCGGTCCGACGACGAACGCCGTCGCCATCGAGAACACGCCCCACGTGATCATGATTCTCGCGATCCATACACGCGCCCCGACCTTCTGCATGATCAGGTTGCTCGGAATCTCGAACAGGAAATAGCCGATGAAGAACAGGCCGGCACCGAAACCGAACTGCTCGGCCGTGAGACCGAGATCCTTGTTCATCGTGAGCGCGGCAAAACCGACGTTGGTCCTGTCGAGATAGCTGATCACGTAGCAGACGAAGATGAACGGCAGAATGCGCCGGAACGCCTTCGCGAGCGTGCGCTCGCTGGCCGCGTAATCGTCGCCGGCGAGGCGCTCCGCGGATGGCGCGTCGGCGCGCGGGGCGTCGTCGCCGGCATGCAGCGCGTGCGAAACGGTCATGCTTGTCTCCTTCGTCGCGCGGCTGGCGGCGCGATCTTTCGGCATACGGGCGAGAAGCCGACGCGCGGCTTCCCGGCTCTTGGGTCTCAGCCCTGCTTCGCGGCCTGCTTCGGCAGCGGGCCGGCAATACTCATGTCCGCTTTCAGCACGGAACCGGACGTCGATTCGGTGATGAAGAGCGTCTTCATGTCCGGGCCGCCGAAGCACACGCTCGTGAGCGACGCTCCTTTCGGCCCGGTCAGGATCTCGACGGGCTCCGCGCAGTGGTTGAGCACCCACACGCGGCCGAGCCCCGGATTCGCGACGAACAGGCGGCCTTCGAGATCGACGGTGAGGCCGTCGGGGCCGCTCGGTCCGTGGGACGTGAAGAACGGGCTGACCTTGGTGACCGATCCGTCGGCCTGCAGCGGCATGCGCCACACGGCATTGCCGCGCGTCATCGCGACGAACAGCACTTTCTCGTCACGCGACAGGACGAGCCCGTTCGGGCTCGGGCAGGTGCCGAGCAGCATGTCGAGCTTGCCGTCGGGCGACAGCCGATACACGCGGCCCGTCGGATCATGCAGCCCGGTCTGCCCTTGATCGGTGAAATAAAGGTTGCCGGCCGAGTCGAACGTCAGGTCGTTCACGCCCTTGAAGCGCTCGGTGTTGCGGCGCTCGAGATACGGGCGAATTTCACCGCGCTCGATATCGAGCAGCATCAGGCCGTTCCGGTAGTCGGTGATGATCAGGTGCGATGCGTCGAAGCGCTTCATCCCGTTGGGCTCGCCGTCGTATTCGACGACCAGATCCCAGTCGCCCGACGGCGAAATGCGGAAGATGCGCCCGTGCGGAATGTCGGTCACGAACAGATAGCCGTCCGGATCCCACACCGGCCCTTCGAGAAAGGAATCCGTGACCATGCCGCCGCGATTCGCGCGCGCCCATTCCGTGCGAACGTCCGGCTTGCGAAACTTCTCCGGCATGCGCGTGAACACGTCGGCTTCGCGCACGTCGGGACTCGTCAGATAAAACATGCGTACCTCGATGTTCGGGGTTCAAGCCGCGCTGTGCGCGCGTTCGTCCAGCACCGCGAGAACGTTGGCGGCCGCGCCCTTGCCCATGTTCACGTACGCGGCATCGCTCACGCCGCCGATATGCGGAGACAGAATCACGTTGGGGATTTGCTGAAACGGGTGCGGCACCGTCATCGGCTCGACGTCGAAGCTGTCGAGCCCGGCCGCGCGCAAGTGGCCGCTCGCCAACGCGTCGGCAAGCGCGGCTTCGTCGATCAGGCCGCCGCGTGCGGTATTGACGACAATCGCCCCGCGCTTGAAACGCGCGAGCGTGTCGCGGTCGAGCATGCGGCGGTTGTCGGCCGTCAACGGACAATGCAGCGACACGACGTCCGATTCCGCGTACAGCGTGTCGAGCGGCACGAGCTTCACGCCGGCCGGCGCTTCCTTCGCGAACGGATCGAACGCGAGCACCTTCATGCCGAACGCGGCGCCGATCGCGGCCACGCGCCGGCCGATCGCGCCGAGGCCGACGAGGCCGAGCGTGCGCCCGTCGAGTTCGACGGACTTGTGCGTCGACTTGTCCCAATGGCCTTCACGCATGCGGATATCGAGCTGCGGAACCGACTTCGCACACGCGAGCAGCAGCGCCCACGCGTGCTCGGCGACGGCGGCCGCATTCGCGCCGACCGCGGCGCGCACCGCGATGCCGCGCGCGGCGGCGGCGGCCTGATCGATCACGTCGATGCCGCTGCCGTGCTTCGAAATTACCTGCAGGTTTTCGGCGGCGTCCATGATGCGGGCGTTGACCTTGCCGTACCGGACGATGATCGCGACCGGCTTGTGCCGGGTGCAGAGCGCCACGATGTCGTCCTCGGTCGGTTGCTTGCCGGCGAACACGACGTCGAACTGCGCAAGCATCTCGAGCGCTTGCGGCGCCAGGTCGGCGGCGGTCACGAGGACCACGGGCTTGTGCGAAGCGATCTGCATCACAGTGCCTCGCCTTCGGCCAGCATGCCGGCTGCGCGCAGCTCCTTCTCGATCCAGCCCGGACGAAGGTCGCCCTTGTGGATCGCCGCGATACGCGCGGTTTCGAAGTCGAGCTTTTTCTGCGCGAGATCGACGATGCGCGCGACGTCGGTGCGCGCAATGACGACGACGCCGTCGGCGTCGCCGACCACCAGGTCGCCCGGATTGACCGCCGTGCCGCCCAGCGAGATCGGCGCATTCACGCGCCCCGCGACGCTTTTGGTCGGGCCGCACGGATTGAGGCCGGCCGCGAAGATCGGGTAGTCGCCGTTGGCCAGTTCGTGCGCGTCGCGAACCGCGCCGTCGATGACGATGCCGGCGATGCCGCTCGCCTTTGCCTGCGCCGCCATGATTTCGCCGAGCAGCGCGCACGAGATATCGCCCTTGCCGTCGACCACGACGACGTCGCCCGGCTTCGCGACGGCGAGCGCCGCATGGATCGCCAGGTTGTCGCCGGCGCGAACTTCGACCGTGACCGCCGGGCCGGCGACCTTCATCTTCGGCGACAACGGCCGCACGCGGCCATGCACCGTGCCGCGGCGGCCCGCGACGTCGGCCAGGATCGCGGCCTGGTAGCGCGCGGCCGCCTGAACGAGTTCCGGCGAAACGCGTTCGATGTCGCGATTGATCGAAGAAGTGCCGGCGGATGTCTTGCTCATGATTCGACCTCGGGTTGTGTGTTGTACGCTGTACAACACTGGTGTACATGGTGAAATCACTATAGCCAAGCGAGGCGCGTCATGGCACTGGCGTTTACCCTTTTACGTGGTAAACCAGCGTTTTACTCTGTACAATTTCGGGTAAATGTCGACGGGAGAGAAGGAATGGGAAACGACGGGGTCGTTGCCGTGGAAAAGGCGCTTTCGCTGCTGGACTGCTTCAAGCCCGGCGCCGAATCGCAATCGCTCGCGACGCTGTCGCAGGCGTCCGGCATGCACAAGACGACGGTCTATCGGCTGATGAACTCGCTGGAGCGAATGGGCTATGTCGTGCGCGCGCAGTCCGGCAATTATTCGCTCGGACATCGCGTGCTGTACCTCGGCAAGCTGTACGAGCAGTCGTTCCACCTGTCCACGGTGGTCGAACCGGCGCTGCATGCGCTGGCCGCGCTGACGAAAGAAAGCGCATCCTACTACGTGCACGACAACGGGCAGCGGCTTTGCCTGTTTCGGGTCGAACCGTCCGAAGGCTTGCGTGAAACGCGGCTCGCGGGGACGATGCTGCCGCTCGACGACACGGCCATCAGCCAGGTGATCCGTTTCTGGGGGCTTGGCGAACCGATCTACGACAAGCCGCCCGCACTGCCCCTCTTCACCGCGGGTGCACGCGACGTGCACACGGCGGCGTTCGCGGTGCCGATTTTCGGCGCCGGCGACAAGTTCATGGCGGCGCTGACGCTTTCCGGCCCTGCCTCCCGCCTCAGCGTCGCGCACGCGTCGGGCGAGCTGGATCGACCGCAACTGGATGCGGCCGCCGATCTGTCCCGGAAGCTGGGGGCGAGTGTCGCGCTCTGCGAGAACGTCTACGGCACCTGATTGCCGCTTCGGCGAAGGCAGGGTTCAACTCGGCGAGCCGTTCGTCGCCCGCATGACGCGTGCGGTCGTTCCTTATGCATGCGTCGGGCGCGGCCGGTCGGTCGTCCGCACAACCGCATGGCCGGCGGACATCGACCGTGACCCGAAGTCCTCGCCGCGCGATTCGCGCGACGCGATCACCGCGACGAACGCGGGGAGCGCCATCAGCATCGCGTAACCCGCGACGAAGATCGCCGAGCCCGCATAGCTGACGAGCAGCGTGCCGACGATCGGGGCGATCGACCCGCCGAGCACCGATGCGAGCTGATAGCGGGTCGACAGGGCGGTAAAGCGCACCCGCGTCGGAAACAATTCGGCCATCGGTCCGAGAATGATGCCGTGGCAGGCCAGGCACGCGATCAGCGCGAGTTGCGGATGCGCATAATCGCTGCCCGGCGACAACGTGAACAACGAACAACCGGCGACCGCCGCACCGAGCAAGCCGGCGATCAGCACCGGGCGCCGTCCGACCCGGTCCGACACGTGCGCGGCGAATTGCGCAACGACGCAGTGTCGGAAGCCGGCCTCGATCCGCCGCGCCGTTACGCCACGGCCGGAAAATCGAGCGTCGTATCGTTCACGCGATTGACGAGGTTCGTGAACGTGATCGATGCGATGGCCAGATTGATCTCGATGAGCTGGCGTTCCGTATAGCCAGCCGCGCGCACCGCATCGACGGCCGCAACGGGAACCGTGCCGCGCGTGCCGACGAGCGTACGGACATACGCGACCAACGCGTCGCGCGCGGCGTCGCCGGTGGCCGCGCCCGCGCGCACCTGCTTCATCTGATCGCTCGTCAGGCCTGCCAGTTTGCCCATCAGCGTGTGAGCGGCGACGCAGTAATCACACCCCGCGTATTCGCTGACCGCCAGCTTGATCACTTCGATATCGGCCTTGCCGAGCGTGCTCGCCGCGACCGCGGCATCGAACGCCAGCACCGCGCCGAGCGCTTCGGGGCTTTGCGTGCCGACGGTTGCGTATGCGTTGGGCACCTTGCCGACAGCCTTCTTGATCTTCGCGAACACTTCGGCGGCCGCGCCGGTTGCCTCTTCAGGGCGAATGGTGGTGAGACGGGACATGATCGACTCCTTGCTTCGTGGTTGAACGGTTAGCCATGTCGTATGGCATGGGAGTCAGTGTAGGGATGCGCGACGATTTCTTTAATGCCATACTGCCGCAACTTCATGCTCAAACGTCTCATATGGAAATGCTCGACCGATTGCTGTCGATGATGCCGGTCACCGGGCGGCTTGACGTGCGGTGCCACTTCGGCGCGCCGTGGCGCATCGACCATCCCAAGTCGAGCGAGTGGGAACTCCCCTATCACATCCTGTTGCGCGGCGAGGCTGTCGTCGAGTGCGAGACGGGCGGAGAAGACGAACCGACGCTCCGGATGAAGGCGGGCGACATCGTGGTGTTTCCGTCCGGCAGCGCCCATCGCCTGCACGACGGCAGCGGCGAGGCGCCGCGCGCGGCGCGCGAGCGGCACAGGAACGGCCTGACCGTTGCGACGAACGGCAGCGCCGATGCGAACACCGACGTGCTGTGCGGGCGCTTCGTGCTGCCTGCCGTCCCGCAGCAGTTGCTGCGCGACCATCTGCCGCGACGTCTGATCGTGAGCAGCGTAACCGCGGTCGATGGACAGACGCGCGACGCCGCGTTTGCAGCCACGCGACTCGCGCGGGTCATCGAATTGATGCGCGAGGAAGTACTGGAGCAACGCGCCGGCAGTGCCGCGGTCGTGGATCATCTGTCCGGCGCGCTGTTCGCGTTGACCCTGCGCAGTGCGTCCGAGGCAGGCCACGCGCCGCGCGGGCTGCTTGCACTGGCACAACGTCATCGGCTGCAACCGGCGCTCGCAGCCATGTTCGACGAGCCCGAAAAACCCTGGACGCTGGCACAGCTGGCCGAGCGCTGCCACATGTCGCGCGCGACGTTCGCACGCCACTTCGACGAGGCGATCAGCCGCTCGGCAAGCGACGTCCTGACGGAAATCCGCATGGCGCTGGCCGGGCGCAAGCTGGCGCAAACGACGATGTCCGTCGCCGAGATCGGCGAATCGGTCGGCTATCGATCCGAAGCCGCGTTCCAACGGGTGTTCAAACGGCAGGTAGGCATGACGCCGGCGAAGTGGCGCATGCGATCGTCGCGAATCGCGGAGCCGGAAGTGCGTTCATCCTGACGCACGATGCTTGCGCCGCGTTCGCCCGTCGACTCCGTCCGGGACCGACGTTCGCGCGATCGCCTGCATGGGGACCGGATTCGCGATGTTGCCGCATGCATCGCGGCCGGCCCACGACCGCGCATCCGTCGACGATGCATGTTGCCTGCACGAACAACGATCGTCCCCCGCACCGGCCCCACAGGCGGAACGGGTTCGAAACTTTGCTATGCTGGCCGCCGCCATGCGGCGACATGGATGCGCACGATGCGCGTAAGGCCACGTTCACTTCACCCGGATATCTTTCATACATGGACAGGCTCCAGGCCATGACCACCTTCGTCACGGTGGTCGAGACGGAAGGATTCGCATCGGCGGCGCGCAAGCTGAACGTATCGCCGTCGGTGATCAGCCGCGTGATGACGGAACTCGAGGAATATCTCGGCGTGCGGCTGTTGACGCGGACGACGCGCGTGGTCCGCATCACCGATGCGGGCGCGTCGTTTTACGAAGACTGCCGGCGCATTCTGGCGGACATCGACGCGGCCGAGCTTTCCGCCACCGGCACCGGCAATGCGCCACGCGGCCAGCTCACCGTCACGGCGCCCGTGCTGTTCGGCAAGAGCTACGTGACGCCGATCGCGCTCGAGTATCTGGAGCAGCATCCTTTCGTCAATCTCAACTGCTGGTTTCTGGACCGTGTCGTGAATCTCGTCGATGAAGGCGCCGACGTGGCCGTGCGCATCGGCGAGCTGCCGAACTCGTCGCTGCAGGCGATCTCGGTGGGCAAGGTACGCCGCGTGCTGTGCGCGTCTCCCGCTTATCTGGACGCGCACGGCACGCCGCGGCATCCGGACGATCTCGCGGCTCACGTCACGATTCAGGCGACGGGCATCACGCCGGCGCCCGAATGGCGCTTCCGCGCGCGGGACAAGACGCTCGCCGTCCCTATCCAGCCACGCCTGCTGACCACGACGAACGATTCCGCGATCGCCGCGGCAACGGCCGGTCTCGGGATCGTGCGCCTGCTGTCCTATCAGGTGGTCGACGAACTCGCGCAAGGCGCGCTGCGCGTGCTGCTGGCCGAGCACGAACTTGCCCCGCTTCCGGTTCACGTCGTGCATCGCGAGGGCAGGCACGCGAACCGGAAAGCGCGCGCGTTCATCGATCTCTGCGTCGAAAAGCTGAGAGCCCAGGCGCCGATGTGGTCTGCATAGCAGGCACCGGCGAGTCGGCGCGGCGCGCGCGCGACGGAACCGTCCCGACCGGCACGCGTATCAGGCATCGCGTTCGGTAGGCAGGCAAGCCGCTCCTACAGGCCGAGATCGCTCAGGCCGGGATGATCGTCGGGCCTGCGCCCGAGCGGCCAGAAGAACTTCCGGTCGGCCTCGGCGATCGGCAGATCGTTGATGCACGCATGGCGGTGATGCATGAGGCCATCGTCACCGAATTCCCAGTTCTCGTTGCCGTACGACCGATACCAGTTCTGCGCGTCGTCGCGCCACTCGTAGGCGAAGCGCACGGCGATCCGGTTGCCGCCGTATGCCCACAACTCCTTGATGAGCCGGTAGTCGAGTTCGCGCTGCCACTTGCGTGTGAGCAGCGCGACGATCGCCGGACGGCCGGTCGCGAATTCGGCGCGGTTGCGCCACACGCTGTCGACGCTGTACGCGAGCGAAACCTGCTCCGGATTGCGCGTGTTCCACCCGTCTTCGGCGAGCCGCACTTTTTCGATCGCCGTCTCCAGCGAGAACGGCGGAAGCGGCGGGCGAACAACGTTGACGTCTTTCATGATCAAACTCCTTTCGTTGGGAATCGTCGCCGGGCGACGAGGGTTCTGAATTACACGTCGAGCAGCAGACGGTCGCCGCCGCCCGATTCGCGATGCGCGGGCACCGCGCAGCAGATCAGCGCTTCGTCGTCCGCTACCTTGAATTCCGGCGCGACCGGATACGTCACCGCACCTTCGACGATCCGGGTGCGGCAGGTGCCGCAACTGCCTCCGCGGCACCCGTATTCGGGCGTCAGGCCGCGCGCCTCGGCCAGGTCCAGCAGCGAGCCGCTGCCCGGTTGCCAGCGCGCTTCCTTGCCCGACTTGACGAACGCGACAGGTGTCGGCGTATCCGCCGGCGCACGCAGCGGGGTACTCGCGCCCGCATCGGTTCGACGCCTGAGCCCGGAAGGGCCGAACGACTCCGCGTGGATTCGGTGGTCCGCCACGTTCAGGTCGCGGAGCCCGTCATAGACCGCTTGCATGAAGCCCGACGGTCCGCACAGATAGAAGTCGTAGTCGTCGAACGGCAGCGTGGCGCGCAGCAGGTTCGCATCGATGCGGCCCGCGACGTCGAACTCGTCGCCTTCGCGCGCGCCGGTCGCGTCCGACAGGACGCGCACCACGTTCACCGCGCCGTTCGCGGCCGACGCGAGCTGGCCGATCTCGTCGCCGAACGCGCGCTCCTTCACGGAGCGTGCGGCGTGAAAGAACCAGGTCTTGCGCGTGCCGCGCTTGCGCGCGCCTTCGTAGACGATGTGACGCAACATCGCCAGCATCGGCGTCACCCCGACACCGGCCGCCAGCAACACGGCAGGCCGGCGCTCGAGCGCATCGATCGTGAATTGCCCGGCGGGTGCCCGGACGTCGATGCGGTCGCCGACCCGCACCCCGTCATGCAGATGCGACGACACGCGCCCTTCCCGCTTGACGCTGATGCGATACACGCGGTCCGACGGCGCGCTCGACAACGTATAGGTGCGGATGAGCGGATCGCCGCCTTCCGACAGGTGCACGCGAATCGGCACGTGCTGACCCGCCAGGTGCGGCACCAATCCGGCGCCGTCCTCGGGTTCGAGCTGGAACGAGCGAATCAGCGTGCTCTCGTCGGTGATTTTCGCGACCCTGAACGGACGCCACGCCCGTGCCAGTTCGGCGGCGCTCAAGCGACTCGCGGCCTCGTCCCAGCTCCCTGTCATCAGCGAGTTGGGCGACCAGCCTTCCGCCCGGAACGTCCAGCGCAACGGCAATGCGCCGGCACGATAAACGACGCGGCGCGGCTTGAAGCGCCACAGTCGCTCCGCGCCCTGAAAGGCGGCGATCTCCGGCGAATCGAGGTCGACTTCGGCTTCGCCGGTCATCTGCAACACGTCGCCGGTTTCGAAGTCGGCGAACACGATGCCCGCGCGCGGATTGACCAGGAAGTTGCCGAGCGTCGCGAAAAACAGGTTGCCGGCAAAATCCGGGATCGTCAGCACGCCGTCGTCGCCGATGCGCACGAACCCCGCCTTGCCGCCGCGATGCGAAACGTCGACCTGGCGCTCGGCGCCGTCGCCGACGTAAGACGCCACGAACAGCGTGTCGGCAGCCGCGATGATCGCGCGGGCGCGGTCGTCGAGACGATCGCTTTCCTCCGGTGCGATCGCGGAGAACGTATCGGGTTCGCGAACGAACGCGAAATCGCGCAACTGGATGTATTGCGGGCAGTTGCCGAAGCTCTGCACGACGTCGAGATCGAATGCGCGCGTCTCGCCGCGACGGATCATGCCGTTCAGGCGATTGCGACGCCGCGTATGCAGTTCGATGCCGAGCAGGCCGATCGCCGCGCCGTCGCGCGTGCCGCCGGCAGCCGGATCGTTCGGATCGAACACGGTGTCGATGCGCAGGCGTTTGTCGTTCGGCGACTGCATGAAGCCGGGCTGGCCGAATGCGAACGTCGCCCACGCATCGCCGTCGTCGGCCACCGCACCGACGACGACGAAAGGCAACTGCGCGAAGAACGCGCGATGTTGGTCGGGCATGTGGTTCCTGACGAAGCGTCGTCCCACGCTGTCCATCTTCTGCATCACGCCTGTCTTTTCCTGCAGCTCGAGTTCGCCCCGATGCCACGGCGAGTTCGCTTCATTCGATACCGTGCTCACGATGTGTCTCCTCGACGGAATCCGCACATGACGCATTCGGCGCGCCTTGACGCGTCGGCGTCGCCCTCCGTCACCGCACGGGCAACGGGCCGACCTCGGTCACGCAGCGGCCGCGAGCCCGACCGGCATCTTCACGAACTCGACGAAGCCCGGCAACGCTTCGATGCGGCGCAGCCACGCCGCGACGTTCGAATAGCCGGACAGGTCCACATTGCCTTCGGGCGCGCGCGCAACGTAGCCATACAACGCGACGTCGGCGATGGTCGGCTTCGGCCCGACGATGAAGTCGCGCCCCGCGAGTTCGGCGTCGATGAGCGCGAGGATGCGATGCGCACGGGCGATCACTTCGTCGGCGTTGAACTTCGCCCCGAAGACCGTGATGAGCCGCGCGGCGGCCGGGCCGAATGCGATCTCGCCGGCCGCGACGGACAGCCAGCGCTGCACGGCGGCTTCCTGCGCGGGCGATTGCGGGAGATAGTCGCGGTTGCCCGACGTGCGGGCGAGATACACGAGAATGGCATTCGAATCGGCGATCACGGTCTCCCCGTCGACCAGCACCGGCACTTGACCGAAGCGGTTCAGCGCCAGAAATTCAGGCGACTTGTGCGCGCCGGCGGCCAGGTCGACTTCGATCAGTTCGTGCTCGATGCCGAGCAGCGAGATGAGCAGGCGGGCGCGGTGCGAATGACCGGAAAGCGGGTGAACGTAGAGCTTCATGACTGTTTCCTTTGGGAAGGTGCGACAAGCAGGTCTCATCGCTTGGAGCAAGTCTAGAAACTCGACGGTTGCGGCAGAATCCCCGCTGACGAGAATTGATCGTTCTCGTTTCGCGAATGGTCGGGCGAAAGCCGGCGTTGCGATGCGGACCAACGCGGCGTGTTGCGCGCCGGACCGCTGATGAAGTCGATCGCGCCGGCGCGCGACCGGGCTTGCGCGAGCGGCGCGCTCGACGCGCCGCCCGCGACGACGGCCGCCCTTACTCGAACGCCTTCAACGCATCCAGCCCGTCCGGCAGCGTCGCGTCCGGAAACTGCGTGGACAGCGTCGCGTCCCGCCACCGCGCCGCCTCTTCCGCGCGCTGCCGTTCCGCCTGCTCGCAGACGAACAGCGCATCGCCGCCGAGCAGCAGGCGCAGCGGCACGTCGTCGCGGCGCGACAGATCGACGATCAGCGCCGCGATCCGTGCGGGATCGCCAATCTCGCGGCCGCCATACGCGCCGAGCAGGTCGAGGATCTTTCCGACCGACGGCTGATAGTCGGGCAGCAGATCGTCGACGCCGCGCTTCGCCTGCGCGGCCCATTCGGTCCGCATCCCGCCCGGCTCGAGCGTGCACACGCGCACGCCGAACGGCGCGACTTCCTTCGCGAGCACGTCGCTGAACCCGCCGACCGCCCACTTCGCGGCCTGATACGCGGACAGCCCCGGCGTCGACGTCCGCCCGCCGACCGACGACACCTGGAAGATGTGCCCCGCGCGCTGCGCGCGCATCGTCGGCAGCACCGCGCGCGTGAGGTTGATCACGCCGAACAGGTTCGTTTCGATCTGGTCGCGGAACACGTCGGCGCCCATCTACTCGAACGGCGCCGTATGGCCGTAGCCCGCGTTGTTCACCAGCACGTCGATGCGGCCGAACGCGGCGCGGGCCGCCGAAACGGCCTGCGCCGCCGCCGCTTCGTCGGTGACGTCGAGCGCGACCGGCAGCAATCGGTCGCCATACCGTTCGGCCAGATCGGCCAGCCGCGCCGGATCGCGCGCGCCGGCCACCAGCCGGTCGCCCGCCGCCAGCACGGCTTCCGAAATCGCGCGCCCCAGGCCGCGTGCGGCCCCCGTTACCAACCAGACTTTCGACATTTTCCACTCCTTGACCATGGTGAAACGATGAAAATGAATGATTACTCACTCATTAATATGGACGATGAACCGATCCTTCCTGACCGCATCGCCCTGCCTGACACCTCGCTGCGCGCCATGGAGATGCGAGCCACCGCACGCGTCGCCATGACTTCCCCGCTCCCCTCACACCGTCTGCAACACGGCCCATATCGCGCGAAACCCCGCTTCCCGGTAGGCATCGGCCCGCGCAGGATCGCGCGCGATCGATTCCATCGCGGTTTCCGCGATCGACGTAAACAACGCCGAGCAGAACGCATGCGCTTCGTCGCGGTTCAGCCCGCCCGACGCGGCGACCTGTTCGCGCAGCAACGCGCGGATCGCGCCGAAGCCCTCGGTGCCGGCCGCGCGATGCGCGTCGTCGATGCGACCGCTCACGCCGAGCTGCTGCAGCGCACGCCGGCCGTCCGGATTCGCGACGCCCCACGACACATAGCCGTTCCACGCATGCCGCACCGCCTGTTCGGCCGGCGCGCGTTCCGGAAACCCGGTCATCATCGCTTCGCGCATGTCGGCCTTCAGGCTCACGTACAGCGCGTTCAACAACGCATCCTTGGTTTCGAAATAGGTGAACACCGTGCCTTCCGCCACGCCGGCGAGCCGTGCGATGCGCGCGGTGGTCGCGGTCGCGCCGTCCTCGGCGAGCGCGCGCGCGGCCGCGGCGAGGATGGCTTCGTGCTTGTCGGGACTGCGCGGACGGGCCACGTTCGATTCCTTTAATGAGTGAGCACTCAATCATAATCAAGCCCTCGCCGGGAACGCAAGCCCTGTTACATCCGCGGGAACGCATACGCAATCCATCAAAACGGTGCACTATTGCGTTTTGCCGTACCGGCGCCCGCGCATCCGGCGCCGCATTGCCCTCGACGTTCGTTTCACGTTCACCGTTTCAAACCGCGAACCTCCCATGACGAATCAGCCTTCCCAGACGGCGGCCGACCGGCCCGTCGACATGATCATCTTCGGCGGCGGCGGCGACCTCGCCGCCCGCAAGCTGTTGCCCGCGCTATACATGGCGCACCTGCACTGCAATCTTCCGCCCGAGACGCGCATCATCGCCGTCGGCCGCCGCGACTGGGGCATCGACGGCTATCGCAAGTTCATGGACGAGCAGTCGCGCCCGTTCATCGACGAGAAGGCGTTCGACGCCGACGCGTGGAGCCGCTTCCTCGACCTGTTCAAGTACGTGCTGATCGACGTCAACGTGCCGGACGACTACCTGCGCCTCGCCGAAGCGGCGCGTGGCGACGCGGTGCGCGTGTTCTACCTGTCGACGTCGCCGGAGCTGTTCACGACGATCTGCGACAACCTGTCGGCCGCGCACCTCGTCGACGCGCACTCGCGCGTCGTCCTCGAAAAGCCGCTGGGCCACGATCTCGCGTCCGCGAAGGCGATCAACGACGCGGTCGGCAAGCACTTCGAGGAATCGCAGATCTACCGGATCGACCACTATCTCGGCAAGGAAACCGTGCAGAACCTGATGGTGCTGCGCTTCGGCAACCCGATCTTCGGGCCGCTGTGGCAGGCGCCGAATATCCGCAGCGTGCAGATCACGGTCGCGGAAACGGTCGGCGTCGGCAGCCGCGCGGGCTTCTACGACCATACCGGCGCGCTGCGCGACATGGTGCAGAACCACCTGCTGCAGCTGCTGTGCATCGTCGCGATGGAGCCGCCCGTGTCGCTCGACCCGGACGCGGTGCGCGACGAAAAGCTGAAGGTGCTGCGCTCGCTGCGGCCGATGTCGCTGTCGGACGTCGCGCGCGACACCGTGCGCGGCCAGTACACGGCCGGCGCGGTCGACGGCCAGCCGGTGAAGGGCTATCTCGAGGAAGACAACGTGCCGGCGGACAGCCGCGCGGAAACCTTCGTCGCGCTGCGCGCGCACATCAACAACTGGCGCTGGGCGAACGTGCCGTTCTTCCTGCGCACCGGCAAGCGGCTGCAGCGCCGCCAGTCGGAAATCGTGATCGAATTCGCGGACATGCCGTTCTCGATCATCCCGACCGGCCCCCGCAATTACGGCAACCGTCTCGTGATCCAGCTCCAGCCGGAAGAGTCGATCCAGCTGCAGATGCTCGCGAAGGAGCCGGGCAGCGGAATGAACATGGTGCCGGTCAGCCTGAACCTCGACCTGCAGCAGGCGATTCCGGAACGGCGCGCGGAAGCGTACGAACGGCTGCTGATCGACGTGATCCGCGGCCGCCTCACGCACTTCATGCGCCGCGACGAACTCGAAGCCGCGTGGTCGTGGGTCGAGCCGATCCTCGACGGCTGGAAGCAGCTCGGCGACCGGCCGCGCCTGTACACGGCCGGCACGTTCGGGCCCGCGGCTTCGTCGGCGCTGCTCGCGCGCGACGGGATGTCGTGGGCCGAAGAGGCGTAATCGCCGCACGACGGCGTGCCGCCGCGCGGCACGCCGGATTCCGCAGGGCAGCGCCGCCTGCGCCGCGCCGCTACTGCGGCTCCATCCACGCGGCCTTGCGCCGCGCCGGCGCATCGCCGCCGCTGCCGCCGCCCAGCACCTCGATCAGGTAGTCGACGAACGACGCGATCCGCGACGAGATCGCGGTATTGCGGTAGTACACCGCGTGAATCGGCTGCTGGACGTCGAGCGTCTGGCGCGCGAGCACCTGCACGAGCCGCCCGGCCTCGCGATCCTGCGCGGTCACGAAATCCGACAGGCACACGACCCCCGTGCCCGCCAGCGCGAGCTGCCGCAGCGTCTCGCCGCTCGACGACCAGACGTCGGGCTCGATGCGGCAGGGCTCGCCGTCCGTGCCGAGGATCGGCCATACGTTCAACGATTCGGGCTGCGTGAAACCGAGCAGCGTGTGCTTCGGCAGATCGTCGACCTTGCGCGGCTGCCCGTGCGCTTCGACGTAGTCGGGGCTGGCGAGGATGCGCACCCGGCTGTTGCCGATGCGCCGGCTGTGCAGCGTCGAATCCTTCAGCCGGCCGATCCGGATCGCGACGTCGGTGCGCCGCTCCAGCAGGTCGATGATGCCCTCGTTGCTGTTCAGCTCCAGCTCGACCTTCGGAAAGCGCTCGCGGTAGCCGCGCACGAGCGGCACGATCACGTGCAGCATGAACGGCGTCGCGGCGTCGACGCGCAGGCGCCCGGACGGCATCTCGCGCCGCGCGAGCATCTGCTCTTCCGCGTTCTCGACCGATTCGATGATCGCGCGCGCGTCCTGCAGGAACGCGCGCCCTTCCTCCGTCAGTTCGAGCCGGCGCGTGGTCCGGCGCAGCAGCGTGGTCTTCAGCTTTTCCTCGAGCCGCGCGAGCGTGCGGCTCGTCGCCGACACGGTGAGGTCGAGCTGCTGGGCGGCGGCGGTGATCGAACCGGTGTCGACCACGGCGGCAAAGGCCTGGAGTTCGTCTAGGGTGATCTTCATTGTTGATTTGAAATCAAAACAATTTGGTTTATAGACCAGTTTTTCCGCAAAAGTAAAGCCGGCACACTGCGATCCGTTCCTACTGAAACCCGGATCCCGTCATGCCACTCGCGTTGCTTGCGCTGACCATCAGCGCCTTTGCCATCGGCACCACCGAATTCGTGATCGTCGGGCTGATCCCGACGATCGGCGCCGACCTCGGCGTCAGCCTGCCGTCCGCCGGCCTGCTCGTCAGCCTGTATGCGCTCAGCGTAGCCATCGGCGCGCCGCTTCTCACCGCGCTCACCGGCCGCGTGCCGCGCAAGGCGCTGCTCGCCGGGCTGATGGCGCTCTTCACCGTCGGCAACCTCGTCGCATGGCAGGCGCCGGGCTACGAATCGCTGATCGTCGCGCGCGTGCTCACCGGCCTCGCGCACGGCGTGTTCTTCTCGGTCGGCTCGATCATCGCGACCACGCTCGTGCCGAAGGACAAGGCCGCCAGCGCGATCGCGACGATGTTCAGCGGGATGACCGTCGCGTTCGTCGCCGGCATTCCGCTCGGCACCTTCATCGGCCAGCACTTCGGCTGGCGCGCGACGTTCCTGATCGTCGCGCTGTTCGGCCTCGTCGCGTTCCTCGGCGCGGTTGCCTTCGTGTCGCGCGGGCTGCCGCAGACGCCGCCCGCCCCGCTCGCCCGCCAGTTGCGCGTGCTCGCCCAGCCGCGCCTGCTGCTCGTCTATGCGATGACGGCGGTCGGTTACGGCGGCTCGCTGATCGCGTTCACGTACATGGCGCCGCTGCTCGAACAGATCGCCGGCTTCACGCCGTCGCAAGTCAGCCTCGTGCTCGTCGGCTACGGCGTGTCGGTGGCGGTCGGCAACGTGTGGGGCGGCAAGCTCGCGGACGCCGTCGGCCCCGTGAAGGCGCTCAAGCGGATCTTCCTGCTGCTCGCGATCGTGCTGCTCGCGCTGACCTTCACGATCCACGTGAAATGGCTCGCGGTGCTGACGATGCTCGCGTGGGGCGCCGTGGCGTTCGGCAACGTGCCGGGGCTGCAGGTGTACGTCGTCAAGCAGGCGCGCCACTTCGCGCCGGACGCCACCGACGTCGCATCGGGCTTCAACATCGCCGCCTTCAACCTCGGCGTGGCGGGCGGGTCGTCGCTCGGCGGCCTGATCGTCGCGAACGTCGGCCTGGGCCACACGCCGTGGATCGCCGCCGTCGTCACGCTCGGCGCGTTTGCGCTCACCGCGCTGAGCGGCCGTCTCGACAGCCGTCAGGGCCTGCCGGAACGCACGGCCGAACCCGTCGAACTCGCCCATTGAACGTCATCCTTTCGCAGGAGCCCTCAGCATGAACGCATCGACCCAACGTCCGCCGTTCGCCGGCAAGACTTTCGAAGTCCGCTACGACGGCCTCACCGCGCTCAACGCGTACGACGAAGACGGCCTCCACATGCGCTACGCGATCACCGAAGGCCCGTACGCGGGCGCCACCGGCGAAGTCGAATACACGTGGCAGCCGATCGCCGGCGACACCTACGCGATCTCGTGGCAAGAAGCCGATCGCGCGACCGTCGTGCATATCGACGATTTCGCCGCGGGCACGTCGCGCTCGTTCTTCACCGCGCCGTCGCTCGATTTCCACCGGCTCGACGGCAGCCTGCGCGCGGTCTGAACGGAGCCCGACCATGTCCACTTCACTCGACTCGCTCGCCGCCGGCGGCTTCAGCATCGGCGTCGAACTGCCGCTCGACAACGACTGGACCCCGTCCGGCAACGCGAAACGCCGGCACGACGGCCGCCACCCCGGCGTGCCCAGCCTCGACATCCACGCGGAGCTCGCGCAACTGGCCGACACGCTCGGCTTTCGCGCGCTCTGGGTGCGCGACGTGCCGGTGTACGACCCGTCGTTCGGCGACGCCGCGCAGGTGTTCGAAACGTTCTCGTATCTCGGCTACCTCGCCGGGATCACGCGCGACATCCTGCTCGGCACCGCGGCCGTCGTGCTGCCGCTGCGCGAGCCGCTGCTGACGCTGAAATCGGCCGCGACGATCCAGGAACTGAGCGGCGGGCGCCTGCTGCTCGGCGTCGCGAGCGGCGACCGGCCGGTCGAATATCCGCTGTTCGGCCGCGACTTCGCCACGCGCGGCGCGAACTTCCGCGACCAGATCGCGCTGCTGCGCGACGGCGCGCGCGAGCATCTGCCGCCCGGCCTGGAAGTGCTGCCAGCCGCCCGTTCGCCGGTGCCGCTGCTCGTCGCGGGTCTCGCGCAGCAAACGCCCGAGTGGATCGGCGAGCACATGGACGGCTGTCTCGCGTATCCGGGCACGCCGGCCGATCACCTGCAGCGCGCCGCGAACTGGCACGCGGTGGCCGGCGACAAGCCGTACGTGAGCTTCATCCACCTCGACCTCGCGGAAGATCCGCACGAACCGCTTCAGCGGCACCGCTTCGGCGCCCGCGCGGGGCGCCTCGCGCTGACGGAAGAACTCGCGGCGATGCGCGACGCGGGCGTGCAGCACATCGGCCTGCATTTCCGCCGCAACCGCCGGCCGCTCGACGAGACGATGGCCGAAATCGCGGCGGACGTGCTGCCCGCGTTCCACCCGAACACGACGCCGCAGACGCGCGTCGCATAAGGGCGACCACGGTCCGGACGCCCGCGGCGCAACCAATATTTGACTTTAAATCAAATATTTTTGGCTTATGAAGGCGTTTATCTCATCAGTCTCACGCGCCAGAATGACGTCCATACCGCAATCGTTTCCCCTCTTTCAGGAGCACATGATGAGCAAGATTCCCGCATTCGGCCTCGGTACGTTCCGCCTGCAAGGCCAGGTCGTCATCGACTCGGTCCGCAACGGCCTCGAAGTCGGCTACCGCGCGATCGACACCGCGCAGATCTACGGCAACGAAGCCGAAGTCGGCGAAGCGATCGCCGCGTCGGGCGTGCGCCGCGAAGACCTGTTCCTCACGACGAAGATCTGGGTCGACAACTACGCGCCGGAAAAACTGGCGGCCAGCCTCGAGGAAAGCCTGCGCAAGCTGCGCACCGACGTCGTCGACCTGACGCTGATTCACTGGCCGGCGCCGGGCAACGGCGTGTCGATCGACGCGTTCATGACCGCGCTGGCGGACGCGAAGGCGAAGGGCCTCACGCGCCAGATCGGCATCTCGAACTTCAACATCGAACTGACGAAGGAAGCGATCGCGGCCGTCGGCAAGGACGCGATCGCGACGAACCAGATCGAACTGAGCCCGTACCTGCAGAACCGCAAGCTGGTCGAGTTCCTGAGCGCCGAAGGCATTCACGTGACGTCGTACATGACGCTCGGCTACGGCAAGGTGCTCGGCGACCCGGTAATCGGCGCGATCGCGCAGCGTCACGACGCGACGCCGGCGCAGGTCGCGCTCGCGTGGGCGCTGCAACTCGGCTACTCGGTGATCCCGTCGTCGACCAAGCGCGAGAACCTCGCAAGCAACCTGCTCGCGCAGACGCTGCGCCTGACCGACGACGACATGGCGCAGATCGCCGCGCTCGAACGCAACGGCCGCGAAGTCGACCCGGCCGGCCTCGCGCCGAAGTGGGACTGAACGCCGCTTTCTTGATCGACCGCCCGCGGCCAGCCGGCCGCGGACACTGAGAGGACACCACCATGACCCAGGACCCGCTTTTCCAACCGCTGCGACTCGGCGCGCTGACGCTGCCGAACCGCATCGTGATGCCGCCGATGACGCGCTCGCGCGCGAGCCAGCCCGGCGACGAAGCCAACGAACTGATGGCCGCGTATTACGCGCAGCGCGCGAGTGCGGGCCTGATCGTCAGCGAAGGTACCTACATCGCGCCGCTCGGCAAGGGCTATGCATGGACGCCCGGCATTCACACGCCGTCACAGGTCGCCGGCTGGCGCAAGGTGACGGACGCCGTGCATGCCGCGCACGGCCGCATCTTCGCGCAGCTGTGGCACGTCGGCCGGCTGAGCCACACGAGCCTGCTCGGCGGCGCGCAACCGGTGTCGTCGTCGCCGCTCCAGGCGAAGGGCGTGAACGTGTTCATCGCCGGCGAGGACGGCAGCACGCCGGGCTTCGTGCAGGCGTCTGAGCCGCGCGCGCTGTCGATCGACGAGATCCGCGAGACCGTCGATCAATATCGCGCCGCCGCGCGTCACGCGATCGAAGCCGGCTTCGACGGCGTCGAGCTGCACGGCGCGAACGGCTACCTCGTGAACCAGTTCATCGATTCGAACGCGAACACGCGCACCGACGCATACGGCGGCTCGCTCGAGAACCGTCTGCGCTTCCTGCGCGAAGTCGCGCAGGCGCTGATCGAAGGGACCGGCGACGCATCGCGCGTGGGCATCCGCCTCGCGCCGCTGACCACGCTGAACGGCTGCGTCGACGACGATCCGGAAACGACCTACCTCGCCGCCGCGAAGCTGCTCGGCGAACTCGGCGTCGGCTACCTGCACATCGCCGAAGCCGACTGGGACGACGCGCCGCTGATGCCGGTCGCCTTCAAGCAGCAATTGCGCGCCGCGTTCCCGGGCGTGCTGATCTATGCCGGCGCGTACACCGCCGAGCGCGCCCGCGAAGCGATCGCCGCCGGCTGGGCCGATCTCGTCGCATTCGGCCGCCCGTTCGTCGCGAACCCCGACCTGCCCGAGCGGCTGCGAACCGGCGCCGCGCTCGCGCCGCACGATCGCAACACGCTGTTCGGCGGCGGCGCACACGGCCTGACCGACTACCCGACGCTCGCGCAAGCCGCGGCCTGAACGATTCTCCTGTTCGTGCCCGGCCAGCCGCCGTACGTCGGCTCCACGCAGGTCAACATCAACCCGGCCGCGATCCGCTGATCGCGCCTTATCCCTTCGGCAATCGCGGCGACTATCGCCGCGATTGTCATTTCCGGGTTGCGGCCCACGCGATCGGCGTCTAGTGTTGACAGGACCGACTCCACACGACCGTCACCTGACCTGAAAGGACGCCGCACCATGCCAAGCCGCTCCCCGACACGCGACATGCTGCTGGCCGTTGCGGCCGGTCTTTCCTTCGCGGCATTCACCGCGCCCGCGCATGCCGACGACGCTGCCGGTCTCGCGCCGCCCGAGCCGGCCACGCCGGTGCTGTCGACCACCGCGAGCGGCTTGCAGGTCTACACGTGCGAATACGATGCCGAACACCGGCTCGCGTGGACATTCCAGCACCCCGAAGCGCTGCTGTTCGATGCCGGCGGCACGCTCGTCGTCCGGCACGGCGCAGGGCCGTCGTGGGAAGCGCTCGACGGCAGCCGCATTACCGGCAAGAAGCGCGCGGAAGCGCCAAGCGCAAGCCCGGCCAGCATTCCGCAACTGCTGCTCGCGGCGACGCCGGCCGCAATCGGCACGCTCGCCGGCGTGCGCTTCGTGCAGCGGCTCGACACGGCGGGCGGCACGCCGCCGGCCACGACGTGCACGACCGAGCACGCGGTCGGCCGCTTTCCGTACTTCGCGCGCTACGTGTTCCTGAAGTAACGCGCACGACGCCGCAAACGACGGGCACCATCCCGTCGCCTTGCGCCACGCTTCCATTCAATCAGTTTTCCTATATTTGATGCAGGGAAGCGTGAAATCGCCGGCACCCTCGTTCCGTCTCGTCAGCGCAGCCGCATCGACAATTCGACGTCGCCGCCGAACGGCACCGACAGATAGCCGTTTTCCGGCGCGCGCACGTAAGCGAGGTAGTCGGGGCTGTATTCCGCGTTGTCGGCCACGACGAACGCGCCCGCCCTGAGCCGCGGCTCGACCAGCGCGAGAATCTCCGGATACAGCGCCTTCGCCCCGTCGAGCAGCAGCAGGTCGACCGCATCCGGAAGATCGGCGGCCAGCGTGCGCAGCGCATCGCCTTCGCGAATCTCCACGAGATCGGCCAATCCGCCTGCTGCCAGGTTGGCCTGCGCGCGTGCGACCTTCGACGGCTCGAACTCGCTCGTGATCAGCCGGCCACCGCCGTTGTCGCGCAGCGCGGCCGCGAGATGCAGCGTCGAAATGCCGAACGACGTGCCGAATTCGACGATCGTCCTGGCTCCGCCGCTGCGCGCGAGCATGTACAGCAGCGTGCCCGTCTCGCGCGACACGGGAAGCGGATAGTCCTTCAGGCGCGCATACAGATCGGCGTAGTCCGTCTTGCTGCGCATCAGTCGCGCTTGCTCGTCGCGCGACACGTTCGCGAAGGCGGGGCTCGTCGCCGGGGACGACGCGTCGGCTTCATCGAACAGGCGCGCCAGCAGCGAAGCCAGCGGGTCGAGCATCAGGGTAGTCATGCGAATCTCCGGTATCGGGTTGAGTGCGTCGTTGCACCCGACTAGAATATGACGAACTATTCAGGTTTTACTATTCGCATTGGCAGACCGCTCATGACCGACCGCCGAAACGCCCCGATCGCCACGCGCAAGCAGCCTCGACAGGCACGCTCGACCCGTCTCGTCGAGGATGTCCTCCAGGCGGCTATTCAGGTTTTGGCGAGCGAAGGCGCGCAGCGCTTCACGATGGCGCGCGTCGCCGAGCGGGCCGGCGTGAGCGTCGGCTCGCTGTACCAGTACTTCCCGAACAAGGCGTCCGTGCTGTTCCGGCTCCAGCACGACGAGTGGCGGCAGACGCACGACATGCTGTGCGGGATGCTGCAGGACACGACGAAGGCGCCGCCCGAGCGGCTGCGCACCGCCGTGCATGCGTTCATCCGCTCGGAATGCGACGAAGCGCCGATGCGAATCGCCCTCGACGATGCCGCCCCGCTCTATCGCGACGCGCCCGAGGCGCGGGAAGTGAAGGCCGAGGGCACCCGGGCGTTCCGCGCGTTCATGCGCGAAGCGCTGCCCGACGTGCCCGACGCCACGCATGCGCTCGCGTGCGAGCTGATCCTGACGACGCTCACGACGGGCGGCAAGGCGTTCTCGGAAACCGCGCGCACGCCCGCGGAAATCGACGCGTACTCGGACGCGATGGCCGACATGTTCTGCGCGTATCTCGCGCATCTCGCGCGCGATTGAGCGCCGCGCCGTGCCGTACCGGAACGGACACCGCACGCGCGCCGGCCTTCCGGGCTACATTGAAAGTCATTCGTAATATCGGATGCCCGCCCGCTTGCGCCCCCACCCGCCGACCCTGCATTCAAATAGTCGCCTTAACGGATTCCAACTAGGCGTATACACGCGTGTCGGCGCGACGGAGCCCCGTTGCACGCCGATATAAGCGCTGCGACATGCGCTGCATGCTCTTCCCCCGATGGGACGTGATGGGCGGCTCGCCTAACCTTCGCTACGGCAAAGCACACGTGACGGGGTCGACCACACCACGCGTCGTCCGACGCGACACCCTCGCGATCGTTTCGATTCGCACGTAACGACACGCATCGCGCGTCAGGCGTCCCCGCGACGTTGCCGAACAATCCCAACTAGATACGAGACACCCTGACGACGGTTCGCCACGAGCCGTTTCAGCATGCTGATAAAGGAGCAAGCTCATGAGTGATACCCCGGTGCAGCCGACGGTCGGCGTCGGCGCGGAAGAAACTGACTTTGGCACCAAGGGAGTCATCGACCGCTACTTCGGCATTTCGTCGCGCGGCAGCACGCAGCGTCGCGAGATCATTGCCGGCGTGACCACCTTCCTCGCGATGGTCTATTCCGTGTTCGTCGTGCCCGGCATGTTCGGCAAGGCCGGCTTCGACACGAGCGCCGTGTTCGTCGCGGTGTGCCTCACCACCGCGTTCGGCTCGCTGCTGATGGGCCTGTGGGCGAAGCTGCCGATCGCGATCGGCTGCGCGATCTCGCTGACCGCGTTCACCGCGTTCGGGCTCGTGCTCGGCAAGGGGCTGCATCCGACGGTCGCGCTCGGCGCCGTATTCCTGATGGGTCTCGTGTTCACGGGCATCTCGGTCACCGGCGTGCGTTCGTGGATCCTGCGCAACCTGCCCGCGGGCGTCGCGCACGGCACGGGGATCGGCATCGGCCTGTTCCTGCTGCTGATCGCGTCGAACGACGTCGGCCTCGTGATCAAGAACCCGGGCGCCGGCCTGCCGGTGTCGCTCGGCCAGATCACCGCGTTCCCGGTCATCATGTCGGTCGTCGGGCTCGCCGCGATCTTCGGCCTCGAAAAGCGTCGCGTGCCGGGCGGCATCCTGCTCGTCGTGATCGCGATCTCGGTGTTCGGCCTGATCTTCGATCCGGCCGTGAAATACCGCGGCATCTTCGCGCTGCCGTCGCTGAGCGCACCGGGCCACGCATCGCTGATCGGCGCGATGGACATCAAGGGCGCGCTGTCGATGGCCGTGCTGCCGAGCGTGCTCGCGCTGGTGATGACCGCCGTGTTCGACGCGACCGGCACGATCCGCGCGGTCGCGGGGCAGGCCGGCCAGCTCGACGCGAACGGCCGCATCGTCAACGGCGGCCGCGCGCTGACCGCCGATTCGATCAGCTCGATCTTCTCCGGCTTCCTCGGCGGCGCACCGGCGGCGGCCTACATCGAGTCGAGCGTCGGCGTGGCCGCCGGCGCGAAGACGGGGCTCGCGGCGGCCGTGGTCGGCTTGCTGTTCCTCGTCGTGATGTTCTTCTCGCCGCTCGCGGGCCTCGTGCCGTCGTATGCGACCGCGCCCGCGCTGATGTACGTCGGCCTGCTGATGCTCGGCAGCGTGAGCAAGCTGCACATGGACGACATGGTCGACGCGATGTCGGGCCTCGTGTGCGCGGTGTTCATCGTGCTGACCGCGAACATCGTGACGGGCATCATGCTCGGCTTCTCGACGCTCGTGATCGGCCGCGTCGCCAGCGGCGAATTCCGCAAGCTCAACGTCGGCACCGTGCTGATCGCGGCCGTGCTCGTCACGTTCTATCTCGGCGGCTGGGCGATCTGAGCACGCGACATGCGCGACGTCGCCTGCAGAAGGGCGGCGCGCATCGGGACGACACCGTCTCCTCCACCATCGTCGTCGATGGTCTGCCGCCTGGGAACGCGAGTTTCCAGGCTTTTTTTATCGGTGCGCCGCCGCGCGACGCGTTGCGCGAAAACGGCGCGACGCCGATTCGCGCGCGGTGCTACGATCGCGTTTTGCCCCTTCAGGAGTCGCGATGAACCCACTTGGCATCGTCTCCGAATCGAGCACCCGGGCCTCGGCGCGCAAGCCGCCGTTCATTCCGTCGTTCGGCTTCCACGAAGTGCATGAATCGCAGCCGATCGACGCGCCGCCCGCATCCATCATCGATGTCGTCGCATCGCTCGACATGCGCGCCGATCCCGTCATCGACACGCTGCTGACGGTGCGCGAATTCCCGGCAGCCGTCGCCGGCGCGCTGCGCCGGCCCGAACGCGCGCGCTTCGGTTTCGACACCTTCACCCCGCTGCATCGCGACGACACGTCGCTGTCGCTCGGCCTCGTCGGCCGCTTCTGGCGTCCGACGCCCGACGTGCGCCCCGTCGCCGATGCCGACGCCTTCGTCCGCCACGACGATCCGCGCGACGCGAAGCTGGTGCTCCGGTTCGAGGTCGTCGGGCTCGCGTCGGGCGCGCACATCCTGCGCACCGAAACCTTCGTCCATTGCCCGAGCGCGCGCACGCGCTGGCTGTTCACGCCGTACTGGCTCGCGATCCGGCTGGGCAGCGGCTGGATCCGGCGTCGCACGCTGGCGGCGATCGAGATGGCGCTCGCCTGAACGCGCCGCGTCAGAACGGCTTGATCACGGCCAGCCCGACGACGAGCGCCATCGCGACGATCACCGCGCCCGCCGCGTGTCCGAGCCACGGCGCCGGCGCGATCACGAGATCGTCGCGCTCCATGCGCCGCAGCGTGCCGGCCAGAATCCCGTGCAGCACCGACAGCGCGACGACGATCACAAGCTTCACCGACAGCCACGCGGCGCCGAACCAGTGACCGCTCAGCGCGAGCGCGATGCCGGCGATCCAGACGATCGCGAGCGCGGGCGCCGTCACCGTGCGATCCCAGCGTCGCACCGCGCGATGCACGGCGAGGTTCGCAATACGCACCGCGACGGACGACAGCAGCAATCCGCCGACGAACGTGACGACGGCCGCCAGATGCACGGCCTTCAGCACCAGGTAGATCATTGCGCGTGCCGCCGGCGCGCGATCCAGCCGGCGCTCGCCAGCCCCGCGAACGGCACGACGGCCGACAGCACGAGCCGCGCGACCTCGCCCTTGCTCCACAGCCCGCTCGACGCGGTGCCGACCACCGCCCACACGTACATCGCGAATGCGATGCCGTGAACCGGGCCCATGATCGATACCGCCACCGGATAGCCGGCCAGATGCTTGAGCGGCACGGCCACGCACACCAGCGCGACGAGCGTGGTCGCCTCCAGCAGCGACAGGTATTGCAGGTTCCGCAACGCGTTGCGATCGTCTTGTTTCATCGGCAGGCCTCCAGGGGGTCCGCCGCGATTGTCGCGTGGGGTGCCGGTCCGGGCCATTGGCTAGAATGACATCTTTCAACGGATTCTGGCCACGGCCGCACCCATCATGCACACGGTCGCCGTTCTTGCGTTGCCCGATGTCGTCCCGTTCGATCTGGGCGTCGCTTGCGACACGTTCGTGCGCGTGCGGGCGTCCCATGTCGAACCGGCGTACCGCGTACGCGTGTGCAGCGAGCTGCCGCGCGTCGGCGGCGAACTGTTCGAGCTGCGCCCGCCGTTTCGCCTCGACGCGCTGGCCGACGCCGACACGATCATGGTCCCCGGCACGTCGGCGCCGCTCGCGCCGACGTCGCGCCGCGTGCTCGACGCGCTGCGCGCGGCGGCCGCGCGCGGGCGCCGGATCGCGTCGATCTGCAGCGGCGCGTTCGTGCTCGCGGAAGCCGGGCTGCTCGACGGCCTGCGTGCGACGACGCACTGGCTCGCGGCCGCCGAACTCGCGCGCCGCTATCCGACCGTCGACGTCGACCCGAACGCGCTGTTCGTCGACAACGGCCGGATCCTGACCTCGGCCGGCGCGGCGGCCGGCCTCGACCTGTGCCTGCACATGATCCAGGCCGACTACGGCGCGGCGGTCGCCGTCGACGCCGCCCGCAACGCGGTGGCGCCGCGCGTGCGCGAAGGCGGGCAGGCGCAGTTCATCGCGCCCGAATGGCCGGCCGGCGGCGACGGGCTGCATGACCTGATGGACTGGCTGCACGCGAACCTGCGCGAGCCGCTGACACTCGACGCGATCGCGCGCAAGGCGTCGACGAGCGTGCGCACGCTGACGCGGCGCTTCCAGGAGCAGACGGGCACGTCGCCGGTTCAATGGCTGCAGACCGCGCGCGTCCGGCATGCGCAGCAGTTGCTGGAGGTGACCGGGCTGTCGATCGAACACGTGGCGACGGAAGCCGGGTTCGGCTCGGTCACCGCGTTTCGCGAGCGCTTCGCGCGCATCGTGGGCACGTCGCCGCAGCGCTACCGTCAGGCGTTCCGCGCGCGCGCCGACGCATGACCCTCATCGGGCTTGCCACCTGAACCCGCCGCCCCCTTTCGCGCCAACCGGACCCGACCGATGACCCGCATCCGCAATCCCCTGAACATCGCGCAGCTCCAGGCTTTCGTCTCCGCGGCGCACCTGAAGAGCCTGCGCGCCGCCGCGCGCGAGCTCGGCGTCACGCAGCCGGCGATCACGCACACGATCCGCGAACTCGAAACCGCACTCAACGCGGAACTGCTCGTTCGCAGCGTGCGCGGCGTCGAGCTGACCGCCTGCGGCGAAGCGCTGCTGCCGCGCGCCGAGCAGTTGCTCGGCGACGTCCGCCGCACCGTCGAGGCCGTCGAGCAGGTGAAAGGCGAGATGTCGGGCCGCGTCGCGGTCGGCACGATGCCGTCGATCGCGCTGACCGCGTTGCCGCATGCGGTGACGGCGTTTCGCCGCTCGATGCCGAACGTCAGCCTGCATCTGGAGGAAGTGACGGTGCCGGACGCGCTCGCGCAGTTGCGCAACGGCACGCTCGACATCGCTGCGATGCACCACGTGCCCGCGCTCGACCGCGATTTCACGCAATTGCCGCTGCTGTCGACCGAATTCACGATCGTGATGCGCGACGGTCATCCGCTCGCGCACGCGCGCCGGTTAGAGGAACTGCTCGACGCCGAGTGGATCGTCACCGTCGGCGCCGAGCAGTTTCCGCACAGCGTGATGGTGGGGATGTTCGAGGCGCACGGGCTGCCGCTGCCGAAGCGTTTGCTGCGCTCGCCGATGTCGTTCGCGGTGACGCTGGGGCTCGTCGCGCGCTCGGACGTGATCGGCTGCTTCACGCGCCCGCTCGCCGCGATGGTCGCGCCGCTCGGCATCCGCACGGCCGAACTCGACGAAAGCATGCCGCGCTTCGACCTGTCGATCATCGCGCGGCGCGACCTGCTGCCCACGCCCGCCGTGTCGCATTTCGCCGCGTGCCTGCAACGCGCGGTCAACGAAACGCTCGGCTGAATCGTTCCTGTGTGTGAAACGGCGGTGCGTCCGACGCGCCGCCGCCGGGCCCGGTATCGGGGCTTGTCCTAGGCGCCCCGCCGGTATTTTGTCTTGATAATCTTCCGCACGTCGCGCGCCCCCATCGGGCGGGCGAAACGGACTGTCCGACGCGAAGCCGCGGCGGGCCGAAAGCTTACGGCGCGGCACAACCGCGCACCCATCGAACAAAACGAGGAGTCACCGAGTGAAAAAAATTCTTGCGGCTGTGACCGTGGCCCTGCTCGCCGTATCGGCCGGCACGGCATACGCGAAGGACTGGACGACCGTGCGGTTCGGCGTCGACGCAAGCTACCCGCCTTTCGAATCGAAAGGCGCCGACGGCAAGGTGGTCGGCTTCGACGTCGATCTCGGCAACGAGATCTGCCGCCGCATCCACGCGAAATGCGTGTGGATCGAAAACGACTTCGACGGGATGATCCCGGCGCTGAAGGCCCGCAAGTTCGACGGCGTGCTGTCGTCGATGTCGATGACGCCGGCGCGCGCCGAGCAGATCGCGTTCTCGGCGAAGCTGTTCAACACGCCGACGCGTCTGGTCACGAAGAAGGGCGCGAACCTGCAGCCGACGGCCGAATCGCTGAAGGGCAAGTCGATCGGCGTCGAGCAGGGCACGATCCAGGAAACCTACGCGAAGACGTACTGGGCGCCGAAGGGCGTGAACGTCGTGCCTTACCAGAACCAGGACCAGGTCTACGCCGACCTGATCTCCGGCCGTCTGGACGGCACGCTGCAGGACGCCGTGCAAGCCGAGATCGGCTTCCTGAAGACGCCGCGCGGCGCGAACTTCGACTTCGCCGGCAAGGACCTCGACGATCCGAAGACGCTCGGCGAAGGTGCCGGTATCGGCCTGCGCAAGGAAGACACCGACCTGAAGACGAAGATCGACAGCGCGATCGCCGGCATGCGCAAGGACGGCACGTACGACAAGATCGCGAAGAAGTACTTCGATTTCGACGTCTACGGCAAGTAATCCGGCTGAACGACGCGCGATTCGGCGCGACGGGAACGGGCTCCGCGAGGAGCCCGTTTTTTTTGCGCGCGGCGCGGGCGACGTTATTTTTTTCGCGCCAACCCGATGATTCTCAACGGAAATCCGCGCGCTCCGGCACCGGTTTGATGGTGGCGAGGAAGGCAACGTACAATCGATCTTCCACGCAACGGATCATTCGCGGCTGCGCCGCACTCTCCTCACCATGCAAACGCAGACCCATCCGCTGATTTCCCCCGCCGTCGGCACCGAACGCCAGATCACCAGCTTCCACTACGGCCCGCGCGGCGGAAAGAAGGTCTACATCCAGTCGTCGCTGCATGCGGACGAGCTGCCCGGCATGCTGGTCGCCACGCTGCTGCGTCGCAAGATCGCCGCGCTCGAGACGGCCGGCAAGCTGCAAGGCGAAGTCGTCATCGTGCCCGTGCCCAATCCGATCGGCCTGTCGCAACACGTGTTCGGCGATCATCTCGGCCGCTTCGAGCTCGGCTCGATGCAGAACTTCAACCGCAATTTCTACGATCTCGCGGCGCTCGTGCTGCCGCGTGTCGAAAGCCGCCTCGCGAACGACGCGCAACGCAATCTCGCCGTCGTACGCGCCGCGATGCGCGAAGCGCTCGACGAACAGAAGCCGCGCACCGAACTCGACTCGCAGCGCCTCGCGCTGCAGAAGCTGTCGTTCGACGCCGATATCGTGCTCGACCTCCACTGCGACAGCGACGCAGTGATGCACCTCTACACGAACCCCGATCTGTGGGCGGACGTCGAGCCGCTGGCGCGCTATCTCGATGCCAAGGCGTCGCTGCTCGCGCTGAATTCGGTCGGCAACCCGTTCGACGAAATCCACAGCTTCTGCTGGTCGGATCTGCGCAACCGCTTCGGCGACCGCTTCCCGATCCCGAACGGCGCGATTTCCGTCACGGTGGAACTGCGCAGCGAACGCGACGTGTCGTACGAGTTCGCGGAAAAGGACGCGCAGGCGATCGTCGAATACCTGACCGAGCGCGGCATCGTCGAAGGCACGCCGGCGCCGCTGCCACCGCTCGCGCATCCGGCCACGCCGCTCGCGGGCACCGATCCGCTCGTCGCGCCGGTGTCGGGCGTGATCGTGTTCCGCACGCCGGTCGGCGCGATGATCGAGGCCGGCCAGGCCGTGGCCGACATCGTCGATCCGCTGACCGATCGCGTCGTCACGCTGAAGAGCAGCGTGTCGGGCGTGCTGTACGCGCGCCAGATCGTGCGCTTCGCGACGGCCGGCATGGAAGTCGCGCGCATCGCCGGCGCGACCGCGATCCGCACCGGTTCGCTGCTGTCGGCCTGAGGCTGCGCGCCGGGCCGCCGCGCCCCTCGCGCGCCATCGGCTGCATCAAACGAAATCGCCCGCTTGCGCGGGCGATTTGCTTTCCGGAGCGCGCGTCGGCAGCCGTTGCTTCGCCGCCGGCGCGCTGCGCGCGAAGGACGTTCAGAACGCCGGCACGATCGCGCCGCCGAACTTCCGGTCGATGAACTTGCGCACGTCGTCCGATTCATAGGCCGCGACGAGCTTCTTCACCCACGGCTTGTCCTTGTCCTGCGCGCGCACCGCGATCAGGTTCGCGTACGGCCCGCGCAGGTCCTCGATCGCGATCGCATCCTTCACCGGCGTGAGCCCGGCCTTGACCGCGTAGTCGGTGTTGATCGACGCGGCGTCGACATCGGGCAGTGCGCGCGGCAACTGCGCGGAATCGAGCTCGACGATCTTGATCTTCTTCGGGTTCTCGGCGATGTCGAGCGGCGTCGCGTTCACACCGTTCGCACCGACGCCGGCCTTCAGCTTGATCACCCCGTACTTCTGCAGCAACAACAGCGCGCGGTTGCCGTTCGACGGATCGTTCTGGATCCCGACCTTCGCGCCGACCGGCAAATCCTTCAGCGACTTGAGCTTCTTCGAATAGAAGCCCATCGGCGCGGTATAGGTGAGCCCGACGTTGACGATCTTGTAGCCGCGCTGCTTGATCTGGCTGTCGAGGAACGGCTGGTGCTGGAAGCCGTTCGCATCGAGATCGCCGGCGTCGAGCGCCGCGTTCGGCTGCACGTAGTCGTTGAATTCGATGACCTTGATCGCAAGGCCTTCGCGCGCGGCGACCTTCGTCACCTCGGTCCAGATCTGCGCGTCGGGGCCGCTCATCGTGCCGATCTTCAGCGTTTGCGAGTCGGCGTGCGCGCCGGGCGCGGCGAATGCCAGCGCGGCGGCGAGCGCGCCGAGGCCGGTCAGAATCGAACGTCGCATGTGGTGTCCTCTTGTCCCATGTCGTTTGTTGGAGGACGGATCGTGGCACGGGGCGCGGACACGGCAAACCAAGCTTATTTCATGTGCATATTCCGGTTCGGGATCGAACGACTGGCGAATTCGGTATAACCCCGGATGTACAACCCGGGCAGAATTCGATGTCGCATCGGCACCACACATTCTTCATATGACAGGCGCTGTCATATTCATTACGTGGCCCGCCGATAAAGTTGCGCCGGTCCGTGAAAGCGCCCGTAGAGAGCGCCGGAACCGCAACTGGACACGCCATTCATTCGCTCGGAGAATCCTTTGAACAAGAAACTGTTGACCATCGCCGCCCTGGCAGCAACGGCCGGCACCGCGCACGCACAAAGCAGCGTGACCCTGTACGGCGTCATCGATGCCGGTATCAGCTACGTGAACCACAGCAAGACCGCCAACGGCGGCAGCGGCAAGCTGTTCAAGTACGACGACGGCGTGGCCCAGGGCAGCCGTTGGGGCCTGCGCGGCACCGAAGACCTCGGTGGCGGCCTGAAGGCGATCTTCGTGCTCGAAAACGGCTTCAACAGCGGCAACGGCACGCTCGGCCAAGGCGGCGCGATCTTCGGCCGTCAGGCTTACGTCGGCCTGAGCCAGGCGCAATACGGCACGGTCACGTTCGGCCGTCAGTACTCGTTCTCGACCGACATCCTCGGTTCGAACTACTCGACGGGCGGCAACACGGTCGCGGGTAACTACGCTTACCACGTGAACGACATCGACCAGCTGACGTCGAGCCGCATCAACAACGCGGTGAAGTTCCAGAGCGCGAACTACTCGGGCTTCACGTTCGGCGCGTTGTACGGCTTCTCGAACTCGACCGACTTCGCCGGCGCACCGTCGACGACGACGGGCACCACGACGACGCCGGGCTCGTCGCGTGCATACAGCTTCGGCCTGAACTACGCGAACGGCCCGTTCGCCCTCGGCGCCGCTTACACGGACATCCGCTTCCCGAGCCAGTCGACGCCGGCCTTCTCGACGTCGATCGCGAACCTCGCGCTGACGAACATCCGCGACCTGCGCACGTATGGCGTCGGCGGCCGTTATGTCTTCGGCCCGGCAACGGCATGGCTGCTCTGGACGCGCACGCAGTTCACCCCGATCGCGGCCGGCGCATCGGGCACGTTCTACAACGCCTACGAAGCAGGCGTGAAGTATGCGTTCACGCCTGCGCTGTCGGCGGCAGCGGGCTACACGTACACGAACGCGACGCAAAGCGGCAGCTCGGCGCACTGGAACCAGGGCAACGTGGGCCTCGACTACGCGCTCAGCAAGCGTACGGACGTGTACGGCCTGGTCGTCTACCAGAAGGCTTCGGGCAACAACGTGCAGGCGCAGATCGGTTCGAGCACGAGCTACTTCAACACGTCGGGCAACGGTTCGTCGAACCAGCTGGCTGCTCGCGTCGGTATCCGTCACAAGTTCTAAAGCATCCGCTTAACTGGCCGCGTCATGCGCGGATCAGGACGGCAAGCAGCGCCCCGCTTCACGCGGGGCGCTTTTTTATGAGCTTTTAAGTTTCGCTTAATTCTGGGCTGAGACGATGCTTACACCCCCCCTGTTGGCCGCCTGAGCATCGGCGGCTTTTTTTTTGAGACCCCTACGGCACCGCCATCAACTGCTCACAAGACAGGATCGGAGGCCACGATGATCGAAGATACCGTTTTCAGCCATCTGCACGCGATTCTGACGTGCCAACACTCGCTGCCGGTCCAGAGTTGCCGCGTCTCGGTGGAAATGCAGCGGCCCTGGGGCCGTCCGTATCGTCTCGTCGAATGGACGATGCATCTCGACGCGCCCGCGCGGCGCCAGATCGTGCCGGCCGAATCGACCGACGAAGAGATCGCCGAGGTGGTCGCGTCGCACGTGCCGGGCCGGCTTTACGGCGATGGCCGGCTGCAGTTCTGAACGCGTTGACGCGCCATCTGCTTTCCGTCTGCCGGCCGCGCCGCACGCATCGTGCGGCAGTCGGTCTCGTTTGACGCGGCAACGAAACCTGCTACGCTGCGCGTTTTCGTCCACGTCACACACGATGGAAAACGCATTCAACGAACGTGGCGTCATGGTCACGCGCAACGGCCTGTCGGCCGCCGGGCAGGTATTCGCGCTGCGTGACATCCGCCAGGTCGATGTCGTCAAGATTCCGAAAAACCGTCTCGTGCCGTCGCTGATCTCGCTGATCGGCGCGGCCGTCGCCGTCGCGGGCGGCATCGGCGCATCGAGCGCCGCGCTGGTGGTCGGCGTGATGCTCGTCGTCGTCGGCTATCTCGCGTGGACCACGCAGGACGTCACGTATCGGCTGATGGTCGAGATGCCCGACGGCACGCGCGAAGCGCTGTCGAGCGTCGACGCCGCGTTCGTCGAACGCGTCGCGCAGGTCGTGCGCGACGCGCAGTCCGCCACCGCCGCCGGCTGATTCCATTCGCGTTCATGCACGCTCCGATTCGCGCTTGCCGCATGCCCGCGGCGAGCGTCGGCGCGCGCACCCTTCCCGACGAATCGCATGCCATGCACCGTCGGCACGCACCTCGCCTCCACGGCGGACGCCGACCGCCTAGTATGGAAAGAGCGGCTCGCCGCCGCATCGTCCGAGGAGGCCAGCATGAACGCTCAATCGCTGTCCGGCATGCTTCGCGCGCAGGAACTGCTGATCGTGTCGATGATCCGCGCGCTTCCCCCTGACACACGCCGCGCGCTCGTCGAGCTCTACACCGAACAGATCGCATTTGCCGAACAGGCCGGCATCGAAAGCCACGGCGATCGCGCCACGCACGACGCGTTCATCGCGCATGCGCGCAATCTGCTGATTCGCATCGAAGCGCTGGCTTAGCGCCCGTTTCTCTCAAATTCGCGCCACGGCTCGCGCGAGCCGCGCAGGCGAGCGCTCACTCGCATGCGCGGCTTGGTGTCCTTGTATTGATAATAATTCTCATTTACACTGGCAAGGTTGTCAGTTGCCTTTCAAATCGCCGGTTGCCGCACGTCGCGCGCAACCGGGCCAGCCAGGTGAACGCGTCGCCCAGCCAGCCTTCGGGCTTGTTATCGTCAATGGGAGACCACCTGTGCATTGCTATACGCTGGCGCGGCGGCCGATCTGTGCCGCGCTGTTCGGCGCGTTCGGCCTGTCCGCTGCCCCGGCTCACGCCGATTCGTCGCCGCAAGGCGCCACCCCGCCTTCCGCCGTCCTGACCACCGCCGCCGCGTCCGTGCGCGGCGAGGCGGCGCTGCTCGACCCCGTCACCGTCACGGCCACCCGCACCGCCACCGCGGCGAGCCGCACGGCGGCATCCGTGTCGGTGATCACCGACGAGGATCTCGAAGAGCAGCAGGCCACCAACATCAAGGACGCGCTGCGCTACGAGCCGGGCATCACGGTGCGCCGCACCGCGTACCGGCCCGGCAGCGCCGCGCTCGGCGGCGGCCGCGACGGCGATTCGAGCATCAACATCCGCGGCCTCGAAGGCAATCGCGTGCTGCTGATGGAAGACGGCATCCGCCTGCCGAACGCGTTTTCGTTCGGGCCGCTCGAAGCGGGCCGCGGCGACTACGCCGATCTCGACACGCTCAAGCGCATCGAGATCCTGCGCGGGCCGGCGTCGGCGCTGTACGGCAGCGACGGCCTGACCGGCGCGGTTAACTTCATCACGAAGGATCCGCGCGACCTGCTGTCGATCTACGGAAAGCCCTACTACTTCTCGTTCCGGCCGAGCTACGACTCGACCGATCGCAGCATCGGCGCGACCGTGTCGGCCGCCGGCGGCAACGACCGCATCCAGGGGATGATCATCGCCGACGGCCGGCGCGGTCACGAGGTCGACACGCGCGGCAGCAACAACTCGGCGAGCACGCTGCGCACGACGTCGAACCCGCAGGACGTGTATTCGGAATCGCTGCTCGGCAAACTCGTGCTGACGCCCACCACGCGCGACACGATCAAGTTCACCGCCGAAACGGTGCAGCGGCGCGTGAACACCGACGTGCTGTCGGCGATCAACGCGCCGGCCACGCTCGGCCTCACGACGAACGACCGGCTCGAGCGCGACCGCTTCAGCGTCGACTACGACTTCCGCGACGACGCGTTCCGCTGGTTCCAGACCGCGCACGTGCAGTTCTACTACCAGGACGCGAAGCAGGATCAGTACGCATTCGAGACGCGTGGCCGGGCGGCTTCGCGCTCGCGCGACAACCAGTACAAGGAACGCACGTTCGGCGGCTCCGCGTTCGCCGAAAGCGGCTTCGCGACGGGCCCGCTCGCGCACAAGCTGCTCTACGGCGTGGACGGCAGCCTGTCGCGCGTGACGAACCTGCGCGACGGCACGGTGCCGGGCGTCGGCGAAGCGTTCCCGAACAAGGCGTTTCCCGACACCGACTACACGCTGTTCGGCGCGTTCGTGCAGGACCAGATCGGCTACGGCCGCCTGCTCGTCACGCCGGGCCTGCGCTTCGACACGTACCGGCTGAGCCCCACCGAAAACGATCCGCTGTTCACCGGCAAGGCCGTATCGACGAGCGCGAACGAACTGTCGCCGCGCGTCGCCGTGCTCTACGAGATCACGCCCGCGGTCATTCCGTACGTGCAGTACGCGCACGGCTTCCGTGCACCGACGCCCGACCAGGTGAACAGCAGCTTCTCGAACCCGGTGTACGGCTACACGTCGATCGGCAATCCGAACCTGAAGCCCGAAACCAGCGACACGTTCGAAGCCGGCCTGCGCGGCAAGGCCGGCACCGGCTACGGCGTCGTGCGCTACAGCGCGGCCGCGTTCACCGGCCGCTACCGCAACTTCATCTCGCGCACGACGATCGCCGGCAGCGGCCGGCCGGTCGACCCGTTCGTGTTCCAGTACGTGAACTTCGCCGACGCACGCATCCACGGCCTCGAAGGCCGCGCCGAGTGGGTGATGCCGAACGGCATCACGCTGAAGACGGCGATGGCGTTCACGAAGGGCTCGACGCAGAACGACGGCGCGGCCAGCCAGCCGCTCAACACCGTGAACCCGTTCTCGGCCGTGTTCGGCGTGCGCTACGAACCGAGCGAACGCTGGTTCGTACAGGGCGACCTGCTGTTCCAGGCCGCCAAACGCGACAAGGACGTCGACAAGTCCGACTGTTCGAACAAGGCGTGCTTCACGCCGCCGCCGTCGTTCGTCGTCGACCTGCGCGGCGGCTACCGCTTCAACAAGCACGTGAGCGCGACCATCGGCATCCGCAACCTGTTCGACCGCAAGTACTGGAACTGGTCGGACGTGCGCGGCATCGCGGCCGATTCGCAGGTGCTCGACGCGTATTCGTCGCCCGGCCGCACGGTCGCCGTCAGCATGAAAGTGGATTTCTGATGCGCGTCGCCCGCGCGCCCACCCCAACCGTTACTCGAAGGAGTCCGACATGATGCAATCCGCCCTTCCCGGTCAATCGGCCACGCCGGCCCGCGCGGCCGCCGCGCTGCGCGATGCGTTCGTCAAGCTCAAGACCGAGCGCCAGCTACGCAACCGCGACGTCGCGCAGGCGCTCGGCGTCAGCGAAGGCGAGGCGCTCGCCGCGTTCGTCGGCGAGCACGTCGTTCGGCTCGACGCGCGCTTTCCGGCGATGTTCGAGGAAATGCCGCGCCTCGGCCGCGTGATGGCGCTGACGCGCAACGACACGGCCGTCCACGAAAAGGACGGCGAATACGCGCAGATGAGCCACGACGGCCCGGTCGGCCTCGCGCTCGGCGACATCGACCTGCGCATCTTCTATCGTCACTGGGTGTCGGCGTTCGCGGTGCGCGACGAGACCGCGCACGGCCCGCTGAAGAGCCTGCAGTTCTTCGATGCGCAGGGCCATGCGATCCACAAGGTCTATCTGCGCGCGCACAGCGATCACGCCGCATACGACGCGTTCGTCGAACGCTGGCGGGCGCCGTCGCAGGAGCCGGGCCTCGAGGTCGCGCCCTCTGCGCCGAAAACGCCCGAGCGCGCCGATACCGACATCGACGTCGCGGGCTTTCGCGCCGCGTGGGACGCGATGACCGACACCCACCAGTTCTTCGGCATCACGCAGCGCTTCGGCGTGAGCCGCATGCAGGCGCTGCGCCTCGCCGATCCGCACTACGCGTATCCGGTCGAAACCGCGCATGCGTTGCGCCACGTGCTCGAACACGCCGCGAAAAGCGGCCAGCCGATCATGGTGTTCGTCGGCAACGCGGGGATGATCCAGATCCATACGGGCCCCGTCGCGAACGTACGCGAGGTCGGCGCGTGGATCAACGTCCTCGATCCGGGCTTCAACCTGCATGTGCGCGAGGACCTGATCGCCACCGCATGGGTCGTGAAGAAGCCTACGAGCGACGGCATCGTCACGTCGCTGGAACTGTTCGACCGGAAGGGTGATCACGTCGCGCTGCTGTTCGGCGAGCGCAAGCCCGGCAAGGTCGAACGCGACGACTGGCGCGCGCTCGTCGCGACGCTGCCGGCCGCCGCACGCGGGGCCGCGCGGTGAGCGCGCGGCCATTCGATCCGCGCCGCCGGTCGCTGCTGGCCGGCGCGGCGGCTGGCGCGCTCGCGGGCGCACTGCCCGGCAGCGTGCTCGCCCAGGCTGCGGCCGCCGCGCCGACACGCGTGATCGTGATCGGCGGCGCGCTGGCGGAAACCGCGTTCGCGCTCGGCGGCGCCGAGACGCCGCGTTACCGGCTCGTCGGCGCCGACACGACCTGCACGTATCCCGACGCCGCGAAGCGCCTGCCGAAGGTCGGCTACCAGCGCGCGCTGTCGGCGGAAGGGCTGCTGTCGCTGCGGCCCGATCTCGTGCTGGCCTCGGCGGAAGCCGGCCCGCCGACGGCGATCGCGCAAGTGAAAGGCGCCGGCGTCACGGTGACGACGTTCGACGAGCGCCACGACGTCGAATCGGTGCGCGCGAAGATCACCGGCGTCGCGCAGGCGCTCGACGTACGCGATGCCTGCACCGCGCTGCTGCAACGCTTCGATCGCGACTGGCAGGCCGCGCGCGACGCGGTCGCCGCGCGCGTGCCCGGCGGCGCGCAGCCGCCGCGCGTGCTGTTCGTGCTGAACCACACCGGCGCCCAGGCGCTCGTCGCGGGCCAGCGCACGGCCGCCGACGCGATGATCCGCTACGCGGGCGCGCGCAACGCGATGCAGGGCTTCGAGCACTACAAGCCGCTGACGACCGAGGCGCTCGCGGCGGCCGCGCCCGACGTCGTGCTGATCTCCGACGAGGGGCTGGCCGCCGTCGGCGGCCACGCCGCGCTGCTCGCGACGCCGGGCTTCGGCGCGACGCCGGCCGGCCGCGCGCGGCGCGTCGTGTCGCTCGACTCGCTGTTCCTGCTCGGCTTCGGCCCGCGCCTGCCGCTCGCCGTCACGACCCTGCATCGACGCCTGTCGGATGCGCTCGCCTGATTCCGGATCGACCCGATGCCCGCTCACGCTTCGCCCTTCAACGCGCCGTCGTCCGCCTCGCGCGACGGCGCCGCACGCGTCGGTACGTCGCGCCGCTTCGCGCCGTTCGTCCTGGCCGCGCTCGCCGTTCTGGTGGGCGCGATGTCCGTCGTCGCGCTGTGCGTCGGCGCGTACCGCATTCCGCTGGCGGAAGCCTGGGCCGCGCTGAGCGGCGACGCGGCCGCTCAACAGGCGCGCGCGGTGCTGCTCGACATCCGCGCGCCGCGCGTCGTGCTCGCGCTGCTGGTCGGCGGCGGCTTCGGCGCGACCGGCGCCGCGATGCAGGCGCTGTTCCGCAATCCGCTCGCCGATCCGGGGCTCGTCGGCGTGTCGAGCGGCGCCGCGCTCGGCGCGACCACGCTGATCGTGCTCGGCCCCGCGCTCTTTGGCGCGCACGCGAGCGCGGCCGCGCTGCCGGTTGCCGCGTTCGCGGGCGGCCTCGCGGTCGCGGCGCTCGTCTACCGGCTGGCCGCGTCGCGCGGCCGGCTCGCGCTGCCGCTGCTGCTGCTCGCCGGTATCGCGATCAATGCACTGGTCGGCGCGGCGATCGGGCTGCTCACGTTCGTCGCCGACGACGCGCAACTGCGCTCGCTGACCTTCTGGAGCCTCGGCAGCCTCGGCGGCGCGCAATGGTCGACGCTCGCGGCCGTCGCGCCGTGCGTCGCGCTCGGCTGCGTGCTGCTCGTGCGCGAACGCGATGCGCTGAACGCGCTGCAGCTCGGCGAAACCGAAGCGCTGCATCTCGGCGTGCCCGTGCAGCAACTGAAGCGGCGCGTGCTCGTCGCGGTCGCGCTCGCGGTCGGCGCGCTCGTGTCGTGCGCGGGCATCATCGGCTTCATCGGGCTCGTCGCGCCGCATTGCGTGCGGCTCGCGTGCGGCCCCGACCAGCGCATCGTGCTGCCCGGCGCCGCGTTGCTCGGCGCGTTGCTGGCGCTCGCCGCCGATCTCGCCGCGCGCACGCTCGCCGCGCCCGCCGACATTCCGCTCGGCGTGCTGACCGCGCTGCTCGGCGCGCCGTTCTTCCTCGCGCTGCTGTGGAAGAACCGCGGCGCGCTCGGCGGCTAATCCCTTCTTCACGACGATCATGCTGATTGCCCACCACCTCGACGTCGCCCGCCGGCACGACACGATCCTGCGCGACCTGTCGCTGTCGATCGAACCCGGCCGCGTGACCGCGCTGCTCGGCCGCAACGGCGCGGGCAAGAGCACGCTGCTGAAAACCTTCGCCGGCGAGCTGACCGGCAGCATCGCGCCGAACGGCGTGCGCGTGACGGGCGACGTCACGCTGAACGGCGCACCGCTCGCGCGCATCGACGCGCCGCGGCTCGCGTGCCTGCGCGCGGTGCTGCCGCAGGCCGCGCAGCCGGCGTTCCCGTTCAGCGTCGACGAAATCGTGCTGCTCGGCCGCTATCCGCATGCGCGGCACAGCGGCGCCACGTCACATCGCGATCGCGACATCGCGTGGCGCGCGCTCGAACGCGCGGGCGCCGACGCGCTCGTCGGCCGCGACGTCACGACGCTGTCGGGCGGCGAACTCGCGCGCGTGCAGTTCGCCCGCGTCCTCGCGCAGCTGTGGCCGGACCGCGACGCGACGGAAAGCGGCCCGCGTTACCTGTTGCTCGACGAACCGACCGCCGCGCTCGATCTCGCGCACCAGCACCGGTTGCTCGATACCGTGCGCGCCGTCGCGCGCGAATGGCAGATCGGCGTGCTCGCGATCGTCCACGATCCGAACCTCGCCGCGCGGCACGCGGATACGATCGCGATGCTCGCCGACGGCACGATCGTCGCGCAGGGGGCACCGCACGACGTGATGACGCCTGCCCATATCGCGCGGTGCTATGGCTTCGCGGTAAGGATGGTGGAAACCGGTGACGGGACGCCGCCGGTGATGGTGCCTGCGTAGCGCGTGTGTATATTGCATCGATGCCATGCGCTGTCATCAATGGCGACCTGCGCTCGAGATCTTTCGTCTATTCCCTTCGAGGAAACCTCCGTGTCGCTTCCGATGACTCGCATCCTCCTGTACGTCCGCGACGTCGCATTGATGGTCGACGGCGTCGATCCGGAAGGGAACGTCTTTCAGGTGATACAGCCGGATTGAATGCCGGCACGGCAACCTCCGGCACGAACGCTCAATGCTCGACGTCCGCCGCGCCGAAGGCCCGCATCTTCCAGCCGAGCCGCACCGCGAGCATCCGCATCGAGAAGCCGGCCGCGAGCGCGACGAGCGTCGCGAACCCCGCATCGACGCCGACATGCTGCATCCCGACATACAGCACCCCCGTGACGAACGCGACGCTCGCATACAGTTCCTCGCGCAGGATCAGCGGCATCTCGTTGCACAGCAGGTCACGCAGCATCCCGCCGCACACGCCCGTGATCGCGCCGGCCAGCACGACGATGATCGGCGCCGTGCCGGTCGACGCGCCGATGTCGCAGCCGATGATCGTGAACGCCGCGAGGCCGATCGCGTCGACGGTGACGAACAGCGTCTTCATCCGCGCGACGTGCCGCGCCGCCCACGACGCGACGGTCGCCGCGACGAGCGTGATCACCAGGTATTCGGGATGCGCGATCCAGCCGAGCGGATAGTGGCCGAGCAACACGTCGCGCACGGTACCGCCGCCGAGCGCCGTCACCGCGCCGACGAGCGCAAGCCCGAAACGGTCCATCCCGCGGCGCATGCCCATCAGCGCGCCCGACATCGCTTCCGCGACGATCGCAATCAGATAGAGCGTATGCATGGCGCGTGTCAGTCGTCGGTCCGGAACAGGTCGAGCACGCGTTCGCGCTCGGCCGCGTCGACTGCGGCAGGCATCGGTTCGTCGCGCTTGCCGTCGCCTGCCGGTGCGTCAGGCGCATCCCGCGTATCGCCGACCGCCGCGCCGCCGCATGCGAAGCGGCTGCGGATATAGGCCGGCACGTCGGCCGTGCACGTGCCGCGCGTGTATTCGGCGTAGACGAAATCGCCGTCGACGAGCGCGACGTCCTGCGGCGGCGTCGCATCGACCGGCGTGCGCCCGTCGACGGCCGTCTTCATGTAGTCGAGCCAGACCGGCAGCGCGAGTGTCGCGCCGGTCGCGCGCCCCATCGGGCGCGGCGTGTCGTAGCCGAGCCACGCGACCGCGACGATGCCCGACGAATAGCCGGCGAACCAGACGTCCTTCGACCCGTTCGACGTGCCCGTCTTGCCGGCCGCATCGTCACGCTTGAGCGCGAGCGCGCCGCGCGCGGTGCCGGCCCGCACGACGTCGCGCAGCATGCTGTCCATCACGAACGCATTGCGCGCCGACACGACCCGCTCGCCCGCCGGCACGGTCGCCTCGTACATCGCGCCGCCGTGACGCTGCTTCACCGACAGGATCAGGCGCGGCTCCATGCGCGTGCCGCCATTCGCGAACACGCTGTACGCGCTCGCGAGTTCGAGCGGCGTCACGGCGCCCGCGCCGAGCGCGAGCGGCAGCGACGCCGGATTGCGCTGCGCGTCGAAGCCAAAACGCACCGCGTGCTGCTGCACGTAGCGCGCGTCGGCGGCCTGCATCAGGCTGACCGCGACCAGGTTCTTCGAACGCACGAGGCCGCGCCGCACCGGGATGAAGCCTTCGTAGCGATTGCCGAAATTGCGCGGACGCCACGGCCGCGCGCCGGTTTCCGCGTGCGTGAGCGTGCGTTGCGTATCGTCGACGAGCACGCCGGGAAAGTAGCCCTTCTCCAGCGCCGCCGAATAGACGAACGGCTTGAAGCTCGACCCCGGCTGCCGATACGCCTGCAGCGCGTGGTCGAACACGTTCCGATTGAAATCCGCGCCGCCGACCAGCGCGAGCATGTCGCCCGTGGCCGCATCGAGCGACACGAGCGCGCCTTCGAGGCCGTTGCGCGCATCGCGCGTCGCGCGCGACCGGCGGCTCAGCGTGCGATCGAGCGCGGCCTCGGCCGCGCGCTGGTCGCGCATCGAGATCGTCGTCGTCACGTCGAGGCCGAGCGTGTACGCGTCGTCATGAAACCGCTCGACCATCATCCGGCGCGCCCGCTCGGCGACGTACGGCGCCGCGATGATGCCGGGCGGCGGCGTGGTCGCCAGTGCGATCGGCGCGTCGACGGCCGCGCGATACGTCGCGTCGTCGAGTTGGCCGAGCGCGTGCATCCGGCCGAGCACGTAGTTGCGCCGTGCGGTCGCGCGCGCCGGATTGACGACCGGGTTGAACGCGGACGGCGCCTTCGGCAGCCCGGCGAGCACGGCCGCCTCGCCCGCGCTCAGCGCGTCGAGCGGCTTGCCGAAATACACGTGCGCGGCGGCCGCGAAGCCGTATGCGCGCTCGCCCAGATAGATCTCGTTCATGTACAGCTCGAGCAGCTTGTTCTTGCTGTATGCGCGTTCGAGCTTGGCCGCCATCAGGATCTCGGCGAGCTTGCGGCTCAGCACCTTGTCGCGCGTCAGGTAGAAGTTGCGCGCGACCTGCATCGTGATCGTGCTGCCGCCCTGCCCCGGCTGCCCCGTCACGACGTTCGCGAACGTCGCGCGCGCGAGGCCGCCGACATCGACCGGGCCGTGTTCGTAGAACTTCGCATCCTCGGCCGCGAGCAGCGCGTGCCGCATCAGCGGCGGGATGCGTTCGAGCGGCACGAACTCGCGCCGCTCGACACCGTATTCGGCCAGCAGGTCGCCGTCGCGCGAGAAGATCCGCAGCGGCAGCGCGGGACGATAGACGGCCAGGTGCTCGACGGACGGCAGTTGCGTCCAGATGCGATCGATCGTCCAGGCGCCGATGCCGGCACACGCGAGCGCCAGGCCGAGCAGCGCGCCCGCGAGCGTGCGCCATACGCGGCGGCGCGGTGGTGCGGATGGCGGCGCAGGCTGCGGAGGCGGATTGGCGGTGGGGTCGGTCATGTCGGGCTCCTTCTTCAGTGCCGCGACGATCGGCGCGAGACAGGCGCCGATCGGTCACGAAAGGCGCGCATTGTCGAAGGGATCGCGCTAAACCGGAACATTCTTTAGCCAAAGTTTGGTTGGCTAAATTTTATTTAGGAAAGTGCTTTGGCGCCCGCTCGCACCGCGTATACGGGTTTGCGGCATGTCGTCACGGACGAGCGGGCCGGGCACGTGAACCGGTTCGCTTGTACCATCGTCGGATGTTCGATCGATACCTCGGCCTGTGGGGCCTCGTCCCCGACGGCGGCCCAATTCTGACCGCGAGCGGCGGCCTGCTGCCGGTCGTCTGGCACGCTCGCCCCGCGATGCTGAAAATCGCCACTTGCGACGAAGAGCGGCGCGGCAATGCGTTGATGCGCTGGTGGAACGGGCAAGGCGCCGCGCAGGTGTGGCAGCACGACGGCGACGCGATCCTGCTCGAACGCGCGCAGCCGGCGCCATCGCTCGCCGCGTTGTCGGCAGCGGGCCACGACGACGACACGATGCGCATCGCCTGCGAGGTCGTCGCGCGGTTGCACGCGCATCACGCGCCGCAGGTGCCGCCGCTCGTGCCGCTGCATGACTGGTTTTACGCGCTGCTGTCGAACGATGCGGACAATGATGCGCTGCGCCGTTCGGCGGCGGTCGCTCGTCAGTTGCTGGCCGGGCCTTCGGTCGACGAAGTCGTACTGCATGGCGACATTCACCACGGCAATATCCTTCATTTCGGCGATCGCGGCTGGCGCGCGATCGACCCGAAAGGACTGCGCGGCGAGCGCACGTTCGATTACGCGAATCTGTTCTGCAATCCTGCGCATGACATCGCGGTCGATCCCGCGCGTTTCGAGCGGCGCGTCGTGCTCGTGGCGGATGCGGCGCGGCTCGACCGGCGACGGTTGCTGCAATGGATACTCGCGTGGTCGGGGCTATCGGCGGTGTGGTTGATGGAGGACGAGTTGCCGGCGGATACGCGGCTGGAGGTCGCGATGCTTGCGGCGAGAGCGTTCGGGCTGTAGCGATATGCGTCGGCCGTGAAGACACAGGTTCATCGCGGAGCTCTAGGGAAGTTGCGAAGACCACCGGTATTCGGCCAGTTTCAGACACTCGACCGTACGACTAGATCACCGACAATCCTCGGTGCCCGCTTGCCTTTGGTCAATATCGATGAAAGTTTCGAGAGATTTCGGAATCGTTGTCCGACGGGCTGCGCTAGCAGCCAAGAATGTCGACCTATCCACGGTCATGGTCGAATTCAATTTTCGCGAATATTTTGACGAATCCGATAGCCTCTTGTCGCTTGGCCCGTTCTTCGGAGGCGATGCGGCCGATGCGTGCACGAAGTCATTGGAACGGCTTGGGCTGACATACATCGACGACTTTTTCGTCTTCGAGCAGTTTGTGCCCGACTGGTGTTCGTTCGAAGTATTTTGAAGTAGGCGCCGATATCGAGCTTCCGAGGTCGGCTATCGGCTGCGGATTCAAGCCGTCGATGCCAGCCATCGACTTCGTGCGCAAGCGCACCGATAAACGCAAGCGTTAACCCCGGCCTCGATCGAAACAGCTTCCCCCCGATCGTGGAGTAGTATTCCCCGATATCCAGGTGATTGCCCAGCCTCTACGGCGCACAGCCGCCCCATCTACGTGTGGTGGCGCCGGCCGTGGCGACGGCATTGATGGAGCCGCCTCATGTCAACCGAGTGGAAGCACCGCGTCCGACTGTTTATCCAGCGCTTCTGGCAGCCGACCAGCGCGTGCATGACCTGCATGCCCGGGAGCTGGGGAAACGTCATGAGCGTTGCCCACTGGACTATCGCCTTCCATACGGGTCTGCTGACCGGGCTCCTGGCGCTACTGCTGACTTTCACGCCTGTCTCGAAACTCTACGCGCATCGATACGGCAATGCGCTGATCGTTGGCATCCTGACGACGTTGGGCGATGCCTACTCGCACACGAGCCATTACCGCATCCCCTATGTCGAGCACATCGTGACCGGTGCGATTTCAGGTCTCTTGGCCCTTGCGGCCTCATACCTCTTCGAAAACCGCGCGCGACGCCTTCGGGCGGTGTGGGCTCGGGTCGTCGGGCAGCCTATCCGCTGACTTTCCGAACCGACGCCGAACCCGAAAAAAAGCCCGCCGGCAAACACCGGCGGGCTTTCATATCCGAGCTACGTCGCGCTTCAGCGCGCCGGGTTCAGCGTCAGATTCATGTGACGGTTCACGTCCTTGTACAGCAGATAACGGAACCGCCCAGGCCCGCCCGAATAGCACGCCTGCGGGCAGAACGCGCGCAGCCACATGAAGTCGCCGGCTTCCACCTCGACCCAGTCCTGGTTCAGCCGATAAACGGCCTTGCCTTCCAGCACGTACAGGCCGTGCTCCATCACGTGCGTTTCGGCGAACGGAATCACACCGCCCGGCTCGAACGTCACGATGTTCACGTGCATGTCGTGGCGCATGTCGCTCATGTCGACGAAACGCGTCGTCACCCATGCGCCGTTGGTGCCCGGCATCGGGATCGGCTCGACGTCCTGCTCGTTGGTCACGAACGCTTCCGGCAGCGGAATGCCGTCGACGGCCTGGTAATGCTTGCGGATCCAGTGGAAACGTACCGCGGCATCGCTGACGTTGTGCAGCGTCCAGTCGGCGCCCGGCGGAATGAATGCGTAACCACCCGGTTTCAGCGTGTGCTGCTTGCCCTGCAGCGTCAGCTCGGCTTCGCCTTCGACGACGAACAGCACGGCTTCGGCGTGCTTGTCCTGCTCGGGCTTGTCGCTGCCGCCGCCCGGATTCACTTCGACGATGTACTGCGAGAAGGTTTCCGCGAAACCCGACAGCGGGCGGGCGATCACCCACAGGCGCGTGTGGCTCCAGAACGGCAGCCAGCTCGTGACGATGTCGCGCATCACCCCCTTCGGGATCACCGCGTACGCCTCGGTGAACATCGCGCGATCGGTCAGCAGATCCGTCTGCGGCGGGTGGCCGCCATGCGGCGCGTAATACGTTGTCTTAGACATATTGCATCCTGCAATGGGTTGGTCCGGCCCCGGGCGCAAACGGCATCGGGCGGTTCGCCTGCGCGTGACACGCGCAAGCGATGGCGGGACATCGTTGCCGGGGTGGCTTGAAAGCGCATGCGCCTTCGGTCGGTCGGCCAGGCTTCGCGTCGGGTCCGTCCGTCGAGCGGACGCGGCGGCCCGGTGGTCGGGCCGCGGCCCTCGCGATCATGCAGCGAGGCGCGAATGGCGGCGCGGTTCGACTCCGTACGCGAGCATCGCCGACGATAGCGAAGTCGATCTCGATCGACCAATTAAATGTTGCGATGACATGCATTCGATTTCCCACTACCCCCCGGCCCCGCGATGCACGGCGGGGAGGCGTGGCGGGCGCGCCGGCTATCGGGGAAATCCTGACGGATGCGAATGCTCGCGCGATGGGTCCGTGCACGACAACGCAGCGTACAAGCGTCGGTCTCGATGCATCACGTCAAGCGGATCGAAGGCAGTCGATATGTGCGCGTCAACTGACCGCTGCGGCATGGTCCGGGAATACGGTCAGATCAGAACGAGCCAACGTGTCGAAGGCAAAGCGGATGGCATTCCGCTGCCCCTGTCCGGGCACATTCCGGCGCGGCAGGCGATGTCGTCGACAAAGGGGAAAACAGCGGAAGGAGAATGGCCGGCCCGTCAATCGGGCACATGGCAGCGGCTGATGAAGCCGGAGGAGAATCGCCGGTCTGGCCGGCGAAGCGGCCCGGCAGCGCGCCGGGCTGAAGCTCGCGTCGGGATGCCGACGCCATCGGCGCGCCGGTGCGCGGATCGCGCACCGGGCCGCGCCAGCGGCGATCAGTCCCAGTCGCGGTGGTGGCGATGCTTGCGGCGATGGTAGCCGCGGTCGCCGTGATCGCGCTCGTACGAGCTGCGCGACATGTTGCCGCCAAGCGCCGCGCCGGCGCCGCCGCCGACGGCCGCGCCCAGCAGGCCGCCCGTACGGCCGCCCATCGCGTTGCCTGCCGCGGTACCCGCGCCGCCGCCGAGGGCGCCGCCGATGATCGCGCCGGTGCGCTCGCGACGGTTCGACGTCACCGCGCCGCCGGCGCCGCCGCCGATCGCGCCGCCGATGACGGAGCCCGTGCTGCCGCCGACCGCGCCGCCGACCGCCGCGCCGGCAACCCCGCCGAGCGCGCCGCCAAGCGCGTTGTTCAAGTCACCGGCTACGGCCGGCAGTGCAGTCGCGCCGGTCAACGCGGCGACGACGAGAGCGGGGGCGATTTTCTTCCACATTCCCGTATTCTTCCTTGTTCGCAATTCTGGTTATCGAGGTCCGCTCGGTACGACGATCTGAATCGATCGATGTCGGGCCAGGCATTGTGCCGAACCGCGGACCAATTCATTTCAACGAGCTTGCGGCGAAGAATAGCACCGGTCCCGCATTCCTGCCGTGGACATTGTGGTAACAAGTTGTTTACGAATAACTGGCGATGAACGCGGCCGTCTAATCCGGCTGAAACCCTTGCCGGTATTGGCTTCGGCACGATTCCGGCCCCGCATCGCGACAGGCCGGACATGCAGGCCGCCGCACATTCGGGACACACGTGGCAACACATCTGCACAAGCCGCGAGCAGGCCTCCGAACGCCGGTCGGGGGGAAGACGAGGAGGGTCAGTACACGCCGGGCAGCAACCGCCACGTCCGCGCGCAGTACGCGTCGTATTCGGCGCCGAATTCCGAACGCAGCAATGCCTCCTCCGAGCGGATGCGGGCGACGAGCGGCACCAGCGTCAGCACGACCAGCAGCACGCCCACGCCGGAACGGAACGCGAGCGCCCATCCGAGCGAATTGACGACCAGGCCGAGATAGCTCGGATTGCGGATGCGGCTGTAGATGCCCCCGGTCACGAGCGTATGGCCCGGCTGGATCGCGACGAGCCCGCTGAAGCGCTTGCCGAGCACGAACACGGGCCACATGCGTAGCACACCGCCCACGAGGTACAGCGCGACGCCAATCCAGCGCGCCGTGTCGCCGCCGAAGGTCCAGACGTCGAGCCGGTCGGTCAGCGCGGGCAGGTATGCGAGCAGGAAGCCGCTCACCGCGAAGGCCGCGAGCACCCAGCGGTTGTCGCGACTCTCCCGCTCGCCGCTGCTCAGGTTGCCTTCGGTAAACAGCGCGGCGACGGCCATCGCGAGCGTCGCGACGACGATGACGATCAGCTGTGGATGCGAGAAGAACGCGGCGAACCCGCCGCTGCCGAGCACGGCGAGCCCGAGATACACGAGCGTGGACAGGCTCGACAGAACGATGACCTTGGGGGTGGCTGTCATGACGGCCTCGCAGGGATACGCATTCCTGTGAAGTATAGGAACTGCGCACCGCGAGTGCCGTGCCGCACCGTCATGCGGCGAGCGAACGCGCGTGTATCGTCCGGCCGACGGCAGCCGACCGGGCCGGCATGGCCGCGGCCGGCGCGCTGCGACGGATCAGCGGATGTGGAAGTGGCCGCCGATGCCGACCGTGACGGGCGGCGCGTAATACGCGGGCGCATAGCCGTAGTAGGCCGGTGCGGGCGCGTAGCCGTACGGCGGCGCGACGTAGCAGCCGGACAGGCCGCCGATCAGGGCAAGCGTGATGAGAAGTCTGAACATGGCTCGGCTCCCGGCGCGAAAGACGAATGGCATCTCGCGAAAACCGCGCCGCCGCGTGTCGCCGCACCGCGCGACGGCCGGCACGAAGAGGCGATCCGCCCCTCGTGTCGCTCGATGAAACAATGCGCGGAGTCTAGCGCCGGGCCCGGCCGGCCGAGTTTCCCGGGCGGTTACACGTGTTACCTCGCGTGACCGCCGAAACAACCTTGGGCGGCGCGGCGGCCGGCCGGTGGGCAGCCGCCGCGCCGGGTGCGGACGGGTTTGTTACACGAAGCGGGCGCGAATGCGCTGCGCCAGCGCTTCGAGCGTCGCGGCGTCGGCGATGTCGCGCGCATGCATCCGCAGCGCCGCGCCTTCCCAGCGCGGAATCACGTGGAAATGCACGTGCGGGACCGTCTGGCCGGCGGCCGCGCCATTGAACTGGCCGATGAACACGCCATCCGGCTCGAGTGCCGCGCGCACCGCGGCCGCGACGCGCTGCGTCATGCGGATGCCGGCCGCGGCCGCATCGCCGGACAGCTCGAAAATCTGCGCGGCCGGCTCCTTTGGAATCACGAGCACATGGCCGTCGGCCTGCGGCATCAGATCCATGATCGCGAGCGTCGCGTCGTCTTCGGCGACCTTCACGCACGGCAGTTCGCCGCGCAGGATTTTGGCGAACGGGTTGTTGTTGTCGTAGGACATGGCGTTTTCCGATCTCGATTGGACAGCAGGACTGGGGAAGCGATGCCGGACGATTATCGGTCGATGGCCGTCCCGATATCAACTCGCGCGACGTGCGACGCGTGCCGAACCGTCGTGTGGGCGGCAGCGCGACAGCATGCGGCCGTCGTCACGCAGCCGCGATTGCACCGCATCGCCCGAACCTGCGACACTGCCGGATCGTTGCCGGCCGGCACGCCACCGAGGACGCTCGCGCATGACGATTCCCCTCAAGAAGCTGATGCTGCGCGGTGTCGCGCTCGCGCTCGTGGCCGCAATCGGCTACACGGGCTACATGCTGTCCCGGCTCGCGCCGATCGCGACCGGCTATGCGGCCAAGGCGCTGTGTTCGGGCGTGTTCGTGTCGGGCCGCCCGGCCGCGTCCGTGATCGACGTCGACATCACGGCCGGCGTCCATCCGCTGCTGAAACTGGTACGGCCGTCGCTCGATCCCGACCATCATCGCGCGGTGGCGACCTTCGCCGGCTTTGCCAAACGTGAAGCCGACTTCCGGCCCGGCCTCGGCTGCACGCTCGCGCTCGGGTCCGCGACCGGTGCGGCGGCGGCCACCTTGCCGGCCGCGTTGCCGCCCCTCCCCGATCCGCCGCCCGCTCAACCCGATCCGCCCGCTCCGGCCACGCCGCCCGCCGGCATCGACGCCCACACGCTGCAGACCGCGCTCGACCGCGCGTTCGACGAACCCGATCCGGCGCGGCCGCGGCGCACGCGCGCGGTCGTCGTGATGTGGCGCGGACACGTGATCGCCGAACGCTATGCGCCCGGCTTCACGGCCGACACGCCGCTGCCGGGCTGGTCGATGACGAAGACCGTGACGGCCGCGCTGGTCGGCACGCTGGTCGCGCAACACAAGCTGTCGCCGGACGCGTCGGCGCTGCTGCCCGAATGGCGCGGCAGCGGCGATCCGCGCGCGGCCATCACGCTCGACGCGCTGCTGCGGATGACGAGCGGCCTGCAATTCAACGAGGACTACGACGATCCGCTGTCCGACGTCGCGGTGATGCTGTTCACGCAGCCCGATACCGCGCGGTTCGCGTCGGCGAAACCGCTTGCCGCGGCGCCCGGCGCGCAGTGGTCGTACTCGAGCGGCACGAGCGCGATCGTCGCGCGCGTGATGCGCGAAGCGCTGGGCGGCAGCGACGCCGACTACCTCGCGTTTCCGCGCCGCGCGCTGTTCGCGCCGCTCGGGATGCGCAGCGCGGTGTTCGAGCCCGATGCGTCCGGCACGCTCGTCAGCGCGTCGTACCTGTATGCGAGCGCACACGACTGGGCGCGCTTCGGTCAGTTTCTGCTGCAGGACGGCGTGTGGAATGGGCAGCGGCTGCTGCCGGAAGGCTGGGTGCGTTACCTGACGCGTGCGACGCCACAGTCGTCGCGGCAGGAATTCGGCGCGCAGTTGTGGGTGAAGGTGCCGGAGCCGTTCAACGATCGCGGTCCGCATGCGCGCGCGATGCCGGCCGACGCGTTTCATGCGGTCGGCCATGAAGGCCAGTTCGTGAGCGTGGTGCCGAGCCGCGAGCTGGTGGTCGTGCGGCTCGGGCTGTCGCGGCCGGAAGCCGCGTGGAATCACGAGGCGTTTCTCGCGCGCGTGCTCGACGCGGTGCCGGCGCCCGGTGCGTGACGACGGGCGCCCGGCCGCCGCACGCGCTACGGCGGCGGCCGTGGCGACGCCGCCGCTTCACGCGCTATCCGCGCCGCATTACGGATTCGCGCTGCCCCCGTACTGCTTGAACCCTTCGCGCGTCGCGAGACGTTCGATGTAGCGCGACACCGCCGGCAGTTCCGGATGCTCGAACGGCGTGCCGAACCAGCGGTTCACCGACAGGCCGATCGGGATATCCGCCAGCGTGAACGTGTTGCCGGCCACGTACGCGCCGGTCTTGTCGAGCTGCGCGTTCAGCACGCGCATGTGCGTCGTCCAGCCCGCGATCGACCGCGCGATGCCGTCCGGATCCTGGTGCTCGGGAGACTTGCGCACGAGGCCGAGGAATGCACCGACCCACGAGCGGTTCAGGTCCGAGCCCTGCCAGTCGATCCACTGGTCGACACGCGCACGCGCCTGCGGCTCGGCCGGATACAGCGCATCGCCGCCGTAGCGGTTCGCGAGATAGCGGATGATCGTGTTCGATTCCCACAGCACGAAATCGTCATCCTTGATGACGGGCACGAGCGCGTTCGGATTCAACGCGAGATAGGCCGGATCGTGGGTCGTGCGGAAACCCGCGCCCCAGTCTTCCTGTTCGAACGGCAGGTTCAGCTCGGTGCACAGCCACAGCACCTTGCGGACGTTGATGGACGGAATCTTGCCGAGGACGTGCAACATGCTGTCTCCTTGAGGGATCGGGTGCGGAGCGTTCGGCGCGCACGGCACGCGCCGGACGCGTTCACGCCGAATTTATACACGACCTCGCGGGAAACGGCAGAGCGCGGGCGCGAAATCGGTGTGCGGCCGATTCGTCAGATCGCGCAGCGCGTGCTCGGCCGTCGGGAAGCGGAACATGAATCCGTCCTGATGCAGCCGTGCCGGCACCACGCGCTGCCCGTCCAGCAGCAGCTCGGCCATCTCGCCCATCGCCGCGCGCAGCGGCGCGGCCGGCACGTGCAGGAACGCCGGGCGGCGCAGCACCTTCGTCACGACCTGCACGAACGCGCGCTGGGTCAGCGGCGCCGGTGCGACCGCGTTGTAGACGCCGCGCATGCCCGCGTGGGACATCGCTCGCGCGACGATCCGCAATACGTCGTCGCGGTGAATCCAGCTCATCACCTGCGCGCCGTCGCCGAATCGTCCGCCCAGCCCGAAGTAATGCGGCAGCAGCATCGGGCGCAACGCGCCGCCCGGGCCGAACACGATGCCCAGCCGCAGCACCACCGCACGCACGCCGTGGCGCCCGAGCGGTTGCACGGCCGCCTCCCACTGCCGGCACAGCTCGGACATGAAGCCGGTGCCGGCGCGGCTGCCTTCGTCGAGCCGTTCGTCGCCCGGCCGCACGCCGTAGTAGCCGATCGCCGACGCCTGGATCCACGTGCGCGGCTTGACCTCGGCGGTTTCGACCCAGCGCATCAGCGCCTGCGTGACGCCGACGCGGCTGGCGAGCAGCAGCGCCTGCCGACGCGGGCTCCAGCGCGCGCCCAGCACCGGCGCGCCGGCGAGATTGATCACCGTGTCGAAGCGCTCGTGCGGCTGCAACTGATCGACGGACGTCACGCTGCGCACGCGGCCTTGAAACAGGTAGGCCGCGCGCAACGGATCGCGCGCCAGCAACGTGACCGTATGCCCTGCATCGAGCAACCGGTTCACGAGCGCTTCGCCGATGAAGCCGGTCCCGCCGGTGACGAGCACGTTGCCCGGCCGCTGCCCCGCGAACGGGTTGGCGGCCGGCGCGCGTCGCGCGATGCGGCACGCGGCGATTCCGTCGCGCACGCCCGACACCGCCACGCCGACGGCGAACAGGCTGAGCAGCCAGCCGCGCCAGCCGACGTCGATCGCGTGCAGCGCGGTGGGTTCGTGCGCCCACACGGCGAGCTGCATCGCGATCATCCCGAACAGCGCGCCGCCGTTGACGGCCAGCAGCGTATGCAGCACGCGCTCGGTCGCCGGCAGCTTGCGGCTCTGGTCCTCGACGACGAAATCCCACAACGTCAGCCCCACTTCGACGAGCACGACCGTCGCGAGCGCCGCGACCCACGCGCCGTGAAACGCGACGTTCGCGATCGACGCGAACACGAGGCCGTACAGCACGGACCGCACCGCGTGAATCGCCAGTTCGACCCGCGCGCGCGGGCTGTGCGGCAGGTCCTGCGTGAGTTCGTGGTGGTAAAGCGTATCGAATGCGCCCATCGCGCCCTGCACGATCAGCAGGTTGAGCGCCCAGTCGAAAGCCGGCAACGTGTTCATGCGGTATCCCTCCTCCACAACCAGATAAGCGGCGGCACCATCGCGACGAGCGCGGCCACATCGATCGCCACGTGCCCCCACACCTGCGCCTGCCACGACAACAGCATGTCCTGCGGCGCCCAGATCAACAGGCCGGCCAGCAGCCAGCCCCATACTTCCCGCTTCCGCAACCGGTTGCCGAGATGGACGAGCGCGAGCATCCAGACCGCGGCGCACTGCACCGTCGCGCCGAGCAGCGACAGCCACCAGACCTGCTGGGCGCGCGCGGCTTCGGGCGCCGCTGTCGACCAGAAATGCCGCTCGATGCCGCGGTGATAGGCGTCGAGCCATGGCGCGCCGGCAAGCCACGGAATCGCCACGCCGACGAGCAGATGCGCGATCGCGGCGGCGTACATTACGTTCACAGCGACGCGGCGCAGCTTGTCGCGCGGCTGGCGATTCGCCGCCGCGCTTTCGGCGTTCCTGCCGATGCTGCACACGTCGCCTTCGCAGCAGGCTTGCGCGCGATATCCGAGCCAGCGCGATACGGCATATCGGTTGCGTGCGAGGCGGCGATACAGCGGCGCGAACACGGCACGCATCGCTGGCACGCGAAGCAGCCAGGCGAACCCGCGACGCCCAACCAGCGCACGGGCGGCCGCGATGCCGTCGATGCCGGTCAGCATGCGTCCGTCGGGCAGGCGTGCATGCAGTTCGCGATTGAGCGCGGGCAGGTCGACGCCCAGCGGCGCCGGATCGAAACCCGGCTCGGCGATATCGACGAACGCCAGCCGATGTCGCACGTCGCGCTCGCCGAGACGCCGGACTTCGGCGACGCATAACGGACATCGCCCGTCGAAGTACAGCACCAATTCATTGGCATGCATGCTTTGCACTCCTTCTTGTTATCGCAAGCATCGTGAACCGATCGATCGACTGCTTTCCCGCGTATGCCGCCGCTCCCGCGCGACGGCGGCGGGCTCACATCGGCTTGACCACCATCAGGAAATACACGGTCAGCATCGCGAAGAACGCCGGATAGCCGAGCAGTTCCCAGCGCTTCGCATAGCGCCAGTAGCGCTCCGGCAACGCGGCGTCGCCGTTCGCGTGCGCGAGCTTCGCCATCGATGCAAGTTCGAGCTGCAGCCACACGACCGGCAGCCAGCACGCGCTGGCGACCGCATACAGCACGATCGATGCGAGCAGCCACGGCGTATGCCACGGCCAGCCGGCCGTATGCGCGAGCCACAGCCCGGACGCCGGCTGGAAGATCACGGCCGGCGTCGTGAACCACCAGTCCGCGCGCACCACGAGCCGCGACACGGCCGCGATCGCGGGCACCGACCGCGTGCGGTTCGCAAAGAACAGGTAGAACGCGGTGCCGAACCCCGTGCCGACCAGCAGCACCGAAGACAGGATGTGAAGCGCCTTGATGACGAGATAGGTGTTCATGCGTGTTCTTCTTCTGAATAGAGGATCGACAGGATGGCGAGAATCGGCACGTTCTTGAGCACGGGGCCGAACGGTTCGGCCAGCAGGCCCGGCATCGTGACCGCGATGACCGCCGAGTACGCGATGATCAGCGCCGCCTGCGCGGCCCACAGGCGCCGCGACGGCGCGACGACGGTCGCGATGCCGAACGCGAAGTCCAGCGCGCTGGCCGCGTAAAGCGCGATCCGCGCGGGCAGGCCCGTCAGGTGCGCAGGCGCCAGCAGCGCGAGGCTCGCGTGCAGCGGATGGATGAAGGCGCTCGCGATCGCCGTCCAGATCCACACGATCGCGAGCGCCCCCAGCAGCAACGGGCGCCGCCACATCGCGAGCGCGTCGCGGCGCAATGCGCCGGCTTCCGCGCCGACGAAGCCGCCGAGGCCGCGCGGCGGGCGGCCCAGCACGGCCGTGACGGCCGCCGGATCGCCGGTGTTGCCGCCGCGCAGCATCGTCCATGTGTCGCGCGTCAACATCGCCCCCGGCAGCGTGCCGAGCAGTGCGGCCGCCGCGCCGACCAGCGGGCCCGGCAGCGTCACGCGGGCCGCCGGCGGAAATCCCAGCGCGGCACGGTAGCCGGCCAGCATCTCGCGGTACTCGACCTCGTCGCTGCCGACCACGTCGATCACCCGGCTGCCCGCCGCCTGCGAATCGCCCGTTTGCGCGACGAGCCGCGCCACGACTTCGGCGAGATCGTCGACGTGCACCGGCCGCAACCGCTGACGGCCGCCCGCCGGCAGTACATGCACGGGCAGGCTCGCGAGCATCCGGAAGAACCGCGCGGACGCGCCGGCCGCCCCGTAGACGAGCGCCGGCCGCACGATGCGGAAGTCGATCGGCAGCGTCTGCAGGAAACGGTCGGCCGCCTGCTTGCTCGCGAAGTACCGCGTATCGCCGCGCTCGACTCCGAGCGCCGAAATCTGGATCACACGACGCACGCCGGCAAGGCAGCACGCGGTAAAAAGCGCGCACGGCGCGGCGCGATGCACGGCGTCGAGCGTCACGCCGCGTCGATCGGCCAGCATGCCGACCGCGTTGATCACCACGTCGACGCCCTTCAGCCGCGCGAGCCACCCTCGAGAATCGACGTCCTGCGCGAAGTCGATCGCGACGTCGTGCGGGCCGGCCGCGCGGCGCACGCCGCGCAGCACGCGATGCCCGCCGGCTTCGAGCCGCGCGCATAGCGCCTGCCCGATGAAACCGTTCGCGCCGCAGACGAGCACGGTCATGCCGCGCGCGCCGGTGCGATCGGGCGGGCAATTCAATGGCAAGGCTGCGTTCATGCTCGCCCTCTATTTACAGTTATTTCTGTACAGACAGAAATAAAAGTCCCGAAAAAAGCGGGCTGCGTGCCCGCTCTGCCGTTACCGCTTACTTCGACGGCTTGCGCCTGACCGTCTGGCTGATCTTCGCGCCGATGCCGAGCGCCTTCATCAGCGTATCGGGCTTGAGCCGCAGCATTTCGTCGGACCAGGTCGTGAGCGTCTCGACGAACTGCAGCGTGTCGCGAATGCGCTGTTCGGTCTCGCGGCTCTCGTTCGCGATCTCCGGATTCGTCAGGCAATCGCGCAGCACCGTGAGCGTCGGCTCGATCTCGCGTTGCCGCCGCCCTTCGACGATCAGCTTGAACAGCTCCCAGATGTCGGTCGACGTCTCGAAGTGGTCGCGGCGATCGCCCAGCACGTGCACGACCTTCGCGAGCCGCCACGCCTGCAGCTCCTTCAGGCTCGTGCTGACGTTGGAGCGTGCGACGTTGAGCGTCTCGGCGATCTCGTCGGCCGCAACCGGCCGTCCGGCCAGGTAGAGCAGCGCGTGAATCTGCGAGACAGTACGGTTGACGCCCCACCGCGAGCCCATTTCGCCCCAGTGGAGAATGAATCGTTCGGCAATCGGTGTGAGTTCCATGGTGGGGAATTTAGTTTTTTCAGTTATTTCTGTCAAGAGAGAAATAGCCGGGCGATCCGGCGCCTGCCGGCCGCGGCCGCCCGCGATCGGCCGCTTCCTTTACAATGCGCGGGATTTTTCCGATTTCAGGCCGTCCCCGCCTTTCTGACTAGAGGTTCTCCCATGATCATCAAACCGCGCGTGCGTGGCTTCATCTGCGTGACGACTCATCCGGTCGGCTGCGAAGCCAACGTCAAGGAACAGATCGATTACGTGACTTCGCACGGCCCGATCGCCAACGGCCCGAAAAAGGTGCTCGTGATCGGCGCGTCGACCGGCTACGGCCTCGCCGCCCGGATCTCGGCCGCGTTCGGCTCGGGCGCGGACACGCTCGGCGTGTTCTTCGAACGCGCCGGCAGCGAAACGAAGCCCGGCACCGCCGGCTGGTACAACAGCGCCGCGTTCGAGAAATTCGCCGCCGAAAAGGGGCTGTATGCGCGCAGCATCAACGGCGACGCATTCTCCGACAAGGTCAAGCAGGTCACGATCGACACCATCAAGCAGGATCTCGGCAAGGTCGACCTGGTCGTCTACAGCCTCGCGGCACCGCGCCGCACGCACCCGAAGACGGGCGAAACCATCAGCTCGACGCTCAAGCCGGTCGGCAAGGCCGTCACGTTCCGCGGCCTCGACACCGACAAGGAAGTGATCCGCGAAGTGTCGCTCGAGCCGGCGACGCAGGAAGAGATCGACGGCACCGTCGCGGTGATGGGCGGCGAGGACTGGCAGATGTGGATCGACGCGCTGGCCGAAGCCGGCGTGCTGGCCGACGGCGCGAAGACCACCGCGTTCACCTACCTCGGCGAGCAGATCACGCACGACATCTACTGGAACGGCTCGATCGGCGAAGCGAAGAAGGACCTCGACAAGAAGGTGCTGTCGATCCGCGACAAGCTGGCCGCGCACGGCGGCGATGCCCGCGTGTCGGTGCTGAAGGCCGTCGTCACGCAGGCCAGCTCGGCGATCCCGATGATGCCGCTGTACCTGTCGCTGCTGTTCAAGGTGATGAAGGAAACCGGCACGCACGAAGGCTGCATCGAGCAGGTGTACGGGCTCCTGAAGGACAGCCTGTACGGCGCGACGCCGCACGTCGACGCAGAAGGCCGCTTGCGCGCGGACTACAAGGAGCTCGATCCGCAGGTGCAGGCGAAGGTCGTCGCGATGTGGGACAAGGTGACGAACGAGAACCTGTACGAGATGACCGACTTCGCGGGCTACAAGACCGAGTTCCTGCGCCTGTTCGGCTTCGAGATCGCCGGCGTCGACTACGACGCGGACGTGAACCCGGACGTGAAGATCCCGGGCATCATCGACACGACGGTCTGACGAGTCGATCCGCCGCCGCCCCGCGCACGGCGCGGGCGGCGGGTTCGCCGTGCCGGCGGCATCAACGCGGCGCCGGTTCTTCCAGATAGACGCCCGACGACAGCGTGGCCTTCACCTGCCGCGTGAACTCGTCGGTCGACACTTCCTCCGCCCCTGCCTCGATGGCGTCGTACGCCTGGCGCACGACGTCGGACGGCGTCGCTTTCGGCACGTCGAGGCCGGCCGTCAGGTCGGTGTCGATGAAGCCGGCATGCAGCCCGACCACCTGCGTGCGCTGCTCGCGCAGCGAATGGCGCAGCCCGTTGGTCAGCGCCCATGCGGCCGATTTCGATACGCCGTAGCCCGACAGGATCGGCCGGTTCACCCAGCTCGCGACCGACAGGATGTTCAGGATCGCGCCGCCGCCGTGAGCCGCGAGCGTGCCCGCGAACGCGCGTGACATCGCCAGCATTCCGAACACGTTGGTCTCCAGGTGAGCGCGCAATGCATCGACCGCGCCGTCGTCCGTCAGGCTGCCGAGCCGCGCGATGCCGGCGTTGTTGATCAGCAGCGTGACGTCGCGCGCCGCCTCGGCCGCCGCGGCGACCGCCGCCGGATCGGTCACGTCGAGCTTCACGGGCACCACGCCCGGCAGCGTCACGCTGGCCGGATCGCGTGCGCCCGCATAAACCTTGCGCGCGCCCCGCTCGAGCGCCTGCTTCGCGAACTCGAGGCCAAGCCCGCGGTTCGCGCCCGTGATGAAAACGACTGCCCCTTCGATCTTCATGACCCTTCCTTTCGGAGATTCGATCCCGCGCGCGCCGGTTCGTCGCACGCCCGGAATCCGGTGAAAAACCACGCCGCCATCGCGTACCGAACCGTTGCACCGCCAGTGCGCCGGCCGGGCCGCCCCGCTGCCCTCGCCTCGCCGCACCCGGGACGCCGACCGACATCGATCCACGCTGCGCCGATTGCTTCGCTTCGTCCGCGAAGTCGGCTACACTCGAATCTCAATGGCGATCACCATCGTCGTGCGACGCATGGTGCCAGCGCGAGGTCGGCACGTCAATGTCGATCGCCATTGTGTTTTTCAATCGTGGCAATTGCCGGAAAGAGGGAGGGATCGATGGGCGTCTCGAGACAACAGGCCGCCGACAACCGCAACGCGATCGTCGCGGCCGCCGAGCGGCTGTTCCGCGTGCGCGGCGTCGACGCCGTCGGGCTGACGGAATTGATGAAGGAGGCCGGCTTCACACAGGGCGGCTTCTACAACCATTTCAAGTCGAAGGACGCGCTGGTCGCCGCCGTGGTGGACAAGGCCATGCAGGATCGCGCCGATTCGCCGAACGCGGGCAGCGTCGCGAAACAGGTGACCGCGTACCTATCGGGCGCGCATCGCGACAACGTCGAAGCCGGCTGCCCGCTGTCGGGCTTCGCCGGCGATGCGCCGCGGCTGACCGACGCGGCGCGTGCCTGCTACACGCGCGGCGTCGCCGCGTATCTCGACCGGCTGGAACGCATGCTCGCCATGGAAGGCTCGGCCGCGGCGGACGCGCGCGGCGACGCGATCGCCGTCCTCAGCCAGATGGTCGGCGCGCTGGTGCTGTCACGGGCGGTTGCCGGCACCGATCCCGCATTCGCCGACGAGATTCTCGATGCGGCGCGCCGCACGCTCGTGGGGCAGCCGGACGATCCGGCCGTGCCGGCGTAGCGGCACGTCGCCATTCCCGCGCGACCGCATCGCCGTCGCCGCGCTATTGGACTGCCCTCGCGGCATCCCACAGCGGCTGCGCGCCGCGCGCCGCATTCCACGCGGCAAACTGCGTGCGCCACGACTCGAACGGTTGCGCGAGCGGATGGCGCGGATCGTCGCTGAGCGAATACGCCATCCCTTCGATCAGCCAGCGCGGCTTGGTCACGACCGCGACGTTGCCGAGCACTTCCGCCTGCCGGTGATGAATCAGCTCGTGCGCGAGAAAGTAGGTCTGCCAGCCGCGCGGGGCCACGATCACGCCGAAATCCCCGAGCGTCAGCGCCGCGCGCGAACCGAGGCCGAACGCATCGGCGCACGCGCGCGTCGAGCAGAACACGACGCGCGGTGAAGCCCGGAACGCGCCGACGGCCGCCGCCGCGCGCGCGTAGCCGTCGCGATAGAGCCACCGTGCATCGCCGAGCTTCGCGACATCGTCCGTGCAGATGTCGGCGCTCGGGCACGACACGCCGGGAATCAGCGCGGGCGCGACGACGCGCAGCGGCTTGACGAGCGCATACGCGGCAAGCGGCAGCGCGACGAGGAGGCCCGTGACGGCGAAAGCGACGTGGGAGCGTTTCATCGAGGCGGCGGTGTGACGAATGCCATTACGCGAGCTGCTTGTGGAAAAACGTCGTCGCGCACAGCGCGCCGTCGGGCATCAGCGCAAAGTTCGGCACGACGCCGACGCGCTGCCAGCCAGCCCGTTCGTACAGCCGCTCGGCGTCGCCGCCCGTCACCGTGTCGAGCACCAGCACGGTCTTGCCGGCGTCGCGTGCGGCCGCGTCGGCCGCCGCCATCAGGCGCGCGGCGACGCCCTGCCGGCGCGCGTGCCGCGACACGAGCATCTTCGCGATGTCCGCGCGGTGCGGCTGGTTCTCGGGCTGCGCGGTCACGACCTGCACGGTGCCGACGATCCGGCCGGACGCATCCTCGGCGACGAGCAGGATGCGCTCGTCGTTCTCGACGCCCTCGGCCACGTGCGTCCAGAACGCGACCGCGGTCGGCCGCTCGATCGGCAACATGAAGCTGACGGACGCGCCGCCTTCGACGCAATCGATCAGCACGTCGGCCAGCGCATCGACACAGGCCATCGCTTCGCTCGCGCCGACGCGACGGACGGTAACAGGTTCGGTCATGCCATCTCCGGTAGTCAGGTAGTCAAGGAGTCCGATGGGCCGCACGCGTCGGTTCGGCACCGGCGGGATCGTAACCAACGCCGGCTGGGTGTCGAGCCGTGCGCCACGACGTCCCGCGACGGGCGTCCGGTAACCCCGTGGCCGGTCGGCGCGTGTTACCGCCCCATCATCGTACGCGACGAAAATTGTCGTTGCAGCGCTGGCAACATCACCTACACTTAGCCGAATGGATAACCTTCATCCCCGCATCAACGACGTGTTCCAGGCGCTCGCTGATCCGACGCGCTGCGCGATCGTCAGCGCGCTCGGCCACGGCGAGCGGACCGTCTCCGCGCTGGCCGCGCCGTTCGACATGGCGCTGCCGTCGTTCATGAAGCATGTCGCCGTGCTCGAGCGCAGCGGCCTCGTCAAGACCCGGAAAACCGGCCGCTCGCGCACCTGCGCGCTGGTCGGCAGCCGGCTGACCGAGGCCGAGGCATGGCTCGCCGCGCAGCGCGCGCAGTGGGAAGCGCGATCCGATAGTCTCGTCGAATTCGTCGAAGGCCGTCACCAGGAGGAGCAAGATGTCAGCCAGCCACGTCGAACCCGCTGAAGCCCACGATCTCGTGATCACGCGCACGTTGCGCGCGCCGCGCCACGCGCTGTGGCGCGCATGGACCGACCCGGAACTGTTGAAGGAATGGTGGTGCCCGAAGCCGTGGACCACCGAGGTACGCGCGTTCGACCTGCGGCCGGGCGGCGCTTTCCATACGTTCATGAGCGGCCCCGACGGCGGCACGAGCGACAACCCCGGCTGTTTTCTCGACATCGTGCCGGAATCGCGCATCGCGTTCACGTCGATGCTCGCGGGCGGCTGGCGGCCGCAGACGCCGTGGCTGGGCTTCACGGCGATCGTCACGATGGCCGACGACGACGCGGGCAGCCGCTACGAGGCGCGCGTGATGCATCCCGACGCCGCGACGCGCGAGCGCCACGAAGCGCTCGGCTTTTTCGAGGGCTGGAACACCTGCATCACGCAGCTCGACGCGTTCGCCGCCACGCTGCGCTGAACGCCGCCGCGCGTGCGGTCATTGCATGCCGCCGCGCCCGCGCCTAGGATTCCCGAAGGAAGCATGACGACACGCCGGGCGCCGGCGTGCACCGTCTCGCACGCTTCGCGGGAGGCGACATGTTGCATACGCACACGCATTCGACCCGGGTCAGCCGGCACCTGAACGCGCCGCGCGGGCGCGTCTACCGCGCGCTGCTCGATCCGCACGCGGTCGAGCAATGGAAAGTGCCCGACGGCATGACCTGCCGCGTGCACGCGTACGACACGCGCGAAGGCGGCGCGCTGCGCGTGTCGCTGAGCTACGACGCACCGTCGGCCGGCACCGGCAAGACCACCGCGCGCACCGACACCTATCACGGCCGCTTCGTCACGCTCGTGCCCGACGAGCAGATCGTCGAAATCGATGTATTCGAAACCGACGATCCGATGCTGCGCGGCGCGATGACGATCACGATCACGCTGTCGGACGAGGCGGGCGGCACGCGCGTGGACGCGGTGCACGACGGCCTACCGCCCGGCGTGCCGGCCGCCGACAACGAGACCGGCTGGCGGATGGCGCTGGCGCGGCTCGCGGCGCTGGTGGAAGCCGGTTGACGCCGCGCACGCGCGTCAGCCGAGCCGGTACGCGCGCGTGACCGTGCCGCGGAACAGCGCGTCGCGCTCGTCCGCGCTGGCCTGCGCGGTCAGGCGCTTGAACGCGTTCCAGCCGTTCACGAACGAATACGAGCCCTTGTCGACCGGGAAATTGCTCTCGAACATGCAGCGCCCGGGGCCGAACGCGTCGATGCAGGTCATCATCCACGGCTTCCACGTGTCGGCGAGCTGTGCCGAAGACGGCGGCTTCGCGCCCTTCTCGAAATCGAACCCGTTGATGCGCATCCCGAGGCCGCCGACCTTCACGTACACGTTCGGCAATTGCGCGAGCGTGCGCATCGACGCCGACCAGCGCTCGAACACCTCCGGCCGCTTGTCCGCATAGCTGCCGATTCGCACGACGCCGCCGCAATGGTTGACGATGATCCGCGTCTCCGGGTTCGCTTTGGCGAGATCGAACAATTCGGGCAACTGCGGGAAGAACAGCCACGCGTCGTACGACAGCCCAAGCGGCGCGAGCTGCGCGACACCGGCCCGGTACGCGGGATCGAGCAGCAGCCCGCGCGGTACCGCCGACAGCGGATTGGCGAGCGTCGGGTCGACATCCCACGTACTCAGGTGGCGCACGCCGCGAAACCGTCCACGCCCGGCTTCGACATGCGCTTCCAGCACGTCGCGCACGCGTTCGCCGAGCCGCAGGTCCGCATGGCCGACGATGCCTTTCGCGACAGCCACGGGGCCGTGCTGCAGCGGCTCGGTCACGCCGGCGACGTAAGCCGTCTCGCCCACCGGCTTCAGTTCGGCCGGGCCCGAATCGCGGTAACGCGTCTGCGCCTGCATGTAGACGGACGCCTGGATGTTGTGGCCCGAGCGCGCGTCCCGCAGATAGTCGTCGAGCATGTAGATCCAGCCCGGCCGTTCGTAGAAGTGATGATGCGCGTCGACGATCGGCAGGTCGGGCTCGAGCGCGGGTTCGAGCGCCGACGCGAGCCAGTCGGGACGAACCGTGAGGTAGTTGCTTTGCGTCATGCGGGGAACTCCATCGTTGGCTGCCGTCTCGGCGAACGCGGGCAGCGCGAGCGAGGCGGCGGACGCACCGATCAACCGGCGCCGTTTGATCGAAAAGGTCATGTCATTCGCTCCGGTCGAACGCGTACAGCGACAGCGTGAGCAGCGTCGTGATCGCCAGCACGATCGCGAGGCCAAGCATCCCGGCCGTGAAGGTGCCGAAGCTGTCCTTCAGGTAGCCGACGAGATAGGGGCCCGCGAAGCCGCCGAGCGCGCCGATCGAATTGATCAGCGCCAACCCGCCGGCCGCGGCCTGGCCGGACAGGAAGCGCGACGGCAGCGTATAGAAGATCGTGCGGCCGGCAATCGTGCCGATCAGCGCGAGCGTGATGCCGACGAGCGCGGGCCCGAGCGTCAGGAAATGGGTCGACACGCCGAGCGCCACCGCGCCGATGCACAAGCCGATCGCCAGGTTCGCGACCGGGCCGCCGCGACGGTCCACCCGTTTCGCCCACCACAGCAGCGCGATCGTGGCGAAGAAGTACGGCACCGCGGAGAGCCAGCCAGTCTGCATCGTCGACATCCCGTGCGCCTTCAGCATTTGCGGCAACCAGATGCCGATGCCGTACGAGCCCATCGTGAAGCCGAACGAGATCAGCGCAAGCACGTACACGCGCACGTCGCGCAGCGCGACGCCGAAGCGCTTCTTGCGGCCGGCGGCCGCCGCGCCGTCGCGTTCGAACGCGCGCTGCAGCGCGGCGCGCTCGTCGTCCGACAGCCACGCGGCATTCGCCGGCGAATCCGACAGCAGCTTCAGCACGAGGAAGCCGAGCGCGCACGCGGGCAGCCCTTCGACGATGAACATCCACTTCCAGCCGGCGAGCCCGAGCGTGCCGTCGAGCTGCAGCAGCCATGTCGACAGCGGGCCGCCGACCAGCGACGACAGCGGCGTCGACACGGTGAACCACGCCAGCACACGCGTGCGGTAGCTCGCCGGAAACCACACGGCGAGAAAGAAGATCACGCCCGGAAAGAACCCGGCTTCGCCGATGCCGAGCAGCAGGCGGATCGCGTAGAAACTGGTCGGCCCGGTCGCGAGCGCGGTCGCGGCCGCCATCAGCCCCCACGTGATCATGATGCGGGCGAGCCAGCGGCGCGCACCGAAGCGATACAGCGCGAGATTGCTCGGCACTTCGAACACGCAGTAGCCGGCGAACATGATCCCCGCGCCCCAGCCGAACTGCGTTGCGGTCAGCCCGAGATCGCGGTTCATCGTGAGCGCCGCGAAGCCGACGCTCGTGCGATCCAGGTAGTTGAAGAAATACGCGAGCGCGAGCAGCGGGATGAAGCGCCACGCGGCCTTGCGCACGGCCCGTTGCTCGACCGACGTGTCGGTGTCGCGATCGACGGGCAGCGCCGAGGAAGCGGATGTCATGGTTGTCTCCGTGGATGCGGCGCTCCTCTGCCGCGCGGTGCGCGGCCCGGACGCCTTTGTTCGTTCGATGAATCGCGGCTGCGCTACGCGCTCGCCACTTCGTTCGCCGACGGCGCGCCGCCCGGCGCGTCGCCGTGCGCGGAAACGTTCGCGCCGTACCGCCCCGCGACGACGCCCGACTCGATCAGCGCACGCGCGTCGTCCGGCGTGTAGCCGAGTTCGCCGAGCAGCGCGCACGTGTCCTGGCCGAGCGCGGGCGGCGCCGAGCGCAACCGCAGGCGTTCACCCGCGAGCGTCAGCGGCAGCAGCGCGGTGCGCGTGTCGACCGGCCGCCCGGCGCTGCTCGCGTCGGCCGGCAGCGTCACGGTTTCGAGGCCGCCCGTGGCGAGCAGATGCGGATCGTCGAACAGGTCCTGCGGCTTCGTGATCGGCGCATACGGCAGGCCGGTCGATTCGAAGATCGCGCCGATCTCCGCTGCCGAGTACGGCGCCAGCCGCGAGCGCAGCTCGGGCAGCAGCCATTCGCGCGCCTGTACGCGCAGGTTGTTGGTCGCGAGGCGCGGGTCGTCCTTCAGCGCGGCCAGGCCGAACGCGTCGCAGAACAGCGCCCACTGCGTGTCCGACACGACCGCGAGAAAAATCTGTTCGTCATCCTTGACGGAGAACACGTCGTAGACAGCCCACGCGGAAATCCGGCTCGGCATCGGCGACGCGGCCTGCCCCGTCACCGCGAACTGCATCATGTGCTGCGCGACGAGGAACACGTTGTTCTCGAACAGCGAACTCTGCACCTGCTGGCCGCGGCCCGTGCGTTCACGCTGCGCGAGCGCGGCCATCGCGCCGATCGCGCCGAACATGCCGCCCATGATGTCGTTCACGCTCGCGCCCGCGCGCAGCGGCCGCCCTTCGGGGCCCGTCATGTAGGCCAGGCCACCCATCATCTGCACGACCTCGTCGAGCGCGGTGCGATGCTCATACGGCCCCGGCAGGAAGCCCTTGTGCGACACGTACACGAGACGCGGATTCAGCGCGTCCAGCTGCGGGTAACCGAGCCCGAGCCGGTCCATCGTGCCGCTCTTGAAGTTCTCGCTGAACACGTCCGCCGTCGCGACGAGCCGCCGCACGATCTCCAGCCCGCGCGGGTCTTTCACGTCGACCGCGACGCTCTTCTTGTTGCGGTTGAACATCCCGAAGAAGCCCGCGCCGGAACCGCGCAGTGCCCGCGTGCTGTCGCCCGCGATCGGTTCGATCTTGATCACTTCCGCGCCGAGATCCGCGAGCAGCATCCCGCACGTCGGGCCCATCACCATGTGCGTCATCTCGATCACGCGCACGCCTGCATACGGCAGCGCGGCAGCCGGTTGTCGATCGTTCATCGTGCGACTCCCGTCATGCATCCTTCCGGTTGCGCGGCCGACGGCGCGCGGCCATCCGCATAGCGGAATCCCTTCGGCAAGCCCGCGTCCGGCACGTGGCCGTACAGCGCCTCGGACGGCAGCGCCGCCTGCAGGATCGCGCGCGCGACGAGCAGCGCGTCGACGTCGACGCCCGTGTCGTATCCCATCGCTTCGAGCAGGAACACGAGATCCTCGGTGACGATGTTGCCGGTGGCGCCGGGCGCATACGGGCAGCCGCCGAGGCCGCCCTGACTCGCGTCGATCGTCGTCACGCCGGCGTCGAGCGCCGCGACGACGTTCGCGAGCCCCTGCCCGCGCGTGTTGTGGAAATGCGCGCCGCCGGCCTTGTCGCCGACTTCGCGCTGCAGCCGCATGAACAGCCGGCGCACCTGTGCGGGATTCGCATAACCGCTGGTGTCGGACAAGCCGATTTCATCGACCCCGCATTCGGCCATTGCGACGGCCATCGCAATCGTCTCGTCGTCGGAGACCGCGCCGGCAATCGTGCAACCGAACGCAACCGACACGCCGGCCTCGATCTGCACCGACGGAAACCGCGCGTCGCGCAGCGCGACGATCGCGCGCACCTCATCGATCATCTGCGCGGGCGTCTTGCGGATGTTGGCCAGCGAATGCGCTTCCGTGACCGAGACCGGCAGCGTCAGCTTGTGCACGCCCGCGTCGAACGCACCCTCGGCGCCGCGCAGGTTCGGCGCGAGCGCGGCGACGTGCAAACCGGGAATCGCGAGCGCGTGCGCGACGACTTCGCGCACGTCGGCCATCTGCGGCAACAGCGTGGCCGGCACGAACGACCCGACCTCGATCTCGCGCAGGCCGGCCGCGGCCAGCGCGGTGATCCAGCTCAGCTTGGCGGCCGTCGGCATCACGGTCTTGATGCTCTGCAGCCCGTCGCGCGGGCCGACTTCGCTGACCAGCATCTTCGGATTTTCCTCCATTCGACACCTCATCGTTCCATCCGAAAGAACATAGTTCTGTTTGACAGAACTTTAAGCGGGTGTTGAATGGGCGATAAGCGGGGTATACCCGTGAAATCGCGTCTTTCTGGAACTTGCGTTCTGCCAGATAGAACGATATAGTCCGCCGACCATCATTCGAAGGAAGCAGGCCGTGCCCAGGAATCCAGCAGATCACGCCGGCGGCGCAGCCGATCCGGCGATGGAAGAAGCGTCCAGCGGCGTCGCGGTGCTCGACCGCGCGTTCGCGATCCTCCGTGCGTTCGGCCAGACCGACGACCGGCTGTCGCTCGCCGAGTTGTCGCGCCGCACCGGGCTGTACAAGAGCACGATCCTGCGCCTGCTCGCCGCGCTCGAGCATGGCGGATTCATGCGCAAGCTCGATGATGGCCAGTACGCGGTCGGGCACGAGCCGTTGCGGCTTGCCGCGCTGTACCAGCGTTCGTTCCGCGTCGGCCCGGTGGTCGAGCCGCTCCTCGAGACGCTGAGCCGCGAGCTCGGGGAAACGGCGTCGTTCTATGTGCGCCAGGGCGACGTGCGCTCCGTGCTGTATCGCGTCGAACCCGCGCGGGCGGTGCGCGTGTCGATCCGCGTCGGCGAGGAGTTTCCAGTCGGCCAGGGCGCATCGGGCAAGGTACTGCTGGCCTTCACCGACACGCACGACGCCCGCTGGAACGACGTGCGCGAACAGCTGTGGGCCGCGTCGTACGGCGAGCGCGACCCGGAAACGGCATCGGCGTCCGTGCCCGTGTTCGGCGCGGCCGGCGAATGCGTCGGTGCGCTGACGGTGTCGGGCCCGAAATCGCGGCTCGCCGCCGTGCCGGCGATGACGGCGGCGCTCACGATGTTGCTGCCGCTCGCGCAGAAGGCGACCGTCGCACTCGGCGGCGCGGGCGCCCGCTACGACGCGGCGGCCGTGCGCGACAGTCTCGCGCGGCTCGCGTCGTCGGCGGACGACGCCGCCCGGTCGTAGGACGCCGGTTGCGCGCGGCACGCGATACGGCAGCGCGAAAGGCGGCCGCATGCGACACTGGGCGGCGATGCACGCAGCGCGCCGTTCGCCGGCGACGCACCGAACGTGCAACCGTCAACCGGATCCGCCCGAGGAGACACCCGCGATGAACGCCGCGCGCACCGCCAGCTGGTATTTCGATTTCGTTTCGCCGTTCGCCTATCTGCAACAGGAACAGTTCGACCGGTTGCCGCCCGCCGCCGCGTTCGAGCCGCGGCCGATCGTGCTCGGCGCGCTGCTCGCACACTGGGGCCAGAAAGCGCCGGCGGAAATCGCGGCCAAACGCGTGTTCACCTATCGGCATGCGCAATACCGCGCGGACAAGCTCGGCATTGCATTCCGGATGCCGCCCGCGCACCCGTTCAATCCGATCAAGCCGCTGCGCCTCGCGATCGCGATGGGCGGCTCGCGCGACGCGATCCGGCGGATCTTCCGGCATATCTGGCGCGACGGCCAGGACGTCTCGACGCCGGCAGGCTTCGCCGCGCTGTGCGACGCCGTCGGCTTTCCGGACGGCGTCACGGCGGTCGAGGCCCAGCCGGTCAAGGATGCGCTGCGCGCGAACACGGATCGCGCGATCGCCGAGAACGTATTCGGTGTGCCGACGTTCGTACTCGACGACGACCTGTTCTGGGGCGAGGACGCGACCGACATGTTCGTCGACTGCGCGACGTCGCGCGCGTGGCTCGATTCGCCCGAGGTACGCCGGATCAGCGCGCTGCCGGAAGGAATCCGGCGCGGCTGACGGGCTGACGGCACGGCGGCCGTCACGCGCCGGCCGGCTCGCCCTCGCGCCCTTCGACAAGCATCGGCACGGCCTCGCGCATCATCGCGACGAACCGTACGAGCCGCGACGGATAGAACTGCGCATGCGGATAGGTCAGGTAGACGGGCAGCGGCGCGGCCTGCCACTCGGGTGCCAGATGGACGAGCTCGCCGCGCGCGAGATGGCCGGCGAGCATCCATGACGATCCGACGCACGCACCGACGCCCAGCAGCGCCGCGCTGCGCAGCGCATACAGGTTCGCGGTCGTGATGCGCGGCCGGATCGCGATGCGCCGCGTCTCGCCCGTGACCGCATGCGTCAGCGTGAGCTCGTTGCGGTAGTAGGTGCGCAACGCGAGCCACGGCAGCGCGGCCAGCCCGTCGGGGTCGGCCGGGACGTCGGCACCGTTCAGCACCGACGGCGCGGCGACCACGAAACGCGGCACCTTCGCGATCCGGATCGCGACCACGCCCGGGTCGGTCGGCTCGCCGACCTGGATCGCGCAATCGATGCCGCTGCCGACGAAATCACGCACCTCGTCCTGCAGCAGCCACTCGACCGACACGCGCGGATAGTCGCGCAGGAACTGCGCGAGCGGCGCAACGAAACGCTGCTGGCCGAACGCGTGCGGCACCGCGACGCGCAGTAGCCCGTCCGGCTCCTCCTGCGCGCCGCGCAAATCGGCCTCGAACGCCGCCCAGCTCGCCAGCAGCTCCTTCGCCTGCTTGAAGCACCGCTCGCCGTCGACGGTCAGCCGCATCGTATGGGTCGTGCGTTGCAGCAGCCGCATGCCGAACGAATTTTCCAGCGCCTGCAGCCGCCGGCTGATGGTCGGCTGCGTCGTATGCAGCTGCACGGCGGCCGCCGACAGGCTGCCGGCCTCGACTATGCGCACGAACGTTTCCATCAGCTCGAAACGATAGCCGGCACCGTCCACCGGCACCGCCTGAATGCGTCGAGACCCGCCAGCGGCGGGAGAAGAAGAGGATTTTTCGGTCATTCGTGGAGCGTATAACAAATCTGCGCGAGGCGGCACTACCGTCGCCGGCCGCGTACGGCCACACTCGCGTCCATCCCCTTCTTCAACCCAGGATGTACGCGATGTCCACCCCGACCCGTCTCGATGCCGCGCCCCGCGCGGCGCACGCTCCGGCCCGTCCGGCCGCCCATTCGATGCCCGATCGCCGGCTCGTGCTGCTGCTCGCGGCCGCCGCCGGCCTCGGCGTCGCCCCGCTCTACTACGCGCAGCCGATGCTCGGCGCGCTCGCGCCCGATCTCGGCGCGTCGGCGCAGGCAATCGGCTTCGTGCCGACGCTCACGCAGCTCGGCTATGCGCTCGGCATCCTGCTGCTCGCGCCGCTCGGCGACCGCTTCGACCGGCGCCGCGTGATCGTGACCAAGGCCGCCGCGCTGGTCGTCGCGCTGCTGCTGGCCGCCGTCGCGCCGTCGCTCGGGCTGCTGCTCGCGGCGAGCTTCGCGATCGGCCTCGCCGCGACGATGGCGCAGGACGTCGTGCCGGCCGCCGCGACGCTCGCGCACGACATGCATCGCGGCCGCATCGTCGGCACGGTGATGACGGGGTTGCTGCTCGGCATCCTGCTGTCGCGCGTCGTCGCCGGGTTCGTCGCCGAGACGGCCGGCTGGCGCGCGATGTTCGCGCTCGCGGCCGCCAGCGTCGCCGTGATCGGCGTCGTGGCCGCGCGCGGGTTGCCGCGCTTCGAGCCGACCACGCGGCTGCCGTATCGCGCGCTGATCGGCTCGCTCGGCGCGCTGTGGCGCGAGCATGCGGCACTGCGCCGCGCCGCCCTCGCGCAGGGGCTGCTGGCCGTGGGGTTCAGCGCGTTCTGGTCGACCCTCGCGGTGATGCTGCACGGCGCGCCGTTCCACCTCGGCAGCGCGGCCGCCGGCGCCTTTGGCCTCGCGGGCGCCGCCGGCGCGCTGGCCGCGCCGATCGCCGGGCGCCTCGCCGACCATCACGGCCCCGAGCGCGTCACGCGGATCGGAATCGGCATCGCAACGGTGTCGTTCGCGTCGATGGCCGCCGCGCCGCTGATGTCGCCGCATGCGCAACTCGTGCTGCTCGCGGTCGCGACGATCGGCTTCGATCTCGGCGTGCAGGCCACGCTGATCGCGCACCAGTCGATCGTCTACCGGATCGATCCCGCGTCGCGCAGCCGCCTCAATGCGGTGCTGTTCGTCGGCATGTTCATCGGGATGGCGGCCGGCGCAGCGATCGGCAGTCTGTTGCTCGCGCAACTGGGCTGGAACGCGGTGACCGGGCTGGCCGTCGCGACGTCGCTGGCCGCGCTCGCCGTACGGGTGTGGCGCAACTGACGTCGGGCATCGCGTCACACCGGCGGGCAAGCCTCATCGGCTTGCCCGCTTTTTTTATTTTTTGATCGACGCGCATGACGCAGCGCCGCCCGGCAGATTCATACCGTTCCGGCGCGACAATCATTCATCCGGCGCAAGGTCCGCACGGGCCGGCAGAATGTCCAGTTCACCCAAATGTTTTTTCGGCGCTCGTGCACGCGCGCGCGCAAACGTCGGACGATTCATCCCTGCCGCACCGCTCGGCGCCTCCCCATCCGGCCCCACCGCCCAGCCCCGTTTTATCAGGGGAATCCCGGTATTTTTTCGCATTTTCTTCGAAATAACGGGTGACATACTTGCCCCCCGTTGCGCTCCGTGCGAGCGCGCTTTTCGATCCAGCCGGCCGCCCGTCATGCGCTGCGCGGCCGCCCGGGTCGCACAGGACATGAACAATTTCGACACGACGATCCAGATCTTTCTCACCCACCTGACGTTGGGCCCGTTGACGAATCACGCGATCCGCGTGATCGCGGGCCTCTACACGTTCAAGGGCTTCGTGCTCGTCCCGGTGCTGTGCTGGCTGTGGTTCCAGCCCGGCCCGAACCGCGAGCGGCAACGCGAGTTCGTCGTCGCCACCGTCGCGAGCGGGCTCGTCGCGCTCGCCGTCGGCCGCGTGCTCGCACAGGTGCTGCCGTTCCGCGTACGGCCGATCTACAACCCCGACTTGCACCTGCACTTTCCGTCGAGCGGACTGCGCGCGGCGACGTTGCAGACCTGGAGTTCGTTTCCGAGCGATCACGCGATGCTATGGATGGCGATCGCGACCGGCATCTTCATCATCGCGCGCCGCGTCGGCATCGTCGCGCTGCTGTATTCGGTCGTGTTCATCTGCCTGCCGCGCGCGTATCTCGGCTTTCACTATCCGACCGACCTGATCGCGGGCGCGGCGATCGGCATCGCGATCGCGTGGCTGCTGACGCGCGATGCGATCCGCTCGCGCTTCGCACCGCAGGTGCTGGAGATGATCCGGCGCTTCCCCGCGCCCGCCTATACGCTCGCTTTCCTGCTGTGCTTCGAGTTGATCACGCAGTTCGACGAACTGCTGACGCTCGCGCACTCGGCCACGCGCACGATGTGACGAGCAGACGCGCGATGCTGCCGCTGCTGCTGTCGTTCCGTCGCCCCGGCGCGCGCTGCCGGCCATGCGCGGCCGCGGCACGGCCGGCGACGACCGCGTCCGTCAGTCGCGATCGGGTGCGCCGAGCGGAAAGAACGCACGATACGGCCGCGCCTCGTCGACCGCGCGCGCGAACGACGGCCGCGCGAGCAGACGCTTGCGGTACGCGATCACGTTCGCGAACGCCGGATCGATCCGGTGCGTCCAGTCCGCATAGAACAGGAACGGCGCCGCGCCGCAATCGGCGAGGCTGAAACGGTCGCCGGCCGCCCATTCGCGATCGGCCATCGTCTTGTCGAGCCACGCATACGACGTGTCGAGCATCGCGCGCGCATCGGCCACCCCGCGCGCATCGCGCTCGGCTTGCGGCCGCAGCGCGTCGTACACGACCTTCTGCTGCGGCGTCGCCACGTAGTTGTCGAAGAAGCGGTCCATCGTCCGCACCTCCAGCGCGGCGCGCGGATCGTCGGGCAGCAGGCGCACGGGGCCCGGATAGGCAAGGCCGAGATACTCGACGATGATCGACGCTTCGATCACCGTGCGGCCCGCATCGACGAGCACCGGGAAGCGCTTCAGCGGCCACAGCGCGGCCAATTCCTGCATCGGCTTCGGATCGTCGTGCGCGAGCACGCGATACTCGAACGGCGTGTCGTTCTCGTACAGCGCGGTCAACACCTTCTGGCAATAGGACGAAAAAGGATGGGCGTAAAGCGTCGGCATCATCGTGGAGGCTCCCGGGGTTGCGCGCCGCGTCACGCGGCGCCACATGATCGGATACCTTGACGACGCACGGCGCCCGGCCGTTTCGACATCGGCCCGATATTTTTTCGAAGGACAGGCCTGGGCCGCTACGAGCGGCCGTCCATCACGACGCGCCCTTCGGCGCGCCAGCGCAGCATCCCGCCGCCGAGATTCGCGACCGCGTCGAAGCCGGCCTGCTTCAGGATCACGGTGGCCTGCGCGGAACGGCCGCCGGCCCGGCACACGGTCACGACCGGCCGGTCGCGCGCGATTTCGCCGGTGCGTGCGGCCAGTTCGCCGAGCGGGATCGGCGTCGCGCCGGGCAGATGGCCGAGCGGGCCCGCGAATTCGTCCGGTTCGCGCACGTCGACGACCTGCACGGCCGGCAGATGATCCTCGAGCCATTGCGGATCGATTTCCCAGAAGCCGGCGAACGTATAGACGAGCGGCGCCCAGTCGGCGGCCGCCTGCGCATCGGGCGCGTTCGCGGCGACGCCGCACTGCAGGTTCGCCGGCACCGCGACGTCGATCTGGCGCGGATGCGCGAGCCCGAGGTTGCGCATGTAGCCGGCGAAATCGTCTTCGCTGAGATCGCCGCCGAGGCGCGGGTTGAAACGTCGTTCCTCGCCGACGCTCGTCACCGTGAGCCCGCGATAGTCGTGCGCCGGATACAACAGGCACGTGGCCGGCAGCGTGAAGAGCCGGCCGTGCACCGCGCGATACAGCGCGCGCGGGTCGCCCTGCTGGAAGTCGGTGCGGCCGGTGCCGCGGATCAGCAGGCAATCGCCGGTGAACGCCATCGATTCGTCGTCGAGCACGAGGCTGATGCAGCCGCTCGTGTGGCCGGGCGTCGCGCGCACCGTCAGGTAGCGCGCGCCGAACGCGCAGCGGTCGCCGTCGTTCAGGTAGCGGTCGGCGCCTTGCGCGCCACTTGCGGCCGAGATCGCGATCGTGATGCCCGTGCGCTGCTTCAACAGCCACGCACCCGTCACGTGATCGGCATGCACGTGCGTGTCGACGGTCGCGACGAGCCGCAGCCCGAGTTCGTCGAGCAGCGCCGCGTCGCGGCACACCTGCTCGAACACGGGATCGATCAGCAGGGCCTCGCGCGAGGCGCTGTCGGCGAGCAGGTACGTGTACGTCGACGATTGCGGGTCGAAAAGTTGCCGGAAGATCATGGCTCGGTTGCTCCGTCGCGTGTTCTTCGGTGAGGTGTAGTCGGATCGGCACACTGCGTGGTGGCGTGGGGCGCCGGCGCCGGCATGACGACAGCGCCGCCGCGCGAGCGGCATCGCGCCCACCGCGTCTCGCCCGTTCATATAGCGTAGATCAAAATGCCCACGCCGCCGCGCGTCCCCTACGCGGCAACCGATTCCGTCGACGAATCGCGCATCGCGGGACGATTCGCCGCGCCGGGACGCCAGCGCACGCTGCCTTACACTACCGCCTGTTCTCGTCCCCGATCACAGGAATCCCCCCGACATGTCGATGACGATCGATCCGAAGCAGGCCGCCGCGCTGCTGGCCGTCGCCGACACCGGCAGCTTTGAGCAGGCGGCCGTGCGCCTGCACGTGACCGCGTCCGCCGTCACGCAGCGGGTCCGCGCGCTGGAGGCGAGCCTCGGCACGCCGCTCGTGCTGCGCACGCGGCCGTGCCGCCCGACGGTGGCCGGACAGCGCGTGCTGCAGCACCTGCGCCGCGTCGCGCTGCTGCAGGCCGACCTGCAGAGCACGCTCGCGGCCGAGCGCGAATCGCCGATCTCGGTCACGATCGCGCTGAACGCCGACAGCCTCGGCACGTGGTTCCTCCCCGCGCTGACGTCCGTGCTCGCGGGCGAGCGGATCCTGTTCGAGCTGATCGTCGAGGATCAGGATCACACGTTCGCGCTGCTCGAAAGCGGGATGGCGGTCGGCTGCGTGACGACCGAGCCGAAGCCGATGCGCGGCTGCATCGCGACGCCGCTCGGCACGATGCGCTACCGGCTGCTCGCGGCCGCCGCGTTCGCGGTGCGCTGGTTTCCGCGCGGGCTGAACCGCACGAGCGCACGCCATGCGCCCGTCGTCGCGTATTCGCGGCGCGACACGCTGCAATCGTCATTTCTGAAGGAGAAGTTCGGGTTGCCCGAAGGCGCGTACCCGTGCCACTACGTGCCGGGCACCCATTCGCACTTCGCGGCGGTGCGGCACGGGCTCGGCTACGCGATGGTGCCGGAGCCGCTGATCGGCGCCGCGCCGCTCGATGCGCAGGGGCTCGTCGATCTCGCGCCCGCGCATCCGACCGACGTTACGCTGTACTGGCACGCATGGACCGTGCAGTCGCCGACGATGGCGTCGCTGTCGGAGCGGGTGGTCGAAGCGGCGCGCCGGCTGCTCGCGCCGCTGCCGTAACGCGCTGGCGGAAGCGCGGGCGATTCGAGGCTGCCGGCGCGGTCCGCACGGCGACGAGAAAGTCGGCCGCGCCGCCTATACTTTTCCCATCGGCCTCGCGAACGCGCCGCGCGGCCGATCATCCAGGTCCGGCCGTTCCCTTTCATGTGAGGAGAACATCATGTCCCGCCGCTATATCGATTGCCGCGAGTTTCCCAGCGCGACGCATTGCTCGGTCGCGATTTCCGCCGACTCCGACAACGAACTGCTGGAGGCCGCCGTTCAGCATGCGGTCTCGGTCCACCAGCACACCGACAGCGCCGAACTGCGCACGCAGCTGAAATCGCTGTTCCACGACGGCACGCCACCCGCCGACATGCCGCGGCAAGCGTAATCCGCCGGCATGGCAAGAATCGACCCACCGCGCACCGCGTCACCCTTTCGTGTGTGGCGTCATGCCACGCCGCGCCGGCCCGTCGCCGGCCGGCGCATTCAGCGTTACGCGCGACGCTGCGCGAAATACGCGCCGACCGCGCCGAGAAACGTGTCGATATCCGCACGCGACACGTCGCAATGCGTGACGAAGCGCGACGCATACAGCATCTGCGTGAGGATCCCGCGCTCCTTCAGCCACGCCTCGAGCGGCGCGCAATCGGCTTCGGGGAATTGCGCGAACACCATGTTCGTCGCATGCGACAGCACCTTCACCGAATCGATGCGTGCGAGGCCGGCGGCGAGATGCGCGGCATTCGCGTGATCGTCCGCGAGCCGCTCGACGTTGTGATCGAGCGCATACAGGCACGCCGCCGCGAGAATGCCCGACTGCCGCATCCCGCCGCCCAGCACCTTGCGCCAGCGCTGCGCGCGCTCGATCAGCGCACGGCTGCCGACGAGCACCGACCCGACCGGCGCACCGAGCCCTTTCGAGAAGCAGATCGACACGGTGTCGAACGGCGCGCACAGCTCGGCGATCGGGCGGCCCGACGCGACCGCCGCGTTGCACGCGCGCGCGCCGTCGAGGTGCGTCGACAGCCCGCGGCTGCGCGCGAACGCGACGGCTTCCTGCACATAGCCTTCCGGCAAGACCTGGCCGCCGATCGTGTTTTCGAGCGCGAGCAAGCGCGTGCGGGCAAAGTGATTGTCGAGCGGCTTGATCGCCGCGGCGATCTTCGCGAGCGGCAGCGTGCCGTCCGGCGCGTTCTCGATCGGTTGCGGCTGGATGCTGCCGAGCACGGCCGCGCCGCCGCCTTCGTACTTGTAGGTATGAGCGAGCTGGCCGACGATGTATTCGTCGCCGCGCTCGCAATGCGACATCAGCGCGGCCAGGTTGCTCTGCGTGCCGCTCGGGAAGAACAGGCCGGCTTCCTTGCCGGCCCGCTCGGCCGTCACCGCCTGCAGGCGCAGGACGGTCGGGTCGTCGCCCCACACGTCGTCGCCGGTTTCGGCGGCGGTCATGGCGGCCAGCATCGCCTGGCTCGGACGTGTCACGGTATCGCTGCGTAAATCGATCATCGCTGTGCCCTGAGTAAACGCGAGCCGGCATCCCTGCGTCCGGCCCTGCCGAAAACGAGACTCAGAGTGTACGCAATTCACGCGGCATGTGCCGACGGATGCGCGGCGATCGCGTGCGTCAGTATCGCGGCGGCGGCGGCTGGACGCCCGCCGGCGGCATCGGCGGCGCGGCGCGCGGCGCAGTCCCGCCATAGCCCCCATATCCACCGCTCATCCCGCCCGGCACCGGCACGCGGTTGCCTGTCGCATACATGCATTGCAGATACGCGTAGTCGTAGCGGCGCTGGACGTCATAGGCCGAGCCCTGCGCGGCGCCCGCGCCGACGACGCTGCCCGCGAGCAGCCCCGCGCCCGCGCCGACCGCCGCGCCGGCGCCGCCGTTGAATGCGGCGCCGGCCGCCGCACCGAGCGCGGTGCCGACGGCCGCGCTGCCGACCGCGCTCGCGGTCGACGCCTGCCCGGCGCTCACGCCGCCCGATTGCTCGAACGCGTACTGCCGGCAACTGCCGTCGTCGGCGCGGAACTGGTCGAACGACTTGCCGGTGCCCGGCAGCGCCATCACGCTCGGCCCGGTCGGCATGTAGGCGCACGCACCGAGCAGCGCGGCGAGCGACATTACCGCCGGCACGCGCAGCAGTCGAAATACGGTTCTCATCATTGCGCCTCCGTCACTGCGGCCGCGCCGGCACCGAGCGCCAGCCCGACTTGCAGGTCTTCACGTACGGGTAGTAATGCTTCGACGCGTCGCAGTAGTACCAGAGGTTCGCGTCGCCGTTGTCCTGCGGCTGCCCCTGCTCGACATACTCGGTCGGCGGCGGCGGAGCGACCGGCACCGCGACGACGGGCGGCGGGTAGTAGTAAGGCGCAGGGACAACCGGGGCGTAATACGGGTAGCCGGGGCCGATATAGACTCCGACCCGGGCGGCATGCGCCACGCCGCCCGTCGCGACCGCCACCGCGGCGGCCGCACCCAGCGCGAGTTTCAATCCATTCACGTCACGTTCTCCGGCTGGCCGGTTCGTCGATGCGAACCCTGCATCCCGAACGCTACGCCGCATGCGATCCGGCATCCATTACCAACGCCCACGCGAATGTTGCGCGCCGTTACCCGTGTGACGAACGGCCCCGCCCGTCCGGACCGGCGCGTTACACGCTAACGGATCGAAACCGATCCCCGTCCCTACACACGGTTTTCGCGCACGCAAAACCGTTCCGATGATGCGACGCGCCATATTGACGCACGTGCGGCAGACCGCCACGCCGCGGCCGCACGCGCCGCGAACGGCCTTCTTGATACGAATCAACGATTTATCCGGAAATCGCCCGCGACGGGCTGGACATCTGCGACGAGTTGGCGCATTTCGCGGTGCAACATCGCGGCCCATACTCCAGCCAACCCCGACGCCCGTCCGCCGGGGGCCGCCGGCACCCGCCGGCGGGTATCGTCAGCCTCGGTCATCTGGTATGGACACCGCACTTTCGGCCCTCGATCTGGCCCGCCTGCAATTCGCGTTCACCGTCTCCTTTCACATCGTCTTTCCGGCGCTGAGCATCGGCCTCGCCAGCTTCATCGCCGTGCTCGAATATCGCTGGCTCAAGACCGGCAAGCAGTACTACAAAACGCTCTGCCTGTTCTGGTCGAAGATCTTCGCGGTCGCGTTCGGGATGGGCGTCGTGTCCGGCGTCGTGATGAGCTATCAGTTCGGCACCAACTGGTCGGGCTTCTCGAGCTTCGCCGGCGCCGTCACCGGCCCGCTGCTGATGTACGAGGTCATGACCGCGTTCTTCCTCGAAGCCGGCTTCCTCGGCATCATGCTGTTCGGCTGGAACCGCGTGAGCCCGCGCGCGCACTTCGGCGCGACGCTGATGGTCGCGATCGGCACGCTGATCTCGACGTTCTGGATCCTCGCGTCGAACAGCTGGATGCAGACGCCGCAGGGATTCGAGATCGTCGACGGCCGGGTCGTGCCCACCGACTGGTTCGCGATCATCTTCAACCCGTCGTTCCCGTACCGCCTGTTCCACATGGCGATCGCCGCGTTCATCGTCGCCGCGCTGGTGGTGGCCGCGACGGGCGCGTGGCACCTGCTGAAGGGCCGCCGCGACAAGGGCGTGAAGAAGATGTTCTCGATGGCGCTGTGGCTGCTGCTCGTGCTCGCGCCGCTGCAGGCCGTGATCGGCGACCAGCACGGCATCAACACGCTGAAGTACCAGCCCGCGAAGATCGCCGCGATCGAAGGGCTGTGGGAAACCGAAAAGGGCGGCACCGCGCTCAACCTGTTCGGCATTCCCGACATGAAAGCCGAAACGACCCGCTACGCGGTGAAGGTGCCGCACCTCGGCAGCCTGATCCTGACGCACAGCTGGGACGGCGAGATCCGCGGGCTGAAGGACTTCCCGCCGCAAGACCGCCCGAATTCGACGGTCGTGTTCTGGAGCTTCCGGATCATGGTCGGCCTCGGCTTCGCGATGATCGGCCTCGCCGCGCTCGCGTGGTTCCTGCGCCGCCGCGGCCGCCTGTATGAATCGAAGTGGTTCCAGCGCTTCGCGCTCGTGATGGGCCCGACCGGTTTCGTGTCGCTGCTCGCCGGCTGGGTGACGACCGAAGCGGGACGCCAGCCGTGGGTCGTATATGGCGTGATGCGCACCGCGCAGGCCGTGTCGCCGCTGTCGGTGCAGCAGGTCAGCCTGTCGATGATGACGTTCGTGATCGTGTACTTCCTCGTGTTCGGCACCGGCGTGTACTACATGCTGAAGCTGATGAAGGCCGGCCCTGCGCTGCCCGACGTCAAGCACGACGATAAACCGGACACGCGCCCCGATCACACCGCGCGCCGCCCGATGTCGGTCGTCGACGAGCTGATCGAGACCGTCTGAGCCCACCCCATTCGCAAACGAGAAAACCTATGGACGTCACCGTAATCTGGGCCGCGATCATCGCATTGGGGCTCTTCATGTACGTCGTGCTCGACGGCTTCGACCTCGGCATCGGCATCGTCTTCCCGTTCTTCCCGGACGAGAAGGAACGCGACCTGATGATGAACACGGTCGCGCCCGTGTGGGACGGCAACGAGACGTGGCTCGTGCTCGGCGGCGCCGGGCTGTTCGCGGTGTTCCCGATCGTCTATTCGACCGTGCTGTCGGCGCTGTACCTGCCGCTGATCTTCATGCTGGTGTGCCTGATCTTCCGCGGCGTGTCGTTCGAGATCCGCGCGAAGGCACGGCGCACGAAGCAGCTGTGGGATCTCGCGTTCATCGGCGGCTCGGCCGGCGCCACGCTGTTCCAGGGGATCGCGCTCGGCGCGTTCCTGCAGGGCATCGACGTGAAGGACGGCGTGTACGCCGGCGGCGCGTTCGACTGGCTCACGCCGTTCAGCCTGCTGACGGGCCTCGGCCTGATCGTGACCTACGCGCTGCTCGGTTGCTGCTGGCTCGTCGCGAAGACCGAAGGCGACCTGCAACGCCGCCTGCATCGCGTCGTGTGGCCGCTGACCGTCGTGCTGCTCGGCTTCATCGCGGTGATCAGCCTGTGGACGCCGCTGCAGGATCGGGCCATCGCGCAGCGCTGGTTCGACTCGGGGCTGTTCTGGCGCCTGCTGCCGGTGCCGTTCCTCGTGGCCGCATGCGCGGTGTGGATGCGCCGCGCGGTGCGCGACCGGCATGACATGACGCCGTTCGTGCTGGCGCTGGCGCTGGTGCTGCTCGGCTACGTCGGCCTGCTCGTCACGCTGTTTCCCTATGCGATTCCGCAGACGATGACGATCTGGGAAGCGGCGGCGCCGCGTTCGAGCCAGACCTTCACGCTGGTCGGCGCAGCGGTTATCCTCCCGATCATCATCGCCTATACGACGATGGGTTATTGGGTATTCCGAGGCAAGGTGCGCCATGAAGACCAGCATTACTACCACCACTGATTCCACCGCCGGCCAGCCCGGCGCGCCGCGCCCGCGGATGCGCGGCTGGATGTGGTTCGTCGTTCTGTGGGCGGGCGGCGTGATCGGCGCCGTGACGCTCGGCTATGCGTTCAAGATCTTCATGAACCTGACGCTGTTTGCGGTGAAGTAGGCGAAGCGGCCGCCCGGGTCGAGCGATGGCCCGGGCGGCCGTTTTGTCGTTGGGCCGCGGCTTCGGCCGGATGCATCAAGCAGAACAACGCACGAATCCGCCATTTAGGCAGAAATCCATACAAATCACGTCGCCGACGTGAAGGAAATATATATTTCTACCGAAATACGAACCACGCGGCTGAATCACCCAACCGCGCATCGCGCGTCTACGGCCGCCCGCGCAGCGCCGCCTCGATCTTCCGATCGGTCTTGTACTGGCTCAGCGCATACACCGACCAGATCGCGGCCGGCAGCCAGCCGATGATCGTGAGTTGCAGGAGCAGACAGATGATCCCCGCGATCGGGCGGCCGATCGTGAAGAACTGGAACCACGGGAGCAGCAGGGCGAGCAGCAGGCGCATGAACGATCCTCTCGGTACGTCGTTGAACGGGTGACACCCGGCCAATATGGCGGGTTGCGCGCCCCGTTTCAAGCCCGGGCGCGACGTTCGCCGGGCGCCCCCTCCCGATACCCTGCGCTACGCCGAATCGGCCAGCCACTGCGCGACGCGCAGGACGAGCGCGTCCGCTTCGTCGAAGCACTCGACCCCCGCCACCTGCGGCGCACCGCAAATCGTGAACACCGGCTTGCCCCACTGCAGCCCGAGCGCGATTTCCGACAGCGTGCCGAGCCCGCCGCCGACCGCGATCAGGCACACCGACGCGCGTGCGACCAAGGCATTGCGCGTGATGCCGAGCCCGGTCGGCAGCGCGACGCTCAGATACGGATTCGCCAGCGCGACATCCTCCTCGGGCAACAGCCCGATCGCGCAGCCGCCGGCCGCGTGCGCACCGCGCGCGGCGGCCTCCATCACGCCCTGCTTGCCGCCGCCGACGAGCGCGACGCCCGTCGCCGCCACCGCGTGCGCGATCCGTTCCGCGACCCGCATCTGTTCATCCGTCGCGTCGCGCGGGCCGATCACGCCGACCGGCATCCGGTGCCGGTGCGTGCCGCGTTGCCGTTGCGCGAGTCGCGCGAGCGCGTCGCGCGCCGGTTCGGACCACGCACATTCAATGACGTCGTTGGCGAACAAGGCCTTCCCCCAGTGCAAGAACGCAGGTACAGATGGCCGTCAGCACGATCGACAGCGCGGCCGCCTGCGAAAAATCGGTTTGCCCGTCCGACAGCTTCAGATACATCAGCAGCGGCAGGATGTTGATCTGCGTGCCGGCCAGCGCAATCGCCGTGCCGTAAGTACCGAGCGCGATCGCCGTCACGAGGCACCATGCGGACGCGACCGACGGCCACAGCTCGCGCCACGCGACGTCGAGCCACGCGCGCCACGGCCGCGCGCCGAGCGTCAGCGCCGCCTCGAGCGGCCGCCGGTCGAGATTCGCGAGCGTCGGGTAGATCATCAGCGCGACGCGCGGGATCAGGTAGTACGCATAGGCGACCGCGAGCCCCGGCATCGTGTAGATCGCGCCGCCGACCACGGTCGGATCGGCGCCGAGCGCGGCCAGCAGCGTGGTCACGAAGCCCGCGCGGCCGAATGCGAGGATGAAGCCGTACGCGATCACCAGCCCGGAAAACGCCAGCGGCACGCCGAGCAGCGCGAGCGACCAGTGGCGACGGGCCGGCGACTGCCCGGCGAGCGCGAACGCGACCGGCACGCCGACGGCGACCGACAGCGTGCCGGCGCCCACCGCCAGCGCCAGCGAGCGCGCGATCGCATCGGCGACGAGCGGATCGCGCCACACCGCCGCGAACGCGCGGCCGCCGCCCGCGCCTGCCGCATCGACCAGCGCGGCCAGCGGCAGCACGAAGCACACCGCGAGCAACGCGGCCGCGGGCAGCGCGCCGAAACGGCGCAGCACGCCGCGCTCGGGTAAGGAAGCGTGCATCCCGCGCCCCTTACTGGCCGAGCGTGGCCTGCGACCACAGCTGGTCGACCTCGGCCTTGCGCGCCGCCGCCTTCGCGACATCGAGCGGGCGCACCTGCGGCGCGTTCGGCAGCTTCGCCGCGACGTCCGCCGCGACCGGCGTGCCCGGCACCGCCGGGCGCACGTAGCCTTGCGCGAACAGCGCCTGCCCGACGTCGCTCATCACGAGGTTGAGCCAGAGCTGCCCGGCGGACGGATTCGGGCCGTTCTTCACGAGACTCATCGCATACGGCGCCGACACGCTGCCGTCCTGCGGAATCACGACGTCGGCCGCGTCGCCCATGCCGTCCGCGTACTTCGCCTTGAGGCCGTCGTTCTCGTAGCCGATCAGGATCGGAATCTCGCCCTTTACGAACTTCGCGTACGGCGTCGTGCCCTCTACGCGCAGCACGTTGCCGGCCTGCTTCAGCTTGCCGAAGAAGTCGGCGCCCGGCTTCGGGTTCTCGACGCTGCCGCCGTTCGCATACGCGGCCGCGAACACCGCGACCTGGCCCTGCCCGGTCGAGCGCGGGTCGAGATAGACCACCGCGTTGCGGTACTCGGGCTTCAGCAGGTCCGACCAGCGCTGCGGTACGTTCTTGACGAGCTTCCGGTTGACGAGGAACGCGATGTTCAGCGAATGCACGGCGAACCAGCGAGCGTCGGTCGCGCGGAACACGCCCGGCAGCTTGTCGAAGTTGACCGGCCGGAACGGCGCGACGACGTCCTTGCCCGCGGCGTCGAGCGCCGATGCCGCGAAGTAGTACGCGGTATCGGCCTGCGGACGGCGACGCGACTTGTCGAGCGCGACGACGGTCGCGGCCGAGCCGATGTCGTTGTACGTGATCTCGACCTTCGGGTAGCGCTTGCGGAATTCGGCGAACAGCGCCTTCCAGTTCGCCCATTCGGGGCCGGTATCGAACGACACGACGAGCCCTTCGTCGGCCGCCTTCGCGTACAGCGCGTCTTCGCCCGGATACAGCGGCGCGGCCTGCGCCGCCGCGCTGGAAAGCGCCGCGAGCGCGCACAGCGCCAGCACGCGGGCGCGCATGGCCTTCACAAAAAGGGAGCCTGCAAGCATCGTGAATCTCCGTTGAACGAAAGAGGTCATTGCGCAGCCGGCGACGCCGGCAGCACGAGCAGATGGCAAGGGTCGATCGCGATGCTGCGCGCGGCGGGCTCGCGCCCTTCGCACAGCAGCACGTCGGCCGAACCGTCCGGAATGAAGTCGTAGCGCTGCGTCGCGCCGAAATAGCGCACGTCCCCGCGACGGCCGTCGATGCGGTTGGCGCTGTGTTCGGGCGGATCGGCCTGCACGTGTTCGGGGCGCACCAGCACCTCGATTTCCGCACCCGGCCGGTGCCCGCCCGTTTCCGCGCGCAGCGTCGCGAAACGCACGTCGACGGTGCCCTGCGCGAGCACGCGGCCGCGCAGCAATGTCGAATGCCCGACGAAGCGCGCGATCTCGGCGGTCGCGGGGCGCTCGTACAGGTCGCGCGGCGTGCCGGCCTGGAGCACGCGGCCGCCGTCGACGATCGCGACGCGGTCGGCCATGCTCAGCGCTTCGTCCTGGTCGTGCGTGACGAACAGCGTCGTCGCGCCGCAGGCGCGCTGCAGTGCGCGGATCTCGTCGCGCAACTGATGACGGATGCCGGCATCGAGCGCCGCCAGCGGCTCGTCGAGCAGCAGCAGCTTCGGTTCGATCACGAGCGCCCGCGCGAGCGCGACGCGCTGCTGCTGTCCGCCGGACAGCATCGCGATGCCGCGCGTCGCATGCGCCGACAATCCGACCCGCTCGAGCATGTCCAGCGCGCGCCGGCGCCGCACGTCGGCCGCGACGCCGCGCATCCGCAGCCCGTACGCGACGTTGTCGACGACCGACAGGTTCGGGAACAGCGCGTAGTGCTGGAACACCATCCCCACTTCGCGCCGCCACACGGGCACGCCGGCCACGTCGTCGCCGCCGATCGCGATGCGGCCGCGCCAACCGTCGAGCAGCCCGGCCGCGAGCCGCAGCAGCGTGGATTTGCCGGACCCGCTGCGGCCCATCACGGCGAGCAGTTCGCCCTGCGCGGCCGACAGCGTGACGTCGTCGACGCCATGACGGGCGCCCGGATACTGAAAACTGACGTGTTCGAATTCGAGGCTCATGGATGACTCATTTCAGACGTTGCACGGTGCCGACGGACACGAGCGTCGCGAGCACGGCGAGCACGAGCAGCACGACCGTGGCCGCGCACGCCATCCCCGTCGCGCCGTAGAACGCCTGCAGCAACACGATCGGATAGTTCCGGTAGCGAAAGCCGGCGATCAGGTTCGAAATCTGGAATTCGCCGATCGACAGCGCGGCCACCATCACGAGGCCGGAAAACAGGCTGTGGCGCAGGTTCGGCAGCACGATCGTGACGAACTGGCGCAGCGGCGTCGCACCGAGCGTCGCCGCGCAGGCCTCGAGCCGCGCGAGGCCGAGGTGGCGCAGGTCGCCGAGCAGCGTCTGCAACAGATACGGCAGCGTCAGCACCGCGTGCGCCGCGATCATCAGCGGCAACGTGCCGAGCCACGGCAACGTGTCGCCGCTGAAGATCGCGATGTAGCCGAAGCCGAGCGTCAGCGCCGGCACGGCGACCGGCATCAGCATCACGATGCGCGTCGCGAACCCGCCGCCTGCCTGCGCGCGATGATGCAGCGCATACGCGAGCGGCAGGCCGATCACCGCGTTGAGCGCGCAGCACGCCAGCGCCACCATGAAGCTCACGCCGAACGCGCGCGTGAAGCTCCGGTTCGCGGCCAGATCGGCGAACCAGTGCCCGGTGACGCCGGCGGGCAGCAACGTGTTCGTCCACGATTCGCCCACCGCGCCGATCAGCAGCAATACGATCGGCAACAGCAGGTAGAGGCCGAACACCGCGAGCAGCGCCTGCAGCAGCAGGCGCCCGACGGGCGGCCGGGCCGGTTTGTTACGACGAATCGGAATACCGTCGGCCATGGCCGGGGCGGTTGACTCAGACATGAAGACACTCGCTGACGATCGGGAAAAACCTCGCGCAACGCCCGCCGGACGGGCCCGCATGCGTTGTCGAAGCCGGCGCAGTGTGCGGTTTCGACATGGCATCGTCATGAAAAAAACGTAAAAAGCGCGCATCGATCTATGCAAGGACGGAACAGCTCGCGATGAAGCACCTGTATCCGAACGTGGCGGAACTGCATGCGTTCGCCACGTCCGCGAAGTACCTGAACTTCTCCTACGCGGCCCGCGAACTGGGCCTGACGCCGAGCGCGGTCAGCCGGCAGATCGCGAACCTCGAGGCGCTGTTCGGCGTGAAGCTGTTCGTGCGCGAGGGGCGCGGCCTCGCGCTCACCCGTGCCGGTCAGGTCTATCACGCGCGCGTCGTCGGGCCGCTGCGCGAAATCGGCAACGCGTCGATCGAACTGCTGAGCGCCCGCGAGAACGGCGACCTGCTGACGATCGCGAGCGTGCCGACGTTCACGACGAAGTGGCTGTTGCCGCGGCTCACGCACTTTCTCGCCGCCGCGCCGGGGGTCACGCTGAGCTTTCGCCGCCACCTCGCGCCCGGCGACGTGTTTCCGTTCGGGCTGGACGCGGCGATCCGCTACGGCGACGGTGGATGGGAGGGCGTGCGAAGCGACTATCTGGGCGGGCGGACCTTCGTGCCGGTCTGCTCGCGCGAATTCGTCGACCGGCATGCGCTGCGCGTGCCCGCCGACGCGGCGGCGGCGCCGCGCCTCGTGCACGAGCAGGCGGAGATCGCGTGGTCCGCATGGGCGGAACGTCATCGCGCGTCGCAGATGAACGCGCTGGCCGGGCCGCGCTTCGAGCAGTATTCGGTGCTGATCCAGGCGGCCCAGGCCGGGCTCGGGATCGCGCTCGTGCCGCGCTTCCTGATTCTCGACAATCTGGCGGCGGGCACGCTGATCGAGCCGTTCGACGCGCCCGTCGACGTCGACGCGCAGGGGCACTATCTGTGCTACGCGCCGGAGCGCCTCGACACGAGCGAGGCGTTGCGGCGTTTCAAGGAATGGATGCTGGACGAAGCCGGGCGTCCGTAGGGCGGCGCAGCGTCGTACGGGCCGCGCCGACGCGCACCGCCGCACGACAGCGCGCGCCCGTTGCCGGACGCCGCCCGACGGCGGCCTCCGGCCTGCAACGTCAACGCCCGATACCGAGCCCCGGCAGCACGCGCGTGTTCTCGGCCACGACCGCATGCAGCAGGCGCGGATCCGCGCCGAGCAGCGCCAGGATCGTCGGCGCGACCTGCTTCGTGCCGACGAGATCGCTCACCGTGCGCGCACGATGAATGCCCGGATACGACACCAGCAGGCCGAGATGGCTGTCGTCCGGCGCGTTGCCGCCGTGCTCCTCGTCCTTCTTCGTGCTCGACGTGTAGATCACGCCCGGATTCGGCTGGACGACGATGTCCGGCGTGCGGCCGTTGGCCGGATCGCCGAAACGGTCGGCCAGCGCCGCGCCGTACAGCACGTATGCCTGCGGGCCGTCCGCGCAGATCCCCGGCGCGTTGCAGCCGAGATTCGCCTTCAGCGCCTGCACGACGGCCGTGCGCTGGCCGCGGTCGCGCAGCCAGACCAGGCCGACGTCGTCGGTCTGCACGAAGCCCGTGCCGACCAGGCCCGAACCGTCGTTCAGGTTGCCCGTCGTCGTGTTGTTCTGGCCGAAGTTGCCGTTCGGGTCGAGGAAGTCGTTCGCTTCGAGCAGCTTCGTCAGCGTGTCGCCGTTCTTCACGAGCTTCGTGTGATCGCTCGGCGACTGGCCGTGCTTCGACGTGACGATCACCGCCGTCGACGTATACAGGTTCGCCTGCTTCAGCGCCGCGACGACATGGCCGATCGCGTCGTCGACGTACGTGATCGCGTTCGCGACCTGCCCGTTCGGCGTGAAGTCGGCATCGAGGTAGCCGCCGCCCTTCGCGACCGGCGCCTTCTGCGCGACGCTCAGCGTCTGGAAGTTCGCGCCGAACAGCGTCGGCACCGGCGCGGCCTTCGTGCCGGTCGAATCGCGGCCGCCAATCTGGTTGATCAGCGCCTGCACGTGCAGGTTGTCGAAGCGCGCGGTGTGCGAGTAGACGTCCGTATAGTCGGTGTTGGTCGCCGGGTCGATCGAGTTGATCTCGGTGCGCATCAGGTCGTCGACGCCGGTGCCCGACGGGCCGTTCAGCCAGTCGTAGCCCCACGCGTGCTTGTCGGCCCACGCGGTGTGCGCATTCGGCACGCCGGCCTTCACGGCCTCGAACACCGTGTTGGTCTTCACGTAGTTGTGCGGGTAGACCGGCACGCACTGCCCGTTGACCTTCGCATGCGGTATCGCCTGCGGATTGAACGCGCCGCCGCCGTCGAGGTGCACGAGCTTGCCGCCGTTGAACGCATCGATGCCGGTCGTCTCGTCGAACACGACGTTCCAGCCCTGCTTGCCCGAACACGTCGTGTCGCTCGGCGCGTACAGGTTGCGGTCGTACGACACGTCGTAGAACAGGCCGGCCGTCTTCGGCGAGCCGCCCGTCACCAGTGCCGCAAGGCCCGGGAACGAATCCGACAGCCCCGGCGTATACGCATTCGCGTACGTCACGCCGCTCTTCGCGAGCACCGCGAGGTTCGGGCACGTATTCGCGCCGATGCAGCGCGCGAGATCCTGTTCGTGCAGGCCGTCGATGCTGAGCAGCAGCACGTGCTTCACGACCCGGCTCGCGCGGCCGCTGTCGTCCGGTTGCGCCGCGTGCACGCCCGCGCCGGCGAGCGCCAGCGCAGCCGCGACCATCGCCGCCGTTTTCCGTTGCTTGATGAACCTGGAAATCATCACCCCACCTCACCGATTGATGTTGAACTTCGTGACTTGCCGTCAGGCGCGCAAAATATCGCCGGGTCGTGCGGCGGCCGGATGAAGCGGGGCTTTCTGTTCTCTGTCAAACGTAACCAATCGCAAATGACGCGAAGCGGTCGCGATGCGCGGCCGTCGCGTGCGCCAGCCCGTGCGGCCGGATTTTTTTTCGGGTTGGCCCGCGACTATTGGCGTGGCATAAAGGGTTTTCCCTGACCCGGAGCACGAGTATGTCGACCCTGGAAGCCCTCCGGTTCGTGCTGGACGATGCACGTACCCCCGAAATCATTCGCCATCACGTCGTCGACGCGCTGCAGTACGCGTTGCGCAACCACGGACCGGTGTTCACCACGAAGGAAGTCGAATGGCTGGCGCAGTGGGACGACGCGCGTCTGCCGCTGGCCGCGAGGAAGGAGCTGGACAAGCGCGAACCGGCGATCGCCGGCCGCTGAAAAAAGCCGCCGCGCCCGGCGGGTGCGGGCGCGGCGGCGAATGACGGATAGCGGTAACGCTTACTGCAGCCCGAAGTCGACGCGGGTCGTCGCGCCCTTGTCCGAGATGCCCTTCGCGTCGAGCTTCGGCGCGACGACGAACATGCGGCTCGAGTCGATCTTGCCGTCGAGATACTGGCGCACGGCCTGCGCGCGCTGCTGCGCGAGCGCCCGCAGCGCGTTGTCGTCGGCCGGTGCGTGATCGGCGAGCGCCTGCTTCATGTCCGCATCGGGCAGCGTCTTCTGCAGGCCGACCAGGTTGCGCGGCTTCTTGAAATCGGCGGCCTTGTACGCACGCGTCAGGTATTTCGAGTATTCGGCCTTGTCGACCTTCACCGACATCGGATCGACGCTCTCGCCTTGGCCGATCACGTCCTTCAGCTTCTGCTGGCGCACCAGCCGCTCGACGTACGCGTCGCGCAGCCCCGGCGTGTCCTGCGCCGGATCGACACGGCCGATCAGGTCGAGGCGGATCGACGGCTTCTCGGTCAGCATCTTCACGACGGTATCGAGCTTCTTCTGCTGCGCGTCGGTCAACTGGTACGAGCCCGGCGCGAACTCGACGTAGCCGAGATCCTCGCCGCCGCTGCCGCCGAACGCATTCGCGAGCAGCGTGAACGGCGACGTGACGGCCTTCGCGATCAGGTTCAGCACCGCGTGCCAGATCAGCCCGCCGATGCTGAATTCCGGATTCGACAGCGACCCCGACACCGGCAGGTTCACGTCGATCTGGCCGCGCGTGTTCTTCAGCAGCGAGATCGCGAGCTTCACCGGCAGCTTCGTCGCCGTGTCGTTCTCGACGTGATCGCCGAACGTCAACTGATCGATGAAGATGTGGTTGTTCGCCGACAGCTGGTCGTTCGCGAGCTGGTAGTGCAGGTCGACGTTGAGCTTGCCCTTCGTGATCGGATAGCCCGCGTACTTCGCGGAATACGGCGTCAGGTTGGTCAGCTCGATGTCGTGCGCGGTGGCCGTCAGGTCGAGCGCCGGCTTCTCGATCAGCGGGTTCACCGTGCCCTTGATCGAGATCGGCCCGTTGCCCGCGAGGTTCGCCGCGACGTCGACCGGCGCGGACATCGTCGAATCCGTGCCGAACGCACCGACCGTGCCCTTGATCGCGACGAGGTTCGCCGTGTAGTTCGGCTTGATGAAGTTGTCCGTGTACGTGACGCGGCCGTTCTGCAGCAGCAGTTCGCCGAAATGCATCCGCACCGGGTTCTGCGGCTGCGGCGCGGCCTTCACGACCACCGTCGCCGACGCGGCGGCCGGCACGGACGCCTGCTGCGCGGCCGCGGCCGATGCGGCCCGCGCGGCGGCCGGCGGCGTCACGCCCGGCGACAGCGGCACCGGCTCGCCCTTGCTCGCGTCGCGGGTGAGCGACTGCGCGGGGCCCGTCTCCTTCGCGACCACGTCCTTCAGGTTCAGCCGACCCTGCGCGTCGAGCAGCACGCGGCCGTAGAAGTTCGAGAACGTCACGCGCGCGGCGTCGACGTCGGTGCCCTTCTCGTCGTAGTTCGCCTTCAGGTTCGACAGCGCGAGCGAGCGCCAGCCGGCGAACGGGTCGGACGTCGCCTTGTCGAGCATCCGCACGTCGACCAGCGCGACGTCGCCGCGATAGGTCGCGCGCGGCTTGTCCTTCACTTGCGCGAACGTCAGGTTGCCCTGCGCGTTGAGCAGCGCGCTCGCGATCGTCGCGTTCAGCGCGCTGCCGAAATACGGTTCGAACGCGGCCGCGTCGACGCGGTTGCCGTTGATCTTCAGGCCGAGCTTCAGCGGCTGCGCGGTCACGTCGCCCGTCACGTTCAGCGAACCCTTGCGATTCAGCGTCGCCTTCAGTTGCACGGGCAGCGGCTTCGTCAGGTCGTCGCTCACCTTCTGCACCGACAGCTCCAGCGGCTTGATCGCCAGCTTCACCGGGCGCGGCGTCGACAGGTCGGTGAAGTTCGCGGACGCATCCTTCACGTTCAGCGCGTCGATCCGGTAGTGCCACGACGGCGCGGCGGCCTGCGCCTTGCGCGCGACCGTGCGCGGCGGCACCGCCGCCTGCGCGGGTTCGGCCAGCGCCGCGAGGTCGATCTTGCCGTCCTTCAGGCGCTTCACGTCGAGCGCAAGGCCGCTCGCGTCGACGCTCGAGATTTCCGCCGTGCGCGCGGCGACGTCGACCTTCGCGATCTTCGCGTTCGCGTCGGGCAGCACGATCGCCGGCGCCTTGTTGTCCGGCGCGGCGATCTTCAGCGATTTCAGGCTGACCGTGCTGTCCGCGACTTCCGCGGCGAGCGGCGTCTTGCCCCAGTCGGTCTTCGCGTTGACGGTCGCGCCGAGCGTGCCGTCGAGCACGCGCGCACGCGTCGCCTCGCCGAGGTACGGCTGCAGCGCCGGCAGCGCGAGCGCGGCGACCGTCAGCTTCGTGTCGGCCTGCTTCGCGGCGAGATTGAATGCGCCTTCGGCCTTCAAGTCGCCGCCGCGCGACAGCGACGTCGACAGCGTGTATTTCGCCGGCGTCTTGCCCTGCAGCGTGAAGCCGTCGAGCGTCGCGGCGAGCTTCGTCAGCGACAGTGCGGTCGGCGTCGCCGGCACGCGGTCGTCGACGTTGATCGTGCCGCCGTCGATCGCGACGTGACGGATCGTCAGATCGAGCGGCGGCGTTTCCTTCGAGGCGGCGCCTTCGGCCTTCGCGCCGCTGGCGCCGCTGGCCGCGGCGACGGTCGCGCCGGAAGCCGCGGACGCACCGGAAACGGCGACGGCCGGCGCGGCCGTCTTGCCGGCTTCGGCCTTCGGTGCGGCGGCCGGTTGCGCGACGAGCTTCTCGACGTTCAGCACGCCCTGCTTGTCGCGCGACAGGTCGACCACCGGCTGGTCGAGCCGGATCTCGTCGAAGTGCATCGCATTGCGCAGCGGTTCCAGCCCGGCCGCCGCGACGTGCACGCCGCGCGCGGCGAACAGCGGCGCCGACGCGCGGTCGGTCACCTTCGCGTCGTTCAGGTCGACGGTGCCCGACACGCGCAGCGCGGGCGTCTCGCCGCTCATCACGAAATTGACCGTGAGGTTGCTGCTGAGCAAGCCGCTCGTCACGGCCACCGGCAGCTTCGCCGGCACGTACGAGATCAGCTTCGGCACGTCGAGGCGGTCGAACTTCAGCGCGATCTCCGATTCGCGCGACTGCGCGAACGGCTTGGTCTTGCCGTCGATCGAGATCGGGCTGCCGTCGAAGCGCGCGCGCAGCTTCGGTTCGACGAAGATGTCGGTTTTCGAGGCCAGCGTCGCGATGTACGGAATGCCGAGCGTCCAGTTGTCGACCACGTGCTTTTCGTTCAGCAGGCGATCGTCGAAATCGATCCGGCCGTCGTTGACCTGGATGTTCGACACCGAGAACTGCGTCGGCTTGCTGTCGGGTGTCGGCGACGGCGACGAGAACTTCTCGATCAGGTCGGTGAAGTTGAAGCGCTGCGCGTCGTAGCGGACGACGTGAAAACGCGGCGAATCGAGCCGGATTTCGTTGACGATCGGCGCGCCGCGAAACAGCGACGACCACGACGGCCGCACGACGAGCTTGCCGATGTCGATGAAGTCGCCCTGGCCGCCGCGCTCGCCGAGGTGGATGCCGTCGGCTTCGAGGTTCAGCGTGTACGGGTTCAGTGCGATGCGCCGGATCGTGGCCGGCCGGTCGAGCTGCTTGCTCAACTGCTGTTCGGCGACATGGCGGATCAGCGGCGGCGCCGCGAAGAAGCCGAGCAGTCCGAACAAAACGACGAGGATCAACAGGCCGATGCCGATACGCCGGGTCCGGCGCGAGCGTGCAACGCCACCGAGGGCATGGAGGGTCGAGGGTAGGGTTTCTTTGTCTGCGCTTGCCATGCTTGAATGTCTCGGGAATGGATGCCGGGCCGCACCGCACAAACCGGGCGGCCGCGCACGCTATCCCGAAAGTATAGGCTCAGGAGGGGACGGTACGGCGGGCGGGCGCCGCCGCCGCGCCCGCCGTCGGACAACGGCGGCGGTCAACCGTTCATTTCCGGACGACGACGGGCGGCATCCATGCCCCGTCGCTCGCCTGCGGCTTCGGTGCGTACAGCCGTAACGCGAGCGCGAAATCGGTACGTGGCGCGGGCAGCCAGTTGGCCGCATGCGTGCCGCCCGGCGACGCCGATACGACGATGTCGATCGAGCCGTCGCGGTTGCGGCGCAGCCGGTCGCGATCGCCGAGCGAGCGCCGCGCCGACCCGACGTCGGGCAGCGCGCCGTTGGTCGTGTATGGGGTGAGCGTCCAGAATGCGCGCACCGGCGGCAGCGCGCCCGGCGCGAAATGCAGCACGTAGCGGTTCGCGCCGTTCAGTGCGTGACCGTCGCTGTCGACGCGGGTGACCGCGAGCGTCTCGTCGTCGCGCGTCGCGGTGCCGAACTGCGTGTAGGCCGCGTACGCGCGGAGCGCGTAATCCTGGCCGTACTTGCCGGCCGTATCGCCGATCCACGTCCAGCCGTTCGCGTTCAGCAGGTTCGACGGCGGCGTCGCGAGCCGCGCGCGCGCCTCGGCCACGCCGGCCGTCGCGGCCGTGAGACGGTCGCCCGTCCACAGCACCGGATAGCCGGCCGTCACGCCGATGTCGCCGAGCGATTCCTGTGCGTGCGCGTCGTCGCCCGGCGGCGGATTGTCCTGCAGCGCCCGCGCGAAGCGCGTGAAGAACGCCTTCGGGTCGAGCGCGGCGACCTGCTCGGCCGGCGTGCCGCCGCCCACCGCTTCGGACGGCGCGCTGCCCGCGTGGACCGCGACCGACGCGCCGCGCTCGGCACCCGTGTAGACCGACAGCGGCACCACGCGGATCGCGCGCTGCAGTTTCTTCACGTTTGTCAGGTCGCGGCCGCCGCTCGTCTGCAGCCGCACCTCGAGCCACGCATTGGCGGACGGCACGTCGACGCGCACCACGCCCTTCGGCAGCGTGCCCTGCCATGCCTTCGCGGCGAAGGCAATCGTTTGCGATCGCCCGGCGCCACGCGCACCGCGGGCGGCGACGCTCGACGACGACCACAACACGTTCGTCCACATGTCGAGTGCGCGCGCGTCCCAATAGCGGCCGCGCGTGTCGGGCAGCGTGACGATCACGGGTTCGGCGGCGACGTCGAGCCAGCCGCTCGAGTCGAGCGTGTCGACGCCCGGCAGCGGCGGATTGACCGCGCCGACGGGCGGCAGCGCCTGCGCGTGGCGCAGCGTGTTGAGCGGCGCCTGCCCCGGTTGCGCGCCGTCGCCGCCCGTCGCCGCTTCCTTCGCGACGTCCATCAGCACGAGCGGATACGCATAGATATAGGAGTCGGCGACTTCCGCGCGCATCCAGCCGGTTTTCCGCTGGATCGCGTCCGGTTGCGACGCGCATCCCGCAAGCAACGCCGCAATGGCCAGCGACGCGCACGCGCGTCGCAGAGAAACTGATTCTCGCTGGTTTTCAATCATGGATTACGGGCCGAATATCGTTCTTTTCAGTCAACGCCTTGTTCGTCTCGCGAACGGCGAAGCAAGGCACCCCAGCGTGCCCGGACGACCGTTCATGACGTTTCGTAACGGTGGGCGCTGATGTCAGGCCGGTATCATAGCGCCTAAGGGCATCCCCCAATATGCCGAATAACGGGTAAAACGCTAGCCGGATCGTCAAAAAATCTGAAAGAGTTCACGGGATTCCGCAAAAATCCGGAACGGTTCGGTCGCGCTGGAACGATGGTCGGGTGAGAACCGTCGGCCCGGATTGACAAATGGTGCCACTATTGACACCATTTTTGCTATGGCAAGCGAATGGAAGATCCTCGACCCAATGAGGCGCGAGCCCGCGAATGTGCGCTTCAACGATCTGTTCGAGATCTGCGAAGCCCCCCTTCGGAGCGGCCCGCCAATCCGGTTCCAGCCATGCTATTTCAAGACACCGTGGCAAGGCGATCCTCGAGTGAATATCCAGAATGATCGCGGGAAAGCCAAGGCTTATCAGGTGCGGCAGGTTCTCGACGCGATCGATCGACTGAAGGAACAGAAATCATGACCCAAGACCACTTTACGTACCGCGTAACGTGGTCCCCGGAGGACGGTGAGCACGTCGGCCTCTGCGCGGAATTCCCCTCTCTTTCGTGGCTCGATGCAACCCCGGAAGGCGCGCTGGTCGGCATTCGCCGGCTCGTTGCCGACGTCGTGAGCGACCTGATCGTGAACGGCGAAAAGGTGCCCGAACCGATCGCCGACCGAACCTACAGCGGCGAGTTCAAGGTCCGCATCCCGCCACAGGCGCACCGCGCGCTGGTCATCCAGGCCGCCGAACAGGGCGTCAGCCTCAATCGCCTGGCGAGCGCCAAGCTCTGCGCCTGAGCGCGTACGCGCACACCACGACACGATCGCCCGGCGCGTCCGTACGGAAGCCGGGCGATCGCTTTTTCCGCGTTGTGCCACCCTGTGCGCATAACCTGCGTCGCATCGTCGCCGACGCTTGACCTTACCATCATGGGAATGTTGATACTGGAACCATTCGCGGCACGAACCGCGCTTTTGGGGAATCCGACATGACTGAACCACTCGCCTCCGCGGCGCTGCAAACGATCGAACTGAGCGTTGACGGCATGCATTGCGGCGGCTGCACGGGCCGCGTGCAGCGCGCGCTGGCCGCCGTGCCGGGCGTCGTCGATGCGGCGGTCGATCTCGATGCGCATGCGGCGACGGTCACGGCGCAGGAAATCGTCGAGCCGGGCCGGCTCGTCGACGCCGTCCGGGAGGCCGGCTATCGCGCAGCGGTGCGCGAGGCGCCGGGCAAAGCCGGCGCGGCCACGCCTTCGGCGCACGCGTTGCGCGGCGAAACGCCGTCCGCAGCCTCCGCGTTTCCTCCCGCCGCCGCGACGATCGAACTCGATATCGACGGGATGACTTGCGCGTCATGCGTGTCACGCGTCGAAAAGGCGCTCGCGAAGGTGCCGGGCGTCACGCGCGCATCGGTCAACCTCGCGACGGAGCGCGCGACGATCGACGCGTCGGCTGGCGTTTCGGCCACGCAGTTGGCGGACGCCGTGAAGCAGGCCGGCTATGGTGCGACGCCGACTGCGTCGGACACCGTCGTCCCGGCCACCGCCACTGCATTGCCCACCGCGCCCGCGCCCGCAAGCATCGAACTCGACATCGACGGGATGACCTGCGCGTCCTGCGTGTCACGCGTCGAAAAAACGCTCGCGAAGGTGCCGGGCGTCACGCGGGCGTCGGTCAACCTCGCGACCGAACGCGCGACGGTCGATGCGTCGAACGACGTCTCCGCCGCGCAGCTTGTCGAAGCGGTGAAACAGGCCGGCTACGGCGCGACTTCGGCCGCCGCCGCGCCGCCCGCTACCGCCGCTGCCACCGACGTCGAACTCGACATCGGCGGCATGACCTGCGCGTCCTGCGCCGGGCGCGTCGAGAAAGCGCTGGCCGCCGTGCCGGGCGTCGCACGCGCGACGGTCAACCTCGCGACCGAGCGCGCATCGGTGCACGGCGCCGGCGCACTCGACGCCGCCACGCTGATCGCGGCGGTCACCACAGCCGGCTACCATGCGTCGCTTCCGGCCGCGTCACCCGCCGGCGCAACGGCCGGCGCCGACTTGCAGCCGGCCGGCCCCGCGCAGGACCCCGATGCCCGCAAGCGCCGCGACGCGATCCGCGAACGCAACCTCGTGATCGGGGCCGCCGTGCTGAGCGCGCCGCTCGTCGCGCCGATGCTCGCCGCCCCGTTCGGCATCGACCTGATGCTGCCCGGCTGGCTCCAGCTCGTGCTCGCGTCGATCGTGCAGTTCGGCTTCGGCGCGCGCTTCTACCGCGCGGCCTGGCATGCGGTGAAGGCGCGCACCGGCAACATGGACCTGCTCGTCGCGCTCGGCACGTCGGCCGCGTACGGGCTGAGCCTGTGGATGCTGCTGCGCGATCCCGCGCATCCCGGCCATCTGTATTTCGAGGCGTCGGCCGTGATCGTCACGCTCGTACGCTTCGGCAAGTGGCTCGAATCGCGCGCGAAGCGCCAGACCACCGAGGCGATCCGCGCGCTGAACGCGCTGCGTCCCGACCGCGCGCGCGTCGTCGAGCACGGCGTCGAACGCGACGTGCCGCTGTCGCAGGTGCGCGTCGGCACGCACGTCGGCATCCGGCCCGGCGAGCGCGTGCCCGTCGACGGACGGATCGTGTCGGGCCGCTCGCACATCGACGAATCGCTGATCACCGGCGAAAGCCTGCCCGTGCCGAAGGACGACGGCGACACCGTCACGGCTGGCTCGATCAACGGCGAAGGCGCGCTCGTCGTCGAAACCACCGCGATCGGCGCGGAAACGACGCTCGCGCGCATCATCCGCCTCGTCGAATCCGCGCAGGCCGAGAAGGCGCCGATCCAGCGGCTCGTCGATCGCGTCAGCGAGGTGTTCGTGCCGGCGATCCTCGGCATCGCCGTGCTGACGCTGGTCGGCTGGCTGATCGCCGGCGCCGGGATGGAGACCGCGATCCTCAACGCGGTCGCGGTGCTCGTGATCGCGTGCCCGTGCGCGCTCGGTCTCGCGACGCCCGCCGCGATCATGGCCGGCACGGGCGTCGCGGCCCGGCACGGCGTGCTGATCAAGGACGCGCAGGCGCTCGAACTCGCGCAGCGCACGACCGTGATCGCATTCGACAAGACGGGCACGCTGACCGAAGGCAAACCGTCCGTGACGGCGTTCGACGCCGTCGGCGTGCCGCGTGCCGAAGCGCTCGCGCTCGCGGCGGCCGTGCAGCGGCAGAGCGACCATCCGCTCGCGCGTGCGGTGGTCGCCGCGCATGACGCGGACGTGGCCGCGCAGGGCGGCGCGGCGGAGCCGGTCGTCGCGACCGATGCGCGCGCGGTGGCCGGACGCGGCGTCGAAGCGCACGTCGGCGCGCAGCGGCTCGCGCTCGGCAGCACGCGCTGGCGCGACGAACTCGGCATCGCGGTGCCGCCGGCGCTCGACGCCCGCGCGGCGGAGCTCGAGCACGCCGGCAACACGATCTCGTGGCTGATGCGTGCCGATGCGCCGCGCGCGGTGCTCGCGCTGATCGCATTCGGCGATACCGTGAAGCCGGGTGCCCGCGACGCGATCGCGGCGCTGTCGGCGCGCGGCGTCGCGAGCGCACTCGTGACGGGCGACAACCGCGGCAGCGCGGCGGCCGTCGCGGCGGCGCTCGGCATCGGCGAAGTGCACGCGCAGGTGCTGCCCGACGACAAGGCACGCGTCGTCGCCGAACTGAAGCGCACGCACGGCGGGATCGTCGCGATGGTCGGGGACGGGATCAACGATGCGCCCGCGCTCGCCGCCGCGGACGTCGGCATCGCGATGGCGACCGGCACCGACGTCGCGATGCACACGGCCGGTATCACGCTGATGCGCGGCGACCCGGCACTCGTCGCCGACGCGATCGACATCTCCAAACGTACGTACCGCAAGATCCAGCAGAACCTGTTCTGGGCGTTCGTCTACAACCTGGTCGGCGTGCCGCTCGCGGCGCTCGGCTTGCTGAACCCGGTGATCGCGGGCGCGGCGATGGCGTTTTCCAGCGTCAGCGTCGTGACCAACGCATTGCTGCTGCGGAGATGGAAAGGCCGCGCGCGTTGACGAGGCGGGCGGTGAATACGGGGGCCGGACGGGTCGTTTGGCGTTTGGCGTTTGGCGTTTGGCGTTTGGCGTTTGGCGTTTGGCGTTTGGCGTTTGGCGTTTGGCGTTTGGCGTTTGGCGTTTGGCGTTTGGCGTTTGGCGTTTGGCGTTTGGCGTTTGGCGTTTGGCGTTTGGCGTTTGGCCAACAAGAAGGATCGATCAGGAAGCGTGCCGGCGTTGGCCGGCGACGCAGCGCGCCAAACCGGCAGCATGTGACAACGCATCGTCGGCCCGCCGATTCAGTTCGACACGACGGGTTTGATCAACGTCGTGGTGATCGGCGCGAAGCCGCACGCGCGATACAGCGCACGCGCCGCCGCGTTGTGATTGAACACCGACAGCCCGATCTCGGTGACACCGTAGCGGCGCGCCTCGGCGTCGAGCGCGTCGAGCGCACGCGTGGCCCAGCCCTGGCGGCGCCGGGACGGGACGATGTCGAGGTCGTAGATGAACAATGTGCGGTTCGGCCCTTCGGGGACGATCGCGTACCAAAGGTCACCCACCGCGTCGCCGCTGGCGCCGTCGATGAGCGTGACGAGGGTCTGGCCGGCGGTCAGCAGGCCGTCCGGCAGCAGCGTGTCGAAACAGGCGCGCGCACGATCGGCCGCGTCGTCGACAGCATTTTGCCCGGAGGAAACGAGGTCGCGCGCGTAGCCGTCGATGGCTCGCGTGCGGTACGCGTGGAATTCGCCGGCCGTCATCGGCCGCATCTGCAGCATGGCCCGGTCGCCGTGAACGGAATCGGACTTCCAGTGTAGCGGGACAGTCGCACCGGCGCGCGAGGCGGCGGCGGAAAACAGGCAGGCAGGTGCGGCGGACGCCGCGCCGAATCAGCGAATCAGCGAATCAGCGAATCAGCGAATCAGCGACGGTACAGGACGATCGGCACGAGTTGCGCACGGCGCACGCGCTCGGCTTCCGCATGACGCGCGGCGTACGAGTATTCGGCGTCGAGCGGCAGATGCGGGGACACGAAGAGGTCGTCGATTTTTTGCAGCAGGGCGAAGATGAAGCTCATGTGAGACTCCTGACAGACGTGGCTAGGGTTTTCCCTTAGATGGCCTCTATTCTAAGGGTTTTCCCTGAACTCTGCCAGTGCACTGCATCGGTTTGCCGCACGTGCGCGACACCCGGTCGCCGGTTCGGAACGGCGATCCTTGCTGCGTCGGGCTGTCAGGATGGGGTCGAAACGATTACCGCGCGCGATGAGCCCGCTTCCCGACGGCCGCCTCGCGGTTCGCGTTGCGCTGAAGCCGGTCGACTTGCGACAGCAGCGCTTCGTGGTGCTCCTCGAGCGTCATCAGTGTGGCCTGCTGCGTCGACAGATCGGCCGCGAGGCGATCGATCCGTTGCTGCTTGGTGGCGACGTCCTGCTTCAGGTGCGCGATCTGGCGCGTTTGCAGCACCAGCGCGACGAGCCCAGCCAGCACGACGACCGCCAGCGCAAGCAGCAGGCGGTTGACGCGACGCATCTCGCGATCGGCCGAGCGCGTCAGGCCGTCCACGTCCGACTGCAACGCGGCGATCCGGTCGGTCAGCGGGCGCAGGTGCGTGTCCGGATCGAAGGCCGGCGCGGCCGGTTGCGTACGCTCCGACGATGGCTTGGTCACGAACGATGCGGCGGAAGCCACCGGCTGCGCGACCGGCGACGGCGAAGCGTCGGGCTGCCGGGCCGTGTCGCGCGGCGTCGCGGAATGCGAGGCGATTGCCGGTTCGGGCGGTTGTGCCGGTTGTGTCGAGGTCTGCGGCTCGACCGGTGCGGCAACGACCGGCGACGCGTTCGAGTCAACCGCCTCCGGCTTCGAATCGATGCCTGTCGGAACCGGTGCGGCTTGCGTCGCCGTCGCTTCGCTTGCGCCGGCAGCCACCCGGCGCTTGCCGCCCGACGACGCGCGACGCTCCTTCACGGCATCGCCCGAAGATTTCCCCTCGCGCGATTTGACGCGCGCCGCCTCGACGACAGGCTTCGCGACTTCGCTCTCCGCCGCCTGCGATTCCGCCGCCTGCACCGCAGCGCCATCGGCGGCTTGCAGCTTCGCCGCCGCGTTCGCTGCGCCGTCGACCACGGGCACGTCGATCTGCGTTACACCGCCATCGCCTGCAGGCAAATCGGCGGCCTTCGTTGCAAGACCCTCTGCCGATGCGCCGCCGACGTTCGCGGCCACGTCGCGTTCCGGCGTCGAAACGACCTTGGCCGCCTCATCCGTCGTCGCCGCACCTTCGGCGTCCGCATGCGTCGCCCCAGCCGCATCCATATCCGCAGGCGGGGTGAACCCGTCCAGCGTGGCCTGTCGGCCATCGTCGACACCGACCGCAACATCGGCTTCCATGACCGCTTCATCGCGCGCCGCAACCGGCATGCGCTCGCCCGGCTCCAGCACCGGATCGCCGAACAAGTCGAGCGTCCGTTCGTCGCGCGGCGCGTCGCCGGCCGGTGCGCCGCCGGATCGTGCCGTCGCCCTGGCGGACGTGCTGCCGGCCGCAGCGGCCGAGCGCGGCCGCGAACGGGCCGACGAACGGGTGGAACGGGAGCGGGAGCGAGGCGGGGAAACGGATTCGGTCATGGAAATCGGATAGCGGGGCCCGCAGGCGCGAACCCGGATGTCGAACGGAATCGGTGGTCGGCCATTGTCGCACGCCCCGCAACCGAGTCACGCAATCGAATCACGCTATTCGTCGCCCCCCAGCCCGTTCCCGCCGTCGAAACGCGTGACGCCCGGCAGTGCGCGCAGCTTGGCGCAGATCGCCTTGTATTCGAGTTCCGACACCCGCGCCAGCGCGATGCGCACCTCGTCCTGCTCGCCCGTGTCGTCGGCACGCTGCACGATGAACTGCTTCACGCGCGCACTGTCGGGGCCGAGCGCCGCGTGCAGCGAATCGAACGTCAGCGTGCCGCTCGCCACCGTCAACGCAAGCTGGCGCCGCTGGCGCACCGTGAAATAGCGCCGCTCCAGCGGCTTGATGCCGGCCAGGATGATCAGAATGATGATCGTCGCCGAAATCGCCGCGACATAGAGCCCGCCGCCCACCGCGAGGCCGATCGCGGCGACCGACCACAGGCTCGCGGCCGTCGTCAGCCCGCGCACGATTTCACCACGCAGCAGAATCGAGCCCGCGCCGAGAAAGCCGATGCCCGACACGACCTGCGCGGCGATCCGCGACGGATCGAGCACGACGTGGTCGCTGGAGCCGAGCACGTCGGCGAAACCGAACGCCGATACGATCATGATCAGCGTCGAGCCGACGCACACCAGCATGTGCGTGCGCAGGCCGGCCGCCCACGACAGGCGCTCGCGCTCGAAGCCGATGACGCTGCCGAGCGCCGCCGCGAGAACGAGCCGCATCACGAGTTCCAGGTTGCTGAGCATCGTATTTATCTCCTTTTTTTGGTGCCGCCCGCGCGGAATGTTTTATCCTTGGCCCCGGCCGCGCCGATTCTCCGGGCCGCGCCGACACGTTTCGATCCAAGCGCTCAACCCCGCCATGTCCGTTTCCGACTCCGCTTCCGCCCAGGCCGCCCAGTTGCGCCACCATTTCGCGCACGTCGTCTTGCCGATCTGGCGGGGTTCAGGGTTCGACCCAGCATTGCACCTGCCGTTCGAAGCCGTCGATCCGGCCACCCACGCGCCGTTGCCCGCGACCCGTTATCGCGCGATGGCGTGCGCGAGGCAACTGTTCGTGTTCGCGCAGGCCGGCGACACCGCGCACGCGGCCACGCTGTTCGATGCGCTGTGCCGGCACTTTCGCGATCCGCGCCACGGCGGCTGGATCTACAGCGTCGACGCGCAGGGCGCGCCGCTCGATACGAACAAGGATCTCTATACGCACGCGTTCATCGTGTTCGCGTGCGCCGCATGGCATGCGGCGTCGGGCGACGCCGCCGCGCGCACGGTGGCCGAAGCCACCGCCGCGCTGATCGAGGATCGCTTCGCGCCGCGCCCCGGCGACGCGTTGCTCGATGCCGCGCGCCACGCCGATTTCTCGTCGTCCGGCAGCGGCGCGCTGCAGAATCCGCTGATGCATCTGACCGAAGCGTGGCTCGCGGCCGCCGATGCGTTCGGCGACCCGGCGTTCGACGATGCGCTCGCGCGCACCGCGCAGGCCGTCGAGCGCACCTTCGTCGACGCGGCGACCGGCTGCGTGGCCGAGCTGCCGCTCGGCGCGGCCGACAACCGTTTCGAGCCCGGTCACCAGTTCGAATGGTTCTATCTGGTCGATGCGGCCGGCGCGCGGCTCGCGCAGACGGGGCTCCCCGCCGCGCTGTCGCGCGCGTTCGCGTTCGCCGAGCAATACGGCGTCGATCCGCGGACGGGCGGCGTGTGCGCGGCGCTCGACGCGCAAGGCGCGTGCATCGACGGCACGCAGCGGATCTGGGCGCAGACCGAATACCTGCGCGCGCTCGCGACGCACGGCGGCACGCCGGCCTCCGCGCCGCTCGCGCGGCAGATCGAGCGGTTCGCCGCGCGCTTCCTGCATCCGCGCGGCTGGTTCGAGTGCAAGACGGCCGACGGCCAGGTGTCGCGTGCCGACATGCCGTCGACGACGCCCTACCACCTCGCGACCGCCTACGCGGCGCTGCCGGCCGGTTCGTAACCCGTCGCGGCGAACGACGGCGCCGCGCGATCGCCGCGGGCGGCGCGTCCGTCGCCCAGCTCGAACACCGACACCGCCTGCATCAGGTGCGCGGTCTGGTCGTTCAGCGACGCGGCCGCCGCCGCGACTTCCTCGACCAGCGCCGCGTTCTGCTGCGTGAGCTGATCCATCTGCGTGACGGCCTGGTTCACCTGCTCGATCCCGACGCTCTGCTCGACCGACGCGGCCGTGATCTCCGACATCGTCTGCACGACGCGCGTGATCGACGCCGACACCGCGCGCATCGCGTCGCCGGCACGTTCGACGAGCTCCGCGCCGCCGTTGATCTGCGCGACCGAATCCTCGATCAACGCCTTGATCTCCTTCGCCGACTGCGCGCTGCGCTGCGCGAGCGAGCGCACTTCGCCCGCGACCACCGCGAAGCCGCGCCCCTGTTCGCCGGCCCGCGCGGCCTCGACCGCGGCGTTCAGCGCGAGGATGTTGGTCTGGAACGCGATGCCGTCGATCACCGAGATGATCTCCGCGATGCGCCCCGAGCTCTGCGCGATGCCGCGCATCCGGTCGATCACGCTGTCGACCACGCCGCCGCCGTTGCTCGTCGCTTCGAGCGCCGCGTCGGCCAGCGCGCTCGCCGCGCGGGCGCTGTCGGTGTTCTGCCGGACGGTCGCGGTCAGCTCCTCCATGCTCGCGGCGGTTTCCTCGAGCGACGCGGCCTGCGTGCCCGTGCGCGCCGACAGGTCGGCGTTGCCGCCCGCGATCTCGCCCGCGCCGAGATGGATCGCGTCGGACGCCTGGCGCACCGTGCGCACGGTGCCCGCGATGCTCGTCTGCATCGTGGCGAGGCCGCGCAGCATCCGGTCGATCTCGAACACGCCGCCCGCCCGCACGGCTTCATCGAGACGGCCCTGCGCGATCCGCTCGAAATGGCGGCCGGCCTGCTCCAGCGGCGCGACGACCGCGCGCCGCGCGGCCGCGTAGATCGCGGCGCTCGCCGCGAGCATCGCCACCAGCAGCACGATGCCGACCGACTTGAACCAGAGCATGCCGCCGTCGATGGTGTCGAGCGCCGCGCGGCTCGAGGTGCCGCCATAGTCGGTGAAGCGATGCAGCTCGGCGATGTACGCGTCCTGGAAGCCCTGGGTCGGCTGGTCGAGGAACGCCTGGATGTTGTCGGCGTCGAGGAACTGCACGAGCTCGCCCAGCGCGCCGCGCAGCGCGCGATAGCGCTCGGTGAGCGCCGCGACGCGTGTACGGTTGGTGTCGTCGACCGCCTGCGCCGCCGTCAGCACCGCGAACGCCTTGTCCGCTTCCGCGAGCGACGCGCCCGCATGACGGATGATGTCTTCGGGCTTGGGGCCGCCGCGCACCATTCGCGTGCCGGCCCGCGACAGGTTGATGCGCGCGTCGAGCAGTTGCTCGGTCGCCCGGCTGGCCGCCTCGACCTGCGTGATCGCAACGTTCGACAGATCGTCGACGCCGCTGCGCGTCGACGCGAGCGCCCAGAAGCCGAGCGCTTCGATCGCGAACAGGAAGAGGCAGAACACGGTCAACACGCCGAGCAGACCCGACGCGAGCTTGATTTTTCCGAACATGGGGGAATTCCTGGAAAGCGGACGATGAAGCGATGCCCCGGCATTAGCGGCATTTCTTCGTCGGACTTTAGGCGAAATCGCCCCCCACGCAGATCGATCGCGCGCTTCGCTCGCGCATTCGCGTCGAATCGCCCGCAAACGCGGGGATCTTGCGCATTCGGCGCAATAATCGCGACGCAGTGCGCCGGGATTTGCACGAAACGCGGACGAATTTCCTTGCTTATCCGGAGCCCCCTTCCTAGAGTTCAGCGCAAGCGGGGACTCATTTCGAGGGAAGTTCGATGACCGACATCACGGACCACGCGCGCGGCGCATTGCGCGCGCAGCCGTTCAGCATGCTGCTGGGCACGCAACTGATGCATATCGGCGACAACGAAGTGTCGCTGTGTCTGCCCGTGCGCGAGGAATTGCGGCAGCAGCACGGTTTCGTGCACGGCGGCGTCGTCAGCTATCTCGCGGACAACGCGCTGACGTTCGCCGGCGCGCTCGTGCTCGGCCCGCGCGTGATCACCGCCGAATACAAGATCAACTACCTGCGGCCGGCCGTGAACGGCACGCTCGTCGCCCGCGCGAAGCTCGTCTACGCGGGCCGGCACCAGGCGACCTGCCAGTGCCACGTGTTCGTCATCGACGGCGACCACGAGCGGCTCGTCGCGATCGCGCAAGGCACGATCAACCGCGTCGGCGACGGCAAGATGCCGGATGCGCCGGCGGAAACGGCGTGAGAACGGCCTGAACGGCCGGCGCCCAATATCGCGGCCGCCTGGCGCCTGAATCGCGCCGCTAGGCTGCGTCATCCCCCGCCAACGGCAAGAACCGCGGCGCCACCCGCGCCCGCACGTTCCCGTGCTCATCCATCCGATAGATGCCGCGCGCGGCGTTATGCGGATGCGAAACCGCGTCGGCCACGCTCAGCACCGGCGCGAAGCACGCGTCGGTGCCTTCGAGCAGCGCGCGCCAGTGCGCGGACGGCTGCTGCGCGAACACCGCCGCGAAACGCGCCTTCAGCGCGGGCCAGCGCGCCCGGTCATACTGCGACGCGGGATCGACGTCGGTCAGCCCGAGCCGTTCGACCAGCAGCGCATAGAACGGCGGTTCGAGCGCACCGATCGTCACGCATTCGCCGTCCGCGCAGCGATATACGTCGTAGAACGGCGCGTCGTGGAACAGGCTCGGCTGCGCACCGTCGAGCTGCCCGTTCGCGCGTGCCCACAACGCGAGCGAACCGAGCGTCGACACGATGTCGACGATCGCGCCGTCGACCACCCGCCCCGGCCCGCCGCCGCGCACGTCGAGCAACGCGCAGACGATGCCGAACGCGAGCCCGAGCGCGCCGCCCGCATCGCCGACGACGGTCGGCGGCACGCCCGGCCGGCCGTCGCGCGGCGCGGACAACGACAGCAACCCGGTCAGCGCGACGTAGTTCAGGTCGTGCCCGGCCGCCGCCGCGAGCGGACCGTGCTGGCCCCAGCCCGTCATGCGCCCGTAGACGAGCTTCGGATTGCGGCGGGCGCAAGCGCCGGGCCCGAGGCCGAGCCGCTCCATCACCCCGGGCCGCAGCCCCTCGATCAGCGCATCGGCCTGCGCGATCAAATCGAGCGCGGCGTCCCGCCCGGCCGGCGCCTTCAGGTCGAGTTCGACGATCGTCTTGCCTTCGCGCAGCAAATCGCCGTCGCGGGCCCGCAGCGCGTCCGGGGCACTGGTGCGGCCGGACGGACGCGCGATCAGCGTGATGCGCGCGCCCATGCCGGCGAGCATCCAGCCCGCGAGCGGGCCGGGGCCGAGACCTTCGAATTCGACGATGTGAATGCCGGAAAGCGGCGCATCGAGTGACATGCGATTCTCCTGTCGATCAGCGTTGGCGCTTTAGCGCTTACGCCGACCCCATGCTTCGCGGTCGGCCGGCGGCGGCGCTTTGGCGCTCACGCCGATTCCATGCCGCGCGATCGGCCGCCGTCCGTGCTGCGTGACGCAAGCCGGCCCGGCGTCTGGCGTACCGGCATGCCTCCGTCACGCGTACGCCAAACGAAAAAAATCCCTGCGCGGCGGGTCCACTGCGCAGGGATCGCTCAAGCGTCAGTGGCGCCGGTTTGCACGCGCTCACCGCCATGCATCAGAACGCATCCCCCGGCACCCGCACCCAGCCTTCCATCAGCACGCGCGCGCTGCGGCTCATGATCGCCTTCGTGACGGTCCACTCGCCGTTCTCGTGCCGCGCTTGCGCGCCGACCCGCAGCGTGCCCGACGGATGGCCGAAGCGCACCGCGTTGCGTTCGCCACCGCCTGCGGCCAGATTGACGAGCGTGCCGGGGATCGCCGCGGCCGTGCCGATCGCGACCGCCGCCGTGCCCATCATCGCGTGGTGCAGCTTGCCCATCGACATCGCGCGCACCAGCAGGTCGACGTCGCCCGCGTTCACGCGCTTGCCGCTCGACGCGACGTAGTCGGCCGGCTTCGCGACGAACGCGATCTTCGGTGTGTGCTGGCGCGTCGCGATTTCGTCGAGCGTGTCGATCAGGCCCATGCGCAGCGCGCCGTGCGCACGGATCGTCTCGAACTTCTCGAGCGCCTTCGGGTCGCCGTTGATCGCGTCCTGCAGCTCGGTGCCCGTGTAGCCGATCGCTTCCGCGTCGACGAAGATCGTCGGGATGCCCGCGTTGATCATCGTCGCCTTCAGCGTGCCGATGCCCGGCACGGCCAGATCGTCGACGAGGTTGCCGGTCGGGAACATCGAGCCGCCCGCGCCTTCTTCCTCGGCGGCCGGGTCCATGAATTCGAGCTGCACTTCGGCGGCCGGGAACGTGACGCCGTCCAGTTCGAAGTCGCCCGTCTCCTGCACCGCGCCGTTTGTCATCGGCACATGGGCAATGATCGTCTTGCCGATGTTCGCCTGCCAGATCCGCACGGTCGCGACACCGTCGCGCGGCACGCGCGCCGGATCGACGAGCCCGCCTCCGATCGCGAACGGGCCGACCGCCGCCGACAGGTTGCCGCAGTTGCCCGTCCAGTCGACGAATGCGCGGTCGATCGCGACCTGCCCGAACAGGTAGTCGACGTCATGCCCCGGCCGCGTGCTTTTCGACACGATCACCGTCTTGCTGGTGGACGACGTCGCGCCGCCCATCCCGTCGATCTGCTTGCCGTACGGATCGGGGCTGCCGATCACGCGCAGTAGCAGCGCGTCGCGCGCGGCGCCCGGCGCCTGCGCGGCATCCGGCAGGTCCTGAAGCCGGAAGAACACGCCCTTGCTGGTGCCGCCGCGCATGTAGGTCGCGGGAATCCTGATTTGCGGAATGTGAGCCATGTTTGCGTTATCCCTGTGTGCGCCGGTCAGGCTGCCTGCGACGATTCGAGGAAGTCCTGCGCGAAACGCTGCAGCACGCCGCCCGCTTCGTAGATCGACACTTCCTCGGCCGTATCGAGCCGGCACGTCATCGGCACCTCGACGCGCTCGCCGTTCCTGCGATGAATCACGAGCGTCAGGTCGGCGCGCGGCGTGCGCTCGCCGATCACGTCGAAGGTTTCGGTGCCGTCGATGCCGAGCGTCGTCCGGTTGGTGCCCGGCTTGAACTCGAGCGGCAGCACGCCCATCCCGATCAGGTTCGTGCGGTGGATCCGCTCGAAGCCTTCGGCGGCGATCGCCTCGACGCCCGCGAGCCGCACGCCCTTCGCGGCCCAGTCGCGCGACGAGCCCTGGCCGTAGTCGGCGCCGGCCACGACGATCAGCGGCTGCTTGCGATTCATGTACGTCTCGATCGCTTCCCACATCCGCATGACCTTGCCTTCCGGCTCGACACGCGCGAGCGAGCCCTTCTTCACCGCGCCGTCGACGACCACCATCTCGTTGACGAGCGTCGGGTTCGCGAAGGTCGCGCGCTGCGCGGTCAGGTGGTCGCCGCGGTGCGTCGCGTACGAGTTGAAGTCCTCTTCCGGCAGGCCCATCTTCGCGAGATATTCGCCGGCCGCGCTGTTCGGCAGGATCGCGTTCGACGGCGACAGGTGGTCGGTCGTGATGTTGTCGCCGAGCACCGCGAGCGCCCGCATGCCCTTCAACGTGCGTTCGCCGGCCAGCGCGCCTTCCCAGTACGGCGGGCGGCGGATGTACGTGCTCTGCGCGCGCCAGTCGTACAGCGGCGCCGCGCGCTCGCCGGCGTCGGCGCTGCGCGCGAACATCGGCTCGTAGACCTTGCGGAACTGCTCGGGCTTCACGCTCGACGCGACGATCGCGTCGATCTCCTCGTCGGTCGGCCAGATGTCCTTCAGCGTGACGGGCTGGCCGCCCTGATCGTGGCCCAGCACGTCCTTCTCGATGTCGAAGCGGATCGTGCCGGCGATCGCGTACGCGACGACGAGCGGCGGCGATGCGAGGAACGCCTGCTTCGCATACGGGTGGATGCGACCGTCGAAGTTGCGGTTGCCGGACAGCACGGCCGTCGCGTACAGGTCGCGCTCGACGATCTCCTGCTGGATCTTCGGGTCGAGCGCGCCCGACATCCCGTTGCAGGTCGTGCATGCGAACGCGACGATGCCAAAGCCGAGCTTCTCGAGTTCCGGCAGCAGGTTCGCTTCTTCGAGATACAACTCGACCGCCTTCGAGCCGGGCGCGAGCGAACTCTTCACCCACGGCTTGCGCGTGAGGCCCTTCGCGTTCGCGTTGCGCGCGAGCAAGGCCGCGGCGATCACGTTGCGCGGGTTGCTGGTGTTCGTGCAGCTCGTGATCGCGGCGATGATCACCGCGCCGTCGGGCATCTCGCCCGGCTTCTCTTCCCAGTGACCGGCGATTCCGCGCGCGGCGAGATCGGACGTCGGCAGCCGCTTGTGCGGATTCGACGGGCCGGCCATGTTGCGCACGACGCTCGACAGGTCGAACGTCAGCGTGCGCTCGTATTGCGCGTTCGCGAGCGTATCGGCCCACAGGCCCGCCGCCTTCGCGTAGGTCTCGACGAGCTTCACCTGCTCGTCGCTGCGGCCGGTGAGGCGCAGATAGTCGGTCGTCTGGCCGTCGATGAAGAACATCGCGGCCGTCGCGCCATACTCGGGCGCCATGTTCGAGATCGTCGCGCGATCGCCGAGCGTGAGGCTCGCCGCGCCTTCGCCACGGAACTCCAGATACGCGCCGACCACCTTCTCTTTGCGCAGGAACTCGGTCAGCGCGAGCACGACGTCGGTCGCGGTGATGCCCGGTTGACGCTTGCCGGTCAGTTCGACGCCGACGATGTCGGGCAGGCGCATCCACGACGCGCGGCCGAGCATCACGTTCTCGGCCTCCAGCCCGCCCACGCCGATCGCGATCACGCCGAGCGCATCGACGTGCGGCGTGTGGCTGTCGGTGCCGACGCAGGTGTCCGGATAGGCGACGCCGTCCTGCACCTGGATCACCGGCGACATCTTCTCAAGGTTGATCTGGTGCATGATGCCGTTGCCCGGCGGGATCACGTCGACGTTCTCGAACGCCTTCTTCGTCCACTCGATGAAGTGGAAGCGATCCTCGTTGCGGCGATCCTCGATCGCGCGGTTCTTCGCGAACGCGTCCGGGTCGAAGCCGCCGCATTCGACGGCGAGCGAGTGGTCGACGATCAGCTGCACGGGCACGACCGGGTTCACCTTCGCCGGGTCGCCGCCGCCGTCGGCGATCGCGTCGCGCAGGCCGGCGAGATCGACGAGCGCCGTCTGCCCGAGGATGTCGTGGCACACCACGCGCGCCGGGAACCACGGGAAATCGCGTTCGCGCTTGCGCTCGATGATCTGCTTCAGCGAATCGGCGAGGATCGCCGGATCGCAACGGCGCACGAGGTTTTCGGCGAGCACGCGCGACGTGTACGGCAGCGTGTCGTACGCGCCGGGCGCGATCGCGTCGACCGCGGCGCGCGCGTCGAAATAGTCCAGCGACGTGCCGGGCAGGGGTTTGCGGTTGGCGGTATTCATGATGTGGGGCGGAATTCGGGGTAAGACGTGCCGCGCGTGCCGGCCGCCCGCATCGCGGGGCGCCGGCGTGCGCGGCGGGCGATCAGCGCTTCTCGATCGGCACGAATTGCAGATCCTCCGGACCGGTGTAGTTCGCGCTCGGGCGGATGATCTTGTTGTCGATGCGCTGCTCGATGATGTGCGCGCTCCAGCCCGACGTGCGCGAGATCACGAACAGCGGCGTGAACATCGCGGTCGGCACGCCCATCATGTGATACGACACCGCGCTGAACCAGTCGAGGTTCGGGAACATCTTCTTCGCGTCCCACATCACCGATTCCAGGCGCTCGGCGATGTCGTACAGCTTGGTGTCGCCCGCTTCCTTCGACAGCTTGTGCGCGACGCCCTTGATCACCTTGTTGCGCGGATCGGAGATCGTGTAGACCGGGTGGCCGAAGCCGATCACGACTTCCTTGTTCTCGACGCGGCGGCGGATGTCGGCTTCGGCGTCGTCCGGCGAGCTGTAGCGGCTCTGGATCTCGTACGCGACTTCGTTCGCGCCGCCGTGCTTCGGCCCGCGCAGCGCGCCGATCGCGCCGGTGATCGCCGAGTAGATGTCCGAGCCCGTGCCCGCGATCACGCGGCCGGTGAACGTCGATGCGTTGAATTCGTGCTCCGCGTACAGGATCAGCGACGTGTGCATCGCCTCGACCCACGACTTCGACGGCGTTTTGCCGTGCAGCAGGTGCAGGAAGTGGCCGCCGATCGAGTCGTCGTCGGTTTCCGTCTCGATGCGCTTGCCGTTGTGCGAGAAGTGATACCAGTACAGCAGCATCGAGCCGAGCGACGCCATCAGGCGGTCGGCGATGTCGCGCGCGCCCGGCAGGTTGTGGTCGTCCTTCTCCGGCAGCACGGTGCCGAGCACCGACACGCCGGTGCGCATCACGTCCATCGGGTGGGCCGACGCCGGGATCTGTTCGAGCGCGGCCTTCAGCGCGCTCGGCAGGCCGCGCAGCGCGCGCAGCTTGGTCTTGTAGGCAGCCAGTTCGGTCAGGTTCGGCAGCGTGCCGTGCACGAGCAGATGCGCGATTTCCTCGAATTCGCACGATTCGGCGACGTCGAGAATGTCGTAGCCGCGATAGTGCAGGTCGTTGCCGGTCTTGCCGACCGTGCACAGCGCCGTGTTGCCGGCCGTCACGCCCGACAGCGCCACCGACTTCTTCGGCTTGAATGCGCCTGCGGCGGCCGGTGCTGCTGCGTCTTTCGTCTCGCTCATGTTTTCTTTCTCCAATGGGTATCGGGGGTGCGGGCCGCGTTACTTCTTGCCCTGCGCGAACAGTTCGTCGAGCTTGCGCTCGTATTCGTGATAGCCGAGGAAGTCGTACAGCTCGGCGCGCGTCTGCATCGTCGGCACGGCCGCCTTCTGCGTGCCGTCGCGGCGCAGCGTCTCGTAGAAATTCAGCGCGGCCTTGTTCATCGCGCGATACGCGCCGCAGCAGTACAGCGCGATGTCGACGTTCGCCTCGCGTAGCTCGTCGACGGTGAACAACGGAGTCGAGCCGAACTCGGTCAGGTTCGCGAGGATCGGCACCTTCACGGCGGCCTTGAAGCGGCGGTAGTCGTCGAGCGTCTTCATCGCTTCCGGGAAGATCATGTCCGCGCCGGCCTCGACGTACGCGACCGCGCGCTCGATCGCCGAGTCGATCCCTTCCGCGGCGGCCGCATCGGTGCGCGCCATGATCACGAACTGGTCGTCGGTACGCGCATCGACCGCGGCCTTCACGCGATCGACCATTTCGTCGATCGGCACGACTTCCTTGCCCGGACGATGGCCGCAGCGCTTCTGGCCGACCTGGTCCTCGAGGTGCACGGCCGCGACGCCGGCGTTGATGAACGAGCGAACCGTGCGCGCGATGTTGAACGCGCCGCCCCAGCCCGTGTCGATGTCGACCAGCAGCGGAAGGTCGGTCGCGTTGGTGATCCGGGTCGCGTCGATCAGCACGTCTTCCATCGTGCTGATGCCGAGGTCGGGGATGCCGAGCGAGTTCGCGGCGACGCCGCCGCCCGACAGGTACACGGCCTTGAAGCCGACGGCCTGCGCCATCTTGGCCGCGTACGCGGTGATCGCGCCGACCACCTGCAGCGGCTGCTCGGCCGCGACTGCCGCGCGGAACTTCGCGCCGGCGCTCTGAAGATGCGTATTGCTCATGAACGGCCTCCTGATGGAATGCCTGATAACAGCAAGGACCGGGCCAGCTTGCGGAACGTCGCTAACCCACTGATTCTTAAGCCACCGCCGTGGGCGCGACATCGCCCGCTCATTTCAATTCCGCACTACATGTTTCAAAAATGAAATCACGCGCGCATAATCGGCCGTCATGGACCTCTCCTCGACCAAACCCGTCGGCCCGGCCGACCGCACGGTGCGCCCGCGCATCTGGGCGATGGGCATCAGCCGGCTGCGCGAGCTGTTTCGCGAGATCGCCGGCGAATTCGACGAACGCGCGGACGTGCGCATCGTCACGCGCGCCTATGAAGATGCGCTGAGCGCGATCGCGGAGGCCGGCACCGCGCGGCCCGACGTGATCGTCGCGGCCGGCTCGAACGGCGGCTTCCTGAAAACGCGCGCGCCCGTGCCGGTGGTGGTCGTGTCGCCGACCGGCTTCGACGTGATGCAGGCGCTCGCTCGCGCGCGGCGCGATGCCACGCGAATCGCACTCGTGAGCGCCGGCGAGACGCCGCCCGAAGTGCGCCGCTTCGTCGCCGCGTACGGCCTCGACGTGCAGTTTGCGTCATATCAGTCCGCCCAGGAAGCGGAAGCCTGCGTGCACGACCTGCGCGATCGCGGCATCGAAACGATCGTCGGCCCGGGCCTCGTCACCGATCTCGCGGCCAGCGTCGGCATGGGCGCCGTGTTCCTGTATTCGCATGCGTCGGTGCGCAAGGCCGTCGAAACCGCGCTCGAAGTCGCGTATGCGACGCACGCCGAGGCCTTCCGCCGCCAGCGGCTCGACACGCTGCTGCAGCATCTGCGCGACGGCGTGGTCGCGCTCGATGCGCACGGCCGCGTCGAGGCGATCAACGAGCGGCTCGCGTCCGCGCTCGGGGTCGAACCCGCGGCGGCCGTCGGCCGCGCGCTCGTCGACCTGCGGCCCGAACTCCGCACGCTGCGCGGCGAGGACGGCGACGCGCTCGCGACCGTGCGCGGCGTGCGCTACGTCGTGCATCGCGGGCCGCTGGTCGATCGCGGCGTCACGTCGGGCAGCGTGCTGACGTTCCAGGAATCGCGCGCGGTCGAACGGCTCGATCGCGCGTTGCGCTCGCAGCCGACCACGCAGCAGTTCGCCGCGCGCTACGCGCTCGACGACGTGGTCGGCGCATCCGCGCCGATGACGCGCGTGCGCGAGCTCGTGCGCCGCTACGCGAAATCCGACGCGACCGTGCTCGTGCTCGGCGAAAGCGGCACCGGCAAGGAAATGATCGCGCAGAGCCTGCACGCGTTGTCGGCGCGGCGCAGCTATCCGTTCGTCGCGGTCAACTGCGGCGCGTTTCCGGAAGCGCTGCTCGAGAGCGAGCTGTTCGGCTATGAGGAAGGCGCGTTCACCGGCGCGCGGCGCGGCGGCAAGACCGGCCTGTTCGAGGCCGCGCACCGCGGCACGCTGTTTCTCGACGAGATCGGCGAGATGCCGCCGTCGCTGCAGAGCCGGCTGCTGCGCGTGCTGCAGGAGCGCGAGGTGATCCGCCTCGGCTCGACCGAGCCGATCCGCATCGACGTGCGCGTGATCGCCGCGACGCACCGGCCGCTGCTCGCGGCCGTCGAAGCCGGCACGTTCCGCGCGGATCTCTATTACCGGCTCAACATCCTGAATATCGGCCTGCCGCCGCTGCGCGAGCGCGCGGCCGACATCCCCGCGCTCGCGGCGACGCTGCTCGTGCAGGCCGCGCGCCGCGAGCCGCGTCTCGCCGACCGCATGCGCGATGCCGACGACGCGCTGCGCGTGCTCGCCGCGACGCTCGCGACGCTCGCGCGCTACCGCTGGCCCGGCAACGTGCGCGAACTGCAGAACGTGGTCGAGCGGATCGCGGTGGAGCTGGCCGAGGAAGTCGACGAAAACGATCCGGCCGCCGCGTGCGCGGCGCTCGCCCCCGACGCGCTGCAAGTGATCGCGCCCGAGCTGTTCGCCGCGCCGCCCGATGCGGCCGGCGCCGCCGACGACGATGCACGTACCCTTCAGGCGCGCCGCCGTCGCGCGGAAGCCGACGAGATCCGCGCGGTGCTCGACGCGTGCGGCGGCGACCGCGACCGCGCCTGCGCGATGCTCGGCATCAGCAAGACGACGCTGTGGCGGAAGTTGTCGGCGAAATAGGTTAGAGCCGCACCGTCATTCGGCCTTGTGATAGTGGCGATACGCCTTCGCGCGATTGCCGCACGACGACATCGAGCACCAGCGGCGGCTGCCGTTCTTGCTGTCGTCGATGAAGAGCCACTGGCATGCGTCGTTCGCACAGCGCTTGACCTTCGCGAGCCGCGCGCCGCCGAGCAGATCGATCGCCGACCACAGCACCGGGCTCAACAGCCCTGCGAGCGTCGCGCCCGACGCGTCGATCCGCCACGCATAGCGGCCGTCGACGCGCGCCAGCGCAACGCGTGGCGACGCTTGCGCGAGGAAGCCGCCGAGCAGCGCGAGGTCGTCGGGTTGCGGCTCGCGCTGCTCGGCCTGTGCGTGAAAGAGCCGGTATAGCGCCTCGCGCAACGCGAGTGCGCGCGCCAGCATCGCCGGCTCGTCCCTGGTCTCTTTCCCTTTCTTCTTGTCGGGCACGCGACATGCGTCGACGAGGCCGGCCGGTACGCCCGCCTGCTCGCGGCACCACGCGAACAGGTCGCCCAGCGTGCCGAAGGTTTCCGTCGGCGGTTCGCTGCCGCGCCAATACAGCGTGTTCGCGAAATCGAGGCTCAACGTTTCGGGCGGCGCCGGGACCAGACAGTCCGTCGTGACGGAAGGTTGCGTTTTGTTCATGACGCGATCGTATCTAACCACCATGCCGGTTGACAAGCACCTGAGCGATTTCTAAGATAACCGGCATGGTGGTTAAAAAAACACATTGGCTGCACCGAAGCCCCCTTCAACCCAAGGAGACACAGATGATCGACCGCTTTTCGTTCAGCGTTATCCACACCGCCACTGGCCGCAGGTACGACGAGGGCACGCCCGCCGCGCTTCGCTACAGGCGGCTGGCATGGTGCCTGTCGGCCGGTTTGCCGCACTGACGTCCCCCTCAGTTCAAGGAGCCACAGATGATCGACCATCTTTCGTTCGGCGTTGCCCACATCGACCGCAGCCGCACCTTCTACGACAGCGCGCTCGGCGCACTTGGCTACAAGCGTCTGTATAGCGACGACGGCGCCCTCGGCTACGGCACGACCGAGCCCGAGTTGTGGTTGCAGCACGCGGCCCGGCCTGTCGTCGCCGATCCGGATTCCGGCTTGCACCTGTCGTTCAAGGCCGCGTCGCCGCTCGAGGTCGACGCGTTCTACCGCGCCGCGCTTGAGCACGGCGGCAAGGACAACGGCGGACCCGGCAAGCGCGAGCACTACGGCCCCGGCTATTACGCGGCGTTCGTCGTCGATCCCGACGGGTATCGGCTCGAAGCGCATTGCGAACTCGACAACGTCGTGTGATTCGCTTCGCACGGACGGGCACGAACGACAAGAACCCGATTCCGCCTCGCGGGGAATCGGGTTCTTGGTGGTTGGCTATATCGCGGCTTTTTCGCGTTGATCACCGTCGGCGGTCATGCCGACGAGTCGGGCAACATGGCCAGCGTGCAGGTGGCCGCATCCTCCGGCCAGCCCGCGCCGCTCAAGCGCCTATTGCGCGTTGCGCGTGCACTGCAACTGCTCGCCGAGTCCTTCAATCCCGAGACGCACCATCTGACCGGCCTTCAGGTATACCGGCGATGGCTTGATACCCATGCCGACGCCCGGCGGCGTACCGGTCGTGATCACGTCGCCCGGTTGCAGCGTCATGCAGGTCGACAGATACGCGATCAGCTGCGCGGCGGTAAACACCATCGTGCGCGTGTTGCCGTTCTGATAACGATGGCCGTCGATCTCGAGCCACAGGTCGAGACGCTGCGGATCGGGCACTTCGTCGCGCGTGACGAGCCACGGGCCGATCGGGCCGAACGTGTCGAAGCCCTTGCCCTTGTCCCACTGGCCGCCGCGCTCGATCTGCCATTCGCGCTCGGATACGTCGTTGACGACGCAATAGCCCGCGACGTAATCGAGCGCGCGCGCTTCGTCGACGTCCTTGCATTTCGCGCCGATCACGACGCCCAACTCGACTTCCCAGTCGGTCTTGACCGAACCCTTCGGGATGTCGATGCCGTCGTTCGGGCCGCAGATCGAACTCGTCCACTTGCCGAACACGACCGGCTCCTTCGGCACCGGCATGCCGGCTTCGGCTGCATGGTCGGCATAGTTCAGGCCGATGCCGATGAACTTGCCGACTTGGCCGACGCATGCACCGATGCGAGGCTCGCCGGACACGAGCGGCAGCGTGGCCGGATCGATCGCGCGCAGCCGCGCGAGACCCGCGTCGGACAGCACATCGCCGGCAAGGTCGGGCACATGCGCGGACAGGTCGCGAATCCGGCCGGCCGCGTCGAGGATGCCGGGCTTTTCCTGGCCGGACGGGCCATAGCGAAGCAGTTTCATCGTGCTTAACCTCTGTTGTCGAATGAGACAGGATACCGGCCGACGCGGCCTTTCACAGCCACGCGCCGGACTGATCGTCGATCGCCGATTACACGCGTCGGCGCCGCGTGCGGCATGCCGCCGACGCGCAAGCGTCGCACGGGCGCAGCGATCGTGGCGCCGCACGGCAGTACGGCGCGCATCGAACGGGCGGCCGCCGGTCTGCGCATCGGCGACGGCGGCCCGGCATCCGCGCCACGTGCCGGCCCATGCCGGCCGGCTGCACGCGCGGCCGCGCCGTCGCTGGCCCGCCAGCCTTTGTACCATCGGCCGCGCGCCGTGAAATGACACGCGACGGATACCGACTATTGGTGCGACTGCCGAAGCTGCGGCGCAACACGCGCCGCATCCACGTCGATCCACCGGCCGTCATTCGCAGGAGCGCCTGCCATCGGGGCATGAATACTGGCTATTCGGGGTGCCCCTGTCATCGAAAACGTTTGCCCATCCGTTCTTGTCACGTAATGATCGGTAAAAAGACGCTGCATTGCACACTATATGTTTATTGCTAAGCTCGTACGGATGGCTTTCATTGCCATACGCTGAGCAGAACCGGCCAGCGTGCGTCGCCACCGATCGACGGTAATCCCCCAACTTCACACCGACAATGCAGACAACCAACGACCCGCTTCCCGGCTGCGACGCACGGGAATCGATGGCCGCTCTTGATCGCTATCGCGCACCCGCGCTCGACAAGGGCCTCGACATTCTCGAACTCCTGTCCGAGCAGAAGGAAGGACTCACCCGCACCGAAATCACGAAGGAACTCGGCCGCAATGCGAGCGAAATCTACCGGATGCTCGAACGCCTCGTCGCACGCCGCTATGTGATGCGTTCGACCGGCGGCGACCGCTACACGCTCAGCCTCAAGCTGTTCGCCCTTGCACACCGGCATCCGCCGATGAACCGGCTGATCGCCGAGGCGCTGCCGCCGATGCAGCGCTTCGCCGATGCCGCCGAGCAGTCGTGCCACCTGTCCGTCTACGATCGCGGCAACCTGCTCGTGATCGCCCAAGTGGACGGGCCCGGCCCGTGGGGCGTGTCGGTCCGGCTCGGCTCGCGCGTCGGCCTCGCCGACACGGCGTCGGGACGGATGATGCTGGCATTCCAGAGCGCCGAGCAACGCGCGCACATGCTGGCCGAGCATCGCAAGGTCAAGGGCGAGGCGCCGCTGAACGAGCAGGAGCTCGCGAATGCGTGCCAGTCGATCCGGCAGTCCGGCTACCTGCGCCAGGACAGCCGCCAGGCGTACGGCGTGACCGACCTGACCGCGCCGCTCCTTGGTCCGGCCGGGCATGCGATCGCGGTGCTGACGTGCCCGTACATGCGCCGGATCGATGCGCACCTGGCGCCGTCCGTCGACGTGGTCGTCGACGCCCTGCGCGACACGGCCGCCCGTCTGTCGATGTGCCGCACCGAAACCTGCTGACACACGCGGGTTCCCGGCAACGCGCACGGGCCACGGCGCGGCGGCGCCGGCTCCGGTCGTGCGCGACGCCCGTGCGACGCCCGATGCGCGATGCCGCATCGGGCGCCCGCGGCGCTACGCTAGAATAGCGGCCCTCTCAAAAACTACGGCGGCCGGTTGTCGCGGCCGTCGTGTCCGATGGATGTCATGGCCAAACTTCTGAACGATCAAGAATTCCAGCGTTTCTCCGAACTTCAGCAGAAGCAGGCAAGCTTCACGATCACGCCCGAGGAAGCGGACGAGCTGCGCGACATCGTCGCGCGCGCGCAGAAGAAGCGCGACGATCGTGCCGCCGCGATGCAGGCGATCGAGAACTACATCGAGCAGTTCGACATCACGCCTGACGAACTCTTCTCGCCCGAGCAGATCGGCGACGCGGCGCGCACCTACGGGCTCATCACGGCGACCAAGAAGGAACGCACGCTGCCGCCGTCGATCACGTTCAACGGCAAGCCGTACCAGTGGACCAAGACGCTTCCGGACGACGTGCGCGGCGCACTGTTCGATGCGTTCACGTCCGGCGAGTCGGTCAAGCGCTTCATCGCGATGCCGAAAGACACCGCGCGCTGTGCGTTGACGATCGCCCGCCTCGAGCGCGAAACCGGCGCGGTCTATGCCGATCCGCACCTCGAGGAACTCGCGATTTCGCGCGATCAGGTGAACGACGCGGCATCGAAACTCGCTGCGTGAATGTGATCGCGGGCACGGTTCCTGCGTGCCCGCACCCAGGCGTCACGCCGGCATTGACCGGCGCCGCGCCCGCGGGAGCCGTGCGTTCGCATGCTCCCGAAAAAGCTCACCTCGGCGTCCCGCAAGCACTCACCGCAGCCTCCCGAAAAGTCTCACCGCAGACTCCTGGAGACGCTCACTGATGTCTCCCGAACGTCCTCACCGATTGCTCCCGCAAGCGCTCACCGAGGCGTCCCGGAAAGGCTCACCGGCCTCTCCCGCAGGGGCTCACCGACCCTTCCCGGGAAGGCTCACCGAACACTCCCGTATCGGCTCACCACACTGCCCTGTAAAAGCTCACCCGCCGTTCCCGAAAAGTCTCACCTTGGGGACGGCCTTGAATTGGCAAGCCCGGAATGCGGCCACGAACCTGTACACGCACATCGATTGAAACGGCTGCGGAAGGTGACCATCGCAGCACGCTGCATGCGTCTCCGGGCACCGTGCGTGCGTCGCGATATCGCCGCAATCGACAGATCCGACATGTTGGCCGTGGCTTCAGTGCGAAGACCTCTGTGGCGTTATTTGCATTCCTCACTGAAATCGCGGCATGGCGGCACATCGCAACATCGACGCCATGCGCTGCCCTCAAGCGTCGAACCACGGACCGACACCTACGGCTGCAGCTTCATCCTGAAACCCACGACGCCGGGCTCCTCCGTCGTCGACACCGCAAACCCGCACGCTTTTGCGAGCGAGATCATCGCCGAGTTCTCGCGCAGCGCCTCGCCGACCATCCATGCGGTGCCGCGCGCGCGTGCGTAGTCGATGATGCGGGTCATCATCAGCCGGCCGAGCCCCTTGCCCTTTTGATCGGGCCGTACCGCGATCGCGAACTCCGCCGTATCGTTGTCGGGATCGGCGACCGCACGCACCACCGCGAGCGTGTGGTCGCGCCCGGACACATCGGTGAACGACACGATGAAAGCCATTTCGCGGTCATAGTCGATCTGCGTCATGCGCGCCACCTGCGAATGATCGAAGCTGCGCACCGCGCCGAAGAAACGCATTCGCAGATCTTCCGGCGTCATCGCACCGAGCAGTTCGTTGTGGGCGGCCTCGTCCTCCGGACGAATCGGACGGATCGTCACCGTCTCGCCACGCCACTCGAGCGTCTGCTCGAGATGCCGAGGATACGGCATGATCGCGAGCCGGCTGCGCCCCGAAGCCAGCGTGATGCGCGGCGCGATCACCGATGCGCGGTCGGACAGTACGCGCAGCGTGACCGACATCGCAACCACTTCGCGTACGTCGCAGACGACCTGCGACAGTGCCGTCAGCGCGTCGAGCGTCGGCTCGACGCGCGTGCTGCGCGCATACGGCGAGCGCTCCATCACCGCGCGGGCGAGCACCGTGTTCAGCGGCGGCAGGCCGTAGACGACGAACGGCGCCGATACGCCATCGGCCGGCGGCACGGCATAGCGAAACACCGGACCGAAGTTCGAATCGTCGTACATGTCGACCGTGATATCGACGACCTTCTTGCCGGCGGGCTCGTTGGACTGCTCGCCCTCCAGACCGAAACGGGACAGCCAGCGCAGCGCGTCTTCGCCGGCCAGTTCATGCTGACCGGCTTCGACCAGGCGGCGTGCATCGGCCTGGGCGGACGCGACGCACTCGGCCGGCTGCAGCGGCGTGCCCTCCGGCGTCTGCATCAGCAACTGGCGCCCGAGGTTGTAGTCGACGAGACGCGCATACGCGCGTGCAAGCCGCTGCGGCGTCGTGTGTACCGGAATGCCGTTCGCGTGCAGCGCATCGCGCGTCGCCGCGTCGACCGCGCCGAAGAAACACGCGAGGATGCCGCGATGCGCGTACTGCCGCGAATCGATCAGCGTGCGCGCGACCGACTCGGCCGGCGCACTGTGCGAAGTGGAATGAACGACGAACAGCGTGCCCGTCTGCGGAAACGGGGCGAGCGCCTTGATCGCCGCGGCGAAGTGCTCGGGACGCGCATCGTCGCCCAGCGTGAGCGGATTGCCGGGTGCCCCGAGATGCGGCAGCGCGGCCGCGACGGCCGACGTTGCCGCGGGTGACCAGTCGGTCAGCACGTCGCGCACGTCGGCCACCGCATCGACCGCCAGTTTCGCCACGCCCGCATCGCTCGTCACGAGCGTCGCCGCGCCCCGCGCGGTGACGCGGCCGACGCCGAGCGTCTCGATTTCGTCGAGCAGATCGTCGAGCGCATCGACACGCACCATGCCCGCGCGCTGGAACGCCGCCGTGTAGAGCGCGTCGCCGGGATCGGCACGGCCGGTGCGCAACGCGAGCACCGGCTTGTTGCGCGCGGCCGCGCGCGCCGCCGACATGAACTTGCGCGCCGCGCGCACGGTATCGAGCTCGAGCAGGATCGCACGCGTGCCGGGATCGCTGGCCAGATAGTCGAGGACGTCGCCCGCATCGACATCGGATTCGCCGCCGAGCGCGACGACATGCGAAAAGCCGAGGCCCCGCGCATCGGCCCAGCCGAGCACCGCGTTCGTCAGCGCATTCGATTGCGACACCCACGCGACGCCGCCCGATCGCGCCGTATAGGCAGGCGCGCCGAAATGCGCATGCCGCGCGGGCGACAACACGCCGAGGCTGCCGGGCCCGACGATACGGAGCACGAACGGCTTCGCCGCCTTCAGCGTGCGATCGACCGCGGCGCGATCGGCATCGGTGCGCGCCTCGCCGACGATCACCGCGACGCGCGTGCCGAGCTCGCCGAGCTTGCGCACGATGCCGGCCCAGGTCGCGGGCGGCGTGCAGATCACGGCAACCGACGGCGGCGCGGGCAGCCGGTCGACATCGGACACGACCGCATGCCCGTCCAGCTCGCGATATTTCGGATTGACCGGCCACACGGGCCCCTGGAACGCGCCGTCGAGCACACGCGACCACACCATCGCGCCGATACTGCCGGCGCGCGACGACGCGCCGACGACCGCAACGGACTTGGGCTGGAACAACGCATCGAGATGGCGAACGGTCACATCGGCTCCCTGCGGTGACGAAAGACGACACGATCGGCATGCGGCCGGGCGGGCCGTGCGCCGATCGACGCGAACCCCAAGCATAGGCGAAGCGCTTGCGACTGCCTATATGCCGAACGGCCGACTATGCGATGGGCGTCAACGCCCGCACCATGGACCTGCAATACATGCGGCCCGGCATCGCAGCGCCGCATGCACGAGGCACGCAATGCGGCACGACGCTGCAGCCGCTTTCTCAAAGGTGAGGATTTACAGGAGCCATGGTGAGTATCTTCGGGAATCGCGCGACACACCGCATCAGCATGAGAAAGGTGATGAAAATCCGCCTCATGCATGCACCGCGGAAATCGCGCATGCCACTGCGCATGCATTGCGCCATTACGCGGTTGTTTCCGGGAATTACCCGCAACATGCAACCGGATCGAGGCGAATTCGCGAAACGGGATCCGTTAATTGCGCGGCATTGCACTTCAATTCGTCGGGGAAAATCGCGTGACGATTACGCGAAAACAAAACGGTGCGAAGGCCGCATGGCCGTTCGCACCGTCGGTCGGCGCACGAAAGGTGAGTACTTTCGGGAGTCAGTCCTTGATCAGGAAACGTCCGCGATTCTTGCCGAGCCATGCCGGCGCGCGCCCGCGGCCACTCCACGTTTCGCCCGTCTTCGGGTTCAGGTACTTCGGCGGCAACGTGCGCTTGGGCTTCGCTGCCGCAGTGGCGGCGGCCGATCCTGCGGGGCGAAAACCGAGCTCTTCGGGCGTAATGTCGTATTCGTCGATTTTCGCGCGGATATGCGCGATCGCGTCGGCAATCGCCTTTTCACGTTCCTTGTCGATCTTTTGCTGAAGCCGTTCGAGCTGCGCGCTCAGTTGCCTGTAGGTCGCCATATGGATGGGACTCCATGAGTGTTATTCGTGAAAAACAAGTGACTCAAAGCAAGCAGAAAAGCGCTTCGCCCGATCGTGGTCTCCTCAGCCGGTCATTTCGGGATCAATAACCGCTTTTCTTCTTGCATGCGAAGAGAAGATTTCGCACGGCGTCATCCGTCGATTGCTGGATCACGTCGAAATCTCCGTTGCACATGGCCCGGGCATTGTCCGTGCAATTGCTCCAGTCGCTGCCGGTGCATTGCACCTGAGTGGTTGGGCGCCCGTCCGACGTGAACAGCGGGGCACTGCCACCGCACCCGCCGAGCCCTGCAACCAGAGCCAACATCACGGCCGCCCGAGGCCACCGACAGACCGACGCAAGCATGTGTTTCATTGTTCTTCCCGTCAACCTTTTTTTGAATGTCGCGAGTATGCCATGGGCTGCCCTTCGGCCGTCAGTCCGGCGCGCGCTCGGGTTGCCCGCGCGCCTTGTACGGCAAGCGCTTGCGCGGATCGTCCGTGATGCGAACGAAAACCTGCTCGACGTCCGGAAGCGCCTCGAATTCGCGTTGCAGCGCATGGCGATCGAGCGTCGTGTCCGCGCATCCTTCGACGTAGATGAAACGTCGCTGCACGGTGATCCACAGGCTCGTGCCGCGCAGACGATCGGAGCCGGCGAAGTGGGCCTTCGCCGCATCGGCGATCGACGCGTCATACATATACGAGTTCGGCTTCGTGCAGCGATGGGCGAGCCAGCAGGTCGTGCCGCGTTCGGCGCGGTAGTGCGCATCGTCGGTCATCTCAGCGCGCGTCATCCACGGGCCGAGCGGCAACGGGCATTCGGCCACGTCCTGCGACAGCGCGACGAACGGATCGTTGTACCAGTTGCGCCGCGCATCAGGTGCGTCGGGCGCGTCGGTGTTGCCGCCCTGCGCGAGCGCGGCGCTCGTCAGCAACATGGTCAACCACCCTGCGAAGCCCATCCGCTTCATCGTGACCTCCTGTTCGATGGGTTACATCGGGCCGCATCGGCGTCGCCGATCGGCCTACCGGTCGATACCGAGCGCCGCCAGTTTCTTGTACAGCGTCGCGCGGCCGATGCCGATGCGCGCGGCCGCTTCAATGACCTTGCCGTCACAGGCCGCCAGCGCATCGGTCAGGAACTGGCGCTCCCACGCCGCCAGCGCATCGGCATACGAAGCGACCGGCGCACCGGAGGCCGCCGACGCATCGCCGGCGCGCTGCTCGGCCGGCGCCGCCGCAACCCGCTGCGCCGGCACCGCGCTGTCCGGCGAGATGCGCACCGGCCCGAGAAACGGCGCGAGCGCGCGCGCATCGATCACCGAACGGTCCGACAGCATCAGCGCGCGTTCGAGCGTATTGCGCAACTCGCGCACGTTGCCGGGCCACGGATACGCGCACAGCATCCGCAGCGCATCGTCGGTCAGCTCGCAGTGCGCGGCGCGCCCGTGCTGCGCGGCCAGTTCCTCGAGCGCCGCGTAGACGAGCGCCGCGATGTCGGATGCGCGTTCGCGCAACGGCGGCGCATGGATCGTCAGCACGTTCAGCCGGTAATAGAGATCCGCGCGGAAACGCCCGGCCGCCACCAGCGCCGGCAGGTCGGCCGACGTGGCGGCGATGATGCGCACGTCCGCGCGCACGATCCGGTTCGAGCCGACGGGCTCGAACTCCTTGTCCTGCAGCACGCGCAGCAGCTTGCCCTGCAGCGGCAGCGGCATGTCGCCGATCTCGTCGAGAAACAGCGTGCCGCGATCGGCCAGCTCGAACTTGCCGACGCGGCCCTTGCGATCAGCGCCGGTGTACGCGCCGGGCGCCGCGCCGAAGAATTCGGTTTCGAGCAGCGTGTCGGGAATCGCGGCGACGTTGACGGTCACGAGCGGCTGGAGCGCACGCGCCGACGCCGCGTGAATCGCGTGAGCCAGCAGCTCCTTGCCGGTGCCCGTCTCGCCGAGCAGCAGTACCGGCGAATCGACCTGCGCCGCGCGGCGCGCCTGGCGCTTGGTCTCGAGGCTCGCGGCGCTCGTGCCGACGAAGCTCGCGAACGTGTATTTCGCGCGGCGCGCCTGCGCGAGCGAGCGCTGCGTCGCGATCAGTTGCTGCTGAAGCTGCGCATAGCGGGAAAAAATCGGCGTGAGCGTCTTCAACTGATCGAACAGCGCGAAGCCGATCGCGCCGACCGTCTCGCCGGCCTCGTTCTTCAACGGCAGGCGCGTGACGACGAGCGGCTCGCGGCCCGTCTCCATGATGTCGAGCAGGATCGGCTGGCCGGTCGATACGACCTCGCGCATCAGGCTGTTCGGGATCACGGCCTCGCAGTCGAGGCCGACGGCCTGCTGCGGATCGGCGAATCCGAAGCGCGCCGCGTAACGCTCGTTCATCCACACGACGCGCGCGTCGCGATCGACGACCACCGTGCCCGCGCTCGAATCCTCGAAGGTCCGGAACAGCGACTCGGCAGCGCGCCGCAGCACGTCGCCGTAGTTGACGGGCAGGCGGGCCCAGTCGTTCATCATCGTGTCGTCGTCTCCCTATATTGTCGACCGGATATCTCCGGAGCGAGACGGATTATCTCACTCCGGAGACACGCCGCAATGCGTTATCCGGGAAAGCCCTGCACGATTTCGTGGGTTGGCCGGATGGCCGAAACGTCTCCGGATGGAGACGTTTTATGTAGAATCGTCAGACTTGGACCGGCGCGGGCCCGCCGGCCGCCGGCGGACCCATGTCCGGCGGCGCAATCCGGCCGATGGCACGAAACCTGCACGAACCGAGCTGGTCCGCGGCGCATCGCGCGATCGAACAACAACCAAAGCCATTCCAAGCTTTTAGGAGACTCCCTTGTCTTTCGTGATCGTCCTCGCCGCGCTGGCGTTCCTGATGTTCGCCGCGTATCGCGGCTACAGCGTGATCCTGTTCGCACCGATCGCCGCGCTCGGCGCGGTGCTCCTGACCGAACCCGCCGCCGTCGCACCCGTCTTTTCCGGCATCTTCATGGAGAAGATGGTCGGCTTCGTCAAACTATATTTCCCGGTCTTCATGCTCGGCGCCGTATTCGGCAAGGTGATCGAGCTGTCCGGGTTCTCCGAGTCCATCGTCCATGCGGCGATCCGCTACATCGGCCGCTCGCGCGCGAATGCGGTGATCGTCGCGGTGTGCGCGCTGCTCACCTATGGCGGCGTCTCGCTGTTCGTCGTGGTGTTCGCGGTCTATCCGTTCGCGGCCGAACTCTATCGCCAGAGCAACATCCCGAAACGGCTGATGCCCGGCGCGATCGCGCTCGGCGCGTTCTCGTTCACGATGGATTCGCTGCCCGGCACGCCGCAGATCCAGAACATCATCCCGACCACGTTCTTCAAGACGACCGCGTGGGCCGCGCCCGCGCTCGGCACGATCGGCTCGCTGTTCATCATCGTCGTCGGCCTCACCTATCTCGAATGGCGCCGCCGTTCCGCGATGGCGAAGGGCGAAGGCTACGGCACGTCGCTCGTCAACGAGCCGGAGCGCGTCGAGGCGAAGGCGCTGCCGCATCCCGCGCTGGCGATCCTGCCGCTGATCCTCGTCGGCGTGTCGAACTTCGCGTTCACGAAGCTGATCCCGCAGTGGTACGGCGCCGCGTCGTACACGGTCGCGCCGGAAGTGCTGCCGGGCGTGCACGCGCCGATCACCACGTCGATCAAGACGGTCGTCGCGATCTGGTCGGTCGAAGCCGCGCTGCTGCTCGGTATCGTGCTGGTCGTGCTGACCGCGTTCAAGCGCGTCAGCGGCCGCTTCGCGGCCGGCTCGAAAGCCGCCGTCGCCGGCGCGCTGCTCGCCGCGATGAATACCGCGTCGGAATACGGCTTCGGCGGCGTGATCGCCGCGCTGCCGGGCTTTCTCGTCGTCAGCGATGCGCTGAAGAGCATCCCGAACCCGCTCGTCAACGCGGCCGTATCGGTCAGCTCGCTCGCGGGCATCACGGGGTCGGCGTCCGGCGGCATGAGCATCGCGCTCGCCGCGATGTCGGACCTGTTCATCAAGGGCGCGCAGGCCGCCAACATCCCGATGGAGGTGCTGCACCGGGTCGTCGCGATGGCGAGCGGCGGCATGGACACGCTGCCGCACAACGGCGCGGTCATCACGCTGCTCGCGGTCACGGGCCTCACGCACCGCGAGTCGTATCGCGACATCTTCGCGGTCACCGTCATCAAGACGCTCGCGGTGTTCTTCGTGATCGCCGTGTACTACGCGACCGGGCTCGTGTAAGCCTCGGCATTCAGGCGGCACTTCATACGCCGCACGCCGTCGCCTTTCAAGATCGGACCGCATGCGCACCGGAAAGAATTCCGGGATGCGCATCGGGTCCGATTTCATTTCCGTGCCCGCCGATTCAATACGTCGGCGGGCATCCGGGCCGTCACTCGACCGCGCCCCCAAACCCATTGTTACCCGCAGCAAAACACTGCGTTGGCCGCGATCGCATTTTTCGCGCGCCCGCCGCGGCCTACACTGGTTTCAACGTCGCACGGCGCTTCGACGAACGAAGCGCTGCGATTCACCGGAATCGTGGAGGTCCCGATCATGAAGCGCCTGATCCAAGCCGTTGCCCTGGCCCTGGCCGTCTCGGCCCCGTTCGCCGCACAGGCCCAGTCGAACCCACCGCTCACGCGCGCGCAGGTTCACGCCGAGGTCAAGGCGCTCAAGCAGGCCGGCTTCCAGTCGAGCGACTGGTTCTACCCGGCCAGCATCGTATCCGCCGAAGCGAAGATCGCCCGCGAGCACGACGCCGGATACGGCAGCGATCGCGGCGCATCGTCGGAGTCGGGCCGGTAATCCGTCGTCCAGCCCGCCCGACGTTCCTTCCCCGCCCCGTTACGCCTTCACGGGCTGAATCAGCTTCGCGCACGCGGCTGCCTGCGGATCGCCGGCAGGCAGCTTGCCGCACATGCCGTCGAACTGCCTGACGACCGACCGAACCGACGCATCGTGCGCGCCGCTGCCGCGCCAGCGGTTCAGCTGCGTGACGACCTTGGTCAGCGCGCGCAGGTTCGCGCCGTAGAACGCGTCCCGGGTCTTGCCGGCCTGCGCGAGCACGCTGGCCGCAATCCCTTCGATGCGCGCCGAATCGTCCGGCGCCAGCTCGACCGCGTTCGCGAAATAAGTCGCGCCCCAGCGCAGCTTCGTCGCCGGCCCGCTCGCCGCGTCGTACGCCTTGCGATACCAGTCGAGCGCGGCCGCCTTGTCGCCGCGCGCCTTCGCGTTCGCGGCCAGTCCCGACATGAAGTAATACGGCGTGGACGAACGCGGCAACTCGGCCTTCAGCAACGCATCCGATTCGTCGTACAGCCCCGCGTCGGTCAGCGTGTCCGCGCCTTCGCTCACGAGCGCCTGCCGCTCGTACGCGTTCGCCGCGCCCTGCACCGACGCGGCGATCTGCTTGCGCGCGGTGTCGGCCAGCGCCGGCGCGGCGAGCGGTGCGCCGTTGCGCGCGTCGCCGCGCACGAGCAGCACGCGACCGTGCAGCGCCATCAGCCGGTCGATCGACGACAGCGTGGTATCGGTCGACAGGCGCGCGAGCGCCGTGTCGTACGCGCCGCGCAACTTCGTGCGCTGCGCGTCGTCGCGGCCGAGATACGCGACCACGCGCGCGGGCGCCGCAACCAGCACGTCCGAATCGGCCCGCGACAGCGCCGCATCATGCAGCACCGTGCGCAGCGAATCGGCGAGCGCGGCCTTGTCGAGCGCGCCGGCCTGCGTCGGGTCGTCCGACGCGGCAACCACCGCCGACTTCAGCGCGAAGCGCGCCGATTCGGCTTTCGCACCGGCCGCTCGCGCGCATTGCGCGAGCGACTGCAGCGTCTGCGCGACACGATCGGCCGGCACCGGCAACGCGCCGTCGGTATCCCATGAATAGTCGGCCAGCAGGCGCCATTCGTCCGGCGTCAGCGCCGCGCCGTTCTTCAGCGCGGTCGCGAGCGTCTGCCGCACCGGGTGCGCGGCCGTCATCCCGAGCGACAGCGCCTGCATATAGCGGTCGAGATCGGCTTCGCCGGGCAGCCGCGTCACTTCGGTGCCGTCGGGGCGGAACAGGATCATCGTCGGATAGCCGTGCACCTTGAAACGCTCGCCGAGCTTCTGCGCGCTTTCGGTATCGCCGTCGAGATACACGGGCACGAAGAACGACGAACGCGTCTTGAATGCCTGCTGGCTGAAGATCGTCGACTTCACCTGGTTGCACGACGGGCACCATACCGCGCCCCAGTACAGCAGCAGCGGCTTGCCCTCGCGCTTCGCGAGCGCGAACGCGGCATCGACGTCGCCATGTTGCCACGCGATGCCGGGCGGCAGATGCGCACCGCCGGACGATGCGCTCGTCGCCGGGGCGCCCGCGGGCGTGGCGGCGGCAAGCGCCGCACCGGCGGCAACGAACAGGCAGGTGGCGGCGAGATTGCGGAGAACGGTTTTCATCGAAGCAGGTTCCGTTGAAAAGACGGTTTCAGGGCGATGCCGCGCACGCAACGAGGGCCGTGAAGCGATGACGATGAGGCCAGCCGACATGCAGCGCCGCGCATGCATCGATACGGAAAAGCGAAGCCGGCCGCGGCGACCGGAAAATCGTTCGACGATACGACGGGTACAGCCGAAGGAAAACGAACGAATTCTCGATTGGATATGACGCGCGCCAGCGTATGCCGTCACGTCCGCGACGGCCGGCCTTTCATTGCCGCGCCTTGATCCGGGCCATGTGATACACGGACGCGTGCACGCCGTCGCGCAACGCGTAATCCGGCGATTCGCCTTCGATGCGGAAACCGTGTTTCTCGTAGAGCGCGATCGCCGCGCGGTTGTCGGTGAACACGGTCAGCTCGAGACGCGTGACGTTCAGCCAGTTCTCCGCGAGATCGATCGCGGCCGCGAGCAGCCGGCCGCCGATGCCGCGCCCGTGACGGGCCGCGTCGACCATCATGCCGAGCGCCGCCGCGTGGCGCCGGCGCGGATTCGGCTCGGGATGCAGGCCGAGATGGCCAACCACCGTACCGTCGATTTCGGCGACGAGGCTCACGCCGTGCTCGCGTATGGTGTCGAGCCGCTTCTGCCATTTTTCGAGCGACGGAAACGGCTGCTGCAACGTATTCATGTACACCGCGGGATGCGCGGCGATTTGCCGGATCGCGTCGACGTCGTGCGTCTCGCTGTGCCGGATCCTGATATCGGTCATGGGTGGGCCGGTTCCGAAAAGTCGCGCCGAAAGCGCGGACTGCGCAGGCGCGCATCGAGCTTAGCCGATTTCACGCATTTGAAACACGGGGGTCACGCGGTCGCACGTCAGGTTGCATCCGCAACGAAACGCGTTCCCGCCATCCCGGAAAATCCGGAAAATTCTGACCGGTCACACCTGCGGCGATCGGTAATTTCCGACCGCTTTCCACTTCGCATCGCGCTGCGCCGCATCGTTGCATACGCAACGTCACGTGCGCGGCATGCGATGTCATTTCTTCATCACGTCGACGTCATGTCGCCTCCCTAGACTGGGCGCCGCCCCAGTCCGGCATGCGCCGGGCCGGTGTGTGCCGACACCTGCGCCGCGCATCACGAGCGCGCGGCGCACGGGATCGCGACGACGAGGCCGCGGCATCCGCGCGACGTCGGGCGTCGGGCATCGCGTGCGATGCCCGCAGCGCCGCGACACGCGGCCGACGCCCCGAACGCGCAAGCATCGGCGCTCGCCCCGGGGCGGGAAAACGCCCGGGCACCACCAGACGCACTCACGAACGCTTCCACCCTCACAGGATCCGAACGCCATGACGTCACGCCGCAAATTCCTTCAGCAGACCGCCGGTTCCGGCCTCGCCGCCGCCGCGCTGTCCGCGTTTCCGCCGAGCATCCGCCGCGCGCTCGCCATTCCCGCCTTCCACGAAACGGGGACCATCCAGGACGTCAAGCACGTCGTGCTGCTGATGATGGAGAACCGGGCGTTCGACAGCTACTTCGGCACGTTCAAGGGCGTGCGCGGCTATGGCGACCGCTTCGCGGTGCCGTCGCCGAACGGCCGCGACGTGTTCTATCAGGCGTACACGAAGGGGACGCCCGCCGCGACCGTGACGCCGTATCACCTCGACGCGCGGCAGGGCAACGCGCAGCGCGCGGGCGGCACGCCGCACACGTGGGCCGATGCGCAGGCCGCGTGGGATCACGGCCGGATGAACCGCTGGCCCGACGCGAAGACGCCGCTGTCGATGGGCTATTACGACGCGGCCGAAGTGCCGTTCCAGCGCGCGCTCGCCGATGCGTTCACGCTGTGCGACCACTACCACTGCGGGATGCACACGGGCACGATCGCGAACCGCCTGTTCTACTGGAGCGGCACCAACGGCCCGAACGGCATCAGCCCGGCCGACGGCAGCCGCGTGAAGATCGCCGCGCTGAACAACCAGTTCAACGGCGGCAACGACATCGGCCCGTCGAGCCAGGGCTGGACCTGGACGACCTATGCCGACCGGCTGCAACAGGCCGGCGTGAACTGGAAGGTCTACCAGAGCCTGATCGACAACTTCGGCTGCAACGAAATGATGAGCTTCCGCCACTGGCGCGCGGCGATCGAGCAGATGCCGGCCGCGCGCCGGCCCGCGTACGTCGCGGCGACCGACATCACGCAGCCGGTGACGGCGGCCGGCGCGTTCTACGACCCGGCGATCGACGATCCGCTGAGCCCGCTCGCGAAGGGCTTCGGCAACACGATGCCGTACGGCTTTCTCGAAACGTTTCGCGACGACATCCGCAACGGCAAGCTGCCGGAAGTGTCGTGGATCATTCCGCCTTCCGCGTACAGCGAACACCCGGGGCCGTCGAGTCCCGCGCAAGGCGGCTGGTACGTGCAGGCCGTGCTCGACGCGCTGACGGCGAACCCGGAGGTCTGGAGCAAGACCGTGCTGCTGGTCAACTACGACGAGAACGACGGCTTCTTCGATCACATGCCGTCGCCGGCCGTGCCGTCGCGCAACGCCGACGGCACGCTCGCGGGCGGCCATACGCTGTCGGCCGCCGACGTCGCGGCCGAATACCACGACTTCGCGCCGGCCACGTCGAGCCAGCCGGCGGCCGACGGCCGTCCGTACGGGCCGGGCCCGCGCGTGCCGATGTGGATCGTGTCGCCGTGGAGCCGAGGCGGCTGGGTCAATTCGCAGGTGTTCGACCATACGTCGACGCTGCGCTTCCTCGAGACACGCTTCGGCGTCGCGGAGCCGCAGATCGGCGCGTATCGCCGCGCGGTGTGCGGCGATCTGACGAGCGCATTCAATTTCCGCACGCCGAACGACGAGCCGCTGCCGACGCTCGCGGGCCGAGCGACGAAAAGCCAGGTCGACGCACTGAGCGCCGCGCAGCAAACCGCGCCGAAGATCGTGCCGCCCGCCACACCCGCGCCGCCCGCGCAGGCCACCGGCGTGCGTCCGTCGCGCGCGCTGCCGTACGAGCTGCACGCGAGCGCGCGCACCGATGCCGGCGCCGGCACGGTCACGCTCAAGTTCGCGAACACCGGCCGCGCCGCCGCCGTGTTCCACGTCTATGACAAGCTGCACCTCGACCGGCTGCCGCGGCGCTACGTCGTCGAGCCGAGCAAGAAGCTGCACGGCGACTGGGCCGCGCGCGCCGACGATGGCGGTAAATATGACCTGTGGGTGCTCGGCCCGAACGGCTTTCACCGCCGCTTCACCGGCGACCTGAGCCGCGTGGCCGGGGCCCGCGCGCCGCTTCCGGAAGTGCGCGTCGGCTATGCGGGCGCGAGCGGCAACCTCCACCTGCGGTTGCGCAACGACGGCGGCGGCACGGTCCGCTTCACGGTCAAGTCGAACCAGGTCTACGGGCCGCTGTCCGGGGGCGGCGGACACGACGATCACGGTCATGGCCACGGCAACGAGAACGGCCATGGCGCCGGCACTGCATGGACCGTCACGGTGCATGCCGGCGACCAGTCCGAACTGCACTGGAAGCTCGACTCGACCGGCCATTGGTATGACTTCATCGTGACCGCCGACAGCGACGCGAGCTTCTCGCGCCGCGTGGCCGGCCGCGTGGAAACCGGCCGCCACTCGGTGAGCGACCCGGCGATGGGGCTCGCCGACCGCTTCTGACGCCGCCGCGGCGACGCGTGTCGCCGCCCACGCCGGCGTGGCCGCGAACGCCGTTCGGGTACCGGTTCGGACCGGTCCCCGATCCGGCGGAGATGCCCGCCCGGCGCGGCTCAAACTTCAGAAGGATCGGTGGTATAACCCTCTTTTCAGCCCCACGAAAATGCTCCGTGCCGCGGCCCGTTCGCGTTAAACTGCGTCAAGCTGTATTCAACAAAGACATCTTTGCCGCTACGGCATCCACGACACGAGGATAGGTTCGATGCGCACTACCGGCTCATCCGGGGCAATGACCCTGCTCACCGAACACGACGCGGCCGACGGCCGCGAACTGCGCTCGCTCCGGCTCGAAGCCACGGGCGACGGCAAGAGCGTGCTGCTGATCGAGGTCGACGAACGCAAGCCCGGCATCCACCGCGAGGTCCGCTACGAGATCACGCCGGCCGAACTGATCGCGGCGATCCGCTCGCACGGCGCCGAGCTGCCCGGCGAAAACCACGGCGCCGCATCGCTCGCCCGTACGCCTTCCTGATTCCGAACGGTGAGCCGCGTGCAATGCGTCGGCTCACCCGCATCTCCCTGCCGCCGTCAGGCGCTTTGCGTCATTCCCGCCGCTGTCTTGAAAAAGGCCGATAATCGGTCTGTCTGCGTTTCCTGCCCACGCGTTTCCTTTTCGGCCAGCCGTCATGCTCCGTGACCTCGTCGCCCAGTACGGGCCGCTTCTCGTATTCGCCAACGTGCTCGCGGCGGCCATTGGCCTGCCGGTGCCCGCGATGCCGACGCTCGTGCTGTTCGGCGCGATGTCCGCGATGCATCCCGCGATGATCGGCTCGCAGCTCGTGACGGTCGTGGCGCTGGCGGTGCTCGGCGCGCTGATCGGCGACACGGTCTGGTACGTGGCCGGGCGGCGTTACGGCGGCACGACGCTGAAGACGATCTGCCGGCTGTCTCTGTCGCGCGATACCTGCGTGAAAAAGACCGAGCGCTTCTTCGGCCGCTACGGCGTGCGCGTGCTCGCGGTCGCGCGCTTCATTCCGGGGTTGTCGCTGGTGTCCGTGCCGATGGCCGGTGCGCTCGGCACGCGCTATCGCACGTTCGCCGGCTACGACGCGCTCGGCGCCGCGCTGTGGACGATCGTCGGGCTGGGCGCCGGCCTCGTGTTCTACCGGCAGATCGACTGGCTGTTCGCCGGCGCGAGCCGCCTCGGCCGCGCGGTGCTGGTGGTCATCGTCGCGCTGCTCGCGGTCTATGCGGCCGTGCGGTGGATGCGCCGCCGTGCGCTGATCCGCCAGCTCGCGAACGCGCGGATTGGCGTCGACGAGCTCGACGTGCTGCTGCGCGACGCCACCGCCCCGGTGGTGCTCGACGTGCGCTCGCCCGAGCATCGCAAGCTCGACCCGTTCACGATTCCCGGTGCGCAGTTCGCCGACGAGCGCCAGATCGGCGATATGGTCGCGCGCTATCCGCTCACGCAGAAATTCGTCGTGTATTGCTCGTGCCCGAACGAGGTGACGGCCGCGCTGATGGCGAAGCGCCTGCTCGATGCAGGCTTCACCGATGCGCTCGCGCTGCGCGGCGGCCTCGACGCATGGCGCGATACGGGCCGCCAGCTCACGGCGCTCGTGGAAGAGACGCCCGCCGCGAACGATTCCGTAGCGGGCTGGCACAAGCCGGCCTGATCGCACCGATCGCAGGCCGGCGTGTACGACACCGGGGACGTGCGTCCCCGTTCCATCAGAACGCGTGCAGCGGCAGGTTCACGACCAGACGGTACTCGGTGTTCGTCGCGTCCGAGTAGTGTGCCGAGCCGTTGTGCCACATCGCGATGAACGTGACCTTCGTGTTCTTCAGCTTGCCGCTCTGGAACGTGTACGACGGGATGAAGCCGAACTCGTGGTGACGGCCCTGCACCGGCGCGCCGTTGCTCCAGTAGATGCTCGACTTGCTCGGGTCGTTGGCCGCGCCCGCGCTGCCGTCCGCGCCCCAGCCCGTCACGCCCCACACCATCGCCTTGAAACCCGGCAGGCCCGCTTCCTTGCCGTAGAACGTGTAACGCAGCTGCAGCGATTTTTCGTGCGGCGCGTTGTAGTCGACGTCCATCGAGTTGGTCAGGAAGATGCCGTTCGTTTCGTTCAGGTAGTCGAAGAACTGGTCGCCGAGCACGTGCTGGAAGCCGAGCAGCAGTTCATGCGGGCCATGCTGCGCCGCGAGCGACAGGCTGTACGCGTTGTTGTTGATCTTGCCTTGCAGCGCATCGCCCGTGTCGTGCGTCGAATAGACGTTGCCGAAGCCGGTCCACTTGATCGTCTGCGGGCTGCCGATGCTGTGCTTCACCGACGCGTAGTACTGGTGCCACACGTCGTCGGCCTGGTTCGCGTACAGCGCGACTTCGCCGTTCGGCGAGTAGTCCCACGTGCCGCCGACGTACGACAGGCGATTGATGCGCGTGCCGCCGTACTGCGTCGTCAGGTTGGTGAGCGTCGTATGGCCGCGCGCGTCGGTCTTCGTGAAGCTGCCGGCCTCGAGCATCACGTTCTTGAATTCATTGCTGACGAGCGTCGCGCCGAGGAACGTCGGCGGCAGCGCGCGGTTGTCGTGCTGCTCCATGAACGGGTTGTCGACGGCCTGCAGACCGTACTTGACCACCGTGTTCGAGATGCGCGCCTTGATGTCGTAGATGCCCGGATACGCCCACGCGAGCTGGTTGCCGCCGCCGCCGCCCTTCGCGATGTGCACCATGCTGCCGGCGCCCTGGCCGCCGTCGAGCTTCAGCGCCGCATACAGCGACGCATCGAAGCCGATCCCGATCAGGCCGGTCGTGTAGCCCGACTCGAAGTTCGCCATCGCGCCCTGGACCCACGCATGGCGATGCGGCCCGCCCTTGCTGTCGAGCACGTCCGCATAGTTGCGGAACAGGAAGTCGAGATGGCTGTCGGCGATGAAGCCGTTCGATTTCGACTGTGCCGACGGCTCGTCGGGCGGCGTGACGGCCTGGGTCGCCTCGGCGTTGACAATCGCGTTCGGCGTCGTTGCCTGCGCAACGGATGCGCCCGACCCGGCGGCCGGTGCGGCCTGCGCGACCGTCAGCGGCGCCGGCGCCGCGTCGTCGGCGTGCGCGACGCCCGTCAGCGAGACGCCGGCAAGCGCCGGCAGCCCCCAGGCAAGCAGCATCTTCGATGCCGTCCCGATCTTCTTCTGCTGTTTCATCGTCATTCTCGTCTTGTGTTGATATCGTCCATGCCGGTCGCGATCCGCTCCCAGCCCCCCGGCGAGCCCGGCTAAGGACGCGCCTGTACCCGCGGCGCGAAGATCGTTCGCGCCGCACCTACCCCTGTTGACCTGCCTTGGTTATGTGTGCTGCGTCACTTCACATCACGCCGCGCCCGCGCGGATGCACGCGACGCGCGCCGCCGACCCCTGCCGCACTTCCGGCAGCGGCACGTCCTGCGCGCACGCGTCGATCGCGACCGGGCAGCGCGTGCGGAACGCGCAGCCGGACGGCGGGTTGAGCGGCGAGGGCATCTCGCCCGCCAGCAGCATCGGACGGCGAGCACGCTCGCGCGCCGGCTCCGGCGTCGGCGCCGCATCGAGCAGCGCCTTCGTGTACGGGTGCTGCGGCACGCCGTACACGTCATGCCGCGTGCCGAACTCCATCACGCGGCCGAGATACATCACGAGCACGCGCTGGCTGATGGCCTTCACCACCGCCAGATCGTGCGCGACGAACAGATAGGACAACGACAGTTCACGTTGCAGATCGCGCAGCAGGTTCACGATCTGCGCCTGGATCGACACGTCGAGCGCCGAGACGGGTTCGTCGCAGACCACGAGCTTCGGCTCGCTGATCAGCGCGCGCGCAATGCCGACGCGCTGGCACTGCCCGCCGGAAAACTCATGCGGATAACGCAGCAGGTGATGCGCGTTCAGGCCGACGCGTTCGAGCATCGAAATCACGCGGCGGCGCACTTCGGCACGGCCGAGGCCCGGGTGGTGCGTGACGAGCGGCTCGGCGACGACCTGCTCGATCGTCATGCGCGGATCGAGCGAGGCGAGCGGATCCTGGAAGATCATCTGCACTTCGCGCCGCATCGCGGTGCCGCGCAGGTGATCGGGCGCCACGGCCTGGCCGCGCCATTTCACGGTGCCGGCCGTCATCGGCACGAGGCCGATCAATGCGCGCGCGAGCGTCGATTTTCCGCAGCCGGATTCGCCGACGAGCCCGACCGTCTCGCCGCGCTTGACGTCGAACGACACACCGTCGACCGCGCGCAGCGTGCCCTTCGGCGACCACGGATAGCCGCCGAGCGGCACGCGGAAATGCACTTTCAGATTCTCGACGGACAGCAGCGTGTCGTCCGTCGCGCCGGCTTGGCGGCGTTCATCGACGCTCATCGCAGACCTCCCGTCAGATCGGCCAGGGGCCGGTGGCATGCGCGCACCGCGCCCGCGGCGCCATAGGTTTCGAGCGCCGGGCGCTCGGCGCCGCAGCGTTCTTCCGCATACGTGCAGCGCTTCGCGAACGCGCAGCCGGCCGGCGCGGTGCCGGGCATCGGCGGGTTGCCGGGAATCGCGACGAGCGGAGCATCGTCCGCGTCGGTCAGGCGCGGCAGCGCGTTGAGCAGGCCGATCGTGTACGGATGCGACGGCGCCGCGAAGATCGAGTCGGCCGGCGCGTATTCGACGGTGCGGCCCGCATACATGACCATCACGTCGTCGGCGAGGCCGGCGACCACGCCCATGTCGTGCGTGATCAGCACGATCGCGGTGCCGCGCTCGCGGTTCAGCTCGCGCAGCAGATCGATGATCTGCGCCTGCACGGTCACGTCGAGCGCGGTGGTCGGCTCGTCGGCGATCAGGATTTCCGGCTCGGACAACAGCGCCATCGCGATCATCACGCGCTGGCGCATGCCGCCCGAGAACTCGTGCGGATACATGCGGATGCGGCGCGCCGCGTCGGGAATGCGCACCGATTCGAGCGCCTCGATCGCGCGCTTGATCGCGGCCTTGCGCGACAGCTTGCGATGCAGCTGCAGCGTCTCGGTCATCTGCCGCTCGATCGTCAGGAACGGATTGAGCGACGTCATCGGATCCTGGAAGATCATCGCGATGCGATCGCCGCGCACCGCGTTCAGCGCGCGCGTATCCATGTCGAGCAGGTTGTCGCCGCGGTAGCGCGCGGCGCCGGTCGTCGTGCCGTTGCCGGCCAGGAGGCCGAGCAGCGCCATCACGGTCTGGCTCTTGCCCGAGCCCGATTCGCCGACGATGCCGAGCGTCTTGCCGGCTTCGAGCGAGAACGACACGCCGTTGACGGCGTCGATCGGCGGCGCATCCTTGCGCGTGAAGCGCACGCCGAGGTTTTCAACTTCCAGTAGAGCGGCCATCTTCAGCGATCCTTCGGGTCGAGCGCGTCACGCAGGCCGTCGCCGACGAAGTTCACGCAGTAGAGCGTCACGCACAGCATGACGGCCGGGGCCAGCAGCAGCCACGGCATCGATTCCAGTTTCTGCGCGCCGTCCTGGATCAGCACGCCCCAGCTCGTCATCGGCTCCTGCACGCCAAGGCCGAGGAACGACAGCACCGATTCGGTCAGCACGATGTTCGGCACCGAGACCGTCGCGTACACGACGACCACGCCGAGCAGGTTCGGCACGACGTGGCGCAGCACGATCGACGTCGGCGACACGCCGATCGCGCGCGCCGCGTCGACGAACTCGCGATTGCGCAGCGACAGCGTCTGGCCGCGCACGACGCGCGCCATGTCGATCCACGAGAACGCGCTGATGGTCAGCACGACCAGCATGAACGAGCGGCCGAACAGGGTCATCATCAGGATCGCGATCAGCAGGTACGGGATCGCGTACATCATGTCGACGACGCGCATCATCACGGAGTCGACGCGGCCGCCCGCGAAGCCCGCGGTCGCGCCCCACGCGACGCCGAACAGGCCCGACACGAGCGTGCCGAGCAGGCCGACCTCGATCGATACGCGACCGCCGATCAGCGTGCGCACGAGCAGGTCGCGGCCGAGCTCGTCGGTGCCGAACCAGTGCTGGTTCGCCCACGTCGGCGGCAGGCTGATCGAGGCCCAATCGCTCGCGGCGGGGTCGGCCGCGAGCAGCCACGGGCCGACGAAACAGGCGAGCGTGATCAGCACGAGCAGCGCGAGGCTGAACAACGCCGCGCGGTTGTGAAGGAAGCGCGCGAACGCGAGCTCGAGCGGCGAGCGCGAACGCGGCGGCGAATCGGTCTGCACGGGCAGGCCGACGACGGGAGTGGTCGGAGTCATCGCTGTGCCTCGCTCAATAACGGATGCGCGGATCGAGCCATGCGTACGCGAGGTCGACCAGCAGGTTGAACAGCACCGCGAAGACGGTCGTCAGCACGACGAGACCGAGCACCAGCGTGTAATCGCGGTTGATCGCGCCGTTCACGACGAGCTGCCCGAGGCCCGGCAGCGCGAACACCGATTCGGTGACGACGGCCGCGGTGATCGACGTGATGCAGACCGTGCCGAACAGCGACACGACCGGCATCAGCGCGGGTTTGAGCGCATGGCGCAGCACGATCGTCGAGCCGGGCAGGCCCTTCGCGCGCGCGGTGCGGATGTAGTTGCTCGACAGCGTCTCGATCATCGAGCCGCGCATCACGCGCGCGAGCAGCGACACGTTGATGAGGGTCAGCAGCGCGATCGGCAGCAGCCGGTACTGCCAGCCGCCGTCGCCCCAGCCGCCGGCCGGCAGCCAGCCGTTGCCGGCCGACGTCTTCAGCAGGATCGCGAAGATCCACACCATGACGGGGCCGAGCACGAACGGCGGCACGACGTTGCCGAAGTTGCCGATCAGCATCACGAAGCGGTCGATCACGCTGTCGCGGCGCACGGCCGCGACGGTGCCGAGCAGCACGCCGAGCACGATCGAGATCGGGATCGACACGCCGCCCACGCCGAGGCTCACGGGCAGCGCCTTCTTCACGAGATCGTTCACCGACCAGTCGACGTAACGGAACGACGGGCCGAGATCGCCGTGCAGCAGCGAGCCGAGATACAGCAGGTACTGCTTCCACAGCGGCTCGTCGAGGTGGTACTTCGCGTTCAGGTTCGCGAGCGTCGCGGCGGACAGCTGCTTCTCCGTATCGAACGGGCCGCCGGGCGTGAAATGCAGCAGCAGGTAGCAGACGGTGATGACCGCGAGGATCGTCGGCACCGCCCACAACGTGCGCCTCAATGCGTAGGCCAGCATGATCGCTCCGTCAGTGCTTGATCAGGTACAGGTCCTGCGAAGCACGCATGTCGATCACGTTCTTCAGCGAATAGCCGCCCACGTAGGACTTCACGAGACGGTCGGCCGAGTACTGGAACAGCGGCACCATCGGCGTGTCCTTCATCGCCATGTCGTGCGCCTGCGTGAGCAGCGCGGTGCGCGCGTTGTCGTCGAGCTTCTGGTTGCCTTCCTCGACGAGCGCGTCGACCTGCTTGTTGCAGTAGCCGACGGTGTTCTGCGAGCTGCCGCAGCGGATCAGGTCGAAGAACGTCATCGCGTCGTTGTAGTCGGCGAACCAGCCGTCGCGCGCGATCTGCACCTTGCCGTCATGCCGCTGCTTCATCAGCACCTTGAATTCGACGTTCTCGAGCTTCGTGGTGATGCCGAGCTTCGTGCGCCATTCCGATGCGGTGAACAGCGCGACCTTCTTGTGCAGGTCGTTGGTGTTGTACGTGAGCGTGAACGACAGCGGCTTCGCGTCCGAATAGCCGGCCTGCTTCAGCAGGTCCTTCGCGGTCGCGATGCGCTTGGCCATCGGCCACGACGCCCATTCCGGCGTGAACGGCCGCACGCCCTTCGTGCCGTTCGGCATCAGCCCGTACATCGGCTTCTCGCCGGCCTGCGTGAGCTTCGACGTCAGCACGTCGCGATCGATCACCATCGACAACGCCTGACGCACGCGCTTGTCCTTCAGCGCCGCGTCGCTGTTGTTCAGGTAGTAGTAGTAGGTCGCGAGCTGCAGGCCCGGGCGCAGTTCCGCGCCGAACTGCTTGCTGACCTGCTGGAAGATGCCCGACGGAATCGAGTAGCTGTAGTCGATCTGCCCGGCCTGGTACATGCGCATCGCGGTTTCGTCGCTTTCGATCGGCAGGTACGTGACCTTGTTGATCACGACCTTCGGCGCGTTCCAGTACTTCGCGTCCTTCGAGATCACGATGCGGTTGTTCGGCTGCCAGTCGACGAGCTGGTATGCGCCGTTGCTGACGAGATTGCCCGGGCGCGTCCATGCGTCGCCGAACTTCGCGACCACGTCCTTGTTCACCGGCACGAGCGGCGCCATCGCGGTCAGTTCGGGGAAGAACGCGACCGGCACGTCGGTCGTCACTTCCAGCGTGTACGGATCGACCGCGCGAACGCCGAGCGTCGTCGGTGCGGCCTTGCCGGCGATGATGTCCTTCGAGTTCTTGATGAACTCGACGAGGATCGTGTATTTCGAACCCGTCTTCGGATCGACGAGGCGCTGCCACGAATAGACGAAATCGGCGGCCGTCACCGGCTGACCGTTGCTCCATTTCGCGTCGTGGCGCAGCTTGAAGATCCACGTCTGCGGCGTCTTGCGTTCCCACGACAGCGCGACGCCCGGCACGACCTGGCCGGCCGCATCGATGCGCGCGAGCCCTTCGAACAGGTCGAGGCCGATCGTGTTGCCGGTCCACGATTCGATGTGCGCCGGGTCGAGCGACTCGACTTCGGCCGGCACCTGTCGCGTCAGGTCCTGTTGCGGAGCGAGCGCGACGTTCGACGGAACGGTTACGGCGTGGGCGACGGGCGTCGTCAGGGCGAGCGCGGCCAGCACGGCCGACATGGCATGCAAGGATTTCATCGTGGCAGTCTTGAGAAGGTGGTTCGGTGGGCGTCGCGCGGCGGATGCCGCGGCTTACGCGTGAGACGCTGACGGGGGCAGCGATTGAGGAGGCCCGTGATTCTCGTATTGCATGTTAGTATTCCTTACATTTCTTTCGACAGGCATCCCGTCGAAGAAACGAAGGAATACCCGTGCGTTAGAACAGTCGCGGCGTACCGACCCAGACCACCACCGACTCGATCTTCGCGGTGTTGACCCAGCTGTGCGGGACCGTCGACTGATAGTGCGAACTGTCGCCGGCCTGCAGAACGAACGTCTTGCCTTCCAGCGTCAGCGACACTTCCCCTTCAATCACGTACAGGAACTCCTCTCCTGCATGTGTCGTCACCTCGGACCGTTTCTGCCCCGGCGGCATCCTCACGAGAATCGCCTCCAGCTGGCGCCCTTCGGATACGTTCGTCAGTCGCGCGAACAGGTTCGCCGAATCGGCAAACCCGAAGAAGCGCAGCTGATCGCCTCGGCACACCGAGCGTTCCTCGCTCGGCGTATCGACGAAGTACTGCACCGTCACGCCGAGCGCGTGGGCGATACCGGCCAGCGACGTCAGTGACGGCGACGCGAGCCCGCGCTCGACTTGAGACAGAAACGGCTTCGAAATCCCCGCGGCGGTAGCGGTGTCGTCGAGCGTGCGCTTCAGACGTTGGCGCAACGCGCGAATCTTGCTGCCCAGTGCGACAGCGTCTGCCGATCGCGAGTTTTCAGTGGGGGGAACCATAGCAGGCCGAAAAGTGGTCGTCAAAAAATGTTTGATGGAAAGTAACTAAGTTAATTAGAGATAGCTTAATCTTCGGGTTCGCCCACGTCTTCGGCGTTGAGCCCGGTGCACTAAACAGGGCCCGAAGCGAGCGAAACGACGCGCTATCTTGCCAGACTCGAAGGCTTCACAGGCAAGCTGCAAGCGGCTCTCCGGGAATTTGCGGAGAACCGGCGTCAAGCTTACAAGTAGATGATGAGACAAATATTCCTGAAAGCTGCTGCCATATCGGGAGTTTCCCTAAGTGGCGCGGACCCGACGCACCGGACCGGCAAACGTTACCATTCGTGCGCCGGTCGGGGCCGCGCTCCGCCTTCTCCGGCGGAGTCCGCCCCCGGCCCGGGCTAACCGCCCGATTGCTCCATCGCCGACGCAAGCCTACCCGGCCACAGTGCTCCGGCGCCAGTTCGACCCCAAGGCGACGCGCGATCCGCGCCGTCCGTTTCAAACGAGATTGATGATGCACGCACCTGTTTCACAGACCCGATCGTTTACGACGGTCTTCCTCATCGAAATGTGGGAGCGCTTCGGCTACTACGGCATGGCCGCGCTCCTGGTCCTCTTCATGGTCGACCGGCTCGGATTCACCGACAGCCATGCGAACCTGACCTGGGGTGCGTTTACCGCACTCGTCTACGCCGCGCCGTCGATCGGCGGCTGGATCGGCGACAAGGTGCTCGGCGCCCGCCGCACGATGATCATCGGCGCGTCCGTGCTGTGCGCCGGCTACTTGATGCTCGCGGTGCCGAACGATCAGTTGACGTACATGTACGCGTCGCTCGGCGTGATCGTCGTCGGCAACGGCCTGTTCAAGGCCAACGCGGCGAACCTCGTGCGCCGCATCTACGAAGGCGACGACGCGCGCATCGACAGCGCATTCACGATCTACTACATGGCGGTCAACATCGGCTCGACGGTGTCGATGCTCGCCACGCCGTGGATCAAGGATCACTGGGGCTGGCACACCGCGTTCGCGGTCTGCTGCGGCGGCATGCTGCTCGCGATCCTCAACTTCATGCTGATGCACCGCACGCTCGCGCACGTCGGCTCGCAACCGGACGACCAGCCGATCCGCTGGAAGCGCCTCGGCGCGGTCGCGGCCGGCGGCGTCGCGCTCGCGCTGATCACGCTGTACGTGCTGCAGCACAAGCAGCTCGCGGTCGCCAGCGTGTGGACGGCGGCATTCGCGATTCTCGCGATCTTCGCGTACATGATCGCGAAGTCGGAGCGCTCGGAGCGCGCCGGCCTGATCGCGGCGCTCGTGCTGATCGGCCAGGTGATCCTGTTCTTCATCTTCTACGTGCAGATGTCGACGTCGCTGACGCTGTTCGCGCTGCGCAACGTCGATCCGCGCTTCATGCTGTTCGGCACGACGCTGTTCACGTGGAGCGCCGCGCAGTTCCAGGCGCTGAACCCGATCTGGATCATGCTGCTGAGCCCGGTGCTGGTGTGGGTCTACAACGCCGTCGCGAAGGGCGGCCGCGACCTGCCGGTCGCCGCGAAATACGCGCTCGGTTTCGGCGCGGTCGCCGCGGGCTACCTGGTGTTCACGATCAGCGGCCGCTACGCGGTCGACGGCCGCGTGTCGTCGTGGTTCATGGTGTGGGGCTACGGGCTGTACTCGCTCGGCGAGCTGCTGGTGAGCGGCCTGGGCCTCGCGATGATCGCCCGCTACGTGCCGGCGCGCATGAGCGGCTTCATGATGGGCGCGTATTTCGTCGCGACGGGCGTGTCGCAGTATCTGGGCAGCGTCGTCGCGAACTTCGCGCAGATGCCGTCGCACGAACTGCCGGCCACCGAATCGCTGCCGCTCTACCTGTCGCTGTTCGAGAAGCTCGGCTGGCTCGCCGCGATCGGCATGCTGCTCGCGCTGCTGCTGCTGCCGCTGATGAACCGCCTGTCGCGCCAGCATCAGCGCTGCGCGGACGAGCGCCGCGAAGAAGCGCAGCAGGCGCAAGCAGCCGCCGCGCAGTAAGTACTATCCCTCGGCGTGCGGCGTGCACGCCACATTCTCCCGCCGGAAACGCGAACGCGTCCTACACTGGTTGCAGGCAACGCATCCGCTTCGCGAGATGCGCACTGGCGGGAGAACACGATGAAAAGCAAGACGACGCGGCTTTTGAGGATCCTGTCGGACATCCGGCACGCGCAGCGCTGCACCGCGATGCGCGCCGCCCGGGCCGCGGCCGAAGCCGACGCGGTGCTCGCGGAGCGCGACGACCCGGCGCAGGACGAACGCGACGACGCCGAATCCGACGACGCCGCCGCCACGCCCCGCTCCCGTATCGGCTCACCTCACTGACGCGGCGCGGCGCGGCGCCTGCCGCGCCGCCCCCTTCTTGCGCGCGCCCAGGGCCGGTTCACGCCAATAACGGGCTTGCGTCGGCCCTAAGCCGCCGCGCCGCGCCATCGCGCGATCCACGTTCCCGAACCGGCCACCGCCATCATCAGCCCGACCGCGCACGCGTCGGCCGCGAGGCCCACGCCGACATGCCGCAGATCGGCGCTGCCCGCGACCGGATGCAGCAGCGAATCGATCACGAGCGAGATCGCCGCACCCGCGACGAAACAGATCAGCCCGCGCTGGCCGACCGCCACGACGGGCCGCACACCCTGCGCGATCCGCGCGATCCAGCCGAAGCGCACGCAATCGGCCATCAGCCACGCGATCGCCGCGAAACTCACGACGCGCGGCAGCGCGAGATCGCGCTTGAACACGCCTTCGGGCACCGGCAGCCCCGAGAACAGCTTGTAACTCGCGCAGCCGAGCACGATCGCGCACGCGAGCCCGGTCGCCGCGGCGCCCCAGCGGCCGAGCGCGACGCGCCGGTAGAACGGCTGGCAGCGCGCAAGCACGCCGGCGACGAACATCAGTTGCCACGCGAACGGGTTGAAGCTCCAGCGGAAGCCGTCGGTGTCCAGCAACTCGGGGCCGAGCCAGCCCGCCGCGAGCCACGATGCGGCGCTGATCGCGACGAGCGGCCACGGATGGCGCCGCGCGAACGGCACCAGCACCGGCGACGCGAGCGCGAACAGCACGTACATCGGCAGCACCGACGCGAGATACGGCTGGCGCTGGAATGTCAGCAGCTCGGCGAGACCCGTGAGCGGCGACGCGAGCATCACGCTGACGTCGTCGAGCGCGAGGTTCGGCGCATCGACGCCGAAGTGATCGAGCACCGCCGACACGACGAGCATCAGCGTCGACGTCGCGAGAAACGCGCGGTAGATCTGCGTCGCGCGCCGCACGAACCGCTGCTGCGCGGCGCGCGCGCCGTGGCGCTCGGCGATCGCGCCGTACGCGCTCGCGGTCGCGAAGCCGCCGAGGAACACGAACACCTCGGCCGCATCGCACAGCGCGAATGCGTGCAGCGTCACGCGCGACAGCACGCTCGCGCCGATGTGATCGACGACGATCATCAACAGCACGAGCCCGCGGAAGGAATCGATTTCGATCAGGCGGCCGCTGCGCGACGGCTGCACCGTGGCGGCATGCGGCGGGCTCAACGACATGAGCGCACCTGCGCGGCGGCGGTGCGACGCGCACCGGGGAAGGGATCGGGAGAGAGACGGCGAGCGCGATCGGCGACGATACGCGTATGCCCGTATCGTGCCAACCCGGCTGGCCAGGCGCGGAGATGACCGTTCATGGAAAAGCTGCATACGAAGAGAAGTCGGTCAGCCCAGTCTAGTAGCCGATCAGGGGAGACCCTAAGTAACAAAGTGCAACCGAATCTTCTGTTCGATTACAAGCGCGAGCGTGGCGCGGCGAAGCAGACAGCGTCGCCAGATTCGCGTCAGCGCGGCGCCAGTCGATGGTCAGTATCGACGGATTCGGCGGGACTCGGCAGCGGAACGCGCGCGGTTCGACGCGGTGGATGATGCGCGATGCGCGGCCCGTTGCGCACAGCCGGCGCACCGCGACGATGCAGTTATCCGCGCGCGGGCAAGCGCCGCATCAGCATCGCGCTGTGCCATGCGGTGAGCGCGACGGCGACCCAGATCGGCGCGTACGTCGCGAGCTGCGCGACGCTCAGCGTCTCGCCGAGCAGGAGCAACGACACCACGACGAGCAGCACCGGCTCGACGTAGCCGAGAATCCCGAACAGCGCCATCGGCAGCATCCGGCTCGCCTTCAGGTAGCTCGCGAGCGCGAGCGTGCTGAGAAGGCCGAGCCCCGGCAGCAGCGCCGCCCACAGCAGCGGATGGCCGGCGACCCGCGTCGCGCTCGTCGCGACCATCGCGAACGCGATCGGGCACAGCAGCACGATTTCGATCGCGAAGGCGGCCAGCGAATCGGCGTTGATCCGCCGGCGCAGCACGAAATACGGCGGATAGCCGAGCGCGACGACGAGCGTCGGCCACGCGAACGCGCGCGTCGCCCACACCTCGTGCGCGACGCCGAGCGCCGCGCATGCGACCGCCGCCCATTGCAGCGGGTCGAGCCGTTCGTGATAGTAGAAGCGGCCGACGAGCACCATCGTCAGCGGCAGCAGGAAATAGCCGAGCGACACTTCGAGCATGCGGCCATGCAGCGGCGCCCACAGAAACAGCCACAGCTGCACGCCGAGCAGCACCGCGCTCACCGGCAGCGCGACCAGCAGGCGCCAGTCGCGCGCACTGCGCCGCGCCAGCTCGACGAGCGCCGGCCAGCGGCCGCGCAGCGCGATCAGCGCGAGCGCGCCCGGCGCGGTCCACACGATGCGCCACGCGAAGATGTCGAGCCCCGTCAGCGGCGCGAGCAGTTTCGCGTAAGCCGACATCAGCGCGAACAGCGTCGACGCCATCACCGACAGCATGAGGCCGCGCCCGGCTTCCGGATACCCCGTCATGTCGTTGTGCGCCGCTTACTGTTGCTGGAAGCGTTCGAAGCGCTTCTCGGTCCGGCGTTCCTCGAACGTCACCTCGGTCACGCGCGCGGCGGGCGGCCCGTGGCGCAGCCATGCGAGCATCCGGTCGATCTGCGCGCCGGGGCCCTGGATCATCGCCTCGACGGTGCCGTCCTCGAGATTCGCGACCCAGCCGCGCAGCTTCAGCGCATGCGCCTCGCGCACCGTCGCATGACGAAAGCCGACGCCCTGCACGACGCCGCGCACCCGCACGTAGTAGGTCTCGATCCGTTCGTCCAGTTCATTGCGGCTCATCGCGTCGCCCTCCCGTTGCATCCAAGCCCGGCATTGTAGTCGCGTCGGCCGCTTCGCACACGCGCCGGCCGGGCGTCGCCGCGCCCGTCGACCACGTACAATCTCGCCGATGCTCAACCGCCGCGCCCCCCGCGCGGCCCTGAAGGAAACGCATGACTGATACTTCCCGCGATCTCGTTCTCGTCACCGGCGCGTCCGGTTTCGTCGGCTCGGCCGTCGCGCGCATCGCGCAGCAGAAAGGCTATGCGGTGCGCGTGCTCGTACGCCCGACCAGCCCGCGCACGAACGTCGCGGATCTCGACGCCGAGGTCGTCACCGGCGACATGCGCGACGAGGCGTCGATGCGCGCCGCGCTGCGCGGCGTGCGCTACCTGCTGCACGTGGCGGCCGACTACCGGCTGTGGGCGCCCGACCCCGACGAAATCGAGCGCGCGAACCTCGAAGGCGCGGTCGCGACGATGCGCGCGGCCCGCGCGGAAGGCGTCGAGCGGATCGTCTACACGAGCAGCGTCGCGACGCTGAAGGTGACGAGCGCCGGCGATCCGTCCGACGAGAACCGGCCGCTCACGGCCGAGCAGGCGATCGGCGTCTACAAGCGCAGCAAGGTGCTCGCGGAGCGCGCGGTCGAACGGATGATCGCCGACGAAGGGCTGCCCGCCGTGATCGTCAACCCGTCGACGCCGATCGGCCCGCGCGACGTGAAGCCGACGCCGACCGGCCGCATCATCGTCGAGGCCGCGCTCGGCAAGATTCCCGCGTTCGTCGACACGGGGCTGAACCTCGTGCACGTCGACGACGTCGCGCACGGCCACTTCCTCGCGCTCGAGCACGGCCGGATCGGCGAGCGCTACATCCTCGGCGGCGAGAACCTGCCGCTGCAGCAGATGCTCGCGGACATCGCGCAGATGACGGGCCGCAAGGCGCCGACGATCGCGCTGCCGCGCTGGCCGCTGTACCCGCTCGCGGTCGGTGCCGAAGCGGTCGCGAAGTTCACGAAGAAGGAGCCCTTCGTCACCGTCGACGGGCTGCGGATGTCGAAGAACAAGATGTATTTCACGTCCGCGAAGGCCGAGCGCGAGCTCGGCTACCGGGCGCGCCCGTATCGCGAAGGGCTGCGCGATGCGCTCGACTGGTTCGGGTCGGCGGGCTACCTCAAGTAACACAAAGCGGCGCACGTCGCGCCGCTTTGCGCACTTTGTTACACGCCGCGCACGGACCGCTATCGGCGCAGCGGTTAAAATCGCGGGTCTTACGCAGAGAAGACACGCATGAACCTGAACGATCAGATCGCTTCGCTCGCCACGGGCGTCGATCAGCTCCTCCACGATCACCACGCCGCGCAGCAGGCGGCACGCAGCGCGGAAGCCTTCGCGCGCGCCGCGGCAACGGAAGCCCGGGCCGCGGCCGAGCGTCACGCGGCGGCGGAAGCCGAAGCGCAGGCGGCCGCGCAGCGCCACACGGCCGCTGCCGCCGATGCCGAAGCCGCGCAGCGGCGTCATGCCGACGCCACCGCCGCCGCCGAAGCGGCCGCCCAACGTCATACGGATGCCGCCACGCAAGCCGAGGCCGCTTCGCAGCGCCATGCCGAAGCCACCGCGCTGACCGAAGCGCTCGCGCAACGTCACGCGGATGCCGAAGCCGCGTCGCAGCGACACGCGGCGGCGATCGCCGAAGCCGAGGCCGCCGCGCAGCGTCATCACGCCGCCGCGACCGAGGCTGAAGCGGCCGCGCAACGTCATGCCGCGGCGACCGCCGAAGCCGAAGCCGCTGCGCAGCGCCACGCGGAAGCGACCGCCGAGGCCGAAGCAGCCGCGCAGCGCCACATGGCTGCGATCGCCGAGGCCGAGGCGCTCGCCCAGCGGCACGCGCAGGCGCTCGCCGATACGCAGGCCGCCGCTCAACATCATGCCGACGCAACCGCCGAGGCCGAAGCCATCACGCGGCGTCACGCAGAAGCGATCGCCCAGGCCGAAGCAGCCGCGCAACGCCACGCGGAAGCGACCGCCGCGGCCGAAGCGATCACGCAGCGCCATACCGAAGCGATCGCCCAGGCCGAAGCGGCCGCGCAGCACCACGCGAAGGCCATCGTCGACGCCGAAGCGCTGGTCGAGGCCGTCGTCAAGGAAGCCGCGACGAGCGCGGTTGCTGCGTCGGCCGTGACGGCCGATGTCGTCGAGCCGGCAGTGGCGGCGCAAGCGTCGGCGAACGCGACCGCGCGGGCGGCGGCGGAAACGGTGGAAACGATCGATGTGGTCGAAGCCGCCGACGCCCCGGCCGATGCCGAGACCGCATTGATCCCAACGGCGCAAGCCGAAACCGCGGTTGAAACTGAAACCAATACCCCTGCCGCGCCTGCCGACAACGCGACGCTGCACGTCGCGCGCCCGTCCCAGAACGAACTCACGCTCACCATCAACGGCCAGTCGATCACGCTGCATCCGGAGCAACTGGGCCAGCTGATCGAGGAACTCGCGCACGCACGCGCGTCGATGCAGCCGGAGCCGCCGCCCGGCATTCCGGCCGGCTGGCGTTTCGTGACGACGAAGAACCCGATGATGGCCGTGCAGAAGCAGGCGAACGGCGACCGCCTGCTGGTCGCCCGCCACACGGGCTACGGCTGGGTGCCGTTCACGTTCTCGCCGGACGTCGTGATCCAGATGTACATGATGCTGACGCAGCGGTAAGCGCGCGCATCGGCCGGAAGCCGGCCAAAAAGCACACAGCCCGGATCGGCTCGAGCCGATCCGGGCTGTGTGCTTTCAGCGCTCCGGTTTATCTGGGCGGCCGGCCTCCGCCGGCGTGTGTCAACGCTCCACCGGCGCCTGCACGCGCGCCTTCCACTGGCCACCCTTGCCGCGCCAGTAACGCCACGCGGACGCAAACGTCGCGCCCACATAGAACAGCGCGACGAGTGGCAGCGCCGGCGCCCACAGCGGCGAGCGCCGGTAGTAGCGCAGCATCGGCGCATACGCGGCGCACATCGACGCCCACGCGAGCCACGCCGGCCATGCGCGCGCGCCGTAAGCGAGCGCGACGACGGGCGGCACCAGATAGATGATCGTCATCCCGAGCAGCGTGCCGGCCAGCAGCAGCGGCGAATAGTGCAGCTGCGTGAACGCGGTGCGCGCGATCATGTTCCAGATGTCGCGCCAGCTGTCGTACGGGCGCAGCGACACGCTGCGATCGGCGAGATCGAGCCGGATCGGATGGCGGCCGCTGCCGCGATGCTTGATCTGCGCGGCGAGGCTGCAGTCGTCGATCAGCGCGCCGCGAATCGACTCGATGCCGCCCGCTTCCTCGAGCGCCGTGCGCTTCACGAGCATGCAGCCGCCGGCGGCGCCGGCCGTCCGGTTGCGCGGGTTGTTGATCCACGAGAACGGGTACAGCTTCGCGAAGAAGAACACGAACGCCGGGATCAGCGCCTTCTCCCAGAACGAATCGCAGCGCAGCCGCACCATCAGCGACACGAGATCGCGCTGCTCGGCCTGCGCGCGCGTGACGAGCTGCGCGACGGCGTCGGGCGGATGGCCGATGTCGGCATCCGTCAGCAGCAGGTAGTCGGCCGGCAGGCCGAGCGTCTGCACGGCCGCGATCCCCTGCGACTGCGCCCACACCTTGCCCGACCAGCCGGCCGGCAGCGGCTTCGCGGTCAGCACCGTCAGCCGGTCGGCGCGGTTGATCGCGAGCGCGGCCGCGCGGGCCGCGTCGGCGGTGCCGTCGTCGCTGTGGTCGTCGACGATGATGAGGTGGAAGCCGCCCGGATAGTCCTGCTCGAGCAGCGAAGTCGCCGCGCGGGCGATCACGTCGGCTTCGTTGCGCGCCGGCACGACCGCCACGACGGCCGGCCAGCCGGCGTCGGCCGCCGCGCCGCGGGCGTCGGGCGGCAGCGGCCGCGCCGGTTGCGCGCGCCAGAAGCCGCCGCGCGCGACGAGCAGCACGATCCAGATCACCAGCGACAGGCCGGACACCAGGAAAGCGATCGCGAGCATCATCGGCCTGCCTCCCGCCGCGCGCCTGCCGGTTCGGCTTCAAAAAGGGTCTGGAACAACACACCCGAAGCCGCATGGGCGGACGGGCAATACGCGTGAGAATCGACGGTCATCGAATGGCCTTGAAATGAGCGCGATGGCGGGCAGCCGGAGCGGTCGCCCGCGAAACCGCGCAGTTTACCGGGTTCCGCGCGCGCCAGCGCCGACGCGGCTCTCCCGCAATTGCAACGGTGCCGACACGGCACCGAAGCAAGGACGGCCCGATAGGGTTAAAATGCGCGATTAATTCGGGGTTCCGGGGCCTGGCCGGCCGGTTCGTTCCTGCCTTCATAACATCAAGCCGGGGCGAGCAAGCGCGTGCCAAGCGCCTCGAACCCCGGCGTCTGTCGTCGGAGTTCGCTCACTTATGCGAGTCATCCTTGCCCAGCCCCGCGGCTTCTGTGCGGGGGTTGTCCGTGCGATCGAGATCGTCGATCGCGCGCTGCAACAGCACGGTGCGCCGGTCTATGTGCGTCATGAGATCGTGCACAACCGGCATGTCGTCGAAAACCTGCGTAATAAAGGGGCACGATTCGTTGAGGAACTCGACGAGGTGCCGCACGGCGCTGTCGCGATCTTCAGCGCGCACGGTGTCGCCCAGACGGTCGAGCGCGATGCTGAAACGCGCGGGCTCGACGTGCTCGACGCGACCTGCCCGCTCGTCACGAAAGTACACGTGCAGGGCCGTCAGTACGTCGCGGCGGGCCGCCGGCTGATCCTGATCGGCCACGCGGGCCACCCGGAAGTCGAGGGCACGATCGGCCAGATTCCGGCCGAGGTGATCCTCGTGCAGAGCGAAGCGGAAGTCGATACGCTGACGCTGCCCGTCGACACGCCGGTCGCGTACATCACGCAGACCACGCTGTCGGTCGACGACACGCGCGGCATCATCGAAGCGCTGCAGCGCCGGTTCACCGACCTCGTCGGCCCGGACACGCGCGACATCTGCTATGCCACGCAGAATCGCCAGGCCGCCGTGCGCGAGTTGAGCGAACAGGTTGACGTGCTGCTCGTCGTCGGTGCGACGAACAGTTCGAACTCGAACCGCCTGCGCGAGATCGGCACCGAAAGCGGTGTGCCGAGCTATCTCGTCGCCGACGGCTCGGAAGTGAAGGCCGAATGGTTCGCGGGCGCGCAGACGGTCGGCCTGACCGCCGGCGCGTCGGCGCCCGAAGAAATGGTCGAGGATGTAATCGGCGCGCTGCGCGCGCTGGGGCCCGTCGATGTCGCGACGATGGCGGGCCGTGAAGAAAAAGTCGAATTCAAGTTGCCGGCGAAGCTCACGCAAGCTGTCGCCCGCGAAGTTTAAGGAGGACATCCCTTGTCTATTCCGCTGCTCCAGCAAGTCCGTGTCGGCGCCTACATCGTGCGCCAGCACCTGTCCGGCAACAAACGCTATCCGCTCGCGCTGATGCTCGAGCCGCTGTTCCGCTGCAACCTCGCGTGCAACGGCTGCGGCAAGATCGATTATCCGGATCCGATCCTGAACCAGCGCCTGTCCGTCGAGGAATGCCTGCAGGCCGTCGACGAGTGCGGCGCCCCCGTCGTGTCGATCGCCGGCGGCGAGCCGCTGCTCCACAAGGAGATGCCGGAAATCGTCAAGGGCATCATGAAGCGCAAGAAGTTCGTGTACCTGTGCACGAACGCGCTCCTGATGGAAAAGAAGATGGACGACTACCAGCCGAGCCCGTATTTCGTCTGGTCGGTCCACCTCGACGGCGACAAGGAAGCGCACGATCACTCGGTGTCGCAGGAAGGCGTGTACGACAAGGCCGTCGCGGCGATCAAGGAAGCGAAGCGCCGCGGCTTCCGCGTGAACATCAACTGCACGCTGTTCAACGACGCGGTGCCGGAACGCGTCGCGAAGTTCTTCGACACGCTGGGCCCGATCGGCGTCGACGGTATCACCGTGTCGCCGGGCTACGCATACGAGCGCGCGCCGGATCAGCAGCACTTCCTGAACCGCGACAAGACGAAGAACCTGTTCCGCGAAATCCTGAAGCGCGGCGAAGGCGGCAAGCGCTGGTCGTTCAGCCAGTCGTCGCTGTTCCTCGACTTCCTGGCCGGCAACCAGACGTACAAGTGCACGCCGTGGGGCAACCCGGCGCGTACGGTGTTCGGCTGGCAGAAGCCGTGCTATCTGGTCGGCGAAGGTTACGTGAAGACCTTCAAGGAACTGATGGAAACGACGGAGTGGGACAACTACGGCGTCGGCAACTACGAGAAGTGCGCGGACTGCATGGTCCACTGCGGCTTCGAGGCCACGGCCGTGATGGACACGATCTCGAACCCGCTGAAGGCGCTGCGCGTGAGCCGCAAGGGCATCAAGACCGACGGCCCGTTCGCACCGGACATCTCGATCGCGAAGCAGCGTCCGGCCGAGTACGTGTTCTCGCGCCACGTCGAGATCAAGCTCGAGGAAATCCAGCGCGCCGGCAAGGGCAAGCTGCAGAAGCCGGCGAAGTCGGCAACGGCCGCTTAAGCAGCGCGGTTCGCCGTGCGGAGGTTCACGCCTTCGTAGCGGCCCGGTATCGAAGAAGCGCCACGGAGTTCGCTCCGCGGCGCTTTTTGTTTTTGACGGACGCCGTGTGATGCATTGCGTTTGCGCGCTTGCATGCCCGCGGGCGGGGGCGAACGTCCGTTGCCTAGCTTCGCGACTCCGCCGCGGCGATCAGTTGCCACGCGGTCGGCCCCGGATCGAGCAGCGGATCGGACGGCGGATCGAGATCGTGCGGATGTGCGTCCTCGGACGGCAACGCCTGCCATTTCGCAATGCCGATTTCGTCGCCGCATACGGTGCATCGATAAATGCCCGCTACCGTCACCTTGCTGCCCGGCGGCAAGTTCTCGCTGAATGCGCGGCCACTCCCACACGTGAAGTAGCCGCCGCTCCTGTATAGCGCCATCGCTCCTCCTGACCGAAACGAATGCGTTCGCGCCGATACGCACGATCGCCGCAAACGCGAGGATGGATCCTCGTCGCCCGGGCACGCCGGGTTCCAGTCATGTCATTAGACGGCGCGCGGCCGCGCGATGGAATGAGACGCATACGAAACACGGCCCACGGCCGGTCATTCAATGCAGAACGGCCGGCGCCCGCATCTTTGCCGCGGCCTGCGCGACGATCCCCGGCTGTTCGGCGGAAGCGAACGTGCAGACGTGACGCCACAGCTCGGCCAGCCGATGCCGCGTGAGCGTCGCCACGCACGCGTCGTTCGCGGCGAGCACGCGTTCGAGCACTGCGCATTCGTCGTCGCGCAGCGTCCACGCACCGCTTTGCGCGGCGCGCGCGACACTCGCGTCCAGCACGCGCTCGGCGTCGACGCACAGGTCGATGGTCGCGTCGGGAGAGACCGCATCGTCGAGCGCGAGGAACACCAGATACACGCTCGTGCGCAGCCGCATCAGCAGCGTTTCGCTACCGTGCTCGCCGCGCAGCGCGACCAGCGCCATGTGGCATTTCAGCGAGATGTCGCGGGCATGCGCGGGCGGCAGCGGCAGCAGCCATTCGCGCGTCAACGGCGGATGGCGACGGCCTTTCCGGGCAGCCTTCATGATTCGCCCTCGCTCGCGGGCGCGTCGTCCGCCGCCGCCCCCGGCCACGCGCTGCGGCACGCAGCGACGCAGCGGCCCGCGTCGCGCAGGGTGTTCGGCCGGCGTCGCATGCCGTGCACGTCGGCGCGCCGCGATGCCGCGCACGCTTCCGGCAGCCTGCGTATCGTCGATGCACGCCACACGCCGAGCGATCGGTTCGGGCACGCCATGTTCGTCTCCTGCATCAAAACGTGTTCTCGCCCTTCAGGTAGTACGCGGTTTTCACGAAGAACGCCTTCACCGGATGGCCGCTCTGCACGTCGCGGGCGGCCCGTGCTTCCATCGCGGCCTTTTCGTCGCGCCACCGGTCGGGCACCGGGTCGTACACGCGCTCGAGCGCACGCTGCATCGCGAGCGGATAGTTCTGGTTGCCGGCCGTCGTCGCGCGATAGCCGGCACGCGTCATCTGCATCAGCTGGACATCGGTTTCGGCACGCGCCGCCGACCAGGTCAACGGCGCGGCATGCGCGGTGTCGCCGGCGCCGATCGACTGCGCGAAGCCGACGGCCGGTAGCGCAGCGAGTGCGCAGGAAAGAACGGCAACGGGAACGAGGGATCGCATAATGGCCTCCAGATGGTTGTCCCCGCATCGATCCATCATCGATGCGTTGAAATCATCGTATGTCGGACCGCATGCCGCTTGAATAGCCGAATCCGCAATTGTTATTTTCAGTCGCGCATTCGGCGTGCGACTTGCGTCATTCGCGCATCCCTTCGAAATGGAATTTCTTTATTTCATTCAACGATCTGACCGGACTTTTACCGACGCTCCGGTGAAGCGCTCACCCCGCTCTTTCAATTTAGGAAATGACGTGTTGCCGGCGCGATTCCGGCCGGCGCGCCTGCGCACAAGGCTTCCGGCGTGTTATCGCGCACGCGGATACCATCGAGGCGATTTCGTCGGATCAGCCGATTCTTCTGATGCAGGACAAATCACTCGCATCGTCCTGCCGGATTGAGACACGACGCAATCTGCAAGGACGCGCGATAATCATGCATCGGCCGTTTCGCACGGCATCTCAAGCATTTTCATTTTTAATCGAGCCTCTCCATGGTCGCCCTCGACATTACCGCCATCGACAGCTGGCACGCGCACGTCTATTTCGATGCGACGAGCCGGGACGCGGCCTGGGCGTTTCGCCAGGTCGTCGACGCGCGGTTCGGCGCGGTCATCGAACTCGGCCGCTTTCACGAACGCCTCGTCGGCCCGCATCCGGCGTGGTCGTACCAGATCGCGTTCGATGCCGCGCGATTCGACGACATCGTGCCGTGGCTCGTGCTGAACCACGGCGCGCTCGATATCTTCCTGCATCCGAATACGCATGACGAACTGCGCGACCACCGCGATTGCGCGGTGTGGATCGGCAAGTCGTATGCGCTGAATCTCGACGCGCTGGGCGGCTGAGGGCCGACACCCGAGCGCCCGCGGCGCGGCGACGCATCCACGTTTCGGGTCGACGTGAAACGTCTCGCGGCGGGACGCCCCTACAGTGGTTTCCGTGATCGACTTCCGGAAACCCGCCATGACACCCGCAGATACCGACGCCAGCGCCGACGCCCGGCGTATCCATGAGGCGTGGCACGCCGCCGTCGTCGCCCGCGACTTCGACGCGCTGATGTCGCTGTATGCCGACGACGCGGTGTTCGAAACGCCGCTCGTCGTCGCCACGCTGCCCGAACACGGTTCGGGCGTGCTGCACGGCAAGGCCGCGATCGGCGCGTTCTTCGCGGCCGGCCTGCGCAATCCGGACAACAAGCTCGGGCGCTGGTACCGGACCGGGCTGTTCTTCTCGAACGGCCGCCAGCTCGTCTGGGAATACCCGCGCGCCACGCCGGACGGCGATCAGGTCGATCTCGTCGAGGTGATGGACCTGCGCGACGGGTTGATCGCGCATCATCGCGTGTACTGGGGATGGGTCGGGTTCAATGCGTTGCGGGCCGCCGCCTCGCCGACGCCTGAACGCGCATGACGGCCGCCGCACCGGATCGGGCCGCCGCGCGCCGCGTGCTCGCCGCGACCTGCGTGAGCTATACGCTCGTGTTGCTCGATGCGTCGATCGTCAACGTCGCACTCACCGACATCGCGCACACGTTCGGCAGCCGCGTGGCCGGCCTGCAGTGGATAGTGAACGCTTACACGCTCGCATTCGCGAGCCTGCTGCTGACGGGCGGCACGCTTGGCGACCGGCTCGGCGACCGCACCGTCTATGTGGCGGGGCTGGCCATCTTCGTCGTCGCGTCGGCCCTGTGCGGCGTCGCGCCGACGCTGCCGGCGCTCGCGGTCGCCCGCGCATTGCAGGGCGTCGGCAGCGCGATGCTGGTGCCCTGCTCGCTCGCGCTGATCAATCGCGCGTTCCCCGAGCCGGCCGCGCGCGCGTCGGCGATCAGCATATGGATGGGGTGCGGCGGCATCGCGATGGCGTCGGGTCCGCTGATCGGCGGCTTGCTGATCGATCTGTTCGGCTGGCGCAGCCTCTTCTTCGTGAACCTGCCGTTCGGGCTCGCCGGCATCTGGCTCGGCCGCACGGTCGCGCGCGCCGCCGTCGATCGGTCGCGGCAATTCGACTGGGGCGGCCAGGCGGCGGCCATCGTCGCGATCGCGGCGCTGATCGGCACGCTGATCGAAGGGCCGACGCTCGGCTGGCGCTCGGGGCCGATCGTCGGCGGCGCAGTGGCGAGCGTCGTCGCGTGGATCGCGTTCATCGCGATCGAGGTGCGGCGCCGCGAACCGATGCTGCCGCTCGCGTTCTTCCGCAACCGGTTGTTCGCGGGTTCGACGTGCGTGTCGATGGCATCGGCGTTCGTGTTCTACGGCTTGCTGTTCGTGCTCAGCCTGTTCTATCGGCAGATTCGCGGCGCGGGCCCGCTCGATACGGGGCTCGCGTTCCTGCCGATGACCGCGATGGTCGCGCTCGGCGGCCTCGCGTCGGGACGGATCGTTGCACGCTTCGGCGCGCGCGGGCCGATGTGCATGGCGTTCGGGCTCTATGCGGCGGGCGCGCTCGGGATGACGGCCATCGGCGCGACGACGCCCGCGTGGCTCGCCGTCGCGCCGATGCTCGCGATCGGCTTCGCATCGGGCTTCATCTCGCCGGCCGCGACGTCCCCAGCGCTCGGGACGGTCGACCGGCACCGCGCCGGCGTGGCGGCGGCCGTGCTGAACGCGGCACGGCAAAGCGGATCGGCGCTCGGCGTGGCGATCTTCGGTGCGTGCATCGCGACGCTGCAGCCGTTTCCGGTGGCGATGCGCGTCGTGCTGGCGTTGGCAGCCGGGTTGTCGGCGCTCGCGGCGGCGACGTGGTGGCTCACGGTGCAGGCGGCGTCGACAACCGCCGAAACGACCGCGCATCCGCGCGCCGCCGCGCGCCGGTAGCGCCTCCGGGGCCGGCACGCCGCTCCCGTATGGTTACCGGCTCAACGCGCCATGCCGCTCACGCGACGTACATCGCGACACTGACGAACTGGCACAGGCTGCCGGCCAGCACGAACAGGTGCCAGATACCGTGCCCGTGACGGATGCGTTCGTCGTTGATGAAGAAGTAGATCCCCGCGCTGTAGATCACGCCGCCGGCCACGAGCCACGCGGTGCCGACCGGCGGCAGCGCATGGATCAGCGGCCGCACGGCGACGAGCGCGAGCCAGCCCATCAGCACGTACAGGATCATCGACAACAGGCGCGTGCGGCGCCCGAGCGTCAGCTCCTGCACGATGCCGAACACGGCGAGCCCCCAGCTCACGCCGAACAGCGACCAGCCCCAGGGGCCGCGCAGCGTGACCAGCGTGAACGGCGTATAGCTGCCGGCGATCAGCAGGTAGATCGCCGCATGGTCGCATTTCTGCAGGATCGCCTTCAGGCGCGGGTCGCGCACGCTGTGATACGCCGTCGAGATCGCGTAGAGCAGAATCAGCATCGCACCGTACACGCTGAAGCTCACCACCTTGTACGGATCGCCTTCGAGTGCGCCCATCGTCACGAGCGCGACGAGGCCGGCCACCGACAGCACCGCGCCGACGAGATGGGAAATGCTGTTGAAACGCTCACCGACATGCACGACGTGTTCTCCTGCGGTCCATCGGGAAAGAAACAGGGAAAGAAAGCCCTCATGATACCGGCGGCCGGATGCCGCCGTGCTGCGCGCGGGCAAACGGCCTGCAAGCGCCGTGCGATGCGCGCCGCGGCCCGCCCAAAGAAAAAAGCGCCGCGACAGCCATCGCGGCGCTTCCGTTTCGATACCGGGCCGACTCGTCAGGCCGTTGCATCCGTTGCAACGGCCCGGTTCAGCAACACTTCCCCGCTCCCGACCCATACCGCGCATTCTGACGCTCGCGGAAGAATTCCTCGTACGTCATCGGCTCGCGGTCTGGATGGGTTTCGCGTATGTGCGCGACGTAGGTATCGTAGTCGGGCAGGCCGACCATCAGCCGCAACGCCTGCCCAAGGTAACGTCCCGCGCTGCGCAGGTCGCTGCCGAGATCGCTGAACATCGCGGCCTCCCGTCAACGTCCGCTGCCGAGCGCCTGCGAAGCCGGCATCGCTTCGTACGGCGTCTCGCGCACGGTGGGCTTCGATTCGCGGCGCGCGCGCAGCACGGCGATCACGCCGTACACCGCGATCGCGACGACGACGAAGATGAACAACCCGGCCAGCGCCGCATCGATGTAGTCGTTGAAGATGATCCGTTTCATCTGCGCGATCGACTTCGCCGGCGCGAGCACCTTGCCTTCGTCCACCGCGGCCTGCAGCTTCGCGGCGTGCGCGAGGAAGCTGACCTTCGGGTTCGCGTCGAAAATCTTCTGCCAGCCGGCCGTCAGCGTGCAGATCAGCAGCCACGCGGTCGGCACGATCGTCACCCATGCGTAGCGCTCGCGCTTCATCTTGAACAGCACGACGGTGCCGAGCACCAGCGCGATCGCGGCGAGCATCTGGTTCGAGATGCCGAACAGCGGCCACAGCGTGTTGATGCCGCCGAGCGGATCGACCACACCCTGGTACAGGAAGTAGCCCCACGCGGCCACGCACAGCGCGGTGGCGACGAGGTTCGCGGGCAGCGACTCGGTGCGCTTGAGCGCCGGGTGGAACGTGCCGAGCAGATCCTGCAGCATGAAGCGGCCGGCACGCGTGCCCGCGTCGACGGCCGTCAGGATGAACAGCGCTTCGAACAGGATCGCGAAGTGATACCAGAACGCCATCATCGCTTCGCCGCCGATCACCTGGTGCAGGATGTGCGCCATGCCGACGGCCAGCGTCGGCGCGCCGCCCGCACGCGCGATGATCGTCGTCTCGCCGACGGCCTTCGCGGTTTGCGTGAGCATGTCGGGCGTCAGCACGAAGCCCCATTGCGTGACGGTGTTCGCGACCGCTTCCGGCGTCGAGCCGAGCACCGCGGCCGGCGCGTTCATCGCGAAGTAGATGCCCGGTTCGATCACGCACGCGGCGACCAGCGCCATGATCGCGACGAACGATTCCATCAGCATCGCGCCGTAACCGATGAAGCGCGCGTTGGTTTCGTTGTCGATCAGCTTCGGCGTCGTGCCCGACGAGATCAGCGCGTGGAAGCCCGACACCGCGCCGCACGCGATCGTGATGAACAGGAACGGGAACAGGTTGCCCGCCCACACCGGGCCCGTGCCGTCGACGAACTTCGTCAGCGCGGGCATCTTCAGTTCCGGTGCGACGACCAGGATGCCGATCGCGAGGCCGAGGATCGTGCCGATCTTCAGGAACGTCGACAGGTAGTCGCGCGGCGCGAGCAAGAGCCACACCGGCAGCACCGACGCGACGAAGCCGTAGCCGATCAGGATCCACGTGAGCTGCGTGCCGCTGAAGGTGAACCACGCGGCGACGGCCGGCGAGGCAGCCACGTTCTGGCCGAACGCGATCGCCGCCATCAGCCCGAAGAAGCCGATGATCGACACTTCGCCGATGCGGCCCGGGCGGATGTAGCGCGTATAGACGCCCATGAACAGCGCGATCGGAATCGTCGCGGCGACGGTGAACGTGCCCCACGGCGAATTGGTCAGCGCCTTCACGACGATCAGCGCGAGCACCGCGAGGATGATCACCATGATCAGGAACGCGCCGAACAGCGCGATCACGCCGGGCACCGTGCCGAGCTCCATCTTGACGAGGTCGCCGAGCGAACGGCCGTCGCGACGCGTCGAGATGAACAGCACGATGAAGTCCTGCACCGCGCCAGCGAACACGACGCCGGCCAGGATCCACAGCATGCCGGGCGTATAGCCCATCTGCGCGGCGAGCACGGGGCCGACGAGCGGCCCGGCGCCGGCGATCGCGGCGAAGTGATGGCCGAACAGCACGTACTTGTTGGTCGGCACGTAGTCGAGGCCGTCGTTGTACTTGACCGCCGGTGTCATCCGCAGCCCGTCGAGCTGCATGACCTTGCTGGCGATGAAACGGCTGTAGAAGCGATACGCGATCAGATACACGCAGACTGCGGCGATCACGATCCAGAGGGCACTGACGCGTTCGCCGTGCGCGAGTGCGATCGTGCCGAAGGCGAACGCGCCGAGCAGCGCAACCGCGATCCATAGCAGGGTACTGGAAGCCCGATTCATGGCGTCTCCTGGTCTCCAATGTGTTTTTGAGTGGATGCGGCGAGGCGCCGAACCCGCGTGACGTCGATGCGTCGTGCCGCGGCCTCGCAGAGACCGCGGCGATGGGCCGTAGTATTCCGCGCGACGGGGGACGCTTACAAGCGGATAACTACGTATGACGGGCTACGTAGAATTACGTAGCCGCTGGCGCCTGCCCGCCGTCAGGCCGCGATTGCCCGCGATCGGCGGGCCGCGTACAGTATTTGCCTGCCTCCATTCCGGAACCGCCATGCCGATCGCATTTCAGAAGATGCACGCGAATGGCGATGACTTCGTCATCGTCGATCTGCGCGGTCAGGGACACGATCCAGCGCAGCGCATCGATCGCGACCTCGTGCGGCGCATGGGCGACCGTCATCGCGGCATCGGCTTCAACCAGCTCGCGATCGTGTCGGACTGTGACGACGCAGCCGCGCGCGTCGCGTTCTGGAACCCCGACGGCTCGGCGCTCGATACCTGCGGCAGCGCGACGCGCGGCATCGCGTGGAAACTGATGCGGGAAACCGGCGCGGCGTCGGTCGTGCTGCGCACGAATCGCGGGCGCCTCCACTGTGCGCAGGATGCGGACGGGCTGATCCAGGTCGAAATGGGCGTGCCGCGGCTCGGCTGGCAGGACGTGCCGGTCTCGGAAGCCGTCGACACGCTCGCGCTGCCGCTGCCCGGCGCGCCGGCCGCATGCAGCATGGGCAATCCGCACTGCACGTTCTTCGTCGACGCTCTCCGCGCGATCGACGTGGCGGCGCTTGGCCCGGCCATCGAAACGCATCCGCTGTTTCCGCTGAAAACCAACGTGCATTTCGTTCAGGTCATCGATCGCACGCACATTCGGCTGCGCATCTGGGAACGCGGCGGCGGCGTGCCGCTCGGCTCCGGCTCGTGTTCGTGCGGCGCGGTGGTCAACGGCATCCGGCGCGGGCTGCTCGACGACACCGTGCGGGTGACATGCGATGGCGGCGACGTCACCGTTCGATGGGACGGCGCCGGCAGCGTGTTCCTGAGCGGGCCCGTGACGTTCGGGTTCAGCGGCGTGTGGCTGTGACGACCGACGACGCGGACGCGCTGATCGCAAACGAAAACGCAAACAAAAACGCGGCGCCCGCCGCATCGCGCAACGGGCGCCGCGCCGACACCGCGGATCAGTGCTTTTCGTCGACCTTCTTCGGCTTCGGCGGCGACGGCACCTTCGCGTACTGGAACGCCGGCGTGGCCTTCAGCGCTTCCTTGGTCGCGCCCGGCAGGTAGATGTTGCCGTTGCGCACGTCGAGCGACGCGATCGGCACCGCGACGTCATGCGCGGCCACGCCGAGGAAGCCGCCTGCCGACACGATCGCGGCCGACACCGAGCCGTCCGGTGCGACGATCAGGTCGCGCACCTTGCCGACTTTCTGGTTCTCGTCGTTGTACACGGTCTTGCCGAGCACGCTCTTCTTCACGCTCCAGCCTTCGAGCAGCGCCTGCGATTGCTCGACGGTCACGCTGATCGGCTGGGTGCCCGCGATCTGCGCGTGCGCGCTGACGCTCGAGGCGAGGACGGCTGCTGCGAGGAGGGTCTTGTAGAACTTCATGTGTCATGCACTCCGGTTCGGTTGTTGTGGATTCCGGGAGCGAAGCGGGCGCAACGGCTGATCGGTGGATGCCCCGCTTCGTCGGTCGCGTGATGGCCGGCCGCGCCGCCACGGCGTGTGTGCGTGGCCGGACTGCAGCGAGCAACACGTCCTTCATGGTAGCGGGATTCGCCGGGTCGTGCGTTCAGCGTGCAACGTGGCAGGCGGGGCGAGCCGGATCGGGATCAAGGATCGTGCGGACAGACGGGGGCGCACGGCGCGGAACAAGGGCGCCGCGGCCGGTCGATCAGGGCAATCTCGCGGGCGAGCGCCCGATCCTCGCGGCGCATCGAACACGTCGAACGACGCGCCGGGCGTCGCGCAGCCCCACGGCATCACGCATTCCGCGAATACACCCGACGATGCCGCACCGCTTCCGCCAGCACGTCGAGCACCGGCTCCGTCTGCGACCAGCTCAGGCACGCATCGGTAATCGACACGCCGTATTGCAGCGGCACGCCCGGTTTCAGGTCCTGCCTGCCTGCTTCGAGATGGCTCTCCACCATCACGCCGACGATCCGGTGCTCGCCCTGCCCCAACTGCCGCGCGAGATCCCGTGCGACCTCGATCTGCCGCTCGTGCGACTTGTTCGAGTTCGCATGCGAGCAGTCGACCATCACCTGCTCGCGCAACCCGGCCTTGCGCAGCACCGCGCAGCTCGCTTCGACGTGCTCGGCATCGTAGTTCGGCCCATTCTTGCCGCCGCGCAGGATCACGTGCGCGTCGTCGTTGCCGCGCGTCTCGAAGATCGCGGCCATCCCCATCTTCGTCATCCCCATGAACGCATGGCTCGCGGCCGCGGCGACGATCGCGTCCGACGCGACCTGCACGCCGCCGTCGGTGCCGTTCTTGAAGCCGATCGGGCAGCTCAGCCCCGACGCGAGCTGACGATGGCTCTGGCTCTCGGTCGTGCGCGCGCCGATCGCGCCCCACGCGATCAGGTCGGCGATGTACTGCGGGCTCAGCAGGTCGAGGAATTCGGTCGACGCCGGCAGGCCGAGCGCGTTGATGTCGAGCAGCAGTTGCCGCGCGGCACGCAGCCCTTCGTTGATGCGGAAGCTGCCGTCGAGGCGCGGATCGTTGATGTACCCCTTCCAGCCGACCGTCGTGCGCGGCTTCTCGAAATACACGCGCATCGTGATCAGCAGGTCGTCCTTCAGCGCATCGGCGGCGGCCTTCAGGCGGCGTGCATAGTCGAGCGCCTGGTCGTGATCGTGGATCGAACACGGGCCGACGACGAGCAGCAGCCGGTCGTCGCGGCCGTGCAGGATGTCGCCGATCGCGCGGCGCGTATCCTCGACGAGCGTCTGCGTCGCGGGCGGCACCGGCAGCTCGTCGAGCAGCAGCGCGGGCGAAATCAGCGGACGCACGGCGCCGATGCGGACGTCGTCGATGCGCGTGGTGTCCTGCGTCGCGTCGGCGCTGCCTACCTCGCGATCGTGGGACGGATTGTCGAGGTTCTGCATGGTGATTCTCCGGGGGACGTCTGTCTGGAATGATGGGCAGGCTCGATTATGGCACCCGCGCGGGACGATAGCGGGTGGCGGCGGGAGTCGATCGGCATCGACGCGACGCTCGCGAAGCGACGGCGATCGGGGGCCGCCGGCCATTCGGCCGAGTGGTCGCGTGTCGCCGCGGTGCCGTACGATCGTGGTTGTCCGCTGCCGACGCGGCCCCTCGCTCGATGCAGGCGACGGCATGCGCCGCTTGCCTGCGATCGATCGTTCACCCCTTGCCCGACACGCCACGATGACCGTATCCGACTTGCTCAGCGCCATCCGCCAACCCTACGTCGACCTGCTCGCGCAAGCGGCCGCGCAACCGGCGGCCGTCGTCGAACCGGCCTACCGGAAAGCCGACGGCACGCTCGCCACCGAAGGCCCGCTCGCGCTGCCGTGCCGTGCCGACACCGTGCACACCGAGGGCGAATCGGCCGGCCAGCCGGCGATGATCGATTCGACCACGCAACTGGATTTCGAGCCGTTCGAGTTCGAGCTCGAAACGGTAGCCGTATCGATCCATCCGTTCGTGTGGGACTGGGCGACGATCGAAGCCGACGGGCTCGACGAAGCCGCGGCCACCGATGTGTTCAAGACCTGGTTCTTCGCGTGGTTCGACGCCGACGACGAAAGCATGCCGGCCGAAGACGGCCTGCACGGCATCGTTCACTATCTGTCGGAACCGGCGAACACGGAGCACGGATGGCGCGTCAACGCGGATCTCGGCTCGGCGCCGTGCGCGGCCGTCGAGGATCTGCTGTTCCGGCTCGTCGATGCGGGCGCCACGCGGATCAGTGTTGGTTGACAGGCATCTTCATCGTTCACGCACCGCCATGAAAACCATTCTGTTATCGCCCGTGATGCGCCCGTTGATCCGGAGCGCGTGCGTGCCGATCGCGCTGCATGCATCAAGAAGCGATCAGCCCGCGTCGCCCGGCGCGTCGACGTCGATGCCCAGTTCGCTCGCCATCCGCTGAACCAGCGCATTGAGTCGCGCCACTTCGTCCGCGAGACGCTTCTGCTCGGCCTTCAGCGCTTCGAATTCGGAAGGCGACACCGAATCCGCGCCACCGCCTGCCTCCGTGCTCGCGAAGTCGGCCATGTTCACTTCGCCGCACATCAGGTGCATCCAGCGGTTCTCGCGCGCGCCCGGTGCACGCGGCAGCCGGACGACGAGCGGCTGCGCACGCGCCGCGAGTTCGTCGAGGAACGCCTCGACCGACGAGATATCCGCGAAGCCGTGCAGGCGCGCGCTGTTCAGGCGCAGCTCGGCGGCCGTCTGCGAGCCGCGCAGCAACAGGATCGTCAGCAGCGCGATGGCCTGGCTCGGGATGCCGAGCACGCGATTCATGTTGTGCTCGAAACGCGGCACGCGGCTGCTGCTGCCCTCCATCACGAGGCTCAGGTGCTTCAGCCCGTCGAGCGCGGTCGTGACTTCGTCCTCGCTGACGTTCATCACCGGCGCGCGCGCGGTTTTCTGGTTGCAGCCGGCGGTCAGCGCATTCAGCGACAGCGGATAGGTGTCCGGCACCGTATGCTGCTTCTCGACGAGCACGCCGAGAATGCGGGCCTCGAGGGGCGTGAGTTCGCGAAGGGCGCGGGGCGTGGGCGTATCCGGCGTGGTGTTCATGAGTGGCGTCGAAACGTGCGGCAGGTGAAGGGAAACGATCGCGGCCCGCGCGGCTTCGCGCACGGGCGAGCCATATGATAGCTCGCGACGCGCGGCCCGGCGCCGCTCGCCGCGCCGGCGCGCACACTCGCCTGAGCAGGCTTTCGTCCGACGCAGCGGCGCGCCGAGCGCACGTGCTGCAACGCGACGATGCGCGAGCCGCAGCGCCGCAGATTCATCCGTCACGCACGTCCCGGCGTTTGCGCGATGCTCACGCGGGCGCTACGATAAGCGTTCATCCCGAAATCAACGGTGCCGCGCGCGATCGTCTTCGCAGGTCGATACCACGCATCGCCCGCCCTGAACGCGCTGCCGCGTGCGTGCGCGCCGCTCGTCAAACCCGCTCATCCCCTCACCGGTTCACCACCATGACTGCATCTTCTCCCGCACACGTGCGCGCCATCGTCACCGGACACACCCGCGGCGTCGGCGCGGCGCTCGCCGAACAATTGCTGCAGGAAGGCATCGCCGTGCTCGGCGTGTCGCGCAGCCGTCATCCGTCGCTCGCGTCGCAGGCCGGCGAGCGCTTCGCCGAAATCGAACTCGACCTGTCGGATTCCACGGCCGTCGCGGCCTGGCTGGCCGGCGACACACTGCGCCGCTTCGTCGACGGTGCGTCGCTCGTGCTGCTGTTCAACAATGCGGGCATCGTCGATCCGATCGGGCCGCTCGCCGTGCAGGATCCGGCGATCGTCGCCCGCGCGGTCGGCCTGAACGTCGCCGCGCCGCTGATGCTGTCGGCCGCGCTCGCGCAAGCGGCATCGGCCACGACCGAATGCCGGATCCTGCACGTGTCGAGCGGCGCGGCGCGCAACGCGTATGCGGGCTGGAGCGTCTACTGCGCGACCAAGGCCGCGCTCGATCACCATGCGCGCGCGGTCGCGCTCGACGCGAACGGCGCGCTGCGGATCTGCAGCGTCGCGCCCGGCGTGGTCGACACCGGCATGCAGGCGACGATCCGCTCGACCAGCGAAGACAACTTCCCGATGCGCGAGAAGTTCGACGAGTTGAAGTCGAGCGGTGCGCTCGCGACGCCCGCGGCGGCGGCACGGCAACTGATCGGCCATGCGCTGAGCGACGCGTTCGGTAACGAGCCGACGGCCGACGTTCGCGAACTGCCCGCCGCCTGATCCGGGATAGAATTTCGCGGTTGCCCTTCCCGAAGGATCCCCCGATGGTCACGAAGACCACCGCACCGTTCCAGCAGATCAAGACGCTCGTTCGCCAGAATGTCGATGCGGGCGACTGGCGCCCAGGGGACCGCATTCCGTCCGAACTCGATCTCGCCGCGCAGTTCGGCGTCGCGCGCATGACGGTCAATCGCGCGCTGCGCGAGCTGACCGAGGAAGGCGTGCTCAAGCGCATCGCGGGCGTCGGCACCTTCGTCGCCGAGGTGAAGCCGCAGTCGAACCTGCTGATGATCGCGCACATCCGCGACGAGATCCGCGCGCGCGGTCACGAATACCGCTGCCGCGTGCTCAGCCAGTCGCGCGAGCCCGCGTCGTTCGACGTCGCGGCCGCGTTCGGCCTGCCGGTCAACACGCCGGTCTTTCACGTGGTGTGCGTGCACGAGGAAAACGGCCGCCCGATCCAGCTCGAGGATCGCTACGTGAACCCGGCCGCCTCGCCCGGCTTCATCGATCAGGATTTTCAGATCGAGCCGCCGTCCGAATACCTGTACAACAACGTGTCGCACTACGAACTGGAAATCGAGCACGTCGTCGACGCGTCGCTGCCGACCGGCGAACAGGCGAGGCTGCTCGACATGCGCGCCGACGAGCCGTGCCTCACGCTCACGCGCCGCACGTGGACGGACGGGCTGCCCGTCACGTTCGTGCACTTCCTGCATCCTGGCAATCGCTACCGGCTCGGCTCGCGTTTCAAGCCGGGCGCGGGGCGCCACCCGACCTGATCCTTCGTCGCACGCGCCAGGAACGCACGGCGGCCGTTTCGCCCCTGAAACTGCCGCCGGATTCGTCACCTCGACGCACCGGAGTCAGATCCCATCGACCTGCCCCGCATCGCGCGACCACACGACCGGAAACAGCGGGTGATCGAGCGGTGCGCCGTCCGGCAGTTGATCCGCGAGCCCGGGGAAATCGGGTGACGTTTTCCAGCGGCGCGGCGCGTGACGGATGTCGTCGCCGACGAAGCGAATCGAAAACGCGCGCCGCCGGTTCTGCGTGCCGCCCGACGCATGCAGCGTGAGCATCCGGAAACACACCATGTCGCCCGGTTCGAGCGCCCAGCGACGGATCGGGAAGGCCGCGCGGTCGGATTCGATGTCGGGCAGGTCGGCAAGGCTGCCTTCCGGAAACCACTTCGCCTCCTTGTCCATGAACGTGCGCGGCATCAGCCACGGCCCGCGATGCGAGCCCGCGACGAATTCCAGTGTCGATTCGAGCGGCACCGGATCGACCGGAATCCACATGCTGACGTTGTCGTCGCCTTCGATGTCGTAGTACGGCTGATCCTGGTGCCACGGCGTGCGCTGCCGCGTGCCGGGCTCCTTCACGAGCAGGTGGTCGTGATGCAGCCGCACGTGGTCCGTGCCCATCAGCGCGGCGGCGACCGACGGCGCCGGCGAGCGCACGATGAAGTCGCGATACGCGTCGTTGTGCCGCCAGTTGCAGAAATCCTCGAAGAACCAGCCCGGATCGTCGGGCCGGCTCGCGACTTTCGCGCGTTCGCTCGGTTGCGCGAGGTTCGCGTCGATGCCGACCCGCAGCGCGGCCACTTCGTCGGGCGAAAAGATGCCCTTGATGCAGACCGCGCCTTCCTCGCGGAACGCGGCGATCAGCTCGGGCGTCACGGCTTGCGCGACGCGATCCTGAATGCTCGTCATGGTGTGCCTGTCGATCGGATGAGTCACGGGGTCACGGCGCCGAAGTCAGTTGCTGCTTTGCGCCGTAGATGTCGAAGTCGAAGTATTTCGCGGCGATCTTCTGGTACGTGCCGTTCGCGCGGATCGCGACGATCGCGTCGTTCAGCCGCTTCTTCATGTCGGCGTCGCCCTTGCGTATGCCCATCGCGACGCCGTAGCCGGTGATCCGCGCGTCGGTCACGTCCGGCCCCGCGAACGCGTAGCCCTTGCCGCGCGGCGTCTTCAGGAACGAGTAGCCAGCCTGCGTCTTGTCCTGGAACGTCGCATCGAGGCGGCCGTTGACGAGATCCTGGTACACCTGGTCCTGGTTCTGGTACGAGACGATCGTCACGCCCTTGGTCGCCCATTCGGCCTTCGCATACGCCTCCTGCGTCGTGCCCTGGTCGATCCCGACGCGCTTGCCGGCGAGCGATGCGGCGCTCGGCAGCAGCTTCGAGCCGACCGGCGCGACGAGTGCGCCCGGCGACGCGTACAGCTTGTTCGAGAAGTCGATCTGCTTGAGCCGTTCGTCGGTGGCGGTCATCGCGGACATGATCACGTCGAACTTGCGCGCGCGCAGCGCCGGGATCATCCCGTCGAAGCTTTGCTCGACCCACACGCACTTCGCATGCAGTTGCTCGCAGAGCGCATTGCGCAGGTCGATGTCGAACCCGGCGAGCGAGCCGTCGGGCTGCTTCGCCTCGAACGGCGGATACGTGGGGTCGATGCCCCAGCGGATCGTCGACGTGTCCTGTGCGAACGATACGAGCGGTGCGAACGCCAGCGCGGTGACGAGGAGCTTTGCGATGCGGTTCATGGCGGGTCCTTGAAAGTCTCGACGCGGCAGGCGATGCCGGCGTCCGGTGGAGGCGCCGCGACGAGAAGCCGGCACGGGGCGCGAAAGACGGACTTCGATGAAATTGCGATGCAGTCTAGACCGCATAATTTTTGGGCGCAAGCGGAGAAATGAGGAGCGCGGCGGATTGACGGAAGATAGAAACCAAGGAAGCGTAACGATGCTCCATTGACGGCTTTTTTATGGAATGCTCGAATGTTTACCCTGCGCTATGCACGCGAGCGTCAGAACGTGTATTCCGGATGTTAGCGAGAGGAAGTCGCCCACACCAGCAACCACGTCAATCTGTCGCCCGATATTCCATTGAATCCGTCAGTAATGCGCCCTATACCGCGATCGAATTTTTCAGCGCGATATCGCACCTCGCCTCCGTGATCGACGTTCACGTTCGCATCGATCGGCGTGCGTACCGTCTCGACATGATCGCGATCGGCCGCCGGAATCAACCCGGAGCCGCGACACCGGTTCGTGCCGTGCAGATCGGCGTCGTGCGCGAACGTCCTCCACGGGATGTCGTCAAGCACCTCACGACCCCGCAAAACACCCGCCCAGCTCCGGCGAAACCGCGATTGCCCGCGATGCCCCACCATGTTAAAAGTCGTCGCACGCATTTGAAAATGAAATACCCGAATCCCTAGAAGTGCATAAATGAATAGACCCCTGTTCGACATCGACCTGCTGCGCGCGCTGGTGATGGTCGCCGACTGCGGCAGTTTCACGACGGCGTCCGCGCGCCTGCATTCGACGCAGTCGACGGTCAGCCAGAAGGTGCGTCGCCTCGAGGAAATCGCCGGCCACCGCCTGCTCGATCGCGGCACGCGCGACGTGCGGCCGACCGATGCGGGCGTGACGGTGCTCGGCTATGCGCGGCGCATGCTCGCGCTGAACGACGAGATGCTGGAGGCGCTGTCGGGCGCGACGGTCGCGCTGACGATCCGGCTCGGCGTGCCCGACGATTTCGCGGCGGGCCGCACGACGCACGCGCTCGCGGCGTTCAAGCGCGAGCATCCGCAGGTGAAGCTCGAAGTGACGTGCGGGCTGAGCCGCGACGTCAGCGCCGCGTACGATCGCGGCGAACTCGATCTCGTGCTGATCAAGCAGCGGCGCGACAGCCGCGAGGCGGTCGTGCGCTGGCCGGAGAAGCTGCGCTGGATCGACAGCGCGAAGCATCCGTCGATCGATCTCGACCCGGTGCCGATCGTCGCGTTCCCGCCGCGCGGGCTCTACCGCGACGACATGATCAAGGCGATCGAGGAACGCGGCCGCCGCTGGCGGATCAGCTTCACGACGTCGAGCCTGAGCGGCATCCAGGCGGCCGTCGCGGACGGGCTCGGCATCAGCGTGCTGCCCGCGCGTGCGGTAACGGACGAGCATGTGGTGCTGGCCGCGAAGCAGGGCTTCGCGCCGATCGAGCACATGGACATCGCGATCCTGCACCGGCCGACCGCCGATCCGATGGTCAGCGCGCTGACGAAGACGCTCGCGGCGATGCTGGAACTCGAAGGGCGGTAGGCGAAGCGGATTTCAAACGGGAGCGGCACACAGGCGCGCCGCGCGCCACACGCGTCAGAACATCGTGTTGCCGTTCGCCGCCTGCTCGGGCACAGGCTGGTTGACGTCCCAGTGTTCGACGATCTTGCCGTGCTCGAGCCGGAAGATGTCCATGATCGCGCTGCCGCGCGTGCCCGGTTCGCGCACCGCGTGCACGTGCAGGATCACGTAGTCGCCGTCGACGAACGAGCGCTTGATCTCGCTGTGCGACTGCGGATATTTATCGCGCAGAAACGCGACGAACTTGCGGAAGCCGTCGCGTCCGTCGGCCGCGTTCGGGTTGTGTTGCACGTAGCGATCGCCGACATACGCGAGCGCGGCGTCCGCATCCTTCTCGTTCAAACCTTTCTCGTAGAACGCGAGCACCGTGCGCCGGTTGGCTTCCTGCCGCGCGTCGGCCGGCCCGGCCGCCACCGCATGCGCGGCGCTCACGGCGAACAGGGCCACCGCCATCCATCGTGCGGCCCGTGCCGCGGTCGTGCGTCGCATCGTCGTCTCCCGACATCCGGCTGAAAACCCGATCATACCGGGGCGACGCGACGCTCAGACCAGCGCGCCGTCGCGCGCGACGATCTTCCCGGACGAGACGACGACGCGCCGCACCGGTCGCGCGACGACGGCCTCGGCGAACGTCAGCGCATCGACCAGGACGACGTCCGCGCGGCTACCCGGCCGCAGCCCGTAATCCGCGAAACCGCAGCCGCGCGCCGCGCCGTGCGTCACGCAGTCGAGCGCGACTTCGAGCGCATCGTCGCGGCGGAAATCGTTGCGCATGCCGATCAACATCGCGCGTTCGAGCATGTCGGGCGAACCGTACGGCGTCCACGTGTCGCGCACGCCGTCGTTGCCGCCGATCACGGTCACGCCCGCCGCGCGGCACGCGGCCACCGGCGGCACCGGCACCGCGGCCGGCGCGGTCGTGACGATCGCGACGCCGAGCTCGGCCATCCGCGCGAGCCGCGCATCGCGCTCGCGTTCGGCGAGATCGCCGAGACAAAAACCATGGCTGATCGTGACCTTCCCGTGCATGCCGTGCGCCGCGGTGCGCTGCAGGATCAGGTCGAGCGAATACGCGCCCATCGACCCGCGCTCGTGCAGATGGACGTCGAGCCCGCGGCCGTGGCGTTCGGCGATCGCGAACAGCACGTCCACCGCCTCGACCGGATCGCCTTCGATCGCGCATGGGTCGAGCCCGCCGAGCAGGTCGGCGCCGGCGTCGAGCGCGTCGGACAACAGCGCATCGGTGCCCGGCCGCTTGAGCACGCCCGATTGCGGAAACGCGACGATCTGGATCTCGACCTGTCCGCGCAGCGTTTGTCGCGTCGCGAGCACGCCGTGCAGATGACGCAGCCCGGCGTCGGTATCGACGTCGACGTGCGTGCGGATGCGCGTCGTGCCGGCCGCGAGAAACGCGCGCGCCAGCGCGAGCGACGCGGCGCCCGCGTCATGGCCGCTCGTCGCGCGATAGTGGCGTTCGTTCTCGATACGGTCGACGAGACGCGGCCCGACCGCGTTGCGATACCACGGCATCCCCCAGTGGGTCTTGTCGAGGTGCGTATGGCCTTCGACGAGGCCCGGCAACGCCAACGCGCCCGCGCCGTCCTCGATCGCGCAGCCGGCCGGGGCCTCGAGCGACGGGCCGACGCGCGCGATGCGATCGCCTTCGATCAGGATATCGAGCGCGGCGTCGGCGTTCGTGCGGACATTGCGGATCAGCAGGTTCGTCATGTCGGTTCCGGTCGGGTCGATCGATGCAAGGCGGCCACGGCACATGCCGTGCCGCCGGTCGGGCGAATCAGCACGTGAAGCGCAGCGACGGCGCGAACGGTGCGCCCGTATCGCTTTCGCCGCGGCGGAATACCCAGCGTTCGGCCGGCACGCCCGCGACGGCCGCCGCCGCATTCGGCGCACGCACCGCGACGAAGCTCGCGTCGCAGCCTACCGCGATTCCGTAGTTCTCCTTGCCGATCGCGCGCGCACCGGCGTGCGTCGCCATGTCGAGTGCGACGCCGAGCGCTTCGTCGGTGTAGAAGCCCGATCGGTAGCCGACCATCATCGCGCGCTGCAACATGTCGCCGTTGCCGTACGGCCACCACGCGTCGCGGATATTGTCGTTGCCCGCGAACACGTGCACGCCCGCGCCGCGCAGCCGTTGCACCGGCGGGAACGCGCAATCGCCCGGCGCATTCGTCAGGATCGATACACCGGCGTCGGCCAGCGCCGCGGCGGTGCGCTGCACCTCGTCGTCGCTCACCTGGCCGAGCGCGTACGCATGGCTCACGTTCACGCGCCCGCCGAGCCCGGCCGCGCGCGTGCGCGCCGCGATCCGCAGCAATTGCGCGATGCCCGTTTCGCCCGGCTCGTGCAGGTGGATGTCGATTTTCGCGCCGTGCTTCTCGGCGATGCCGAACACGATGTCGAGCTGGCCGTCCGCGTCGCCGTCGAGCGTCGTCGGATCGATTCCGCCGACCACGTCCGCGCCTTCGCGCACCGCGGCGTCGAGGATCTCGGCGGTGCCCGGGCACGTGATCACGCCGGCCTGCGGAAACGCGACCAGTTCGATGTCGACGATCCCGCGCCATTGCTCGCGCGCGGCCATCACGGCGTGCAGGTTCGACAGGCCCGTCGTCGCATCGACGTCGATGTGGCTGCGCATCGCGATCGTGCCGAACGCGGCGGCCTGCGCGATCAGCGCGTTCGCGCGCTCGACGGCCGGCGGCGCGTCCGCGAGCTGGCGCTTCTCGACCGCGAGCCGCTCGCGCAGCGAGCCGACCGGTTCGTGCGGCACCCAGCGATCGCCGACGAAGCTCTTGTCGAGATGGATGTGTCCGTCGACGAAACCAGGCAGCACGACGCGGCCGTCGAGGTCGATCGTCTGCGCGCCGGACGCGGCGGTGCACGCGGCGCCGATCGCGGCGAAGCGGCCGTCGCGGACGACGAGATTGACGGGCCGGCCGCCGGCGTCGCGGACGTTGATGAAGAGTCGTTCGGTCATGGCTTCGAATGTGGGGCGGTCGCGGCGCGACACCGGCGCGGACAAGGGAAGGAACCGCGGCCGGCGCGGCGCGACCGTTGGCAGGGAATGCGGCCACGATATCGGACGCCGCTGCGCGAGGCCAATTAAATGTCGCGATGCCGCGCATTCGATTTCGCGATGTGCGGCGCGCGGGGCCGCCGGGCCGGCGCGCAGACGGGTTGCGCCGGCCGTGGAAACGGCTGGAATGTCGGCGGCCGCGCGCGGGCCGCAGCGCGGGCACGCGTGCGCCGGGAAACCGCGTCGCGCCGTTGCCGGTCGCGGCTTCGGCGCCCCGCCCCACCGGCGATTTACGCGGCAACAGACTTTACACGTTGTTACCCGGCCACACCGGACGCGCATCCGGCCATTCCTTATACTCACGCCGAGTTCGCCACCCTGACGGGAATCCAGCGGCGGACACGTTGCCGATGCAGGAATCATCATGATGCGCATGCCTTCCACGAAGACCGTTCTGTTCGCCTCGCTCGTCGCCGTGGCGGCGCTTCCGCTCACCGCGTGCGTCGCGCCGGGCTACTACGGCGCGCAGCCGGGCTATCCGCAGCAGCAGCAATACGCGACGCCCGGCTATCCGCAGCCCGCGTATTCGCAGCCGGGCTACGTGCAGCAGCAACCGGCTTATCCGAACCAGGCGCCGCAACCGTACGATCAATACGGCAATCCGTCGCAATACGGCTCGCAGCCGTATGACCAGTACGGCAACCCGCAACAGCAATACGCGACCCCGTACGGCACGCAGTACGGCACCGTGTCGAACATCCAGCCGGTCAACGGCTCGGTCGCCCCGTCGGGCATCGCCGGCACCGTCGTCGGTGCGCTGGTCGGCGGGCTGGTGGGCAACCAGTTCGGCCGCGGTCACGGCCGCGATGCGGCGACCGTGATCGGCGCGCTCGGCGGTGCGGTGGCCGGCAACCAGATCGGCCAGCAGGTGGGCGCCGCGCAAGGCCCGAGCAGCTATCGGATCGACGTGCAGGTCAGCGACGGCTCGATGCGCTCGTTCGACGTGCAGTCGCCGGGCAACCTGCGTCCGGGCGACCGCGTGCAGATCAACGGCAATCAGTTGTCGCGCTATTGATTCCCGTTGCGTGCGCGTGAGTTGGTCGCGCGCACGTCGCCGGTTCGACGTCGCGCGTCAGCCCGACGCGACCGCGCATGCGCTTGACGCGCTCCCGCCTTGACGGCGGTACGACGCACCGCCATCACCGCGTTCTCCGTTCACGATCGTGCGCGCAGCCCGTACGGCGCACCGCACGTCGCCACGCGGCAACCGGATTCCTATTAGGATAAGGACGATGCATCCCGCGACCGCGGCAGCGGCGCGCCGGCATGCACGCCACTCGACCGGAATGCCCCCGATGACGATCACGATCCGCCAGCTTGACGCCGCCGACGCGGCGCAGTTCCAGACCGTCCGCCTGCGTGCGGTCGACACGGCACCCACGTCGTTCCTGCCGACGCTCGACGAAGAGTCGCAGGTGCCGGTCGACGAATTCGCGAAGCGCCTCACGCCGACGCAGGCACAAGCCGTGTTCGGCGCGTTCGACGGCGACACGCTCGTCGGCATCACCGGCGTACGCCGCGATGCGCGCATGAAGATCGCGCACAAGGCGACGATCTGGGGCGTGTACGTCGACGCCGCGTATCGCGGGCAACGCATCGCGCAGGCGCTCCTCGACAGCGCGACCGCGCATGCGGCCAACGCGTGGGGATGCAGCCAGCTGATGCTGTGCGTGAACGAGGTCAACAGCACCGCGGAGCAGCTTTACGCCTCCCAAGGGTTCGTGCGGTTCGGCACGGAGCCGCGTTCCCTGTTCGTCGATGGCCGCTTCTACGACGAGCACTACATGATCAAGACGCTGGCTTGACGCATTCGCGTTCGCGTCCGGGCACCAACCGGGTCGCACGCGAACCTCGTGGCGTGTTGCTTCATCTCATCGCTTGTCGGTGATCGTCGTGTTGACAACCCTGCAGGGTGAAAGGGTATCGATGCGCTGATCGGCGGATCACGATTTATACGTCGTCGTACTACATTGCGGAGTCGGGACGCGACAGGCGCGAGATACGCATTTGTCGTTTAGGTCGTTTTCACCAAACATTTGTGCTAGATGTGTGCGCACACTCACATCGAAGAATGGACCGCTTAGAGACAAGTTGTCGTATGTTTATGCGCAAAAACTTTTGCTGAATCGCCGCGTGCTGATCGCGCCGTTCCACAACATGATCCTCGTGCGCCTGCAAACGACGGCCGACGACGAATGATCTCGACGCGCCGGCAACCCGGTGCGCTCGAGCATCGATGCGTCGCCGATGACGCAGGTGCACCGCCCGCGCCCATCCCGCTACACCGCCTTCAACGCGCGCCGCGCCACTTCCGCGAAATATCGCGCGCCGATCGGCAAAATCTCGTCGTTGAAATCGTACGTCGCGTTGTGCAGCGGCACGCCGCCCTGCCCGGCCGCTTCACCGTTGCCGATGAACACGAAATTACCCGGCACCGCCTGCAGGAACGCGCCGAAATCCTCCGAGATCATCATCGGCTGCACGTCGGCGTTCACCGCGTCGGCGCCCGCGACGTCCGCGGCGGCCTGCACGGCCGCGTCGACCCATTCCGGCGAATTCACCGTCGGCGCGAACTCGTGCGTGTACTCGAACGTGCAGGTCGCGCCGTGCGTGCGGCAGATCCCTTCGCCGATCTCGCGCATCCGCGCCTCCAGCAGCGCCTGCACGTCGCGCGAATAGCTGCGCGTGTCGCCCTTGATCGTCACGGTCGACGGCAGCACGTTGCGCAGCCCGTCGGTGATGAATTCCGTGCACGAGATCACCGCCTGCTGGCCGGGGTCGAGATTGCGCGACACGATCGTCTGCAGCGCAAGCACGATCTGCGAACCGATCACGATCGGATCGATGCCCATGTGCGGCCGCGCCGCATGCGTGCCGCGCCCGTCGATCCGGATCACGAAATTGTCTTCGCTCGCCATGATGCCGCCCGCACGCGTCGCGAACGTGCCCGCGCGCATGCCCGGCATGTTGTGCGCGCCGAAGATCGCGTCGACCGGGAAGCGCTCGAACAGCCCGTCGGCCATCATCGCCTTCGCGCCGCGGCCGTGCTCTTCCGCCGGCTGGAAAATGAAACGCACGGTGCCGTCGAAATCCTTGCGCTCGGCCAGCAGTTGCGCGGCGCCGAGCACCATCGACATGTGGCCGTCGTGCCCGCACGCGTGCATCTTGCCGGGCGTGCGTGACACGTGCGCGCGGTCGGGCGCATGCTCGACGATGTTCAGCGCGTCCATATCCGCGCGAATGCCGATCGCGCGCTGGCCGGTGCCGGCCGTCAGGTTCGCGACGAGCCCGGTGCCGCCGATGCCGCGATGCACGTCGAGCCCGAGCGTCGTCAGGATCCGCGCGACGTAATCCGACGTGCTCACTTCTTCGAAACCCGTTTCCGGGTGCTGGTGCAGATACCGGCGCCAGGTCTTCAGTCGGCCCTGCAGCGTGCTTTCTGCCATTGCGTCGATTGTGTCCATTGCGTTCGCCTCGTCGGTGGTCATGTCGGTCGTCATGTCGTTCAGGCCGCCACCGCCGCGCGGCTCAGCCAGTCGCGCTGGCGCGCGAGCACCGCGTCGGCCGTCTCGCCGACGCAGTTCCGGTACACCGACGGCGCGGTCGCCCCTTCGGTGTTGATCGCCAGCACGCGCGCGTTGGCGTCGAGCCCGACCTGCCGCGCGCGCGCCGGGTCGCGCATCAGCACGGCCAGCCCCGCCACGGCGGCCGCGCCCGATTCGCCGGCGACGAGCGGCACGTCGCGTTCGCTGCCGGCCGCGAGGCCGCGCATCGCCTGCACCGCGTCGTCGTCGTCGATCAGCATGAAGTGGTCGATGCACATCTCGAGGAAATCCCACGCGAGCGGCGACGCCTCACCGCACGCGAGCCCGGCCATCACCGAATCGACGCTGCCGCTCGCCTTCGTCGCGCGCCCGGCCAGCGCGCTCTGGTACAGGCAATCGGCCTGGCGCGGCTCGACGACGACGAAGCGCGGCCGCTGCACGCCGTCGCGCTCCCACAGGTAACTCGCGACGCCCGCGGCGAGGCCGCCCACGCCGCCCTGCAGGAATACGTGCGTGAACGGCCGCCCGTCGCCCTCTTTCGCCTGCGCGGCCGCTTCGGCGGCGATCACGCCGTAGCCCTGCATCACGTCGCGCGGACTCGCTTCGTAGCCGTCGTACGACGTATCCGACACGACGTACCAGCCGTTCGCCTGCGCGAGCTGAGCCGCGCAGACCACCGATTCGTCGTAGTTCCCCGCGATGCGCACGATCCGCGCGCCATACGCGGAGATCGCGCATTCGCGCTCGGCGTCGACGTTCGCGTGCAGCACGATCACGCACCCGCAGCCGATCGCGCGCGCGGCGGCGGCCAGCGCGCGGCCGTGATTGCCGTCGGTCGCGCTGATCACCGTCAGGTCGGCCAGCGCCGACGCGTAGCGGCCGGTGAGAAGCCCTTGCGGATCGAGTGCCTGCGCGCGGCGCAGCCGCTTCACGAGCCGCACCAGCGCGATCGGCGCGCCGAGCGCCTTGAAGCTGCCGAGCGGCGAGCGGCACGACTCGTCCTTCACGCTGACGCTCGCGACGCCGAGCCGCGCGGCGAGATCGGGCAGCGCGCGCAGCGGCGTGCGCGCGTGGCCGACGAGCGGCCAGTGCGCGAGCCACGCGCCGCTTTCGTCGGCCGACGCGATGTTCATCACGCGGCGCAGCGCGTCCGGATAGGCAGTGCGCGACGCGCGCGGGTTGTCGATCAGCATGACGTAAGGCTCCGGAGCGGGACCGCCGGGGGGTCCGTCGGGTGAGTCGGGTCGGGCAGGCGCGGGTTGCGCGCGCCGTCGGTTGGAAAAATAATATTGCGCAGGCGGGCGAACGAAATCGCCAAATCGACCGCTCCGACGCAAAAATTTCTCATTCTTTCGAGGTTGCACGCGCCATCATGACGACTCCTCTCGATGCGTTCGATCGCAAGCTGTTGATGGAAGTCCAGCGCGACGCGCAGACGCCGCAGGCCGAGCTCGGCGCGCGCGTCAACCTGTCGACCGCCGCCGTGAACCGGCGGCTGCGGCGTCTCGCGGAAGCGGGCGTGATCGAGCGCTATACGGCCGTCGTCGCGCCGGACAAGGTCGATCATCCGCTGACGATCGTCGTGAACGTCGAGGTCGAGAGCGAGCAGATCGACCAGCTCGATGCGATGAAACGCGCGTTCGAGCGCTGCCCGCAGATCCAGCAGTGCTACTACGTGACGGGGGAATGGGATTTCGTGCTGATCCTCGCGGTGCGCAACATGGATCAGTACAACGCGCTCACGCGCGAGTTGTTCTTCGCGAACAACAACGTGAAGCGGTTCAAGACGCTGGTGAGCATGAGCCGCGTGAAGGTCGGGCTCGACGTGCCGGTCGATGCCGGCGAGTGAATGCAACGATGAAACGGCCGGCGCGCGGCAGCGTGCGCCGGCCGTCTCCCGTCGACGGCTACGTCAACGACAACTGAAGCTCGCCGCCGAGTTCAAATCGCCCGAACCGTTGTAGCGCGCGACTTGCGGATACGGGCACAGCGGCCGCGTGCGTCCCGCGCCCCACGACGCGGGCACGTCCGCGTTCGGCACCGCGTTCGTCGCGTCGCGCGCGGTCGCCACGACCGCCGCGGGCGCCTGCCCCTGTTCGACCCACGCTACGAGCGGCGTCAGCATGTCGAACTGATCGGCGGCCGGCCCGCCCGAGCAGTGGTTCATCCCCGGCACCGGATAGAAGCGTGCGAAGCTCGACGCATCGCCACCGTTCGCCTGCGCGACCTGCGCATACCAGTCGCGCGTGTCGTTGAACGAGAACACCGGGTCGCCCGTGCCGTGATAGACGAGCAGCTTCGCGCCGCGCGACTTCAGCGCGGCGAGGTTCGTCTCGTCGGGCGGCGTCATGAACGACCATGACGATTGCGTGTAAGTGCCGTTCGTCGCGAAGATCGCCGGCGCGTCGTTGTCCATGTCGAAACCGAGCGCGAAGCCGGCGAGGTTCGCGAGCGTCGCGGCGGTTTTCGGCGGCGTCATGAACGTGAACGCCATCGCGGCCGGGTCGAGCATGATCGAGTTCGACTGCTTCCACGCGGCCCAGCCCGGGCCCGACATGCCCGGATCGTACGGAAAGCTCGCGTACAACGCCGTGCCCGCGCTGTTGCGCGCACCGGTGAACACGTTCTCCAGCGCGGTTTTCTGCGCGGGCGTCAGGCAGGCGCCCGTGCGCGTGCCGTTCGCGCAGGTCGGGATATCCGCATCGACGCTGAAGTGCGCCTGGCACGCGGCGACGTCCTGCACCATCCCGTCGGCCGCGCCGTCGAGCGCATCGCATTTTTCGACGATCTTCGCGCCGACGAACTGGCGTTCCGCATCGTTGAAACCGCTACGGATGTCCGGCAGCCCGTTCGTTCCCGTGGCCGACGCGATCTTCGCGAACTGCTGCGCGCCGTACATCTCGCCGATCGCCGCCTTCGGCAGATGGAAGCCCGGATCGCCCGCGATGATGCCGTCGTAGTCGGCCGGGTTGCGCACCGCCGTCACCATCGCGTGACGGCCGCCGTTCGAGCAGCCGCCGAAATAGCTGCGATCGGGCGCCTTGCCGTACGCGAGCCGGATCACCTGCTTCGCCATCGGCGTCAGCGCGTCGACGGCGCCGTAGCCGTAGTCGATCCGCGCCTGAGGATCGAGGCCGAACAACGGATTCTGCGCGGCGCTGTGCCCGGAATCCGAGCTGATCACCGCGAAACCCTGGTTCAGCGCGTTGGTCAACGGCCCGCCGCCGCCGATCTCGCCGGTCGCGGTCACGACGTTGCCGTCGAGCCCGCCGTTCGCCTGGTAGAAGAAGCGGCCGTTCCACGCTTTCGGCAATCGCATCTCGAAGCCGATCGCATAGGTCTTGCCGTCCACCGCGCTCACGCGCTCGTTCATCTTCCCTTCGATCACGCAGTGCTCGGCGACCGGCTTGCCGGCCACCGTCAGCGCGCCGGCCGCCGCGGTCGTCACCGACGTGAACGACGTGTTCGCATACGCGAGCTTCGCGGCGAGCGCGTCGCAGGTCTGCGCCATCGCGGCAGGCGTCGCGGCGCTCATGTGCGTGGGCGGGGCGCTGATCGAATCGTCGCCGCCGCAACCGGCGAGCAGGGCGGCGGCGGACAGCGGCGCGATACAGAGGAACGCAGATTTCCTGTTCAAGATAACTCCCGTTCGGTTCGTCACGCCGGTCAATCAGAACATGTGCCGCACGCCGACCATCGCGCCGAGCTGCCCCATCCCTGCGCCCGGCGTCGTGCCCGGCCCGCCGCCGCTGACCGCGTAGCGTGCATGCGCGCTGTTCCACAGATACGACGATTGCGCATAGACGGCCGTGCGCTTGGTCAGCAGATAGGTCGCGCGCAGCGTGGCCATCGTCGCGCGCGTGTCGTGCGCGCTGTTGACGATCCGGTAGCCTTCGCCGTCGACGATGAAATCGGGCTTCACCGCATACGACGCGCCGAGGAAGAACAGGTCCGAATGCGCGCCGGGCGCGGCCGGCGAACCGGTCGACACGCGCCGCCCGATCCAGCCCGCGCCGATCTTCGCGCCGGCCGCCTGCGCATACGCGCTCACGTGCGCGCGCGCGTCCTTGCCGCCGCTGCTCGTGAACGGGACGGGCGCCACGCCATCGAAGAAGTTCGCGGCCGCGCCGGTGCCGCCGCGCTGTTCCTCGTACGACGCCGCCGCACCGAAATACGCGCTGTCGTACTTGAGCATCAGCGACCAGTTGCGGCACTGCACCGCGTCGCCCGGCACCTGCCCCGCGCACGTGCCCTGCCCCGGCGAGTTGCCGGTGCCCGCGCCGTCGCGGCCGAACGAATAGGCGGCGCCGAACGTCACGCCGCGATACGTGCCGACGTAGGTCACCGCGTTGTCGGCGCGGCCGTTCGGCACGTATGCGTCGAACGAGCCGAGCCCGTAGATGTCGGGGCCGATGATGTCCGCGCCCTGCAGCGCGAGGTAGGTCATCGTGTACTGACGGCCGAACGCGAGCGTGCCGAAGCCGCTCTTCAGCCCGACGAACGCCTGGCGCCCGAACAGCCGGCCGCCCTGCCCGAGATCGCCGCCGCGCACGTTGAAGCCGCTTTCGAGCGTGAACACCGCCTGGTAGCCGCCGCCGAGATCCTCGGCGCCGCGCAGGCCCCAGCGCGACGGCAGCTCGCCCGTCACGCCCGGCATCCGCACGACGTGGTCGCCTGCCGCGTTCGCGTGAGACACGAACTCGACGCCCGTATCGATGATCCCGTAAAGCGTCACGCTCGACTGCGCGTGCGCGCCCGGCGCGGCGAGCGCGCAGCACGCGCCGGCGGCCAGCAGGCCGTTCCTTGTCTTCTTCATCGTTGCGTCTCCAGACCTTGAGTAAGCGCGCTCTGACGGCGCGCATTGAAAAAATCGAACCGTCAGCCGCCAGTCAGTCGCCGGCTTGCGGGCGGCGAATCAGCACGAATGCGGCGAAGGCCGCGACGAGCGTGACGGGGATGCTCGCGCCGATCACGACCGGCGCGCTGCGGCCCGCGGCCAGCAGCGTCGCCGCCGCGAGCGGCCCGACGACGGAACCGAGCCGGCCGACCGCCACCGCCGCGCCGACGCCGGTGCCGCGCATCGCCGTCGGGTAGTAGATCGCCGCGAGCGCATACAGCACCGACTGCCCGCCGACGACGAACATCCCCGCCGCGAACGCGGCCGCCGCGAGCGACGCGAAACCGGGCGCGGCCGCGAGCGCGGCGAGCGACAGCACGATCCCGACATACATGCCGCCGACCACGCGCGACGCGCGCATCCGGTCGAGCGCCGCGCCGATGCCGAGCGCGCCGAGCCCCGCGCCGACGTTGAACGCGATCTGCACGAGGCCGACGTGTGCGCGATCGAGCCCGCGCGAGGCCATCAGCGACGGCAGCCAGTTCAGCAGGAAGTAGAGGACGATCAGCGTGCAGAAGTAGCTGACCCACAGCGCGACCGTCGACGTCGTGCGGCCGTCGCCGAACAGCGTCTTCCCGACGCTTGTGCGCGCGGCCTGCGTGCCTGCGACGTCGAGATACGCGCGCGATTCCGGCAGGAACCACACGAGCAACGGCACGAGCAGCAGCGGGCCCACGCCGCCGACGTAGAAGATGTGCCGCCATTCGGTGTCGCCCGCGAGCAGCACGCCGATCACCGACGCGATCACGCCGCCGAACGGGATCCCGCAGTACATCGTCGCGACCGCGCTGCTGCGCGAGCGCGGCTCGACCGCTTCGGACGACAGCGCAATCAGGTTCGGCATCGCGCCGCCGAGGCCGATGCCGGTCAGCACGCGCACGACGACGAGCATCGCGAACGTCGATACCTGCGCGGTCGCGATCGACAGCAGCCCGAACAGCACGACCGATGCGATCAGCACGCGCTTGCGGCCGATTCGGTCGGCGAGCCGCCCGCCGAGCATCGCGCCCGGCAGCAGCCCGAAGGTGCCCGCGCTGAACGCGATGCCCATCTGCGAGACGGACAGCCCGAATTCGCGCGCCATGCGCGGCGCGGCGACACCGACCGACTGCAGGTCGAGCCCTTCGAGGAGTGCGATCGCGAAACACAGCGCAAGCGTGGTCGCGACCGTGGATTTTTCGGCAACGTAAGTGTTCATGTCTCCATTCCCATGTCTTTGTAGTCGGTCGGCCCTGCAACGGCCGCCGCGCGCCGCCGCCGGCCAGTGGCGGTTCGGCGCGCGAGGTGTCGTATGAACGGCCGCCTTTATCAGGCAACCTGATTCATTGGCCGCGAAAGTGCCTGCCGGTGTCATGGCCGGCCGGTCGTCGTGCCTGCGTGTTGCTTACCGCTGCAACTGCTCGCGCGTGCTGCTTACGCGTAAATCACGTCGGGATCGCGCCGCGCCGGGTCGTACAGCGCGTCGATCGTCGCCGCGCGATGCTTCTGCACGGCCGCCTGATTCAGCGAACCCTTGTCGGTCACTTCGCCGAGATCGAGCGACGGCGGCGTGTCGATCAGCCGGATCCGCGCGACGAACGTCGAACCGCCGCTCGCGTTGCGGTTCAGCGCGGCGAGCCATGCCGCGAACGCCGCGCGCACGGCCGGCGCGCGCAGCACGTCGGTCACGGACGCATCGGCCGGGAGCCCCGCCAGCGCCCGGCATGCGTCGACGCGCGGAAACACCAGCAAGCCGATGTCGCCGCGATTGATGCCGGTCACGACCACGTCCTGCACGTACGGCGCGCCGGTCGACACCGCGTTCGCGCGCAACGGCCCGACGCTGACGAACGTGCCGCTGCTCAGCTTGAAGTCCTCGGTCAGCCGCCCGTCGAACAGCAGCCCGAGTTCCGGACGCTCCGGATCGGCGAAGACGCCCGCGTCGCCGCTGCGGTAATAGCCTTCTTCGTCGAACACGTCGCGCGGATCGACGTCCGCATGCCAGTAGCCGCGCATCACGTTCGGCCCCTTGAAGCGCAGTTCGTGCTTGCCGCCGCACGGCACGAGCTTCGCGTCGCAGCCCGGCGCGGGCAGCCCGATATAGCCGGCGCGCATCAGCGGCCCGGTCGTGAACAGGCACGACGGCGACGCCTCCGTCATCCCGAGGCCGGCCATGATCCGGATGCGCTCGCCGCAATGCGCTTCGGTCACGCGGTCGAGCCGGTCCCACGCGGCCTGCGACAGCCCCGCGCCGCCGAAGAAATACAGCTTCACGCGCGAGAAGAACGTGTCGCGCAGTTCAGCATCGCGCTCCAGCGCGGCAGTCAGCTCTTCCCAGCCCTTCGGGACGTTGAAGTAGATCGTCGGCGCGATCTCGCGCAGGTTGCGCACCGTTTCGTCGAAGCGGCCGGGCATCGGGCGGCCGTCGTCGATATACAGCGTGCCGCCGTTGTACAGCGCGATGCCGAGATTGTGACTGCCGCCGAACGTGTGATTCCACGGCAGCCAGTCGACCAATACCGGCGGCTCGCGCGTGAGCTCCGGCATCGTCTGGCGCAGCATCTGCTGGTTGCTGCACAGCATCCGGTGCGTGGTCGGCACGGCCTTCGGCTGCTTCGTCGAACCGGACGTGAACAGGATCTTCGCGAGATGGTCGGGACCGACCGCCGCGTGGACCGCGTCGATCGTGCGCGGGACGGTGGCGAGCAGGCGCGACAGCGGCACCGCGCGACCCTCCGCATCGACATCGGCATCGCGCGCGACGATCAGCGTCGCATCGGCCGGCAAGGTCGCGTCGAGCGCACGCGCGAACGGCGCGCGCTCCGCGACGAACACCGCGCCCGGCCGCAGCACGCCGAGCGTGTGACGCAGCTTGCCGTAGTCGGTCGACACCAGCGAATACGCGGGCGAGATCGGCGAATACGGCACGCCGGCCAGCATCGCGGCGAACATCATCTGCAGATGCTCGAGATCGTTGCCGGACAGCACCGCGAGCGGACGCTCGGCCGACAGCCCGAGATCGGCGAGGCCCTGGCCGATCGCGCGGGCGCGTTCGAGCATCTGCGCGTAGGTGAACTCGATCCAGCGGCCGTCGGCGCCGCGCCGTGCGGCCAGCACGCGATCGGGGTGCGCCTGCGCGCCGCGCACGAGGCAGTCGGTCACGCGCGTCGGGTAGTCGCCAAGCGGTTCGCGCGAGCGCAGATACCACGTGCCGTCGGCCGCGCGGCGAATCTCGGCCGCGCCGACCGCGACGTCGGCCGCGCGATAGCGCACGGCGTCGGCGTGTTGCGCGACCTGAAGCGGCGCCTTCTTTGCATTCATCGTCGGCTCGCTCATATGGGATAGTGCCGCGGCGCGGTCTGCACGGTGATCCAGCGCAGCTCCGTGAATTCGGCAATCGACGCGCGGCTGCCGAAGCGGCCGTAGCCGCTCGCCTTCGTGCCGCCGAACGGCATCTGCGCTTCGTCGTGCACGGTCGGCCCGTTGACGTGGCAGATCCCCGATTCGATCCGGCGCGCGACGGCCATCGCACGTGCGATATCGCGGCTGAACACGCTCGCCGACAGCCCGAACTCGCTGTCGTTCGCGAGCGCGACCGCTTCGTCGTCGCTGTCCGCGCGCAGGATCGCGACGACCGGCGCGAACGATTCCTCGCGGTACAGCCGCATGTCGCGCGTGACGCCGTCGACGATCGCCGGCTGCATCGTCGCGCCTTCCACGCGGCAGCCGAGCGGCAGTTGCGCGCCGAGCGCACGCGCATCCTCGACCAGCGACGCCGCGCGCGCGGCGGCCGACGCATCGACCATCGTGCCGAGCGGATGGCCGGCCAGCGGATCGCCGGCGACCAGCGTGCGCGCCTTCGCCGTCAGCCGTTGGACGAGCGCATCGGCGATCGGCCGCGCGGCGATCACGCGCTCGGTCGACATGCAGATCTGCCCCTGGTTGAAGAATGCGCCGAACGCGATCGCGTCGACGGCCGCATCGAGATCGGCATCGTCGAGCACGAGCACCGGCGCCTTGCCGCCGAGTTCGAGCAGTACGGGTTTCAGGTGCGCGGCCGCGTGGCGCGCGATGATCCGGCCGACGTGCGTCGAGCCGGTGAAGTTGATCCGCTTCACATGCGGATGCGCGATCATCCGCTCGACGAGTTCGGGCGCATCGGCCGCCGCGTGCGTGATCACGTTCACCACGCCCGCGCCGAGCCCCGCTTCGTCCAGCACCGCGCCGATCAGCGCATGCACGCCCGGGCACGCCTCGGACGCCTTCAGCACGACCGTGTTGCCGCACGCGAGCGGCATCGCCAGCGCACGCGTGCCGAGGATCACCGGCGCGTTCCACGGCGCGATGCCGAGCACCACGCCGCACGGCACGCGCATCGCGAGCGCGAGATTGCCCGGGACGTCGGACGGGATCACGTCGCCGGCGATCTGCGTCGTCATCGACGCGGCCTCGCGCAGCATGTTCGCCGCGAGCGTCGCGTTGAAGCCGAGCCAGACGGGCGTCGCGCCCGTTTCGGCCACGCCCGTCGCGACGATCTCGTCGATGCGCGCGTCCATCAGGTCGGCCGCCTTCAGCAGCCGGCGGCGCCGCTCCGTCGGCGCAAGCGCCGCCCATGCGGGGAATGCGCGGTGCGCGGCGTCGATCGCCGCGTCGGCGTCGGCCACGCCGGCGGCCGGCGCGCGCGACGCAAGCGCGCCCGTCGCGGGGTTGAAGCGGTCGAAGGTGCGGCCGTCGCGGGCGTTGCACCGCTCGCCGCCGATCAGCATCCGTCTGTCGGTCATGTCGTCTCCTGCCTTGCCTGTCTCTTGCGATTACGCCGGCGGTGAAGCCGGCGGCTGCGTCCGCGCTTGTATCAGCGCTTGTATGCCTGCAGGCCCGGCTTGATCGTCTTGTCGTCGAGGAACTGCTTCAGACCCTGCTCGCGGCCGCGCTCCGGATCGCGCAGTTGCGCCTGGTCGAGCTTCGCATACAGGTAATCCTCGCACTGCTCCCACGTGAGTTCGCGCGAACGCTTGAAGCCGTGCTTCGCCGCGCGCAGCACGACCGGGTTCTTGTCCATCAGCCGCGCGGCGAGCGCGATCGTCGCGTCGCGCAGTTCGGCGAGCGGCACGCTGCTGTTCACGAGGCCCATCTCGGCCGCTTGCGCGCCGGTGAACGTATCGCCCGTCATGATGTAGTGCAGCGCGCGGCGGTGGCCGACCGTATCGGCCATCGCCTTGCTGACGAGGTTGCCCGGCGGGATGCCCCAGTTGATCTCCGACAGCCCGAACACCGCGTCGTCCGCCGCGATCGCGAGGTCGCACGCGACGAGCGGCGAAAACCCGCCGCCGAAACACCAGCCGTTCACCATCGCGATCGTCGGCTTGTTGTACATCCGCAGACGGCGCCACTGCCATTCCGACGCGTCGCGGCGCACCTTTTCCTGCAGCGCGTCGGAGCCGCCGTCGATCTCGCGGAAATATTCCTTCAGATCCATGCCGGCCGTCCACGCGGCGCCCGCGCCGGTCAGCACCAGCACCTTCGCCTCGTCGTCGAACTCGACCGCGTCGAGGACGTCCAGCATCTCCCGGTTCAGCGTCGGGCTCATTGCGTTGCGCTTCTCGGGGCGGTTCAGCGTGACCCACGCGATGCCGGCCTCCACTTTCACTTCAACGGTCTGCCAGCGATTGTCGTACTTGCTCATGTCTGTTCCTGTCGTTCGTTTCCAGTGCGATTCGGTGCGCAGCGTTCCTGCTGCGGACGGCTTCATTTAATATCAGGCTACCTGATATTGCAAGCGGCACGAGCGCCGGTGTAAACCCGGAGCGGAACGCGGAGAAAGCGGGGGGAAATCAGGGAGCGGTGGGGCGGCCGTCGATGGCGCGTACGAAGCGCGCGCGGGCCTGGCGGGCCCGCGTCGTGAACATGCGGGAAGCGGTCAGCCGCGCAGGTTGCGGGAGAACAGTTCGAGCGCGCGCTGCACGTGCGCGGCGTCGTCGGCCGGGATGTCGCCGAGCATGCGCGCCTCCAGCGGGCGCAGCACGGCTTCGCATTCGCGCAGCATCGCCGCGCCCGCGTCGGTCAGCGTCAGCAGGATGATGCGGCCGTGCGACGGGTCGGCTTCGCGCGTGACGAAACCGCGGGCGGCCATCACGCTCATCACTTCGTTCGCCGATTGCGGCGTGATCCACGAGCGCTCGGCCAACTGCGCGTTCGACGATGCGCCGCGCGCTTCGAGCACCGACAGCGCCGTGTATTGCGCGAGCGTGATGCCGAGCGGCGCGAGCGCGTCGGTCATGTGGCGGCGCAGCAGCCGGTCGAGGCCGCCGATCACGTAGGTCAGGCGCTGTTGCACGCGCGGCTTCGGTTTGTCGCCCGGGGTGCGGGCGTTCTTCGCGGGGTTCTTCACGGCGCCTGCCGTGGCGCTCGTCGCGGCGTTTTTCGGTTTCGCGGGCTTGGTCGGAGTGGAACTCATGGCGCGGACTGGGAGGAATTGCGGGCCATCTTACCAGCAGGTCGGGGGGCGAACGCATAGTCGCGCCATCACGCTCTGTGTCCCTCCATGTTCTCAGTTGCCTCGTATAAGTACGAAATTATCGGTCGGCACACTAATTAAATTACCAAAAACAATCGATTCTCATCTTGAAAACGGTTCATCATTTCACGATGGGGTAAAAGAACAGCTTCAACCAAATCTTCACCGGGTGGAGTGACTGCGATGCTGGAACCAACAATGGCTAACATAGGACGAAATACGCAGACCGGCCTCCGCCGAATCACTGGGTTAGCCATTCTCGTATTTTTTCTGATTGGCTTTTCCATTCATATGACCAGGCCAAATTATCGTCGGTGTGATTTTTTTGAAAAAGAATTGAATGGAGGGAATAAAGAATTTGGAGGTGTGGAATATTATGCAAAGTTGTGTGGCGCGAATGTTCAGAATGGGCATGAAGTGAGACTTCAGCTTTTTGACGGAACTGGGGAATTGCGCGCTCAACGCTATTTTTCATACTACGTAAATTCGGCAACTGAGCGAGAACTGGCAGATGGTGTCGGCGGAATCGTATATTACGATAGCTCGAGCAGTGATGTGATGCAGTTGCTCGCGATTCCGCCTACCAAATGGGATTGGATTCGCGCCCGACTACCTTTATTTTAATTGTGGTGATCGTGTGCAAAAGAAAAGCCCCCGAACCTTCACAAGCCGGGGGCTTTCGTCATTCTGCGCCACTTCGGGTTGCCAGCCGATAGAACCTGTCGTCCATACCCACCATTCATCCAGTACGTGCCCCTGCAAACCGCGCCGTCGGCAACCCCGCGTAGCGCGTTTGCGCGACGAACACACCACCCGCGTGCGCATCGCCGGCCAGCGCGTCATCGCTCAGCCCGACACGCGCACTCGTCACATACAGCCGGCCGTCACCGTCAATTGCAACGCAACTCGGCTGCGCGGTCGGCACCTCAACGCGATCCGTCTCGACCCCGTCCGGCCCATAACGCACCACCCTTCGCCCGCCCCACTGCGCATTCCACAGCCCGCCGTCACGATCGACGATCGAGCCGTCCGGATCGCCGTCCGCATCGGTCAGCCGCGCGAACTGCCGCACGTTGGCCACATCGCCGCCCGCACGGTAATCGCACACGAAAATCTCGCGCACCAGCGAATCGCAGAAATACATCTTCGACCCATCCGGCGAGAACCCGATGCTGTTCGCGATCGCGGCCGGCGGCAGCGCGAGCCGTTCGAGCGTGAGGTCCGGATTGAGCCGATAGAACCCGCCGACCGCGCGCGGCGGCTCGGCGCCTTCGTCCTTCATCCCGAACACGAATGCGCCGGCACCATCACAGCGCCCGTCGTTCAGCCGCGTCGGCAGATCGGGCTCGACGTCGACGATCCTTGTGAATGCGCCGGTGCGCAAGTCAAAGAACGCGAGATGCGTCGCGAGCCCGACGAGCAGCACGTCCGGATCGTCGGTCAGCGCGAAGCACGCGAGCCGTTCGGGCATCGCCCACTGCGCGAGATCCGAACCGTCCGCGCGGCAGCGCCACAGCCGCGCGCCTTCGATGTCGACCCAGTACAGCGCGTGGGTCCTGTCGCACCACGTCGCGCCTTCGCCGAGCGTGTTGCGGCTGTCGGCCAGCAGCGTCGCCGACGCGGCCGGATGAGTCTGTTGCATGCCGTCTCCCGATATTCGTCGTCTATGCAGGCGGCCGCGCGGGATCGAAGTCAGATCTTCATCGCGCGCCGCTGGTTGCGACGATACTGGTCGAACAGCACCGCGAGCAACAGAATTCCGCCGCGTATCAGATATTGGTAAAAGGTCGGCACGTTCAGCAGGCTCATCGCGTCCTGCACGGAGCCCATGATCAGCACACCGACCAGCACGCCGGAAATCGTCGCGACGCCGCCGGTCAGCGACACGCCGCCGAGCACGCACGCGGAAATCACGCCGAGTTCGAGGCCGACCGACGTCTTCGGGTCGCCGAGGCTCATCCGCGACGCGAGCATCACGCCGGCGAAGCCGGTCACGAGCCCCTGCAGCACGAACACCGTGATCTTGATGCGCATCACCGGCAGCCCCGCGAGCAGCGCGGCCTCGCCGTTGCCGCCGACGGCCAGCACGTTCTTGCCGAACACCGTCTTGCGCAGCAGGAAACCGAACACGACGAAGCCGACGATGTTGCTCCAGATCGGATACGAGATACCGAGGAACGACCCGCCGCCGAGATCGAAGAAGCGCTCTTCCGAGATCATCACCGCGTCGCCGTTCGACGTGATGAACGCGAGCCCGCGCACGACTTCCATCATCGCGAGCGTGACGATCAGCGAGTTGATCCGCCAGCGCGCGATCAGCACGCCGTTCACGAGCCCGACCGCGCCGCCCGCCAGCACGCCGCCCGCGATACCGAGCACGACGCTGTGCGTCGCGGTGATCAGCGTCGAGGCGACCACACCCGAAAAAGCGACGATCGATGCAACCGACAGATCGACCTCGCCGAGCGCGAGCACGAACATCATCGTCACCGCGATCGAGCCGATCAGCGTGACCGACAGCAGCAGGCCCTGGATGTTGCGGGAAGTGAGGAAGTCCGGCACGGTCAGCGACAGCGCCGCGAACAGCACCACAAACACCATCACGATGCCGGAGCGGTTGATCACCTGCCATAGGCCGCCACGCGGGCGTGCGGGCACGGCGGGCGTATCCGGGGAGGGGGAAGTACGTTGGGGTTGCATTGCCTGGCTCATAACGTTTGCTTTCCGGTTGACTGCGGGCCGCTAGCGCGGCAGCGCGAGCTTGATCAGCGCGTCGGGCGTCGCGTGCGCCTTCTCGACCTCGCCCGCGATCCGTCCTTCCTTCATCACGATGACCCGGTCCGACACGCCGATCACCTCGGCCAGATCGCTCGACACGAGGATCACCGTGCGGCCCGCTTCCGCGAGTTCGTAGAACAGGTTGTAGATTTCCGCGCGCGCGCCGACGTCGATGCCGCGCGTCGGCTCGTCCATCAGGAACACGTCGATGCGCTCGGCCAGCCAGCGCGCGAGCACGACCTTCTGCTGGTTGCCGCCCGACAGCGCGCCGATCGGCGTTTCGCCGTCGCGGGTCTTGATCGCGAGGCGCTCGATGTATTTCTGCGCGAGCTCGCGTTCGCGTCGCCCGTCGAGCAGCATGCGCGCCGGGCTGAAATGACGGCGCGCGCTGATGTTCAGGTTGTCGGCTACCGACGCGATCGCGACGATGCCTTCGTGCTTGCGGTCTTCCGGGCACAGCGCGATGCCGGCGCGCACCGCGTCGCGCGGGCTGCCGAACGCCACGCGCTTGCCGTTCAGCTCGACGTGCCCGGCACTCGGCCGCACCGCGCCGTACAGCAGCTTCATCAGCTCCGAGCGGCCCGCGCCGACGAGCCCGAAGAAGCCGACGATCTCGCCGCGCCGCGCGGTGAACGACACGGGCTCGGCCAGCCCCGGCCCCGTCAGCCCCTTCGCTTCGATCAGCACGTCGCCGGCCGGGCGCGGCCGGTAGCCGTACACGTCCTCGATCGAACGGCCGACCATGCAGCCGATCAGCCGGTCGCGGTCGAGATCGGCGACGGAATCGAACGTGTCGATGCGGCGGCCGTCGCGAAACACCGTCACGCGGTCGCACAGTTCGTACACTTCCTCCATCCGGTGCGTGACGTAGATGATCGCGCGGCCTTCCGCGCGCAGCGCGCGGATGATCCGGAACAGTTGCGTGGTTTCGCGCGCGGACAGCGAACTCGTCGGCTCGTCGAACGCGATCACGCGCGCATCGCGCATCAGCGCCTTGCCGATCTCGATCATCTGGCGCTGGCCGATCGACAGGTACTTCACCGGAATGCCCGGATCGATGTGCTCGCCGAGCCGCTCCAGCGCATCGAGCGCGCGCGCGGCGAGCGTGCGCTCGTCGACCACGCCGAGCCGGCTCGGCAACTGCCCGAGCATCAGGTTTTCCGCGACCGTCAGCTCGGGCACCAGATGCAGCTCCTGGTAGATGATCGCGATGCCGGCCTCGAGCGCCGCGCGCGTCGACGCGAAGCGCTGCTCGGCTCCGTTCAGCGTCAGCGTGCCGGCCTGCGGCTGGTTCACGCCGGACAGCACCTTCAGCAGCGTCGATTTCCCCGCGCCGTTCTCGCCCATCAGCCCGTGCACTTCGCCCGCGCGCACCGACAGCGACACCGCGTCGAGCGCACGCACGCCCGGAAACGTCACGGTGATGCCGTCGAGCGCAAGCAGCGGGCCGTCCGGCGGCGGCATGCCCGCTTCGGCGTCGTGGCCGGGCACGGCCGTCATCGTCTGCATCGTCATCGCGTTCTCGCCTCGCCCCGCTCAGATACCGAGTTCGGCGCGCACGGCCTGCCAGTTCGCGCGCGTCATCAGCTTGCCGCTCGTCTGCGTGTCGGCCGGCGGCATCTTGCCGTTGCGGATCCAGTCGACGAGGTTCTGCGTGCTTTCCTTGCCGTGGTTCGTCGAGCTGACCGCGATCGTCCCGTAGAAGCCGGTCGGCTCCTTCTTCTGGAATTCGGCGAACGCCTCGCCCGCGCCGTTGATGCCGACGCCGATCACGTCGGCCGCCGGGATGTGCAGCTGTTCCGTCGCGCGCACCGCGCCGAGCACGGTTTCCTCGTTCAGCGCGTAGATCACCCATTTCTTCACGTTCGGATGGCGAGCGAGCACCGGTGCGGCCGCGCTGAAGCCGCCTTCGTCGTCGGTCGTCTTCTGCGGCGCGTCGAAGATGTTCTCCTTGCGGAAGCCGTTCGCGAGCAGCGCCTGCGTCGCGCCGTCGGTGCGCAGCTTCGCGGTCGGCAGCTCGTAGTTCGTGATGCGCAGCGCGCCGACTTCCTCCGGCTTCCAGCCGCGCCGCTTCATCTCGTCGGAGATCGCCTGGCCGACCTGGTTGCCGATCTTGGTCGCCGACATCCCGAGGTGCGGCACGTTCGGCAGCGGCTTGCCGCTCGAATCGACGAGCTGGTCGTCGACGGTCACGAACTTCATGTTGTAGCGCTTCGCGCGCGACGCGATCGCCGGCCCCAGGCGCACGTCCGGCGCGCAGATCACGAAGCCCTGCGCGCCTTGCGAGCCGAGATTGTCGATCGCGGCCAGCACCTTCTCGCCGTCCGGCGTGCCGATCTTCACGACCGAGAAGTTCTCCTTCTGGCCGAGCGCGGACGCCGCGTTCTGCTCGTTGATGAACCACGCCTGCTCGGGCATCTTGACGAGGAAGCCGATCTTCAGCGGCGCGTCGGCATGCGCGGCGCCCGTCATCCCGAGCGGCGCGATGCAAAGCGCGGCCAGCAGCGCGCGCAAGGTGTGTCGACGGATCGTGTGAGTCGTGCGGTTCATGGGTGTCTCCTTGGTATCGGCTGATGCCGTGATGCGTGTCGAAATATCAATCACTCGTCGCGTGCGCTTCATGCCGAAGCGCACGCAGGTTCAGCGGCCGAACGCGTCGGTCTGCACGCGCCGGCCGAACAGGAAGGCGTCGGCGACGAGCCGCAGCGGCCGCACGTCGACGTCGCTTTCGCCACGCGCGATCAACGCGTGGAAGTGCGCATACAGCGCCGGGTACTCGCGCTCCGGCCCGATCTCGACCGGCTCGCCCGCGATCGACAATTGCGCGCCGCCGCGGCTGATCGCGAGCACGCCGTCGGCCGTGTCGACCGCGATCTCCCATTGTTCGACCGGGCCGTGCCGCCAGTCGAATTCCGCGCGCACCGGCACGCCGTCGGTATCCGCGCAATCGAGTTCGGCCGCGATCGGCATCTGCGCGTCGCTCGGTACGATCAGCGTCGCCTCGCGCAGCACGAGCTCGCGCGGCAGGATGCGCGTGACGATCGACAGCGCGTTGATGCCCGGATCGAACACGCCGAGACCGCCCGGCTCCCAGATCCACTGCTGCCCCGGATGCCAGCGCCGCACGTCTTCCTTCCAGCGCACCTGCACCGCTCGGATCGTGCGCGTGGCGAGCCATGCACGCGCCGGCTCGACCGCGCTCGCGCAGCGCGAATGCCAGGTCGCGAACAGCGTGAGGCCGCGCTCGCGCGCGAGCGCGTCCAGCGCGGCCACTTCGCCGAGCGTGGCGCCCGGCGGCTTCTCGAGCATCACGTGCTTGCCGGCTTCGAGCGCCGCGCGCGCCTGCGCGTAGCGCACCTGCGGCGGCGCGCACAGCGATACCGCGTCGAGCTCGGGCTCGGCCGCCAGCAGCGCGTTCAGATCCGGATAATTGCGCACGCCGTTGACTTCCGCGTGACGGCTCGCGCAGGCAGTCAGCGCGAAGCCCGGTTCGGCGGCGATCGCCGGCAAATGCTGGTCGCGCGCGATCTTGCCGATCCCGATCACGCCCAGCGAAATCACCTTGCTCATTTGCGTTTCTCCTTCGACATTCGCTCAGCGCGCCCAGCGCAGCACGAGCGGATCGAGCCGGCGCGCGATCGCGAGCAATTCCGCGCGCGTGTCCGGGTGCAGTTCCGGCATCGGATGCCGCGGCCGCTCGCACGCGATCACGCCACCTTCGCGCATCAGCGCCTTCGCGGTGAGGATCCCGGACTGGCGGTTCTCGTGATTGATCAGCGGCAGCCACGCCTGGTAATGCGCGAATGCATCGTCGTGGCGGCCGTCGCGCCATGCTTCGAGGATCGGCCGGATGCCGTCCGGAAAGCCGCCGCCCGTCATCGCGCCGGTCGCGCCCGCATGGAGATCGGCGAACAGCGTGATCGCCTCCTCGCCGTCCCACGGCCCCTCGATCGCGTCGCCGCCGAGCCGGATCAGCTCGCGCAGCTTGTTCGCGGCGCCCGGCGTCTCGATCTTGAAGTACGCGACCTGCTCGATCTCGCAGGCCATTCGCGCGAGGAACGGCGCAGACAGCGGCGTGCCGCTCGCCGGCGCGTCCTGGATCATGATCGGGATGTCGATCGCATCGGACACGCGCGCGAAGAAATCGAAGATCTGCGCTTCGGGCACGCGGAACGTCGCGCCGTGATACGGCGGCATCGCCATCACCATCGCCGCGCCGAGCTGCTGCGCGCGCAGGCTGCGCGCCGCGCAGATCCGCGTGCTGTAGTGCGAGGTCGTGACGATCACCGGCACGCGGCCGGCGACGTGTTCGAGGATCGTGCGGGTGAGCACGTCGCGTTCGTCGTCGGTGATCGCGAACTGCTCGGAGAAGTTCGCGAGGATGCACAGCCCGTCCGAGCCGGCGTCGATCATGAAATCGACCGCGCGCTTCTGGCTCGCGAGGTCGAGCTCGCCGGTGTCGGAAAACGTCGTCGGAACGACGGGGAAGATGCCGCGATAGCGCGGTGTGCTGCTCGATGTCATGGTGGGTCCTGCGTCAGTCGAATCGGCGTTCAGCCGGAAAACAAGGCGTTCAGGATTCGCGGGCGAACGCGCCCGCGGCCGGCTCGGGCGCGCGCAGCGCGGCCCGGACCACGAACGTCATCAGCACCGCGAACAGCAGCGTCGCCGCGAGAAAGTACAGGCCGGCCGCGAGGCTGCCGGTCGATGCCTTGATCAGCCCGATCCCGTACGGCCCGACGTAGCCGCCGAGATTCGCGAGCGAGTTGATCGCGGCGATGCCGACCGCGGCGCTCGTGCCGGCCAGGAATTCGCCGGGCAGCGCCCACACGACGGCCTGGATCGAATAGAGCGAGAACGCGGTCAGGCAGATGAACAGGAACTGCAGCGCCGGCTGCCGCACCCACGCGCTCGCGGCCATCGTCGCGGCGGCGGCCGCCGACACGACGACGATGTGCCAGTAGCGCTCGCGCTTGCGGTCCGAATGGCGCGGCACGACGAGCAGGCCGACCACCGCGAACAGGTAGGGCACGGCGGACAGCAGGCCGGTCGTCGCATCGCCGGCGCCGAACGCGTGGATGATCGTCGGCAGCCACAGCGACAGCCCGTAGATGCACAGCGGAAACGGCAGGAACAGCGCGGCGAGCAGCAGCACGCGGCGGTCGCGCAACGCGGCGAGCGGATGGCGGTGCGAATCGGGGCGATAGGCGTCGCGGTCGGCGGCGAGCTGCCGCGCGATCCAGCGGCGTTCGTCGTCGTTCAGCCAGCGCGCATGCGCGGGCGATTCGGGCAACAGCCGCAGCGTCGGCCACGCGAGCAGCACGGCCGGCAAGCCGCTGACGACGAACAGCGTCTGCCAGTCCGACAGGCCGAACCACCCGTGCGTCGACAGCAGCCATCCGGCGAGCGGGCCGGTCACGATACCGGCGAGCGGTTGCGCGAGCACGAGCAGGCCGATCACGCGGGCGCGATCGCGCATCGGGAACCATTGCGTGAGGAAGTAGAGGATGCCGGGATAGAGGCCGGCTTCGGCCGCGCCGAGCAGGAAGCGCAGCACGTAGAAGCTGGTCGGCCCCTGCACGAGCGCCATCGCCATCGTGATCGCACCCCACGTCGCGAGGATGCGCGCGAACCACACGCGTGCGCCGAAGCGGCCGAGCGCGAGGTTGCTCGGCACTTCGCACAGGAAGTAGCCGATGAAGAACAGTCCGGCGCCGAGCCCGTACGCGGCGTCGCCGAGGCCGATCGCCGCGTTCATGTGAAGCTTCGCGAAGCCGACGACGGTACGGTCGACGTACGCGACCACGTAGATCAGCGCGAGGAACGGCACCAGCTTGCGCGTGAGCAGGCGGGTCAGTTGCCGTTCGTCGACGGCTGCCGGCGAATCGGACTGTTCCGCCGCGGCCTGCGCGGGCGTGTACTGCGTCGTCATCTTGTCTCCTGTCGGTGTGCGTCAGCGCTTTGGCGTTACGCACACCCCATCCTTCGCGGTCGGTCGCCGTCAGCGCTTCGGCGCTTGCGACGGCCCCATCCTTCGCGGTCGGCCCACGTCAGCGCTTCAACGCCGACGCGGGCCGTATCTCTGCACAACCGGCGATGACCGCCCGCCGCTCAATGCGAATGGCTCGGCACGTCCGCGCCGCGCATGCCGACCAGGAAGTCGAGGTCGCACCCCTCGTCGGCCTGCAGCACGTGATCGATATACAGCCGCGCATAGCCGCCCTTGCCGAGTTGGCCGGCCACGCCGGGCGCGGCGGTCGGATCGACGTCGGACAGGCGGCGCTGCAGTTCTTCATCCGTAATGTCGAGATGCAGCGTGCCGGCCTCGCAGTCGAGCTCGATCCAGTCGCCGTTGCGCACGGCCGCGAGCGGGCCGCCGGCCGCGGCTTCCGGCGCGACGTGCAGCACGACCGTGCCGTACGCGGTGCCGCTCATCCGCGCATCGGAAATCCGCACCATGTCCTTCACGCCCTGGCGCAGCAGCTTCGGCGGCAGCCCCATGTTGCCGACCTCGGCCATGCCCGGATAACCGCGCGGGCCGCAATTCTTCAGCACCATCACCGAGCTCGCGTCGATGTCGAGCGCTTCGTCGTTGATCGTCGCCTTGTAGTGGTCGAGGTTCTCGAACACCACCGCGCGGCCGCGATGCTTGAGCAGCTCGGGGCTCGCCGCCGACGGTTTCAGCACCGCGCCGCGCGGCGCGAGATTGCCGCGCAGGATGCAGATGCCGCCGTCCGCGATCAGCGGCCGGTCGAGCGGGCGGATCACTTCGTCGTCGTAGTTCGGCGCTTCGCGCACGTTGTCCCACAGCGACTTGCCGTTCACCGTCAGCGCGTCCGGGTGCGGCAGCAGCCCGCCTTCGCCGAGCCGGCGCAGCACGGCCGGCAGCCCGCCCGCGTAATAGAACTCCTCCATCAGGAAGCGCCCCGACGGCATCAGGTCGACGATCGTCGGCGTGTCGCGGCCGATGCGCATCCAGTCTTCCAGTTCGAGCGGCACGCCGATGCGGCCGGCGATCGCCTTCAGGTGAATCACCGCATTGGTCGAGCCGCCGATCGCCGCGTTCGTGCGGATCGCGTTCTCGAACGCCGCGCGCGTCAGGATCTTCGACAGCACGAGCCCTTCGAGCGCCATCTCGACGATGCGGATGCCCGACATGTGCGCGAGCACGTAGCGGCGCGAATCGACGGCCGGAATCGCCGCGTTGTGCGGCAGCGCGACGCCGAGCGCCTCGGCCATGCACGCCATCGTCGACGCGGTGCCCATCGTGTTGCAGGTGCCGGCCGAGCGCGACATGCCGGCTTCGGCCGACAGGAAATGATGCACGTCGATCTCGCCGGCCTTCAGCGCTTCGTGCAACTGCCACACGGCCGTGCCCGAACCGATGTTCTTGCCCTCGAGCTTGCCGTTCAGCATCGGGCCGCCCGACACGACGATCGCCGGCACGTCGCAGCTCGCCGCACCCATCAGCAGCGCGGGCGTCGTCTTGTCGCAGCCGGCGAGCAGCACCACCGCGTCGATCGGGTTGCCGCGAATCGCTTCCTCGACGTCCATCGACGCAAGATTGCGCGTGAGCATCGCGGACGGCCGGAGGTTCGATTCACCGTTCGAGAACACCGGGAACTCGACCGGGAAGCCGCCCGCCTCCGAGATCCCGCGCTTCACGTGCTCGGCGAGCTTGCGGAAGTGCGCGTTGCACGGCGTCAGTTCGGACCACGTGTTGCAGATGCCGATGATCGGCCGGCCGTCGAATTCGTGATCGGGAATGCCCTGGTTCTTCATCCAGCTCCGGTACATGAAGCCGTTCTTGTCGTTCGTGCCGAACCATTGAGCGGAACGCAGCCTGGGTTTTGTTGCCGACATCGTCAGTCCTGTGGTGACGGGATACCGGCGCAGTCTAGGCAGAATTTTGATAACTGGCTAATGACGATTTAGGCGATTACGATATCGATTCAGATATCGATATAAACCCGTACGATGACCGAAGCCAGCCCGTGGGGAAACCGCGCCCGCCTGAAGACGCGCCAGTTGCTGCTGCTCGTCGCGCTCGCCGACGAAGGCAGCATTCACCGCGCGGCGGCCGCGCTGAACATGACGCAGCCGGCCGCGTCGAAACTGCTGCGCGAACTCGAGGAATCGATCGGCGCGGTGCTGTTCGAGCGGCTGCCGCGCGGGATGCGGCCGACGCTGTACGGCGACGCGCTGATCCGCCACGCGCGCGCGGCGCTCGGCAGCCTCGACCAGGCGCGCGAGGAGCTGGCCGCGCTGAAGGCCGGCCATCTCGGCCACGTGGCCGTGGGGGCGATCACGTCGCCGGGCTTGCGGCTCGTGCCGCCGGCCGTCGCCGCGGTGAAGGGCACGCACGCGGGCCTGCACGTGTCGGTCGAGATCGACACCAGCAACGTGCTGCTCGAACATCTCGCGCAGGAAAAGATCGACATCGTGCTCGGCCGGCTGTCCGCCGAACACGACAAGCTGCGCCTGCGCTACGAGCCGCTGACCGGCGAATCGGTGGCTACGGTCGTGCGGCCCGGCCACCCGCTGCTCGCCCAGGCGCCGCTGTCGCTCGCGGACGTGCAGCGCGCCGCGTGGGTCGTGCCGCCGGCCGGCAGCGTGCTGCGCCACCGCTTCGAGCTCGTGTTCCAGCGCGCGAGCCTCGCGCCGCCGGCGAACGTCGTCGAGACGGCCGCGCTGCTGTTCATCACGCAACTGATCGAGCAGAGCGACATGATCGCGGTGCTCGCCGAGGACGTCGCGCACTACTACGCGCGGCACGGCATCGTCACCGTGCTGCCGCTGGAGATGGATTGCCGGATGGACGATTTCGGGCTCATCACGCGCACCGACCGGCTGCATTCGCCGGCCGTCGCGGTGATGGTCGATGCGATTCGGGCCGCGGCGCGGGAGGTGTACGGCGTCGCGCCGTGACGACACGGCGGCAATCGGCTTGCCGGATTGCCCTATCACCCGAAATGCATGCGCGCCGCCGCGGCGCGCATGCTGCCGCACTCGCGGTTACACCCACGGCGCCGCGAGCCCTTCCGTCTTCAACGCCCGCTGGATCGCCGGGCGCGCGAGCACCTGCTGCAGATAACCGCCGAGTACCGGCCGCTGGCGGGCCGGCGCCGCAAAACCGCGCGTCCAGCGGCACAGCATCAGCGCGTAAGAATCGAGCACCGTGTAGTGCGCACCGAGCAGCCACGGGCCGCCGCTCGTTTGCAGTTGCTGCTCGAGCTGATTCAGCAGCGTCGCGATCTTCGCTTCCGCATGCGCCTTGACTTGCGCGGCACCCGACGCATTGCCCGCATCGACCCAGCGCTCCGGATAGAAATACGCGATCAGCGTCGCCTGCAGCGTGTTGGTGAGCCACATGAGCCACTTGTAGAACTGCGCACGTTCCGGTGTGCCGAGTTCAGGCGCAAGCCGCTGCTCGGGATGCGTATCGGCAAGATGCAGGCAGATCGCGGCGGTTTCGTACAGCACGAGATCGCCGTCGACCAGTACCGGGATGAGCCCGTTCGGATTCAGCGCGAGATAGTCGGGCGACTTGTGCTGGTCGTGCGTGCGGTCGACGTACGCGAGCTCGAACGGCTGGCCGATTTCTTCAAGCACGAAGTGCGGCGCCATGCTGGCATTGCCGGGGTAGTAGAACAGTTTCATCGTCGATTTCGTTTGGCGGGTGTCGGCGTCAGGCGGCGGCCCACTCGATCACCGGTTCGCAGCGAATCGGGAAGTTGACCGAATTCGCGATGTAGCACTGCGCATGCGCATCATGATGCAGATGCGCCGCCCGTTCGCGATCGTCGCCGGCCCGGATCGTCACCCGCGGCCGCAGCACGATTTCGGTGAAGCGCCCCGCTCCCGCGCCGTCGAGCATCGTGCCTTCCGCGTGGTCGACGTAGGCCAGCACGCGGATGCCGGCCTCGGAACACAGGTGCAGATACCAGAGCTTGTGACATGCCGACGCCGACGCGAGCAGCAAATCTTCGGGGTTCCAGCGCGCCGCGTCGCCGCGGAACGCCGGGTCCGACGAACCGGGGATATCCGGCTTGGAACCGGCGCGGATCACGTGATCGCGGCCGTACTCGCGATACCCCGACGTGCCGGTGCCGCGATTGCCCGTCCACTCCACTGCGACGCGATAGTGATGTTCGCTCGATGCCATCTCGCTCTCCATTGATGTCGGTTGCCTTGACCGGGCCGAGCGGGCCGGACGCCATTGCGTGAGACCCGCCGGTGGTCGCTATTCTGGCACCGGATCGTCGTTTGGTATACCATTATTCCAAATTGACGAAATACGCAAGCATGGAAGCCAAACTCGACTCCACCGCGGACGCGGTCGCCGCGTCGCTGCGCGACATGATCATCAACGGCGAGCTGGCGGCCGGCGAGCGCCTCGTCGAGCGCGATCTGGCCGAGCGGTTCGGCATCAGCCGGATTCCGATGCGCGAGGCGATCCAGCGGCTCGAACGCGAAGGCTTGCTCGATATCTTCAGGAATCGCGGCGCGGTCGTGCGGATGCTGAGCGCGTCCGACGTGCAGGAAATCTACGATCTGCGCGTGCTGCTCGAAGGCGATGCGATCTACCGCGGCGTGAAGCGGCTCGACGACGAAACGCTCGCGCGCGCCGAACTCGTGCATCGGCTGCTCGGCGATGCAACCGTGCCGCGCCGGCAAGGCGAGTTGAACCGCGAATTCCACGCGTTGCTGTATGCGTGCTGCGGCAACGCGCGGCAGTTGAAGTCGATCGCCGAACTGCGCAGCCAGGTCGAACGTTACGAACGCCTGCAGGCCACGCTGCTCGCCGATACGCCGTCGTTCCAGGTCGAGCACGAAGAAATTCTGCAGGCCTGCCGCGAACGCAATGCGCGGGCGGCACGCGCGATGACCGTCGCGCATCTCGATTCGGCGCGACGCATCGTGCTGCGGCGCGTCGAAGGCGGTTGAGGCCGGCGCGCGACCGCTCGCGCTTCGCTACACCGCGCGCGGCACCGGCCCGGTCGTGCCGCGCACCACGAGCTTCGGCAGCGACGCGCCCCGTACGCGCGACGCGTCGTCGCCCTGCCCGCCGGCTTCGCGCAACGTATTGAGCAATTCGACCGCGATGCCAGCCGCCTCGGCGGTCGGGATCGCGACGGTCGTCAGCGTGGGTCGCGTGTCGCGGGCGAGATGGATGTCGGTGATGCCGACGATCGACAGATCGTCGGGCACGTGCCGGCCGCGATCGGCCGCCGCATGCATCGCGCCGATCGCGGGTAGATCGTTGGTCGCGACCAGCGCGGTCAACTCGGGATGCGCATCGAGCAACTGCCCGGCCGCGCGCACGCCGCCCTCGATCGAATCGTGCCCGGCGCCGACGCGCGACGCATCCAGCCCGGCTTCGCGCATCACGTCGACGCAGCCGTCGTAGCGCGCGGCCTGCACGCCGTTTGCCGACCCGCCGACGATCACGCCGATCTCGCGATGGCCGAGTTCGAGCAGATGCCGCGTCGCGATCCGCCCCGCCTCGCGAAAATCGATCGCCACGCACGGCAACCCGTCGGGCGGCGCCTCGGGCCGCTCCCACAGGCACAGCACGACCGGCACGCCGCGCCGCGCGACGTCGACCAGATCCGGCAGGTGCAGGTTCGCGTTGGTCACGAGAATCCCTTCGGAGATCGTGCCGGCGATCTGGTCGAGATACGCGCGCCCCTGCAACGGATCTTCGTTCGTGTTGCAGACGATCAGGAACTGCCCGTTGCGGCGCACCGCGCGCTCGACCGCCAGCGCGAACTCCGGATAGAACGGGTTCGCGATGCTCGATACCATCAGCGCGACCGTCGGCGCGCGCCCTTCCGCCAGCGCCCGCGCGGCGAGATGCGGACGATAGCCGAGCGCGTCGACCGCTTCGAGCACCCGCGCCCGCGTCGCATCGCCCACCCGGCCGCGGCCGCGCAGCACGTTCGACACCGTCGCGGCCGTCACGCCGGCGCGGCGCGCCACTTCATCCAGTGTTGCCATCGTTTGCTCACTATATGAGACGTCGATCCAGTATTTGCTTCGCTCACCGAAGCGGCGCACTATCGCCGCACACCTTGCCGCCCGACCGACGGGCGCGACTCGGCCGCGATCGCATCGCCCTTTTTTTGATCGCGATGATTAAGCGCTTAATCAGGCAGTACGGCGCATTAAAACATGGAGCGGAGACAATGGCGAGCATCTCGATGCGGCGCGTGCAGAAAGCCTATGGCGAGCACGCGCCGGTCATTCGCGACGTCGATCTGGAGATCGGCGCGCATGAGTTCTGCGTATTTCTCGGGCCGTCCGGATGCGGGAAATCGACGCTGCTGCGCATGATCGCCGGGCTCGAGGATCTGAGCGCGGGCGAGCTGTCGATCGACGGCCGCCGTGTCGACGACGTGCCGGCCGCCGAGCGCGGCGTCGCGATGGTGTTCCAGAGCTACGCGCTGTTTCCGCACATGACGGTGTACGAGAACATGGCGTTCGGGCTGAAGCTCGCGCGCGTGCCGAAGGCCGAGATCGACCGGAAGGTGCGCGACGCCGCGCGCATCCTGCAGCTCGACACGCTGCTCGAACGCAAGCCGAAGGCGCTGTCCGGCGGCCAGCGGCAACGCGTCGCGATCGGCCGCGCGATCGTGCGCGAGCCCGGCGTGTTCCTGTTCGACGAACCGCTGTCGAACCTCGACGCAGCGCTGCGCGGCCAGACCCGCATCGAGATCGCGCGGCTGCATCGGCAGTTCGAACGCGCGAGCGTCGTCTACGTGACGCACGACCAGACCGAGGCAATGACGCTCGCCGACAAGATCGTGCTGCTGCACGCCGGCGCGGATACCGCGCAGCACGGCAGCATCGCGCAGGTCGGCGCGCCGCTCGACCTCTACCACCATCCGGCCAGCCGCTTCGTCGCCGGCTTCATCGGCTCGCCGCGGATGAACTTCCTGCCGGCCGTCGTGGCCGCGTGCGACGCGCGTCGCACGACCGTCACGCTCGTACCGTCCGGCGAAACCTTCGTGCTGCCGCGCGACGGCTCGTCGCTCTCCGCCGGCGCCGCCGTGACGCTCGGTATCCGCCCCGAACACCTGACGCTCGGCGCCGTGCCCGACGCGACGACGCTCGCGCGCGACGTCGCGCTCGTCGAACGCCTGGGCGAGCAGACCTACGTGCACCTCGATCCGGCCGGCCAGCCGAACGCGACGCCGCTGATCGCGAAAGTGCCCGGCGACGCGCAGGTGCGCACCGGCGAACGCGTGCACGTGCACGCGCCGGCCGCGGCCTGCCACCTGTTCACCGAAGACGGCCGCGCGGTGCCCGCGTGCGCCGATCTTCCCGTCCACCACTACGCATAAGGATCGGGCATGCGCCTCGGAGTCTGTTACTACCCGGAACACTGGCCGGAATCGATGTGGGCCGACGACGCCCGCCGGATGAAAGCGCTCGGCATCGAACAGGTGCGGATCGCCGAATTCGCATGGAGCCGCATCGAGCCGTCGCCGGGCGAATACGACTGGGGCTGGCTCGATCGCGCGGTCGACGTGCTCGGCACGGCCGGCCTCGAGATCGTGATGTGCACGCCGACCGCGACGCCGCCGAAATGGCTGGTCGACCGCCATCCCGACATCCTCGCGATCGGCGCGGACGGCCGCCCGCGCGCGTTCGGTTCGCGCCGCCACTACGATTTCTCGTCGCCGGTCTATCTCGAAGCGTCGCGCCAGATCTGCACGGCGGTCGCCGAACGCTACGGCCGCCACCCGGCCGTGCGCTACTGGCAGACCGACAACGAACTGGGCTGCCACCAGACCGTCGTCAGCTATTCGCCGGCCGCGCTCGTGCGCTTTCGCGAATGGCTGAAAGCGCGCTACGGCACGATCGACGCGCTGAACCGCGCGTGGGGCACCGTGTTCTGGAGCATGGAGTATCGCCATTTCGACGAAGTCGACGCGCCGGTGGGCACCGTGACCGAAGCCCATCCGTCGCACCGCCTCGACTACCGGCGCTTCGCGTCCGACGAGCTCGCGCGCTATCACCGGATGCAGGTCGACGTGATCCGCGCGCACTCGCCGGGCCGGCCGGTCGCGCACAACTTCATGCAACTGTTCACCGAATTCGATCACTACGAAGTCGCGCGCGACCTCGACGTCGCGACGTGGGACAGCTATCCGCTCGGCGCGCTCGAGGAGCTGTGGTTCGCGCCCGACGTGAAGGCGCGCTGGCTGCGCACCGGCCATCCGGATTTCGCGTCGTTCAATCACGACCTGTATCGCGGCATGTCGAAGCTGCCGTTCTGGGTGATGGAACAGCAGCCGGGCCCGGTGAACTGGGCGCACTGGAATCCCGCGCCGCTGCCGGGCATGGTGCGGCTGTGGAGCTGGGAAGCGTTCGCGCACGGCGCCGGCTGCGTGTCGTACTTCCGCTGGCGGCAGGCGCCGTTCGCGCAGGAACAGATGCACGCGGGCCTGAACACCCCCGACAACCAGCTCGACGAAGGCGGCCGCGAAGCGCAGCGCGTCGCGCAGGAAATCGCCGCCGTGTTCGACGCCGGCGCGGATGCCGACGCGAACGGCGCGGTGCGCGCACCCGTCGCGCTGGTGTTCGACTACGACGCGAAGTGGCTGTTCGAAGTGCAGCCGCAAGGCGCCGATTTCCACTACCCGCGTTTCGCGTTCGAATACTACTCGGCGCTGCGCTCGCTCGGGCTCGACGTCGACATCGTGTCCGCGCATGCGCCGCTCGACGGCTATCGCCTCGTCGTCGTGCCGCCGCTGCCGGTCGTGCCCGACGATTTCGCGTCGCGGCTCGCCGCGTCGGGTGCGCACGCGGTGTTCGGCCCGCGCACCGGCTCGAAGACCGCCGACCTGCAGATTCCGCCGGCGCTGCCGCCCGGCCCGCTCGCGTCGATCCTGCCGGTACGCGTGTGGCGCGTCGAATCGCTGCGGCCGAACGTGACCGAGCCGATCGACGGCACGCTGCGCGACGGTTCTCCGCTCGCGGGCGAAGCGCGTCACTGGCGCGACCTCGTCGAACTGAACGACGACGGCGCACGCAGCGTCGTGCACGCACGCTTCGCCGACGGCCATCCGGCCTGCGTGTCGCACGGCACGCTGCACTACTGGGCCACGCTGTTCGACGACGCGACCACCGCGCGCCTGTTCGCCGACGTCGCAGCCGTTGCGGGTCTCGCGCCGACGCCGCTGGCCGACGGCGTGCGCGTGAGCCGGCGCGGCGGCCTGACCTACGTATTCAACTATCGCGACACGCCGCATGCGATCGACGGCGTAGCGCCGTCCGCATTCGTGTTCGGCGCCGCGCAGGTCGAGCCGCAAGGCGTGGCCGTGTATCGAAGCCGTTCGTAGCAACCGCCCCCGGCGCCGCCACGCGCCGGTCACGCACAAACAACGACACACAGGACTGGAGACACTCATGACCCATCGCCCCCTTCGCGTCGCTGCCCGCCTGGCGAGCGCCGCCGCCATCGCGTTCGCATCGTTCGGCGCGACGACGCCCGCCGATGCCGGCACGCTGACCATCAACATCGCGTTCAAGGGCGCAAGCCAGCGCGCGGTGTGGCAATCGACGATCGAAGCGTTCCACAAGGCCCATCCGGACATCGACGTGAAGCCCACCTTCGTCGACGAGGAAGCGTACAAGGTGCAGTTGCCGGCATGGCTCACGACCGTCGCGCCGGACGTCGTGAACTGGCATGCGGGCGAGCGAATGGCGTACTACGCGAAGCGCGGGCTGTTCGAGGACCTGAGCGGCGACTGGACGAAGAACGGCTGGGATGCGATGTATGCGTCGACGCGCAGCGCGTCGTCCTATAACGGCAAGCAGTACGCGGCGCCGACCGTCTACTACTCGTGGGGGCTGTTCTACCGCAAGGATCTGTTCCGCAAGGTCGGCATCGCCGACGAACCGAAGACCTGGGACCAGTTTCTCGACGCGTGCAAGAAGCTGAAGGCGGCCGGCATCACGCCGATCGCGATCGGCGGCCGCGACGCGTGGACGCTCGCCGGCTGGTTCGACTATCTCGACCTGCGCCTGAACGGCAACGCGTTCCACCAGCAGCTGATGGCCGGCGACGTGCCGTACACCGACCCGCGCGTGAAGAAGGTCTATACGACGTGGAAATCGCTGATCGATTCGGGCTACTTCATCGACAACGCGCTGTCCTACGATCTCGACGGCGCGCAGCCGTTCCTGTTCCAGGGCAAGGCCGCGATGATGCTGATGGGCACCTTCATCGCGGCCGGCTTCCCGCCGAACGTGAAGCAGGAAATGGGCTACTACCGCTTCCCGATCATCGACCCGAAGGTGCCGACCGCCGAGGACGGCCCGGTCGAATCGCTGCACATCCCGACCAAGGCGAAGAACAAGGCCGACGCGCACACGTTCCTCGCATTCGTCGAAACGCCCGAGATCGGCGCGAAACTCGCCGAAGGGCTCGGCTCGCTGTCGGCCAACAGCAAGTCGCCCGAGCCGGCCGATCCGATCTCGCGTATCGGCTTCCGGATCCTCGCCGACACGAAGGGCGGCGTCGCGCAGTTCTACGACCGCGACATGACCAAGGAAATGGCCGACGAGGGGATGAAGGGCATGCAGCAGTTTCTCGCGAATCCCGCACAGCTCGATACGGTGCTCGCGCAACTCGAACAGACCCGCAAGCGGATCTACAAGAAGTGAGCGCGTGACCCAACCGGCGGCCGCGCGCCGCCGTGTCCGTTTCAGGAGGCTTGCCGTGTCCAGTCCGATCGCGTCCCCCCCGCCCGCCGGCACCGCGCCGCCGCGCGGCTCATCCGCCAGCACATTGCCCGCGCGCCGCCCGTCGCCCGCCGTGCGGCGGCAACGGCGCGCCGCGTGGCTCTTTCTCGCGCCGGCCTGCGCGATGGTGGCCGTCTATGTGATCTGGCCGATCCTGTCGACGCTGTGGCTGAGCCTGTACAACTGGGACGGGATGACCGAGCGCACCTTCGTCGGTCTCGCGAACTACGCGGAGCTGCTGCAGGCGCCGACGTTCTACACGGCGCTGCGCAACAACGTGATCTGGCTCGTGCTGTTCATGCTCGCGCCGCCGCTCGGCCTCGCGCTCGCGCTGTACCTGAACCAGGCGGTCGGCGGCATCCGGCTCGTGAAGTCGCTGTTCTTCGCGCCATTCGTGCTGTCGGGCGTGGTCGTCGGGCTGATCTTCTCGTGGTTCTACGATCCGACCTTCGGGCTGCTCGCGCTCATCGCCGGGCACGGCATCCCGGTGCTCGGCGACGCGCGCTACGCGACCTTCGGCATCGTGTTCGCCGCGCTGTGGCCGCAAACGGCGTACTGCATGATCCTGTACCTGACCGGCCTCACGTCGGTCAATCCGGAACAGATCGAAGCCGCGCGGATGGAAGGCGCGCGCGGCTTCGCGCTGCTGTGGCACGTCGTGCTGCCGCAACTGCGGCCGACCACCTTCATGGCGATCGTCGTCACCGTGATCGGCGCGCTGCGCAGCTTCGACCTGATCTCGGTGATGACGGGCGGCGGCCCGTTCGAGAGCTCGACCGTGCTCGCGTATTACATGTACGACCAGGCGATCAAGTACTACCGGCTCGGCTATTCCGCGTCGATCGCCGTCGTGCTGTTCGCGATCATGCTCGTCTACATCGCGTTCCAGTTGCGCCGCATGCTGCGCAACGAACAGTGATTTTCGGGAGTGCACTCATCATGTTTCCGACACCCGTTGCCCGGTGGAAGCCGGTATCGCGCCGGCTGTACAAGCTGTCGCTGCCCGTCGCGCTCGTGATCTGGCTGCTGCCGATGATCGCCGTGTTCGTCACGTCGGTGCGCTCGACCGAGGAGCTCGTCGAAGGCCACTACTGGGGCTGGCCGCGGCATTTCTCGATGATCGAGAACTATCGCGACGCGCTGACCACGTCGCCGATGCTGCATTACTTCTGGAACAGCGTGCAGATCACGGTGCCGTCGGTCATCGGCTCGATCGCGCTCGCGGCGATGGCCGGCTTCGCGCTCGCGACCTACCGGTTTCGCGGCAATACCGCACTGTTCGGCACGTTCGTCGCCGGCAACTTCGTGCCCGTGCAGGTGTTGATGATTCCGGTGCGCGACCTGTCGCTGCGGCTCGGCGTGTTCAATACCGTCGAAGCGCTGATCCTGTTTCACGTCGCGTTCCAGACGGGGTTCTGCACGCTGTTCCTGCGCAACTTCATCAAGCAGTTGCCGTTCGAGCTGATCGAGGCCGCGCGCATCGAAGGCGCGGGCGAATGGACGGTGTTCTGGCGCATCGTGCTGCCGCTGATCCGGCCCGCGCTGGCCGCGCTCGCGATTCTCGTGTTCACGTTCGTGTGGAACGATTACTTCTGGGCGCTGTGTCTCACGCAGGGCGACGAGGCGGCGCCGATCACGGCGGGTGTCGCGGCGCTGAAGGGGCAATGGACGACGTCGTGGAATCTCGTATCGGCCGGGTCGATCCTCGCCGCGCTGCCGTCGGTCGCGATGTTCTTCGCGATGCAGAAGCACTTCGTCGCGGGGCTCACGTTCGGCGCGACGAAAGGCTGACCGCCCGCCGATCGCGTTTTCGCATCTCCCCCTCCGCATCGTGAGGTTGCCCGCTTCGGCGGGCTTTTTTCATGCTTCGTGAAGGTGGGTGCATGTCGGTTGGCGAGCCCTGATCCGCCATCCCGGCGTCAACGGCATCGACGATCGCCTGTCGTCGATGCCGTTTGCCCGGATGGTCGGGTTCGCGATTAGTCGCTGCGGCCCGAAGCGAGGTTGGCATTGATCCACGACGCCACGTCGGTGACCGGGATGGCGTGGCGTTGATTGAACGTCCCGCTCTTGTCCCATGCGACGCCCCGCCCTTGAGCAAATGCCGCGCGATACTTGCGCATCATGTTGTTCGGGTCGCGCGCCAGCTCATCGAGCAAGTACTGCTCAGTCCACACCGAACGGCTGAAGGGGCGGCCGAGGGCCGCTTCCAGCTTGTCGGCGACCTCCCCGTAAGTCACGGTGTCGCCAGCCAGATACACGATCTCGTTCCGGATACGGGGTTGCGCGAACACGATCGCGGCAGTCAGCGCGCCGATATCGTCGGGCGTCGTCAGCGTCACGGCGGTGTCGAGGCTGCCCAGCGCGTGGACCGCGTCGTTTTGCAGATCGACTACACCGAAGTCCGGCTCGAACAGGTAGCTCGTGAACATGCCGGTCGAAATGATGACCCACTCGGTCTGGTGCTGACTGCGCAGCAATTCGCGCACGTCCAGCTGGGCGTCGAAGATGTCCTGCGGACTGCCGCGGCCGATCACGTCGAAATCGACCCCGAACTGCCACGGGAAGTACCTCGGGATGCGCGCCTGCAACGCAGCCCGCGCCAACTTCATCGGCGTATCGATGCCGGCTGTAATGCCCGCGCAACCGATTACCGTGTCATATCGCGCGAACAGGGCGGCGAGTTCGTCGATGGAATGCTTCACGAAATCGCCTACGACGATCTCGATCCCAAGCGCCCGAATCTCCGCGATATCATGCCGCTTGGCGGGTGCGCTGGACTCGAGGGCACTCGCGCGCAGCAGCACGCTGATCTTCGCGCCGGCGATGTCCTTCGCTCGACGTGCAAGATTGCGTAGTACCGGGAGGCCGAGTTCGCCAGCACCGAGCACGAGAATGTTTCGGGAAGTCGCGTCAGGGTCTGCTGGGTTCATCGTTTAGCCTGCTGAGGAATTGAGTTGCACGCAGTCTAGCGATGCATGGTTGTGTTTGAAAGAAGGTACACGCGTGATACTGGGAGCGAGATAGTTGGATCGAGACGAACTTCTCCGATATTCGCAGACCGTGTGCGACGGCCTGCGAGACGATGATGACGGGTTGCGGCGGGAGGTGCTCGCCCATGCCGGAAGCCGTTGGTCGCTCGGTGTCGTCCACACGCTCGGCGTGTACGGCCGACTGCGCCATGCGGAAATCGGCAGGCGCATGCATGGGGTGACTCAGCGCATGTTGACGCGCACGTTACGGCAGCTCGAACGTGACGGCCTGGTGCTCCGTCACGATTTCGAAGAAGTCCCGCCTCGAGTCGAATACGAGTTGTCCGACACGGGCATGGACCTGCTCGTCAGGATGGTCCCGCTGTGGACCTGGATCGTCGAGAATGCGGACCGCTTCCGGGAAGCACGGCTGAATTTCGACAGAGAACACCGCGACGCAGACGCGTAGCTTGCCGGGATTTCGACGTGCTTCGCACATGGGCGCGACTTTGATCGACATCGGTCTTCGAAATATGCTTCGACTTCCTTACAAAGCCTGAGAGACAGCGTCCGCGGAAGTTTGGCGTCGTGCGGAACCGCCCTCCGCGGACGCCAGTCTTCGATATCGAGCGACATCGATTCCACTACGCGTATTTGTCGCCGACCGTACTGCGAATCGGATGGGTGTCGTACACGATGATCATCCGTTCGATCAGCCCGGCGGGGTCGAACTCGAACACGTCGACGCACTCGAAGCGCGCCACCGAACCGTCTTTCAGGGCCCAGTCGTAGATGAAGTAACCTGTCGCACGTCGCGCCCCACTCGTGCTGACGCAGATATCGATCGGTGTAATCCTGCTTTCTCCCGATGCGGCCGCGACCTTCGAAAAGAAGGGCTCGGGGTGCATCCAGCCGAGAAATGGCGAGAAAATCCGCGCGTCCGGCGTGAATAGCGCGCAGATGGCGCCGACATCGCCGCGCTCCAGTTCCCGCAGGTAAGCGCGAACCCGTTCCGTGTAGAGTGATTCCGACGTTGAGCCCAAAATTATCCTCCGATCATTCGTCGACAGCCCCGTTCATTCGCAAGAACGGGGCATCCGGTAGACGCACGATAGCGACGCACCGATGACCGAACAATCGAAAAATTCGCAACCCGGGTATGCGGCGCATGCATATCCGCTCGCTGACCTGACGCGGCCGCTCCCGCCGTTGGCGGCGATTCAGTCGTTCGTCGCCGCGGCGCAGCTGGGCAGCGTCAGCAAGGCCGCGGATCATCTATGCCGCACGCAAGGCGCCGTGAGCCGCCAGATACAGCAGTTGGAGACGCACTATCGATGCGCACTGTTCGTGCGCCATGTATCGGGGCTGACGTTGACGCCAGAAGGCAATGCACTGCTGACGGTCGCGGTCGACGTGCTCACGCAACTCGTTCGGCACGCGGATTCCCATGCACGGGCGACCTCGGTGCTCACGTTGAAGTTGCCGTCCACGTTCGCCGTTCGCTGGCTGCTCCCGCGGCTGCCGGACATTCAACGCGCAATGAGCGGGACGGAGCTGCGTATTTCGACATCCGCGGACGACACGCCCGATTTCACGACGTCCGACGTCGACGCCATCATCGTGCGAGGCACGGGACAGTGGACCGGTATGGAAGCCGTACCGCTGTTTCCCGAGCGGCTCACGCCGATGTGCTCGCCCGCGTTGGCGACATCGCTGCGATCGGTTGCCGACTTGGCGCACGTCGATTTGCTCCATCCCGGGCCCAGCCGCGCAGAGTGGAGATGCTGGCTCGATCACGTGGGGGCGCGCCAGATCGACGCGGGGCGCGGGCTCGTGTTCGATACCCTCGAATTGACGCTCGCGGCATCGATGGAAGGGCACGGCATTGCAATCGGCGACCCGCGAATGGCGAGAGACCGGCTCCGTGCCGGATCGCTGGTGACACCGTTTGACGATGTGGCTGAAGACGGCCTTTCCTACTTCCTCGTCTATCCGCCCCAACGGGCGACACAACCGAAAATTCGGGCCCTCGCCGATATCTTGCTGCGACTGGCGCGAGAGGATTGATGGATAGGCGAGTGTCCAGTACGTGGTGCGGAGCCGACCTTCAAATGGCGCCCCCATCGTACCGACGAATGACGGGCCTGGTCAGAGATCCCCGCGCACTTCGCCGGTTCCCAACGCGCTGCGCTGCCGGTTGACCTCCGCCCACAGTTCATCGCTGTCGTCCTCGCGCAGCACGATCATCCAGTCCAGCTGCTCGTCGGTCACGCCGAAGTACGCCAGAATTTCCCGGCGAACCCCGTCGATGAACGCCGCGTATTCCGGGGTGGCCTGCGCCCGCGCGTGCAGGGCGTCGTATTCCGCATCGTCCATGCCGCCGCCCTGTTCGTCGATATAGCGCGAAATCCATTGGTCCCGTTCGTGGTCGTAATCGGCTTCGGCGCGCATCGCTTGCACGGCCGTGTAGAAATCCAGTTGGGCAAACGCGGCGATCGCCGCCGTCGTCGCCTCGTCGAATGTCATCGTCATTCCGTCTCTCACTTCAGTCATCGCACATCATGGGTCATGCGGGGAAGCCGCTGTCGTGCGCGGTTTCACGCCGCGAACGAGAAAACCGGCAGCGCTGTTCCGAGCCGCCCGTTTGCGTTCACTTCATCGGGCGGTTCAATCGTATCGGGCACGTCGAAAAGGGAAGGGTTCAATCTACCGGGACGGCTTGCCCGGTTTGCCGCGCCCCCCGGCAGATTTGCCGGCGGCCTTCCCCGCAGCCGGCTTGGCCGCCGGTTTGCTACGCGGCTTCTGCACGCTGAACGGGCTGCCGATGGTGTAGTCCGGGCCTTGACCCGCACCATTGGCCACCGCGTGCTGCGTCCCGGACGTGCGCTTGCCTCCGCCACCTTGCGTATGCGGCTTCTTGCCCGGCGCCTGTCGGGCCGCCGGCGCAGCTTGCGGCACCTTGGGTTTCTTCGGCTTTTTGGGTTTCTTGATGAGCTGACCCGTCGCGCTGGTTTCCGGCACGCGGTGGTCGGCTTCGAAACCCGGCTCCTCTTCCCGCCGCAGCGTCTGCCGGATCAGCGCTTCGATCGCGGCCAGTTGCGGCGCTTCGTCGGCGCACACGAGCGACACCGCGACGCCGCTCGCGCCCGCGCGGCCGGTGCGGCCGATACGGTGCACGTAGTCTTGCGCAACGATCGGCAGATCGACGTTGATCACCAGCGGCAGATCGTCGATATCCAGCCCGCGCGCCGCCACGTCGGTGGCGACCAGCATCTGCACTTCGCCCGTCTTGAAGCGCTCCAGCGCGCGCAGACGCGCGGGCTGCGGCTTGTCGCCGTGGATCGTATCGACCGCATAGCCGGCCTTCTCCAGCATGACCGCCAGATAATCGACGCCATTGCGGGTCTTGACGAACACCAGCGCGTGCTCCCACTTGTTTTGGGCCACGAGGTGCATGAAGAGGTCGGGCTTGTTCCGCTTGTCGACGGGCACAACCCACTGCTTGATCTTGCTGGCCGTGGCGTTGGGCGGGCTGACGCTGATGTCGACCGGGCTGCGCAGAATGCCGGCCGCCAGCGCGCGGATTTCGTCGGAGAACGTCGCGGAGAACAGCAGTGTCTGGCGCTTGGCGGGCAACGCGGCAAACACCGCGTCGAGTTCGCGCGCGAAGCCGAGATCGAGCATGCGGTCGGCTTCATCGAGCACCAGTGTCTGGACCTGGTCGAACTGCACGGCGTTCTGGCGATTGAGGTCGAGCAAGCGGCCGGGCGTCGCCACGAGCACGTCGACGCCCTTGCGCAGCTTCATCATCTGAGGATTGATGCTCACCCCGCCGTAGGCGGCCAGGAATCGCAGATCGAGGCCCTTGCCGTACTCGACGAAGCTTTGCAGCACTTGCTCGGCCAGTTCGCGGGTGGGCACCAGCACCAGCACGCGCGCACGGTTGCTCGATACCGCCGGGCCGTGCTGCACGAGCCGCTGCAACAGCGGCAGCGCAAAGCCGGCCGTCTTGCCGGTGCCGGTCTGTGCGGCGGCCATGACGTCCTTGCCGCCGAGCACGACGGGAATCGCCTTGGCCTGCACCGGCGTGGGTGTCTGGTAATTGAGGCCCTGCAGGTTACGCAGCAACGGCTCGATCAGGCCAAGCGAGGCAAAAGACATGGACGTGTTCCGGGCTAAAACCGCAATTCTAGCGGTTACCGCGCCGGCCAAGCCCGCCCGCTCACGTCCACCCTTCGAGCCGCAACGTCGAGCGCACGAGCCGCTGTTCCTCCTGCTCGATCTCGCGCAGATAGTCGACGCACTGACGGATATGTTCGCTCGCGGCCTTGCGCGCCTGATCGGGCAGCCGGCCGGTGACCGCGTTGTAAAGCCGCGCATGCTGGCGGTCGATCTGCTTCTTCAGCGGTTCGCGGTGATAGAGGTTGTTCACCGACGCGAACACCGAGCTGAGCAGCAGGTCGGTCAGCGACTGCAGCGTATTGACGAGCACCGGGTTGTGCGATGCCTCGCAGATCGCCAGATGAAACGCGTGGTCGAGCTTCGCGCGCGCGGCGGGATCGAGATCCTGCGCGTCGGCCGCCGTCATTTCCTCGTAGCGGCGCCGGATCAGGATGAAATCGGCCGGCGTGCCGCGCAGCGCCGCAAGCCGGGCGGCTTCGGCCTCGAGCATCCCGCGCACCTCGAACAGGTCGTACAGCGTGCGCGGCTGCGAGCCGAGCAGATGCATCATCGGCGTGATCGCGCGCTGCGGGGTCAGGCTCGCGACGAACGAACCCTTGCCGTGCGTCGTGTCGATGATCCCGCGCGCGTGCAGCAGCTTCATGCCTTCGCGCACGGCCGTGCGCGACACACCGAGCTTCTCGGTCAGCCGCCGCTCCGACGGCAGCGCCTGCCCGGCCTTCAGCACGCCGTCGACGATCAACTGCTCGATCCGCTCGGCGACGACGTCGGCCACGCGCCGCGCCGGCCGCTCTCGATCCTGCATTTCCATACTGGTATGACCACTCTGGACGAACGTCGTCGATTTTCTCACAAAGCCTTGTTGTCATTGGTTTTTATCGTTCATTAAAGAAATCGCACCCGACGACTTTCCAAAAACTGGTACGACCACCTTCAACACGGCTGGACAGGCCCGCGCGTCCCGCCAAGAATGCCGTCCATCCGGCGTGTCGCGCATCGCGCGGCCAGCCGCAAGGTGGAGACGGAGACACACGATGAGTTTCATCTACGACGAACGGATCGACGGCCCACTGACGGGCGTCGACCGTGCCACGCTCGTCGCCGCGCTGCACGCGGCGGCGCCCGGCCTGGACGTGCTGCACGAACGCGAGGCGTTGAAGCCGTTCGAATGCGACGGCCTCGCCGCGTACCGCACGGTGCCGCTCGCGGTCGTGCTGCCCGATACGGTCGACCAGGTGCGCGCGGTGCTGCGCGTCGCGGCCGCGCACGGCGTGCCGGTCGTCGCGCGCGGCGCGGGCACGGGGCTGTCGGGCGGCGCGATGCCGCTCGAAAAAGGCATCCTGCTGGTGATGGCGAAGTTCAACCGGATTCTCGACATCGACCCCGATGCCGGCATCGCACGCGTGCAGCCCGGCGTGCGCAACCTCGCGATCTCGCAGGCCGCCGCGCCGCACGGCCTCTACTACGCGCCCGATCCGTCGTCGCAGATCGCGTGCTCGATCGGCGGCAACGTGGCCGAGAACGCGGGCGGCGTGCATTGCCTGAAATACGGGCTCACGGTGCACAACATCCTGAAGGTCGAGATCCTCACGATCGACGGCGACACGGTCACGCTCGGCGCCGATGCGCTCGACGCACCGGGCTTCGACCTGCTCGCGCTGTTCACCGGCTCCGAGGGAATGCTCGGAATCGTCACCGAAGTGACCGTGAAGCTGCTGCCGAAACCGCCGAGCGTGAAGGTGTTGATGGCGAGCTTCGACGACGTCGCCGAGGCCGGCGCCGCGGTCGCGCGGATCATCGGCGCGGGCGTGATTCCCGGCGGCCTCGAGATGATGGACAACCTCGCGATCCGCGCGGCCGAGGATTTCATCCACGCGGGCTATCCGGTCGACGCGCAGGCGATCCTGCTGTGCGAACTCGACGGCGCCGCGGCCGATGTCGAAGAAGACGCCGAACGCGTCGCCGCGCTGCTGCGCGACGCGGGCGCAAGCGAGATCCGCGTCGCGCGCGACGAAGCCGAGCGCCAGCGCTTCTGGGCCGGCCGCAAGAACGCGTTCCCGGCCGTCGGCCGGATGTCGCCCGACTACTACTGCATGGACGGCACGATCCCGCGCCGCGAGCTGCCGCGCGTGCTCGAAGGAATCGCCGCGCTGTCCGCCGAATACGGGCTGCCGGTCGCGAACGTGTTCCACGCGGGCGACGGCAACATGCATCCGCTGATCCTGTTCGATGCGAACCGGCCCGGCGAGCTCGACCGCGCGGAAGCGCTCGGCGGCAAGATCCTCGCGCTGTGCGTCGCCGTGGGCGGCAGCATCACCGGCGAACACGGCGTCGGGCGCGAGAAGATCAACCAGATGTGCGTGCAGTTCAACACCGACGAAATCACGTTCTTTCATGCGGTGAAGGCCGCGTTCGATCCGCAGCGCCTGCTCAATCCCGGCAAGAACATCCCGACGCTGCACCGCTGCGCCGAATTCGGCGCGATGCATGTCCATCACGGCAAGCTGCCGTTTCCCGAACTGGAGCGCTTCTGATGCGACGCGAACGCGAACCCGAATCGATCGACGACAGCGCGGCGCTCGTCGCGCAGGTCGATGCGGCGATCCACGATCGCCAGCCGCTGCACATCCGCGGCGCCGGCACGAAGGCGTTCGTCGGGCGGCCGGTCGAAGGCCGCACGCTCGACGTGCGCACGCATCGCGGCGTCGTGTCGTACGACCCGACCGAACTCGTGATCACCGCGCGCGCGGGCACGCCGCTCGCCGATCTCGACGCGATGCTCGACACGGCCGGCCAGATGCTGCCGTGCGAGCCGCCGTCGTTCGGCGGCGCGGCGACGGTCGGCGGCATGTTCGCGGCGGCGCTGTCGGGCCCGCGCCGCCCGTGGGCCGGCGCGGTGCGCGATTTCGTGCTCGGCTGCCGCGTGATCACCGGCCACGCGAAGCATCTGCGCTTCGGCGGCGAGGTGATGAAGAACGTCGCGGGCTACGACGTGTCGCGGCTGCTCGCCGGCAGTTTCGGCTGCCTCGGCGTCGTGACCGAGGTATCGCTGAAGGTGCTGCCGAAGCCGCGTGCGACCGGCGATCTCGCGTTGACGCTCCCGGCGGACGAAGCCGTGCAACGCGTCGCCGCGTGGCGCCGCGCGGGGCTGCCGCTGGCCGGCGCGTGCCATGCGGACGGCGTGCTGCGCGTGCGGCTCGAAGGCGGCGAGGGCTCGGTGAAGGCCGCGCGCGACACGATCGGCGGCGACCGGATGGACGATCGCGACGACGGCTTCTGGGCCCGTCTGCGCGACCTGTCGCTGCCGTTCTTCGACGATCCGCGCCCGCTGTGGCGCGTGTCGGTGCCGGCCGCCGCGCCGCTCGACGCGCTCGCCGGTGCGCAGCTCGTCGACTGGGGCGGCGCACAGCGCTGGCTCAAGAGCGATGCCGCGCCGGCCGACGTGCAGCGCTTCGCCGTGCAATGGGGCGGTCATGCGACCTGCTTCACGCCGGGCGTGACGCCCGAGCCGTTCCAGCCGCTGCCGCCCGCGCTGCTCCGCGTGCACCGGCAACTCAAGGCGCAGCTCGACCCGCACGCGATTTTCAATCCCGGCCGGCTCTACGCCGACTTCTGACGCCAACCGACTTCGACCCGCCGATGCAAACCAACCTCAGCGAAGCAAGCAAGGCCCTCGCCGGGGCCGACGAAGCGGAAGCGATCCTGCGCGCATGCGTGCACTGCGGCTTCTGCAATGCGACCTGCCCGACCTATCAGGTGCTCGGCAACGAGCTCGACGGGCCGCGCGGCCGCATCTACCTGATCAAGCAGCTGCTCGAAGGGGAGCCGTGCGGCGAACGCACGCAACGGCACCTCGACCGCTGCCTGACGTGCCGCAACTGCGAGACGACCTGCCCGTCCGGCGTGCGCTACCACACGCTGCTCGACATCGGCCGCGCGGAAGCCGAGAAGCGCGCGCGGCGGCCGGCGCGCGAGCGCCTGCTGCGTGCGGGGTTGCGTCACGCGGTGCCGCGCCCGGCGACGTTCGCCGCGCTGCTGAAGGCCGGCCGCGCGCTGCGCCCGTTGCTGCCCGGCGCGCTGCAGGACAAGATCCCGGCCGCCGTGCCCGCGGCCGCGCCGCGCCCGGCCGTGCGTCATGCGCGGCGCGTGCTGATGCTCGAGGGCTGCGTGCAGCCGGCGCTGTCGCCGAACACCAATGCGGCCGCCGCGCGCGTGCTCGACCGGCTCGGCATCAGCGTGACGCCGGCGCGCGAAGCCGGCTGCTGCGGCGCGACCGAATATCACCTGAATGCGCAGGAAGCGGGCCTTCAGCGCGCCCGCCGCAACGTCGACGCATGGTGGCCGGCGATCGAGGCCGGCGCGGAAGCGATCGTGCTGACCGCGAGCGGCTGCGGCGCGTTCGTGAAGGAATACGGCGACCTGCTGCGCTCCGACCCCGTCTACGCGGAGAAGGCGCGGCGCGTCAGCGCACTCGCGCGCGATCTGGCCGAAGTGATCGCGACCGAGCCGCTCGACGCGCTCGCCGATGCGACGCCACGGCGCGTCGCGGTGCACTGCCCGTGCACGCTGCAGCACGCGCAGCGCCTGGGCGGCGCGGTGGAAAGCATCCTCACGCGGCTCGGCTTCGATCTGACGAATGTCGCCGATGGCCATCTGTGCTGCGGCTCGGCCGGCACCTATTCGCTGACGCAGCCCGCGCTCGCGACGACATTACGCGACAACAAGCTCGATGCGCTCGAAGCCGCGCAGCCGGACCTGATTGTCACCGCCAACGTCGGCTGCCAGACTCACCTGAACGGCGCGGGCCGCACGCCCGTGCGCCACTGGATCGAACTCGTCGACAACCGGCTGGTCGACTGACCGCCTATTCCGGAGGAACGCCATGCAAACGAAACCCGAACTCGAACTGGCCGATGCCGAGCGCATGCTCGCCGCGGCCCGCGCGGAAGCGGAACGCCACGGCTGGGCCGTGTCGATCGCCGTCGTCGACGATGGCGGCCATCTGCTTGCGTTCGCGCGGCTGAACGGCGCATCGCCGGCCAGCAGCGTCATCGCGCAGGACAAGGCGCGGGCGGCGGCGCTCGGCCGTCGCGAAACGAAGGCGTATGAGGATATGATCAACGGTGGCCGCACCGCGTTCCTGAGCGCGCCGCTGTCGGGCTTGCTCGAAGGCGGCGTGCCGGTCACGGTCGGCGGCCGGATTGCAGGCGCGATCGGTGTGTCTGGCGTAAAGTCCGAACAGGACGCGCAGATCGCCCGCGCCGGTACACAAAGCGTCGTGGCCTAGGGCCTGTTCACGCTAATAACGGGCTTGCGAACGTGCCTTTCCAGCCGCAGGGCAAGGAGAGAGGAGGCGCAATAGCCGTAGCTATTGCAACGACGAACGACGCCGCCATGCGGGTGGAAAGGCACGTTCCCCTGTTTGGAGAAATCGTTCGTGGGGCTGGCCCCCAGAAGGGCCGATCGCCGCGTCATGCTCCTCGCGAATACGTCGAGTATTCGCTTCGTCGCAATCCTTGCGCTCGGCCCTTCTGGGGGCCAGCGCAAGCCCGTTATTAGCGTGAACAGGCCCTACAGCCAACGCGCGCGTTTTTCATTCCCCGGGAGGAATCACGATGATCGACCAAGCAGGACTGCAAGTCGCGCCAGCGCTGAGCCAGTTCATTGAAAACGAAGCGCTGCCGGGCACCGGCATCGACAAGGCCGCGTTCTGGAGCGGTTTCTCGGCGCTGGTGCACGACCTCGCGCCGCGCAATCGCGCGTTGCTCGCCGAGCGCGACCGCCTGCAGCAGGAACTCGACGCGTGGCATCGCGCCCACCCCGGCCCGGTACGCGACCACGCCGCGTATCGCGCGTTCCTCGAACACATCGGCTACCTCGTGCCGGTCCCGTCGAACGTCGCGGCAGCCACCGCGAACGTCGACAGCGAGATCGCCACGCAGGCCGGCCCGCAGCTCGTCGTGCCGCTGTCGAACGCGCGCTATGCGCTGAACGCCGCGAATGCGCGCTGGGGCAGCCTGTACGACGCGCTGTACGGCACCGACGCGCTGCCGGAAGACGGCGGCGCCGAACGCACGGCAGCCTACAACCCGACGCGCGGCCAGCGCGTGATCGACTATGCGCGCAACGTGCTCGACAACGCGGCGCCGCTCGCGAGCGGCTCGCACCGCGACGCGCTGCGCTACCGCGTGCAGGACGGCCAGCTCGCGGTCGAAACCGCGCAGGGCACCGTCGCGCTCGCGCAGCCGGCGCAATTCGTCGGCTACCAGGGCGCGGCCGGTGCGCCGTCCGCGATTCTGCTGAAGCACAACGGCCTGCACCTCGAGATCCAGATCGACGCGTCGACGCCGATCGGCCGCGCCGATCTCGCGAACGTGAAGGACGTCGTGCTCGAAGCCGCGGTCAGCACGATCATCGACTGCGAGGATTCGGTCGCGGCGGTCGACGCCGACGACAAGGTCCAGCTCTACCGCAACTGGCTCGGCCTGATGCAGGGCACGCTCGTCGAGGAAGTGGCGAAGGGCGGCAAGACCTTCACGCGCCGCCTGAACGCCGATCGCGAATACACGACGCCGGCCGGCGGCACGCTGTCGCTGCACGGCCGCTCGCTGCTGTTCGTGCGCAACGTCGGCCACCTGATGACCAACGGCGCGGTGCTCGATCGCGACGGCAACGAGATTCCGGAAGGGATCCTCGACGGCGTCGTCACGACGCTGTGCGCGCTGCACGACCTGAAGGCCAAGCGCAATTCGCGCACGGGCTCGATCTACATCGTGAAGCCGAAGATGCACGGCCCGGCCGAAGTCGCGTTCGCCGATACGCTGTTCGCGCGCATCGAGGATCTTTACGGCCTGCCGCGCAACACGCTGAAGATGGGCATCATGGACGAGGAACGCCGCACCAGCGTGAACCTCGCCGCGTGCATCGCAGCCGCCGCCGCGCGCGTCGCGTTCATCAACACCGGCTTCCTCGACCGCACCGGCGACGAGATGCACACCGCGATGGAAGCGGGCCCGATGATCCGCAAGGGCGACATGAAATCGTCGGCGTGGATCCAGTCGTACGAGCGCAACAACGTGCTCGCGGGCCTGTCGGCCGGCCTGCGCGGCCGCGCGCAGATCGGCAAGGGCATGTGGGCGATGCCGGACCTGATGCATGCGATGCTCGAGCAGAAGATCGCGCATCCGCGCGCCGGCGCGAACACCGCGTGGGTGCCGTCGCCGACCGCCGCGACGCTGCACGCGCTGCACTACCACCTCGTCGACGTGCAGGCCGTCCAGCAGGAACTCGAAAAGACGCCGTACGCGCGCGAGCGCGACGCGCTGCTCGAAGGGCTGCTGACCGTGCCGGTCGTCGAGCACGCCGCGTGGAGCGAGGCCGAAATCCTGAGCGAGGTCGAGAACAACGCGCAGGGCATTCTCGGCTATGTCGTGCGCTGGGTCGAACAGGGCGTCGGCTGCTCGAAGGTGCCGGACATCCACGACGTCGGCCTGATGGAAGATCGCGCGACGCTGCGCATCTCGAGCCAGCACATCGCGAACTGGCTGCGCCACGGCGTGATCACCGAGGCGTTCGTGCTCGACGTGTTCAAGCGGATGGCCCGCGTCGTCGACCAGCAGAACGCCGGCGATCCGAACTATCGCCCGATGGCGCCCGGCTACGACCAGTCGACCGCGTTCAAGGCCGCGTGCGCGCTCGCGCTGCAAGGCACGTCGCAGCCGAGCGGCTATACCGAGCCGCTGCTGCATCGGTTCCGGCTCGCGTTCAAGGCGCAACAGCACGGCGCCTGACCCCGCGCATGCGGCTCGCCCGCATGCCGGGTGCCGGTTGTACGCCGACCGTGCGAAACGGGCAGCCCGCGTGGCCGCCCGTTTTCATATTCGCGTGCACCCGGCCGTTGAAACCGATAATCGGTACATATCGCGCGCTTTCGCGTGCGGAACGCATCCGACGTTAATCCGCGCGGGTCCGCCGGCGTGCGCCGCGTGACTTTTCCGCGCTGCCGCAAAGCCTTGCGCGGTAACGCTCCGCCCGACATTTGCAAGCCCGGGATTACACGGAAATTTGATCCCGATCAACGGGTTGCAACATTTTCCGCGCACGCAAACACGCGCGTTATACTCCGTTCAATTCGCGTCGCGATTCGTCAGAGGGTCGAATTGCAGCAGATGTTACCTGTGAATACCTGGTTTATCGGTTTCTCGGGCCGCGATTGTCGATAATCGGCGCCCGGTTTCTCCGCCAAGCGGAAGGCAGGCACGGGAAGGGCGCGCACCGGGTCGCCACCGGTAGTCATACGAACAATCGCATCGGCCCGCCGCCCGGCGACGATGCCCCCGATCCACGGACCATGGCAGAAACCGACTACGCAATGCCCAGCGAATCCGGCGTGACGAGCCGTGTCGCCGCTCATCTGCGCCGGTCCCTCCTGCCGCACCTGATCTTCTATACGGGGCTGCTGATCGCGCTGATCCTGCTGCTGCTGTGCGGAATCGTGCTGTACGAAGGCCGCATCGACGCGCGCGACCGCTCGCGCAGCATGCAGCAGAACCTCGCGCTGATGGCGTCGTGGGACATCGAACGCAACATCGAGATCTATTCGCTGTCGCTGCAGGCCGTCGTCGAGGGCGTGAACGACCCCGCGGTGGCCCGGCTGCCGATGGCGCTGCGCCGCCAGGTGCTGTTCGACCGATCGACGACGGCCAAGTATCTCGGCGGCATCTACGTGCTCGACGCGAAAGGCGACATCGCGGTCGACGGCATGAGCGACGTGCCGCGCAAGGCCAACTTCCGCAACGAACCGTACTTCACCGTGCACCGCGACAGCCCCGACGTCGGCCTGTACGTAAGCCCCCCGTATCACTCGCGGCTGCGCGGCGGCTCGCCGAGCATCGCGCTCAGCCGGCGGATCACGCGGCCCGACGGATCGTTCGGCGGCGTCGCGGTGATGTCGATCCGGCTCGAATATTTCCAGAACCTGTTCTCGCGCCTGTCGCTCGGCGATCGCGGTTCGGTCGCGCTGATCAACACGGATGGCAGGATGGTCGCGCGCGAGCCGTACGACCCCAAGATCGTCGGCCGCGACATCAGCCGCGCGAGCACGTTCCGGCAATTCATGACCGCCAGCGAAGGCAGCTTCGCCGATACCGCATCGATCGACGGCGTGCGGCGCCTGTACGTGTTCCGGCACCTCGAGCACCTGCCGCTCATCGTCATGGTCGCGCGCTCGGAAGCGGACACCTACGCCGCGTGGTACGACCGCGCGATCCCGATCGGCTCCGCGATGGTCGCCCTCGCGATAGGCTTCGTCGGCCTGTCGCTGCTGCTCGACGAGCAACTGCGCAAACGCCATCGCGCGGAAACCGAGCTGCAGGCGCTCGCGCGCACCGACGGCCTGACGGGCCTCGACAACCGCAGGATGCTCGACGTCACGCTCGGGCGCGAATGGCGCCGCGCCGCGCGCTCGCAACATGCGCTGTCGCTGCTGTTCATCGACGTCGACGACTTCAAGCGCTACAACGACACGCAGGGCCACCAGGCCGGCGACGACGCACTCGCCGCGGTCGGCCATTGCATCGCCGGCTGCCTGCGTCGCCCGGCCGACTATGCGGCGCGCTACGGCGGCGAGGAATTCGTCGTGGTGCTGCCGGACATCGACACGGACGGCGCGGTGACGATCGCCGAAACCATCCGCACGGGCATCCTCGATCTCGGCATCCGGCACGACGCGGGCACGGTCGGCCGCCTGACGGTGAGCATCGGCGTGACGACCAGCTACCCCGAGCACGACGACAACATCCAGGCCGCGCTGAAACGGGCCGACGATGCGCTGTATCGGGCGAAGGAAGGCGGGCGCAACCGTATCGCCGTGCAGGCCGCCCCGTCGCCCGCCAATCTCGCATCGCGGCGGGCCTGAGCGCACGGGCAGCGGCCGGGCGACCGCCGGGCCGCTGCCCCCGCCCGCAAAATCGCCGACAATACCGGCTCGATACGCCACCGCGCGACCGATGCGCCCGGACGGCCGCGCCTGGCCGGCCGCGCCACGCCAGCCGCTTCGCACCCCCATGAGACTCAAGGCAAAGATCTTCCTTCTGGCCATCGTGCCGTTCCTGCTCGCGATCGCCGGCATCGGTTTCGGCGTGCGTCAGCAGGCGACGTCGCTCGCGCGCACGCAGCACGCGACGATCCAGGCCGCGTACCTGTCGAGCAAGGAAGTCGAGCTGAAACACTACGTCGAGCTCGCGACGAGCGCGATCATGCCGCTCTACGACGCGAGCGGCCGCAATGCGCGCGACGACGCGCTGCTGCGCACGCAGGCGCTCGCGATGCTGCAGAAGATGAATTTCGGCCCCGACGGCTATTTCTTCGTCTACGACCTGCACGGCAATTCGCTGATGCATCCGCGCGAGCCCGAGCGCGTCGGCCACAACTTCTGGTCGATACGCGACCCGCAGGGCGCGCTGACGATCCAGAAGCTGATCGGCGCGGCTTCGCAGGGCGGCGGCTACGTGCGTTACGCGTGGCAGCGGCCATCGACGGGCCGCGTCGCGCCGAAGCTCGGCTACGTCGTCGCGCTCGAGCGCTGGGGCTGGATGGTCGGCACCGGCATCTATCTCGACGACGTCGACACCGCGCTGCAGCGCATCGACGCGCGCGCGTCCGCGAACATCGAGCGCACGATGAGCTGGCTCACCGCGATCGCGCTCACCGGCGCGGCGGCGATCGCCGTGTGCGCGCTGGTGCTGAACGTCAGCGAGTCGCGCAGCGCCGACGCGAAGCTCAAGCTGCTCGCGCAGCGCGTCGTCGAATCGCAGGAGCAGGAGCGTGCGCGGCTGTCGCGCGAACTGCACGACGGGATCAGCCAGATGATGGTGTCCGCGAAGCTGATACTCGAATCCGCGCTCGCGCGTTTCGAGCGCGGCGCGTCGCGCGTGCCCGAAGCCGAGCAGGCGCTCGCGTCGGGCGTCGGGCGGCTCGGCGACACGCTGCGCGAAGTCCGGCGCATTTCGCATGCGCTGCGTCCGTCGATGCTCGACGATCTCGGTCTCGCGGCCGCGCTCGAGCAACTCGTGCGCGAGCTGGGCGCGGAAAGCGGCATCGACATCGGCTATACGCAGGTCGCGCACGGCGGCACGCGGCCGCTGCCCGAAGCCGTCAACACCGCGCTGTTCCGGATCGCGCAGGAAGCGCTGAGCAACATCGTGCATCATGCGCGGGCGTCGCGCGCGGCCGTCACGCTCGACGTCGGCGCGCAATTCGTCACGCTGACCATCGCCGACAACGGCTGCGGCTTCGACGCCGAACGCTCGCAGGCCGACGCGCGCCGCGGCATCGGCCTGCGCAACATGCGCGAGCGCCTCGATGCGCTCGACGGCACGCTGACGATCACGTCGCAGGTCGGCCATACCGTCGTCGCCGCGCGCGTGCCGCTGCGGCGCGCCGCCGCCTGAGCATGCGCACCATAACCGGAGACCTTTGCCCATGAGCGCCCCCGATACCGCCCGGCCCGCCGCCCGACTGCTGCTCGTCGACGATCACCCGCTCGTGCGCGACGGCTTGCGGATGCGGCTCGAAGCGGCCGACCTGTCGGTGGTCGGCGAGGCCGGCAACGCGGACGAGGCGCTTGCGCTGGCCGCATCGCTCGAACCCGATCTCGCGCTGATGGACGTCGGCATGAACGGGATGAACGGCATCACGCTCGCGGCCGTGTTTCACGAGCGCTTTCCGGGCATTCGCGTGCTGATGCTGTCGATGCACGACAACATCGAGTACGTGACGCAGGCGGTGCGCGCCGGCGCGAGCGGCTACCTGCTGAAGGACTCGCCGGCGAGCGAGATCGTCCGCGCGATCGGCGCGGTGCTGGCCGGGCAGACGTTCTTCAGCGAAGGGCTGGCCGCGCGGATGATCCAGGCCAGCGCGATGGCATCGCCGCTGGACCGGCTGACGCCGCGCGAGCGCGACATCCTCGACGCGCTGGCCGAAGGGCTGTCGAGCAAGCAGATCGCGCAACGGACGGGGCTGTCGGTGCGCACGGTCGAGACGCACCGGCTCAACCTGAAACGCAAGCTGGAGATCGAAGGGCAGGCCGAACTGATCAAGTTCGCGGTCGAGCATCGGCGGCGGTAGCGGCGAACACGCGCGGATTACTCGCGCGCTGCGCACTTCACCCTCGAATTCATACTTGTCCAATCGACCTCGCCCTGGGAGCGATGGAATCCTTTCGCTTGCCGAAACGAGCACCGTGCTCGTGATTCGCATGACACGCGCGTGAACTCGTCATGCGGCACCCGGCATCGCCGGTAGATATCGGTGACCTGGACCGAGGAGCGAAATCATGATGCGCCGCATCGCCGTTGTCGGCGACAAGCTGGAAACCGGCGGACACATTCTTGCCTACGCAGGGCCACTATTCACGTTTGGCGACGCCGGCCATCAGGTTGCGCTGATCGGCGGCCTCGCGTTCTGCGAAGCGTGTGAAAGCACTGGCCAGATCGCCAAGACTGGCGGGCCGAAGCGCATCAAGTTTATGGGCGAAACGGCAGCGGACGGCGACATCGTTCAATGTCGATGCGCGACACCACCGCGCATCGTCGCGCTGCTCTCCGGCAATTCATGGTGCGACGACCAGGCGGAAGCAGAAGGCGCCGTTACTTCCGGCATGAATCGGGCAGGCAATGTCACGACCTTAGCCGCCAGACAACTTGAGTGGCGGTCATGTCGACCTCTGGAACGGAAGCAAACTCACCGGCTTCGGATCAGGCGTGCGGATTTCATGGAATATAGTCCTACCGGGCATCTGGTCGGATTTTCGAAATTCGAAAACTATCTTGTTTTTTCCCGTCAAATGAAACTCGTGACTGTGGTGGCAGGCGCACTTGTCGGTGGAGCGCTCGCGACAATGATCTGCTGGGGAACGCTCTACGTTTACGGAGCATTCGTCCTGCGTGGCAAGGGAAGTCTCTTCGACACGAACCCCGAGATCGCGAATCTATTTTTCGTCACATGGAGCGGATCGATTTTAGTTTTCGCAATGGCCGGCGCAATTGTCGTGACTCGCAGGAAACCCCGTTAACCATGCGACCGACGGCAACGCAAAATGAGACGCGTCGGATACTTGCTCCTGTACTGGATCGCCGGCCTGATCACTATATGGCTCGCATGCTGGATCGGAAGCCGGATCAACGGGCGAATTCATATCGGCTTGCGACTGCCTTCGGGCTGGCCCGGTTGCCATGAGATCGACCTGTGCTCACCGCCGTGGCTGCTTGTCGCTCTGCTAGTCGGGTTTCTGATTGGGCCACCGCCTGGGTTTGCCTTCGCGGGCTGGAGAGTAGGGAGACGACGGGCGACACCGCAAAAGGTACTGTGCTCCTTGGCCACATTGATTCCCCACGATGCTGTTTTTTTCGCTTCGTATGTAATTCGCTGAGTCAGTAGCGCGCAATCGCAGTCCCCTCTCTACCGCTCGGTCGCCCTACGAATAGAAAAAGCGCCCGAAGGCGCCTTCCATGCATCCGAACTACGCGCAGCGGCGCTCAGTTCGTCCGCGAATTGTGCTTCTGCAGATACGCGATCAGCCCGTCTATCCCGCCCGTCGCGAGCTGGCTCTTGAACTGGCCCTGGTACACCTGGATCAACCACGCGCCCGACATGTCGATGTCGTAGATCTTCCAGTCATTGCCGACCTTGCCGAGACGATAGCCGACCGACTGGCTGTCGCCGGGCGTCGTCACCGTCGACTGCACGAGCGCGTCGGCGCCCGACGCGCCGCCAGCCTTGAACGAGAACTTCGCGTCCTGGTTGCCGAGCTGCGCGAGCGACGCGGCGTAGGTGCGCGTCATCAGCAGCCGGAACTGCTTGTACAGCTCCTGCTGCTGTTGCGGCGTGGCCTGCTTCCACGCGTCGCCGACCGCGATGCGGGTCGTACGCTCGAAGTTGGTCGCGGGCAGGAAGCGCTGCTCGACGACCTGCGTGACCTTCGCCATGTCACCGCCGCGCGCGGCCGGATCGGCCTTCATCGCATTGACGGTGCCCTCGACCGCCGTGCGGACGATATCGACCGGCGCGCTCTGCGCGAAAGCGGAAACCGACACGGCGGCCGCCGCGACGAAAGCAAACAGATGACGTTTCATACGAATTTCGCACTCGATGGTAAAAAACGGCCGGCTCTTTGCATCGGCCGGTGGAGCAAAGTATACCGGGCCGAACGCCGCGGTGCCGGCCGGTGACCGACTGTTACCTTTCAGCGCCGTTTGTCACAGGCGCTTCGCGCGCCCGTCGACGCACCGCCGCGGGGATGATGTAAATATCCGCATACAAATCACCCAGCCCGCCCGATCCGATTGCCACGCCGGTAGCAAATATCCTTCCCGCCCCGAATCTCCGCAACGTCACGACCGTCGCCGCGCTGCGCCGGTATACTTGGCTACTTTGCCCTAGCCAGCCGCTCCCCACCGCCACATGGTGACATCTCTCATCGTCCGACTCGTTGCGTGGTCGGTGCGCCGCCCCGTCTGGGTCGTCGTCCTGTCGCTCGCGATCGCCGCCTTCAGCGGGGTCTACGTCGCACAGCATTTCAAGATCAACACCGACATCAGCAAGCTCGTCGATGCGGAGCCGCAATGGGCCGCGCTCGGCCAGGCCATCGACAAGGCGTTCCCGCAACGCAACGGCACGATCCTCGCGGTCGTCGAGGCGCCCGCGCCCGAATTCGCGACTGCCGCCGCGCATGCGCTGACCGAAGCGCTGCAGAAAGACGCCGATGCCGGCCGCATCGGCCCGGTCGCCGAACCGGGCGGCGGGCCGTTCTTCGAGCACAACGGGCTGCTGTTCCTGTCGCCGCAGGAAGTCTCCGATACGACCGCGCAGCTCGCGAGCGCGCGCCCGCTCGTCAACGAACTCGCAAAGAACCCGAGCCTCACCGGGCTCGCCACCACGCTGTCCACCACGCTCGGCCAGCCGCTGCTGACCGGCCAGGTAAAGCTGCCCGCGATGGCGAAGCTGCTCGCGCGCAGCGCGGCGACGGTCGACGACGTGCTGGCCGGCAAGCCGGCCGCGTTCTCGTGGCGCACGCTGGTCGACAACGACGCCGCGCGGCAGCCCGCGCGCGCGTTCGTCACCGTGCAGCCGGTGGTCAACTACGGTGCGCTGAAGGCCGGCGCGGCAACGAGCCAGGTGATCCGCGACGCGGCCCGCTCGCTCGATCTCGAAAAGCGCTACGGCGCGGCCGTACGCCTGACCGGCGAACAACCGCTCGCCGACGACGAATTCGCGTCGGTCGAAGACGGCGCCGCGCTCAATGGCGTGCTCACGCTGCTCGCCGTGCTCGTCATCCTGTGGCTGGCGCTGCGCTCGAAGCGGATGATCGCCTCAGTGCTCGTCACGCTGTTCGTCGGCCTCGTCGTGACGGCCGCGCTCGGCCTCGCGATGGTCGGCTCGCTGAACATGATCTCGGTCGCGTTCATGGTGCTGTTCGTGGGGCTCGGCGTCGACTTCTCGATCCAGTACGGCGTGAAGTACCGCGAGGAACGCTTCCGCGACGAGCGCATCGATCACGCGCTGATCGGCGCCGCGCATTCGATGGGCATGCCGCTCGCGCTCGCCACCGCGGCCGTCGCCGCGAGCTTCTTCTCGTTCATCCCCACCGCGTATCGCGGCGTGTCCGAGCTCGGCCTGATCGCGGGCGTCGGGATGTTCGTCGCGCTGCTGACCACGCTCACGCTGCTGCCCGCGCTGCTGCGCCTGTTCGCGCCGCCGGGCGAATCGAAGACGCCCGGCTTCCCGTGGCTCGCGCCGGTCGACGATTACCTCGATCGCCATCGCAAGCCGATCCTGATCGGCACGCTCGCGGTCGTGATCGGCGCGCTGCCGCTGCTCGCGTTCCTGCATTTCGACTTCAACCCGCTGCACCTGAAGGATCCGAACAGCGAATCGATGGCGACGCTGCTCGCACTGAAGGATTCGCCGGAAGCGGCCGTCAACGACGTCACGCTGCTCGCGCCATCGCTCGCGCAAGCCGATGTGGCCGCGAAGCGCCTCGATGCGCTGCCCGAAGTCGGCCGCACGACCACGCTGTCGACCTTCATTCCCGCCGACCAGCCGGCCAAGCGCGCGGCAATCGCCGCGGCCGCGAGCGAACTGCTGCCCGCGCTCACGCAGCCGGCCGCGCCGCCCGCGACCGACGCGCAACGCGTGGCCGCGCTCAAGCGCGTGTCCGACCTGCTCGGCTATGCGGCCGAGGATCACCCGGGCCCGGGCGCCGCGGCCGCGCAGCACCTGTCCGCGTCGCTCGCGAAGCTCGCCGCCGCCGACAGCGCGACGCGCGACCGTGCCGAACGCGCGTTCTCCGATACGCTGCGCATCGCGCTCAACCAGCTCGCCGCGCTGCTGCAGCCGCAGGACATCACGCGCGAATCGCTGCCGCCGCAGATCGTGCGCGACTGGGTCGCGCCGGACGGCCACGCGCTCGTGCAAATCTCGCCGAAGGTGCCGAAGGGCGTCGATCCGAACGACGACACGATGCTGCGCCGTTTCGCCAAGGCCGTGAAGGCCGCGGAACCGGGTGCGACCGGCGGGCCGATCTCGATCCTGCATTCGGCCGACACGATCATCAACGCGTTCCTGCACGCGGCGCTGTGGTCGATCATCTCGATCACGGTCCTGCTGTGGGTCACGCTGCGCCGCTTCGGCGACGTGCTGCGCACGCTGGTGCCGCTGCTCGTGTCGGGCATCGTGACGCTCGAGATGTGCGTCGTGCTCGGCATGTCGCTGAACTTCGCGAACATCATCGCGCTGCCGCTGATGCTCGGCGTCGGCGTCGCGTTCAAGGTGTATTTCGTGATGGCGTGGCGCGCGGGGCAGACGGGGCTGCTGCATTCGAGCCTCACGCACGCCGTGCTGTTCAGCGCCGCGACGACGGCGACCGCCTTCGGCAGCCTGTGGCTGTCGCACCATCCGGGCACGTCGAGCATGGGCAAGCTGCTCGCGCTGGCCCTGACCTGTACGCTGATCGGCGCCGTGGTGTTCCAGCCCGTCCTGATGGGCAAACCGCGCGTCAACCGCGCCAAGAACCAATCGCAAGGAATCAATGAATAAGGTGCGAATCATTGCGGCGACCGTCGCCGCCAGCGCGATGCTGACCGGCTGCGCGACGGGACCGAACCGCAATCCCAACGACCCGCTCGAGCCGATGAACCGGGCGATGTACAAGTTCAACGACACGGTCGACACGAACATCGCGCAGCCGATCGCGAAGGGTTACCAGAAGGTCACGCCGACGCCGGTGCGCACCGCGATCAGCAACTTCTTCTCGAACCTCGGCGATCTCGGCAACATGGCGAACAACCTGCTGCAGTTGCGCATCACCGATGCGACGCAGGATCTGATGCGCGTGGCGATGAACTCGCTGTTCGGCGTCGCCGGCCTGATCGACATCGCGACGCCGGCCGGGCTGCCGAAGCATCACCAGGATTTCGGGCTGACGATGGCGCGCTGGGGCATGCCGTCCGGCCCGTACCTCGTGCTGCCGGTGTTCGGGCCGAGCACGATCCGCGACGGCGTCGGCCGCGCGGTGGACGTGCGCTTCAACCTGCTGAACTACATCGAGCCGGCCGCGCGCAACCCGATGTACATCGCGCAGTTCATCAGCGCGCGTTCGGACCTGCTCGGCGCGACCGACCTGCTGAAACAGGCCGCGCTCGATCCGTATTCGTTCGTGCGCGACGCGTATCTGCAGCAGCGCAAGTCGTTGACGTATCACGGCCAGTCGGCATCGGCCGCGGCGCCGAACTACGCGGAGCCGGGTGAAGCCGGCGCGGTGCCGGCGGCTACGCCGGCCACGCCGGGCGGCTTGCCGAACTATGAGGATCCGGGCGAGTCGGGCGGCGCATCGGGCGCGGCGCCGAACAATGCGCCGGCCGCGCCGGGGTTGCCGCAGTACGACGACCCGGGTGCGGACAATGCGATGCCGGCGAGCGCGCCGGCTGCCGCATCGGCATCGGCCCCCGCATCGTCGGGCGCCACGACAGCGCCGGCCGCCAACGGTGCACCGATCGCGCCGGCAATGCCGACGCTGCCGGCGAGCAGCCCGGCCGCGCAGTAACGCCACAACGGCGGCCGCGCGAAAGCAAAGAGCGCTGCACGATGCAGCGCTCTTTTTTTGTCCGCACGAAACGGCAAACCGGGACGGGGCGAGGACAGCGGCGAATGCCGCTCAGACGATCCGCATCGCGCCCGCCCGCTCGAACGCGTGCCGGGCCTGAATCAGGGTCGTGCGCGCCGCCCGCGCATCGCCCGCGACCTGCAGCAGCGGGCCGAGCTGCGACGGCTGCTTCAGCAGTTCGCGCAGGATCGGCAGGATCGCCGTGCTGCCGTCGTCGCGCAGGCCGGCCGTCGCCGCGCGCGGCAGCGTGCGCCACGCCGGATCGACGATCGCGCGGCACACCGCGAACGGCACGCCGCGCGCGGCCGCGAAGGCCGCCGCGATATGCGATTCCATGTCGACGGCGAGCGCGCCCTTCGCACGATGCAGCGACGTCTTTTCCTGCTCGCCGACCACCGGCGCGCCGACCGCCGCCATCGTGCCGCGCGTGACCCGCGCCCACACCGGCGTGTCGTGCAGCGCGGCGACGAGCCGCGCGTTCCAGCCCGCATCGGTCTGCACGCGGCCGAACGGCCCGTCGATCGCGTCCGCGATCACGAGCGCGCCCGGCGCGAGGTCGGGCGCGAGCCCGCCGGCCGTGCCGAAGCTGACGATGCCCGCGCAACCGCGCGCGGTCGCTTCGGCCAGCGCGCGCTCGAGCCGGTCGGCCCGCGCGGCGAACACGGCTTCGACGCCGTCGCCGCGCGCGATGCGCGCCTCGAACGCCATTCCCGTCACCGCGATGACGGGCAATGCGCCGTTGTGCTGCGTCGTCGCCACGCGTTACATCCCGACCGTCACGCGCGTCGCGTTCGCGCGCTTCAGGGTGCGGTAGCGCGCGAGCGCCCACAGCGGGAAGAACTTGCGATAGCCGTGGTAGCGCAGGTAGAACACGCGCGGGAAGCCCGTCGCCGTGAAGCGCGTCTCGTCCCACAGGCCTTCTTCGTTCTGCTGGGCGACCAGGTAGTCGACGCCGCGCGCCACGGCCGGGTTGTTCACCTCGCCGGCCGCCATCAGGCCGAGCAGCGCCCAGGCCGTCTGCGACGCCGTGCTCGGCGCCTGCTCGTAACCGCGGTAATTGAGCTTGTAGCTGTCGCCGTCCTCGCCCCAGCCGCCGTCCTTGTTCTGGATCGACAGCAGCCACTGCGCCGCGCGCTTCATGCGCGGATCGTCCGGCGTCAGGCCGGCCGCGTTCAGCGAGCACAGGGCCGTCCACGTGCCGTACACGTAGTTCATCCCCCAGCGGCCGTACCAGCTGCCGTCCGGCTCCTGCTCCTTCAGCATGTAGTCGAGCGCGCGGCGGGCCGGCTCGCTGTTCAGCGGCGTCTCGCCGAGTTGCGACAGCATCGACAGGCAGCGGCCCGACACGTCGGCCGTCGGCGGATCGAGCAGCGCGCCGTGATCGGAGAACGGGATGTTGTTCAGGTAGTACTGCGTGTTTTCCGGTTCGAACGCGCCCCAGCCGCCGTCGCTGCTCTGCATGCCGACGACCCATTCGCGCGCACGCGCCATCGATTCGCGATACGTGTCCGACTGCGTGAGCTTCTGCGCGCGATCCATCGCCATCACGACCACGGCCGTATCGTCGACGTCCGGGTAGTGCGCGTTCGCGTACTGGAACGCCCAGCCGCCGGGCCGCACGTTCGGGCGGCGCGAGATCCAGTCGCCGCGCACGTCGAGAATCTGCAGCGGGCGCAGCCATTCGAGGCCGCGCAGCACGGCTTGCTCGGCACGGGCGTCGCCGGTCTCGAGCAGCGCATGCGCGACGAGCGACGTGTCCCACACGGGCGACAGGCACGGCTGGCAATACGCTTCGTCGTCGTGCACGACGAGCAGCTTCTCGACCGACTTGCGCGCGAGCGCGCGGTTCGGATGATCTTCCGCGTAGCCGAGCACGTCGTACATCATCACTGCGTTGGCCATCGCCGGATAGATCGCGCCGAGGCCGTCCTCGCCGTTCAGGCGCTCGTCGACGAACGACACGGCCTGGCGGATCGCGCGTTCGCGCGTGTAGCTCGGGAACAGGCCGTCGACCGCGCGCAGCGCATGGTCGACCACGCGAAAGAACGCGAACCAGCCGGCACTCTGGTGCCCCTGGCGCGGCAGCAGCCCGGCGTTGACGGGCGGGTCGATGAACAGCTCGTCGATGCGCACGCCGCGCGGGTTCTTCGCGAGCGGACGCTTCGCATTCAGCACGAGCAGCGGCACGATCACCGTGCGCGCCCAGTATGACACCTTCGACAGGTGGAACGGGAACCACTGCGGCAGCAGCATGATCTCGACCGGCATCATCGGCACCGCGCGCCACGGAATCGCACCGTACAGCGCGAGCTGGATGCGCGTGAACACGTTCGACATCTCGGCGCCGCCCATCGCATGGATGGCGCGGCGCGCGCGCTGCATGTGCTCGGCGTTCTCGTCGTCGCCGATCACCTTCAGCGCGAAATACGCCTTCACGCTCGCGCTGATGTTCGGTGCGCCGTCGGTGAACAGCGGCCAGCCGCCGTCGGCCTGCTGGATGCGGCGCAGATACTTGCCGATCTTCTGTTCGAGCTCGAGGTTCGGCGTCTCGCCCAGATAGTGGACGAGCAGCACGTATTCGGCGGGAATCGTCGAGTCCGCTTCGAGTTCGTAGACCCAGTGTCCGTCCGCCTGCTGCGCGGCCAGCAGCGCATCGGTCGCGCGCGCGACGGCCGCGTCGACGTCGGCCGGCACGGCGCCGGCGGACAAGGTAGCCATTTCGGTGAGATCGTTCATCGGTCCCTCTCTTTATTGCGTCTGGAGCACGTCCGCGGCCAGCTGGCCGGAACGGATCGCGCCCTCGATCGTGGCGGGCAGGCCGGTGGCAATCCAGTCGCCCGCGAGTACAAGATTGGTCCAGCGCGTACGCACGGCCGGACGTTTCATTTCCTGCGACGGCACCGCCGCGAAGCCCGCGCGCGGCTCGACGACGAGTTGCCACGCGGGGATGGTTTCCGGGTTCGCGCCGGTCACGCGCGCGACGTCTTCCCAGATGCGCCGCGCGAGCATGTCGCGCGGCATGTCGAGCCAGCGGCCCGCATCGCGGATCGTCGCCGCGAGCAGGCCGTCGCCGGTCCGCACCGCATCGACGACGCCGTTGACGACGGTCGTCTGCAGCGGATTGCCGGCCGGCGATTCGACCGCGAAATACGCGGTCGCGACCGCGCTGAACGTGTCGGGCGCGGCGAGTTCGGGCACGAGCGGCTGCGCGACTTCGGGCGGCACGGCCAGCACGACCGCGTCGCCCGGCGCGAGATCGATGCGCTCGCCGCCGACCGACACCGCATCGACCGCATTGCCGTGCGCGCCGAATTCGAACGCGTCGAGCCGCGAATTCAGCCGGATCTGCGCGCCGCCGTATTGCAGCATCCGCAGCGCCGGTTCGACGAACGCGCTGCAGAGCCCGCGGCGCGCGACGAGCGGGCGGCAACCGGGGCCGCCCGCGGCAAACGTGCCGAACAGCGCGGCGCGCGCGAGCTCGGCGCTCGCGTGGCGCGGCTCGATATTCAGCACGCCGAGGAAATACGGTCGCAGCCAGCGATCCCACAGCACGCCGTCGCATCGCATCGTCTGCGCGAGCGAGCGGCCCGTGCGGGCGAACGCGAGCGGGGCCAGCGCGAGATAGTCGAGCGGCGTCGTGCCCGGCGCGCGCGATGCGGCATCGAACAGCCACGACGGCCAGCGGCCGTTGCCGAAACGCAGCGTCCAGCGCTGCCGCGACGCGATGTCCATGACCGGGCATTCAGCCAGCGCGGGCCCCGCGAGCTGATCGGCCGCGCCGATCGCGCGCAGGTAGCGCTGCGTCGCGGGCTGTCCCGCGAAAACCGTGTGCAGCCCGCTGTCGAGCGTCGTGTTCAGCGTCCCGTCGAACCACGAGCGGCAGCGGCCGCCCGCGTGCGCATGCGCGTCGTGCAGCACGATGCGCCGCCCGCGACGTTGCAGCTCGACCGCGGCCGACAGGCCCGCGAGTCCTGCGCCGATCACGTGGACGGTTCTGGGCATCGCGTCGATCGACTCAGAACAGCGCGTAGCGCGCGGCGATCATCAGCATGCGCGCCTTCGGCTTGCGCAGCGGCGCGCGCGGCGCGGCAAAGCCGCGGGCGATCGCGGCCTCGAGAATGCAGCGATACGCGCCCGACATGATGCGCGGCGCCTTCACCTGCGCACGCGGGCAGGTATCCATCACCGCGTCGGCCTGGCGGAAGTGCTCGAGCGCGCGCTCGACGAGCGTCGCGCACACGCGCGGCAGCGCCGGATCGCGCACGATCGTCGCCGGATCGGTGATCGCGATGCCTTCGCGCGCGAGCAGCTCGCGCGGCAGGTAGCACCGGTTGATCGCCGCGTCGTCGTCGATGTCGCGCAGGATGTTCGTCAGTTGCAGCGCGCGGCCGAGGTGGTGCGACAGCGTGATCCCTTCGGCTTCCGGCATCCCGAAAATCCTCACCGACAGCCGGCCGGCCGCGCTCGCCACGCGATCGCAGAAGAGGTCGAGCGTCGGCTCGTCGGGCGCGCAGATGTCTTCCACCGCGTCCATCGCCATCCCGTCGATCATCGCGTGGAAATCGTCGCGCTGCAGGTTGAACGCGCGAATCTCGCGATCGAGCGCGGCCAGGTGGCGCGGCGGGCGGCCGGCGAAGCAGGCGTCGATGTCCGCGCGCCAGCGATTCAAGCCCGCGGTGCGCTCGGCGCGCGGCAGATCGCTGTCGGCGATGTCGTCGACCGCGCGGCAAAACGCGTAGACCTGGAACATCGCATCGCGCTGCACGGCCGGCAGGATGCGCATCGCCAGATAGAAGGAGCTGCCCGATGTGACGGCAGCGGCGTCGGTTTCTTGTTCGTCCACGACGGAATGGGAAACGGCCAAGACGAAGCTCCACGGAGACACCCACGCGGGGCGATTGAAGAAGCCATGCCCGGCTGGGATGGTCAGGGCGTCGAATGCGTGCGAGATATGCGAACGATCGACGCAGACAGGCACAAATTACCGGCCGGAAGCCGGAATTGGGCGAAAGTATAGCAATCTTTGAAGTTCGATGGCGGACGCGCGCCATGTCCGGCGGGGTGTCGAGCGCCGCCGGCGGGCCGGTGCGGCCGGACTTTGCGAACGGTCGCCCGAACGCGCGTCAGCCGTAGACGATGTCGCGCTGCAGATCGAGCGCGATGAGTCCCATTTCCCGCGTGAGCTGCAGCATCGAGCGGCGCTCGAGGCGCGAGCCCATGAAGCTCGTCACGCGGCCGTCGGGCTCGGCGGTGAACTGGAAAACCGCGCCGCCCGTGCCGAACCACGCGCCCGGCACATCGGGCGATTCCTGCCAGTCGATCTCCTCGAATACGCGCGCGATCCCGGCGCGCACCACGTCGCCCGGGCCGATCGGCGGAGCGACGTCGCCCAGGTCGTCGAGCGAATAGGGGCCGGGTTTGTTCGGCTTCCGGTAGAAGAGATAATCGACGTTCATGGGGCGCAATCGCAGGCAAAGCAACAAATTAGCGCGCTTCGGCACAAATTCAAATCGGATCCGGACGAAATGTGGCCTGTGCGATACAAAGGGACGGATCGTTGCCGGTCAAGAAACGCTCCGCGCGAGCACGTCGCGATGGCGGCGCGTTCGTCTAAGATGACACCTTTCTCGAAAAAATACGGACACCATGGAGACGAACGCCCCCGCCACCCCGCAGTCCGATCATCCCGTTTTCGTGCTCGTGCATGGCGCGTGGCACGGCGCGTGGTGCTATGCCCACGTGGCGGCCGCGCTGGCCGCGCGCGGCTACCTGTCGATCGCGCGCGACCTGCCCGCGCACGGCATCCATGCGCGCTTTCCCGCGTCGTATCTCGCCCGGCCGCTCGACAAGGACGCGTTCGGCGCCGAGCCGTCGCCGGTCGCGAACACGACGCTCGACGATTACGCGACCCAGGTGATGCAGGCCGTCGACGACGCGTACGCGCTCGGCCGCGGCAAGGTCGTGCTGGTCGGGCACAGCATGGGCGGCCTCGCGATCACGGCGGCCGCCGAACGCGCCCCGGAGAAGATCGCGAAGATCGTCTATCTCGCGGCCTTCATGCCCGCGTCGGGCGTGCCGGGCCTCGACTACGTACGCGCGCCGGAAAACAACGGCGAGCTGCTCGGCCCGCTGATGCTCGCGAGCCCGCGCGTGGCCGGTGCGCTGCGCGTCGATCCGCACAGCGGCGACGCCGCGTATCGCGAATCGATGAAGCGCGCGCTGTACGAAGACGTGCCGCAGGCCGACTTCGACGCGGTCACGAACCTGATGAGCTGCGACGTGCCGGCCACGCCGTTCGCGACCGCGATCCCGACGACCGCCGCACGCTGGGGCGCGATCGACCGTCACTACATCAAGTGTCTGGCCGATCGCGTGATCCTGCCCGCGCTGCAGCAGCGCTTCATCGACGAAGCCGACGCGTTCGCGCCCGGCAACCCGACCCACGTGCACCAGCTCGACAGCAGCCACTCGCCGTTCATGTCGCAGCCGGCCGTGCTGGCCGGCGTGCTCGCCGACATCGCGAAAATCTGAGCGCAGCGGGGGCGGTCGGTCAGGCGTACGCGACCGATCGATCGCGCCCGAGCCGCTTCGCACGATAGAGCGCGGCGTCGGCCTCGTTCACGAGCACGTCGGCGGTCAGCGCGCCGGCTTTCGCGCACGTGCCGCCGACGCTCGCCGTGACCGGCACGCTGACACCCTCCGCATCGACCGGTGTGCTGCCGATCGCCTCGCGCACCTTGTCGGCCACCCGCATCGCCTCGTCGAGATTCGTGCACGGCAGCAGCAACGCGAATTCCTCGCCGCCGAACCGGCCGAACGTATCCTGCGCGCGCACGATCGACGCGACGCGGCGCGCCGTCTCGCGCAGCACGGCGTCGCCCACCGCATGCCCGAAGCGGTCGTTGATCGTCTTGAAATGATCGAGGTCGAACAGCAGCACCGACAGGTCGCCGCCGTAGCGCTGCCAGCGCGCGAATTCGTCGCCGAGCCGCACCTCGAAAAAGCGCCGGTTCGCGATGCCGGTCAGCCCGTCGAGATTCGCGTGCTCGCGCAGCTTCGCGACCGCTTCCTCACGCTCTCGCTGCATCACGCTCACATGCGTGACGTCCGAGATCGTCACGCACACGGCCTCGACGTCGCGGCCGCGCGTGAGCGGCATGAACGTGCAGTCCTGCTGCATGTAGTCGACGCCGCCCGTGATCGGCCGGTCGTGCTCGAAGCGGAACAGGTAGGGCCGCTGCTCCCACGAGCTGAACGCGAAGCTGCCGAGCTGGAACACGCTCTCGAGCTTGCGCGACAGCCACGCGCGCGGCAGGTCGGGAAAGCGGTCGAAGATGTTGCGGCCGATCACGTCGGCGGCCGGGATCCCGCTGTGGTCCTGCATGAAGCGATTCCACATCAGGACGGTCATCGAACGGTCGAGCACGAACAGGCCGAAGCCGACCCGCTCGATCACGAGGTCGCTCAGCGACGGAGCGGCGGCCGTCATAGCGCGGACAGCAACGCGTCGAGCGCGTCGCCCATCAGCCGGATCGAATCCTCGGCCATCAGCATCACGAAATGCGCGCGGAACATGTGGTTCTCGAGCCCGAAGTTCACCTCGAGCAGCAGCGCGACGCTCCATCCCAGTTCGTTCGGCTGGAAGACGTCGTCGAACGACACGTTCGCGCCGAGCAGCCCCGGCGGGAAGAACACGGGCTTGCGGCCGAGTTCGTCGAGGATCGACGCGACGCAGGCGCCCATCAGCACGTTCGCGACGTCGAACACGAGCTCGTCCGGCGTCGCCATGCCGCCGTACACACCGTCGCCGAACGTGCGGTCGACGACCGACATGAGCCGCGCGACGCCCGCCGTGCGGCACAGCACGATCGCCTCGCCCTTGATGTCGGAGCGAAAGCCCTGGCGCACGGCGGTCACGTTGTCGTGGATGCCCGTCATCTCGCGCAGCGCATCGCTCGCGTCGGCCGCTTTCACGACGCGCACGCGCGGCACCGACAGCTCGATGAAGTGCCCGAGCAGCAATGCAAGCCGCGCGGCGGCGCGGCCCATTGCAAGGTTGGCGATTTCCTGCAACGCGTCGCGTTGCTCCGCCGTGAACACCGATTCAGGCATACAACCCATACTCCTTGAGAATGGGCAGCAATGCCTCCGACGTCACGGGCTTGGCAACGAATGCGATCGCGCCCAATTCGCGCACGCGTGCTTGCGCCTGCGGCTGAATATCGGCGGATACCACGATCACGAACGTGTTCAGATCTTCGTGGCGCAGTGTTTCCAGGACCTGATATCCGCTCATGTCGGGCATCGTCAGATCCAGAAACATCACGGAAGCTTTGCCGTCACGATAGAGCGCCAAGGCCTCGCGACCATTCGCTGCATACGCGATGTCGATGTCCCAATCTCCCGGCAGCGCCTTTGTCAGCAGTTTGCGAGCGAGCAGCGAATCGTCGGCAATTACAATTGGCAAAGGCATGGGGCGATGCGGTATACGGAATGGTCTCTCTCGCGTTAACGACCGCGCGGCGCATTTCTTTAGGGCCATGCGTTTCGGCGCGGGCAACCGCCTTGCGGCCGCGCACGGGCGCCGCGACGCAGGTGCGCGCGACGCACCGCGCGGCAATCGCCGGCGGGCGCATGTATCTGTCATAGGGAAAGCAAGGCGCGATTCTCGGAGTAAACCGGAGGCAATGCAACTCGCCATTTTCACCATTTCGAACAGAATTGGTCCGATCGAACGCGATTCCGAAAACAGCCTCGACCATTTTCGAGATAAGTACGCAAAATTTTTCCTTGTGTACGTTTGCGCTGCCGGATTCGTCGCGTTTTCAATCTGACGGTTTACCGCTGTCATATACGGCAGGAGCGCGCCTGTACGGGCCCCAGGATCGCGCACGTACGGCGCCGCGCGGCGGCCCGTGGCAACTCGTTTATGATGGCAAATACCTCTGCCTCACCCGCTTTCCTCGATGACGTCCGAACGGCCTGCCGACTCCCGCACTCCCGCGCCCCCGCCCGCCGACGACTGGCAGGACGACGGCAGCTACGCGTCCGGCGCACCCGAGCACGATTTCGCGGTGCGCCGCGTGACGCTGATCGTGCTGCTCGTCGCGGCGATCGTGCTGCCGTGCATCTACGTGGTGGTGATGGCGTACAACGACCTGAAGGCGCGCGAGGCCGCCGCGAGCGACGTGACGATGCGCACGGTGCGCGTGGCCGAGGAGCACGCGCTCAAGGTGTTCGACCTGAGCGAAACGCTCGATGCGCGCATCGTCGATCTCGTGCAGGACATGGACGACGCGACCGTGCGCAGCAGGGAATCGGACATCCACGAGGCGCTGAACACGATCGGCGGCGGCTATCCGCAAGTGGCCGCCGTGTCGATCTTCGGCGCGAGCGGGATGCTGCTCGCCAACAGCCTCTACTACCCGGCGCCGTATGCGTCGATCGCGAACCGCGACGACTTCGCCGGCATCCGCGACGGCAAGGTCATCGAACATATCTCGAAGCTGATGATGGGGCCGCTCAAGCTCGAGAACATCCCCGTATTCAACACGGGCGTCGCGCGACGCCATAGCGACGGGTCGTTCGCCGGCATGGTGTCGATCGCGCTGAAATCGTCGTATTTCAACGCGTTCTACCGCGACCTGCTCGGCGGCGCGAGCACGCCGATGACGATGGCGCTCGCGCGCTCGGACGGCGCGGTGATCGCATCGTACCCGCCGCCGCCGTCGCTGGCGCACACCGATCGCTCGCTCACGTTCGGCAACGCGCACAACGATCCGCGCGCCGGCATCGTGCGCGTGGGCCACGACGGCACGAGCAGCGAGATCGTCGCGTATCGCCAGGTCGGCAGCTATCCCGTCTACGTGACGTGCGCATATCGCACGTCGGCGATCTGGCATGAATGGTACGAACACCTGAGCGTGCTGTTCATCTCGATGTTCGCGCCGTCGGTCGCGCTGTGGTCCGTGATCTGGCTGTCGCTCAAGCGGCTGAAGGCGGAAGAGGAGGCGTGGGACCGCTGGCAGGCGGAAGCGTCGATGCGGCGCTCGATCGAATCGGCGTACCGGCAGTCGCGCAAGATGCAGGCGCTCGGCAATCTCGTGGGCAGCGTCGCGCACGATTTCAACAACCTGCTGATGATCATCTCGAGCAACGTGCAGATCGCGCGGCGGCGCGGCGTCCAGCATCTCGACAAGGAGCTCGGCGCGATCGAACGCGCGCTGAAGAACGGGCAGTCGCTCACGCGCCAGTTGCTCGGCGTCGCGCGCAAGCAGCCGCTGCACAACGAAACGATCGACATCGGGCAATGGCTCGGCACGTGTCGCGAGCTGCTGAAGACGTCGCTCGGGTCGAAGTCGTCGCTGGTCGTCGCGATCGAGCCGGGCGTCTGGCCGGTCCGCGTCGACGTCGCGGAGCTCGAGCTCGCGGTGATCAACCTCGCGGTCAACGCGCGCGACGCGATGGCGACCGGCGGACGCTTCACGGTCGGCGCGCGCAACCTCACGCTGCGCCGCGAGGACGGCTTCCCGCTGACCGGCGATTTCGTGCAGATCTCGCTCGACGACACGGGTTCGGGCATGGCGCCCGACGTGCTCGCGCGCGCCTTCGAACCGCTGTTCACGACGAAGGCGCAGGGGATGGGGACGGGGCTCGGCCTGCCGCAGGTGTTCGCGTTCTGCGAACGCTCGGGCGGCCTTGCAACGATCGACAGCGCGGTCGGCGCCGGTACGTCGGTGCGTCTGTACCTGCCGCGCGCGCGTGCCGAGGATGTCGTCGCGCGGCCGGCGGCCGTCGCGCACGGTGCGGGTAACGGCGCACTCGCCGGCCTGCACGTGCTGCTCGTCGAGGACAACGGCGAAGTCGCGGCCGGCACGGAAGCGCTGTTGTCGCTGCTCGGTCATCGCGTGACCTATGCGCCCACTGCCGACGACGCATTGCGCCTGATCGAAGGCGCCGCCGCGAACGACGCGTTCGACCTCGTGATTTCGGACATCCACATGCCGGGCCGCCTGAACGGCATCGACCTGGCCGAAGCGATCGAAAAGCGGCCGGGAAAGCTGCCCGTGATTCTCGTCACGGGTTACGCGGAGGAGCTCGACCGCACGCGCACCGTCAACGTCCGCGTGCTGTCGAAGCCGTTCGACATCGCGCTGCTCGACGAGATTCTGCTGGGCATCCGCGAAGCGCGCGACACACGACACGCCGGCGCGTGACCCGCGGTGTGCGGGGCGGCGCCGGCGCGATCGCGTGAACGGGCGCCGCGATCAGGCCGACGACGTCACGCCGATTTCAGCAGGCGCACCCAGCTCGCGTAGCGATCGACGAAGCCCTGCAGGAACTTGCGGGTGTCCTCGCTGACGATCTGCCCCTGGTCGTCGATGCGCGCCGGGTCGTGCTTAATGAACATCTCGGGCTGACCGAGCGTCTTCACGTCGAGGTAAGCGAGCACGTTGCGCAGGTGCTGCTGCGCGAGCGCGGTACCCACCGCGCCCGGCGACGTGCCGAGCACCGCGCCCGGCTTGCCCGACCACGAATTCGAACCCCACGGGCGCGAGCCCCAGTCGAGCGCATTCTTCAGCACGCCCGGAATCGACCGGTTGTACTCGGGCGTGACGAACAGCAGCGCGTCGGCGGCTTCGATCGACTGCTTGAAGCGCTTCGCGACTTCCGGGAAATCCGCGTCGTAGTCCTGGCTGTACAGCGGCAACTCGCCGATCTCGACGAACTCGAACGAAAAATCGGCGGGGGCGAGCGAGATCACGGCGTGCGCGAGCGCGCGGTTCGTCGACGCGCGACGCAGGCTGCCGACGACGACCGCAATACGATAGGACATGGCATTCTCCTTCCGGTGAGTGAGGAATCGGATCGATTGCTTCCGAATGGGCGACAAAGGTCTGTTTATAGGCAAGCCAGCCCGCGAGCCGTCCCACGGGGCCGTCCGGCCGACTTTCCACAAGGTTTTCCACAGAAATTGTGGATAACTCGACCGTTATGTTCGGACGTTACACATTGCCCGCCGCACGGCATGGCCGTCGCGCGAAACGGGGTTCGGCAAGCATAGCGCAGCACGGCGGCCGGTTCCTTGAATGCGTGACGGAACATTCCGTTGCAGGCGCGGACCGCGCCCAGTAAGCTGCTCGCACCGCGACGCGCCCGCTCCCGTGACGCACGCGCGGTCGTTTCGAGACACCGCCACCCACCCATGCCGTCCGCACACGACGATCCCGCTTATCTCGCGCAACTGCGGCGCGACCTGCTGCGCTTCGCACGGCTCCAGCTCCGCGACGCCGACGCGGCCGAAGACGCCGTGCAGGAAGCGCTGGCCGCCGCGTGGTCGCATGCCGGCGAGTTCGCGGGGCTGTCGGCCCACAAGACCTGGGTATTCGGGATCCTGCGCAACAAGCTGATCGACGTGCTGCGCGCGCACCAGCGGACGGTGAGCCTGACCGCGCTCGATGCGGAACTCGACGGCGAATCGGTGCTCGATCGCGAACTGTTCAAGGACAACGGGCACTGGGCCGCGCATGCGAAACCGCGACCCTGGCCGAAGCCCGAAACGCTGTTGCAGCAACAGCAGTTCTGGACGCTGTTCCAGGTCTGCCTCGACCATCTGCCGGAGCAAATCGGACGCGTGTTCATGATGCGCGAATTCCTCGATGTCGAGATTGTGGACATCTGCAGCGAATTGACGCTGACGACGAATCATTGCAGCGTGCTGCTGTACCGGGCGCGCACGCGCCTGCGAACCTGCCTGAGCGAAAAAGGACTGACGACCGAAGATGCTGCCGGGGAAATGTACTGACGTGACACGACTGCTGTCGGACGAGCTCGATCGGCATCTGACGCTGCACGAGCGCCTGCAGGTGCGTGTGCATCTGCCGACCTGCAGCGGATGCCGCGCGTATCGCGGACAGATCGCGCTGCTGCGGACGGCCGCGAAAGCGGCGGCGGGGCGGGAACCGGGCGATGATGATGGATCGTCCGGCGGCGGCTAGGCGCCAGGGTGCCGAGGTATCGTTCCGCCGGCCGCTAGCGCGTGCAGCCTGGCGGTCGCGTCGGCCTGGATTGCCATTGCGTGTGCCGGGCCCGACCCGGTGGCGCTGATGCAATAAGAAAAATACGCCCGACAAGAATTATTCGAACAACGCTTTCACCGATTCAGGCGGGCGACCGATCGCCGCCTTGCCGCGATATACGACGATAGGGCGTTGCAGCAAGATCGGATGAGCGGCGATCGCCGCGTAGGCTTCGGCATCGCTCAAATCCGCGCGAGCCAGATTCAATGTCTTGTACGGCTCCTCGCCGTCTCGCAGCATGTCGCGAACCGGGCGGCCGAGCTGCCGATGTAGCGTTTCCACTTCCTCGGCCGTTGGCGCCGTCTTCAAGTACTCGACGACGTTCAGCGGCGCGCCGGCCGTATTCAGCGACTCGACCAACGCGAGCGTCTCGCGGGACTTCGAGCATCGGGGATTGTGGTAGATCGTGATCATCATTCAAGGGCTGGATGGAGGAGCCCTGTATTGTAGCCAGTCTGCATGGAGGGGCTGGGCGGCAGGTGGTTCAAGCGAGATCGGGGCGGGCTCCTTTCGACAGGTCGCGGAGACGGTTCGGTTGAGCGATGCGCCGTGATCGGGATAGGGGCGCGTCCAGAGAGATGCTTCAAAGTGCTGGGTTTATGCGCATAAACTGGGGGGCTGCTTCGCGGGGGCTGCGAACTGCGATCGGATCAATTGATGCTTCGTGACGGGCTGCCTCGGAAACCGAAGCGTGATGGCGACGCGAGGCGGCTGCTTTATGCGCATAAAGCGCGTGATCGTCGAGCAAGGGGCCGCGCGACTCTGCGGGGGGCGTATTTCGATGCGAGAGGACCCTGGGGATCGTTGTTATCCATAGGCTGTCCCGTCACGACACCATCGCGCGCCTGACCCTGGCGATGTCTCCCCCCGGCGCTTCATCGCGCCTGCTTTATGCGCATAAACACTGCGACCAGGCAGCGTGTTGCCTCGACGCACGTGCGTCGGCTTAACGGGGGAGCTCATGGACACGCATCGACACGCACTCGGAGCTCACGCCTCTCACTTCCGAATGCCGGGCACTCTGGCGATGAAGGCGACCGCCGCAGTCTCCGCGAGGTTTATGCGCACAAACTCCCCGACTCTTCGGCAACGCAGCCCCGTCCAGCGAAAGGGCAGCGCACCGAGACATCTCTGCGACGGACAGCCATCCGATGCTGCAGCACGCGAAGGCCCATCCATCGATCAGCCTGTCGCTCCCGCCGCGGCCGCCTCGCGATCTTTACCACACCGCCCGAACCGCCCCCCATCATCTCCGCTCGTTTATGCGCATAAACCGATAGTCCAAATGGCCAACGCGTAGTCGTTGCACGACAATTTCATTGAAATTCAAATATCGTCCTGTAGAATTCCAACGACCAAAACAGGAGTGAAAATTGGCCGCGGAAATCATTGCAGTCACTCAACAAAAAGGTGGCGTCGGCAAAAGCACGATTGCCATGCATCTCGGCGCCGCATTCCATGAAAAAGGGAAGCGCGTCCTCGTCATCGACGCAGACCGTCAAAACACGTTGGTTCACTGGTCGAGCGCATCCGGCGACAGCGACAACGGTATCCCGTTTCCGGTCGTCAACCTGGCCGAAGCCGACGGCCAGATCCATCGCGAGATCAAGAAGTTCATCAACGACTACGACATCATCGTCGTGGACTGCCCGCCGTCGATCACCGAGAAAGTCTCCGGCGTCGTCCTGCTGGCCGCATCGATTGCCGTGATTCCGACGTCGTCGTCGCCAGCCGATTACTGGTCGAGCGTCGGGCTGGTCAAACTGATTCAGCAAGCGCAGGTGATGAACGAAGACCTCCGCGCGGTGTTCCTGCTGAACAAGACCGAAGAGAAGCGCATGCTGACCCGCGAGCTCAAGCGTGCGCTCGAGGAACTCGGCTTCCCGCTGCTGAAGACGCAGATTCCGACTCGGGAAGCGTACAAGCAGGCGATGGCGCTCGGTCAGACCGTGCTGCAAATGAACGATCGCGGCGGCAAGCTGGCCGCCGCCGAAATTCGCGCATGCGCCGACGAAATCGTCGCCATGCTGCCCTGACTTTATGCGCATAAAGGAGTCACATGAAACCTTCCCAATTTGCCAAAGGATTCCAAGCGCGCCCGGATATCACGACGAGCGAGAAGCGCACGGCGCTTGATCGGCTCAATGCGATCGACGGTATCGTCAAGTCCGAGACGCCTACCACGGCGCCGACCAAATCCGCGAAGAAGGACATCGCGCCGCCGCCTGCTCCGGAATTCACGATCGATCCGTCGATCGACGAATCGCCGCAATATCGCGCGTGGCGCCTCGAGAATCGCTATGCGCCGGGGCAGGTGATCGAGTTGCCGCTGAAGGCGATCAAGCACAGTCCGTTCAACCCGCGGCACTTCTATCTGAAATCGTCGATTGCCGAACTCGCGGTCAACCTCGCGAAGCAGGGCCAGCAGCAGGCCATCCACGTGATTCCGGATTACGACAATCCGGGCACGTACTTCGTCAGCGATGGCGGCCGCCGCGTGCGGGCGCTGAAGGAAGCGAACAAGGAGTCGGTCAAGGCGATCGTGATCGACGTGCCGATCGGCATCCAGAGCTACAAGCTCGGCTACGACCTCAACGTTCAACGCGATTCGCAGACGGTGTTCGACAACGCCGTCGTGTGGCGCCGCTTCCTCGACGACAAGCATTTCCAGAGCCAGAAAGAACTCTCCGAGCATCTCGGCCTCGACGAGTCGACGGTGGCCGTCGCGTTGTCGATCGGCAAGCTGCCGGAAGCGATCATGCAGGAAATGGTCGCGCGCCCCGATCGCTTCGGATCGAACATGGCGTATCAGGTCGGCCGCTATCACAATGCGCGCGGCACCGAGGCAACGCTGCGGCTGATCAACAAGATCGTGTCGGACGATCTCAGCACGCGCCAGGTGTCCGACATCGTCAAAGGTCGCGTCGCCGCGCAGGAGACGCCGAAGGCGGCGGGCCGTCAGCGCTATGCGCAGCGTCTCGAGATCAAGCTTGGCGGCAAGTCGGTCGGCGACCTGAAGTCGTATGGCGAAGACCGCATCGAACTGCGTCTGCGTGGCCTCCCGAAGGACAAGCGCGACGCGATCCTCGAGCAGCTGGAGCGGATGCTGTTGTCGGAGTGAGGAAAACGGCCGGCAGGGCCTGACCAGGGCGCCGGCCGCATCCGTCCACGGGGGAGACCGGCGGCGGCCCGTCAGCGGGCCTGAGCGGGCTTCAAGCGGCCCGTGACTGATTCAGCGTGAACGACAGCAGGTCGCCGTCCGTGGGCTCGCCCCAGGTCTTCTGGGCCAGCCAGTCGAAAAAGGCCGTCTCGGCCAGCTTGGAATCGAGGCCGCGCTTGCGCCAGTCTTCGCGCAGGTGCGAGCCCATCGTCGGCAATGCCTCCGACTCGAACGACTCGCGCGCGACTTCGCGCTCCGCGTCGCCCTGCTCTTCGTACAGCACCTTCGCTTCCTTGCGGCGGAACGCCGCGAACTCGCTCAGCAGGCGCGCCTTCAGATCGTCCGGCTGCGCAGCCGCGACCTTCGCGGACGGCGTGCCGGCCGGCAGCGCGTCGACCGAGTCGACCGGCGGCGCATAACCCTTCTTCAGCGCATCCTTGAACAGCGCCGGCGCGCTGCGCACCGGCGGCAGCGTCGTGCTGCGCATCCGCTGCTCGGTCATCTGCAGCGCGGCGCGAATCCGGTTCTCCTCGCTGTCCGCATAGAGCGTCTGCGCTTCCTTCAACGGGATCCCGAGCTTCACCATTCGGTCGACCAGCGTACTGTCGAACACGTTCGGGTGTTCGTCGAGCGCGAGCATCGGCTGCTTGCGCTCGGTCACGCGGAACTGGATCTCGGCCACCCGACGCCCTTCGCGGTGCTCGATCAGCTCGACGAAGATGTTGGTGACCGCGTTGACTTCCGCGATCGCGGGGCGCAGGTAATCTCGCTTGAAATACTTGTACTCGCGCTTCGCTTCGTCGCCAGCTTCCGTGTCGGGCGTGCCCGACAGGATCGGCCGCCACCATTCCCACGGCTCACGCATCGTCAGATGGCTCGGGTTCGTCAGGTAGCGCACGCAGATTTCGTACAGCGCGAGACCGGCGCTGCTGCGCAGCTGGCTCTGGAACTGCAGGCTCAGGCGCGCATACTGGACCGGGTCGAGCAGCTTCTTCTTGATCTTCGGCGCGAACGAGAATTCGACCCACACGCGACGGGTGGTCGGATCCTCGAGAATTTCCGCATCGGCGATCAGCGTGGAGATCCCCCACTTGCGGCCCGGCTTCTGGCTCGACGTCCCGGTGCTCCATTCGACCTGCACCGACACCATGCGGCGCAGGTGTTCCTTCACCAGCGCGGTGTCGTTCGAATCGAAAGCGGAGTTGGCGACGATGTCCGACAGCAGCGCGCGATACGTGTCGCCCGAGTCGTCGGCCTGCTGCGCGACGGCCAGCAGGACATTGAACAGCTTGCGAGTGAGGAGCGTGATCTTGCCGCTCTTCGGCTGAATGGCGATCGCCTCGACGGCCTTTCGCAATTCGGCTGAACTGGCACTCACCACATCCACATCGGTTTTCTTGGCGCGCTTCGTCGTGGCCATACGTCGGGTCGGAGGAGAAGTTTCCCGGAAGGATAGCGCCTGCGGTGATGTGCGTCCAGAACGACATGCTCACCATAGCCGGTGAAGCGCGCTGGCAAAACGGCACTCACCCGAACCGCTCCCGGAAACGCTCACCCGTCCGCCCGTACGGCGTTCCGGACTCGTCCAGACGTGCCGCGGCATGCGCCGATTCACAGAATTTCACCTGTGCACGACACGTGCGAAATCGGCTCCCGTATCGGCTCACCTTTCGATTTGTCGTAATTTTACGACTGCACAACCGTGAGTTCGACACAGGGTCGCGATTGCACCTCACTGTCCGCCCCGGAGCGTCGCCCATCTGCCTGTATGCATGTACAGGCGCGGCCCGGGGGAAGTTCGGCTCGGCTTCGGCACGTGAAAAACCGCCGTCGAAACCCGCTCGCGCCCGCCCGATCAGCGGGTGCCCGTCCAGCCCGGGCGCGCATTGTACAGCGGCGAATCGTATCCGGTCCCGAAAATGCTCACCTTTGGCACAGCATGCGGATTCGTCCAGACGCCGACGAACGCCCGACAGACGCGGGACTGGCTCCCGACGACTCCCGAAAACGCTCACCTTATAGAGAAAATGCGGCACAGCAGCGAGGCCGGAAATAACTCCCGAAAAACCTCACCGTAACCGGCGCGGTATCAAAAATCCCAATCCCTTCCGATACTTATGCATAGAAGGCATTTGGCTGTGCCTCGCGGGAATCTCCCGAAAAGCCTCACCTTTCGACTGGAATCCTTCATACGACAATCGGATTCCTGCTCCCGAAAATTCTCACCTGTGCCAAAAAACGGCACAGCAAAAACGAGATTTCTGCCAGTCCTGGCGGGCTTTTCGGCGAATTCGGCTGCTCACAGGCCCCGAAAAACCTCACCTTTGACCATTTTTTAAGCAAATACGTCTCCTGGAAAGCCTCACCTTCGAAGCAAATCGCCCCCTGTGATCGATGCCCCGAAAAAGCTCACCTTAAGGGGATCGGAGCAGGAAAACCCGGATTTCTCTCCTGAAAAACCTCACCTTTGGGGCATCACAGGCGCCGGAAAGCACTTTTGCTGTGCAAAATGACGTTCGCTTCCCGGAAATCCTCACAGCAAATTCCCGTGGAGTCCCGTGAAACCTCACCTTTCGCCAAATCTGCCCAAAAGATGGGCAGAATCGGGGCGCGAAGCAGGTCCTGCAAATCCTCACCTATGTCTGCACAGGCAGAAAACTGTGCAGTCAGGCACACCGCGGGTTCCGTGGCCGTGCGGCCCCGAAAACCCTCACCTGTGGAAAAACGTGTGTTTTACTGTGATCCCGAATCCGCTCACGACCCTTCCTGCAACAGCTCACGCAGTTCCCTGAACCCCATCACGTCAGCTCCCGCAGAAGATCACCTTGGCTCCCGTAAAACTTCACCTTGTCGGCCGGAAAGCCTTGCACCATAAGGCTGTGCCGTGGCGTTAACGTTTTTAACTAAGGGTTCAAGGGTGTTTACTTCTAATACTCTCAAGACATCGGCTGACGAGTTTTCCACAGACACCCCAACCCCAGAACACCCCAGGCAATCGGATCCGCCGTCATGTGAAACAAATGCTCTAAATCGGGGTTCGCTGGAAATCCCTTGTAGTACAAAGGCTTGGCAGACATTCTTCGCTTTGTTTCACGGAATTCCGGGTCACCTTCAACGGGATGGGCTTGCGGATCCAGTTTCTGTGCAAAACGACGTAAATTCGCAACGAACCTTGAAAGAGGTATGAAGAAATACGTATTTCGTTATGATTGCTACACTTCATTGTTTGTGAGCATGGCCATGACCCTGGACGAAATGCGGCAAGTCATTCGGGAAGAACTGGAATCGCTGCGCGCAAGCGGTGCACGGCGTCAGGAATTGTCGCTGCATGCGTGCAAGCGCTTGTTCTTCGATCTCGGCATCCGGCCGTCGGCCGCCAACGTCCGCGATCTCACCCAGACCGGCAGCGCCAGCGACATCCCGAAAGACATCGACCACTTCTGGGAACGCATCCGTTCCGCCTCCAAGATCCGGCTCGACGGCGCGGCGATCCCGAAAGCCGTCGAGGAAAAGGCCGGCGCGTTGCTCGGCGCACTCTATGAAGAAGCATTGAAAGCCGCGCGCGACAGCCTCGATGGGGACCGCGAACGGGTGCGCGCCGACATGGCCGACGCGGAACAGCGGTTGCGCGATGCAACCGTTCGTCAGGAAACGCTCGAAGGCGCGCTCGCGCGCGGTGAAGCGAGAAACGAGCAATTACAGGCGCGGGTAACCGAACTCGAGGTTCAGCTTGCGTCCCAGACTACCCACGGTTCGGCAAGCGAAGCCACGTTGCTCACCACAGTCGCTCGACTGGAAAAGGAATTGGCCGCGGCTGCCGGCCGGATCGACGCCGAACAGGCCCAGAACGCCGCGCTACGCGACCGCATCGATGCGTTGCAAGCCGAATTGCAGCAGCGCACCGAGCATTACGCGCAGCAGATCAAGGATGCGGTGGCCGAAGCCGAACGCCGCGTCAAGCCGATGCTGGTCGAACTGGATTCGTTGCGCAGCATGGCGTCGACCTACCAGAGCGGGTTGCGCGACGTTCAGCGCAAGGAGTTCGATTTCCTGCAGCAGTTGAGTTCGGCCAAGGCGCGTGCCGACCGGCTCGAAGAACAGTTGCGTACCCAGAGCGACGAACTGGAGCGCGCCACGCGCGACGCGAATTCATTGCGCGCGAACCGCGGAATGAATCCGGAAATCGCCGCGCTGATGCGGCGTCTGGCCGAGGCGGGACGACTCGATGCCAACGCGTATGCCGCGATCGGCACTTCTCTGGATCACGAGATTCCGGCGCCGACCCGGTGCCCGCGTTGCGACGGCGAACCGGAACTGTCACATGGCAATGAGGGTTTTGAAGTCGCGTGCCCCGAGTGCGAGCACGCGTCGGGCGCATGGCCGTCCCGCTTCGAAGCCGTCGCGCGTTTTGCGCAATCCTGACCCGGACGTCGGCAGCGCCGCACAGGTGAGACGATCCGGGAAGCTTGAGGTGAGGTTTTTCGGGAGCTGTGAAACGGTGAGGCTGCGCCACGCAAGGCTGCTCACGGATCGTTTCCGTGAGCAGTCGTTTCCCGATCAGTGAGTTTCGTCGCGATCGGACGCGTCACCGTCACCGTTGCCGTCGCCGTCGGCCAGCCCGTCGCGCCAGTTTTTCCACGCGCGATGCAGGCGATTCGACGAGATCGGCCGCATGAAACCCAGCCATTTGCCGACGCGCTCCGGCGGCACGTCGTGTTCGAATAGTTCGGCCGCGTAGGTATTGCGCAAGGTTTGCGGGCTGGCGCGCGCCGTGCGTGACGACGTGAGCCCGGCCGATTCGACGATCGCGTCGATCGCGCGCAGCATCGTCGCCTTGTGCATCGGCCGCCCGGCATGCGATGCGGGAAAGACGAGCTCCCCCGGAATCTCCTGGCGTTTGCGTTCGGTGAGCCAGGTTTCGAGCAACGCGATCGCGAACGAAGCCAGATGGGTCTCGCGCGAGTAATCCGGATGCGTCGACTCGATCCGCAGCGACGTGCCGCTCGTATTGATGCAACTAATCGTGAGTGCGCGTGCTTCGCCGGTTTTGATGCCGGCGCCGAGAAACGCGGCGACGAGCGCGCGGTCGCGGCGCTCTTTCCAGTACGCGGAACCGGAGACGCCGATCGGCGAAAACAGATACGCGAGCAACGTCGCGCGTTCCGCCGGCGTGAGAAAACCGGTCGGTTCGTTGTCGCGCGCCTTGCGCCAGTTCGCTTCGCCATCCTGAGCAATGAAGCGGGCCGGATTGGTCGATGCGTATTCGGTGCGGCGGACATGATCGAGTACACGCTCGATCAGCCGGAGATAGCGCATTCGCTGCGTTTTCTTGATCGGCAATTCGCCGACGAAATTCGCGATGGTCGGTGTATCGACCGTTGCGAGGTTCTTTTGATGTGCACGCATCCACGCGAGAAACGCGCCCCATTGCGCGCGATAGACGTCGGCCGACGAGCGGCGATAGTCCTGCATGGCCAGCCACGCGTCGAACGCGGCTTCGGGCGAGGCGACCCAGTCGGACGGATTGCGGTCGAACAGATCCTTTTCTTCCGGCGAGGCGGCGGTGTCGTGAGAGGCGGGAAGGGACATGGCATTAATTCCGTTAGTTGCGTACATGGTAGCCCTTTTCCGCAACGTATCGGGCAGCAAGCGGGTGAACCGACCACCATGCACGGCGGCCGGGGCTGGGCCGTCAGTCGCCCCAGGCCTTGGATTGGCGGTGCGGGCGCGCGGCGCGCGCGGTGTCGTGCGCGTTTGCCTCGGCTTCGTACGCGAGAACGGCAAAGGAAAAGACCGCGGGCAGCGCATTCGAGCGCCCGAAGTCGATCGGATCGTCCGTTTCGGGAAACGTCATGTCCGACGGCCGTTCGAACAGTTGACGCATGCCGGCGTCGTGCCGGCTGGCAAAGCCGAGATCGGCGAGCGCTTCGGCTTCGATCGCATGCAGCAGGCGCCACGTCAGCGGCACGCGCTGACGGATGTAGCGCCCGGCGATATGGCGAACGATCGATTCGAGGTCATGCGCGGCAGCCTTGAAGCTGAGCGCGGCCAAATCTTGTTCTTCTGTCATTGCAGGCTCCTGTCGACCGGGGCAGACGCCTCGGTGCGCCCGCTCCAGCCCATGCATGGCGGAATGTCCGTATACTGTACAAACATACAGTATTTTCCGCAACTGGCCTGCGACTGACCGTTTGGCTAGCTATACGCGCCGTCAGCGATGTATCACGATCAACAAGGCCCGCGCTTCGGCCTTGCCGGGATTGCGGATCGCATGCGGCTCGTCGGCCGGGTAGCGCGCGGTGTCGCCCGCCTTCAGCCGACGGCTGGCCGCGGCGGCCTCGATTTCCATCGCGCCCTGCAGCACGGTGAGGTGCTCCCGCGTGCCCGGTTCGTGCGCGTTCGATACCAGTGCGCCGCCCCCCGGCAGCGTCAGCTCGTACCACTCGAACTTGCCGGCGAGTTCGATGGGGCCCCATACGCGCAATTGGTACCGGCCGTCGTGGCCGGCGAGCGTCGGAATGTCGTGCGGGCCATCCACGCGGATCGTCTCGGGCGTCTTCGGCTGCGAGAACAATTCGTCGAGGGTGATGCCGAGCGCGTTCGTCAGCCGCCATGCGACGGCGATCGTCGGGTTGGCCTTGTCGCGTTCGATCTCGGAGAGCATCGATTTCGATACGCCGGCGGCGCGCGACAGGTCGTCGAGCGTCAGCTTGCGCTCGTTGCGCAGCCGCTGGATCTGCTCGCCGACGCGCGGCGGGGTCGCGGCCGGTGGCTGCGGGGCGGCGTCGGCAGGCGTGCGCCGCGATCCGGAGGAACTTGCCATTTGGATTCCGTTCGCTTAGAGTTGTTCGATATTCCGAATTCTAGTTCGGAATATCGGATAAATGCGGTCAACCGAACGACCGACTATAACAGTAGCAGGCCGTTGCGCCGCCACGAGCCGTGCGCCGCGGAATGCGAAACCCTGTCAGGAGCTTTGCGATGCGTGATGCCTTTCTCGCCCAGGTGCGCGGGACGCTCGACCAGATCCGCGCGGACGGTTTTTACAAGACCGAGCGCGAGATCGCGAGTCCCCAGGCGGCAGCCGTACGGCTCGCCGGCGGCGCCGGCGTGCTCAATTTCTGCGCGAACAACTATCTGGGTCTGGCGAACGATCCTCGCCTGATCGACGCGGCGAAGGTCGGCCTCGACCAGGACGGCTTCGGTATGGCATCGGTGCGGTTCATCTGCGGCACGCAAACTGTCCACAAGCAACTGGAAAGCGCGCTGGCCGCATTTCTCGGCACCGAGGACAGCATCCTTTATTCGAGCTGCTTCGACGCGAACGGCGGGCTGTTCGAGACGCTGCTCGACGAGAACGACGCGGTGATCAGCGACGAACTGAATCACGCGAGCATCATCGACGGCATTCGCCTGTGCAAGGCGAAGCGTTTGCGCTACAAGAACAACGATCTGTCCGACCTCGAGGCGAAGCTCAAGGAAGCCGACGCTGTGGGCGCGCGCCACAAGCTGATCGCCACCGACGGCGTGTTCTCGATGGACGGCATCATCGCCGATCTGAAAGGCATCTGCGATCTCGCCGATCGCTACGGCGCGCTCGTGATGGTCGACGATTCGCATGCGGTCGGCTTCATCGGCACGCACGGCCGCGGCACGCCCGAGCACTGCGGCGTCGAAGGCCGCGTCGACATCATCACCGGCACGCTCGGCAAGGCGCTCGGCGGCGCGTCGGGCGGCTATGTCGCCGCGCGTCGCGAGGTGATCGAACTGCTGCGCCAGCGCTCCCGTCCGTATCTGTTCTCGAACACGCTCACGCCGAGCATCGCCGCGGCATCGCTGGAAGTGCTCGAACTGCTCGGCAGCGACGAAGGCGCGAAGCTGCGCGAACGCGTGCGCGAGAACGGCGCGCGGTTCCGCAAGCAGATGACCGAAGCCGGCTTCACGCTCGTGCCCGGCGCGCATCCGATCATCCCGGTGATGCTCGGCGACGCGCAGCTCGCGACGAACATGGCCGACAAGCTGCTCGGCGAAGGCGTCTACGTGATCGGCTTCTCGTTTCCGGTCGTGCCGCGCGGCCGGGCGCGCATCCGCACGCAGATGAGCGCCGCGCATACGCCCGAACAGATCGACCAGACGGTCGCCGCGTTCATGCGCGTCGGCAAGTCGCTCGGCATCATCTGACGGAGGCGCGACCATGAAAGCACTGGCAAAGCTCGAACGCGGCCCCGGCCTCACGCTCACGCGCGTGAAGCGCCCCGAAGTCGGCCACAACGACGTGCTGATCAAGATCCGCCGCACGGCGATCTGCGGCACCGACATCCATATCTGGAAGTGGGACGACTGGGCGCAGAAGACGATTCCGGTGCCGATGCACGTCGGCCACGAATACGTCGGCGAGATCGTCGAGATGGGGCAGGAAGTGCGCGGCTTCGCGATCGGCGATCGCGTGTCCGGCGAAGGCCACATCACCTGCGGCTTCTGCCGCAACTGTCGCGCGGGGCGCCGGCATCTGTGCCGCAACACGGTGGGCGTCGGCGTGAACCGCGAAGGCGCGTTCGCCGAATACCTGGCGATTCCGGCGTTCAACGCGTTCAAGATCCCGCCGGAGATCTCCGACGATCTCGCGTCGATCTTCGATCCGTTCGGCAACGCGACGCATACGGCGCTGTCGTTCAACCTCGTCGGCGAAGACGTGCTGATCACCGGCGCGGGCCCGATCGGCATCATGGCCGTCGCGATCGCGAAGCACGTCGGCGCGCGCAACGTCGTGATCACCGACATCAACGACTACCGCCTGGAGCTCGCGTGCAAGATGGGCGCGACGCGCGCGGTCAACGTCGCCCGCGAGTCGCTGCGCGACGTGATGGCCGACCTGCACATGACCGAAGGCTTCGACGTCGGTCTGGAAATGTCGGGCGTGCCGAGCGCGTTCACGAGCCTGCTCGAGGCGATGAACCACGGCGGCAAGGTTGCGCTGCTCGGCATCCCGCCCGCGCAGACGGCGATCGACTGGAACCAGGTGATCTTCAAGGGGCTCGAGATCAAGGGCATCTACGGCCGCGAGATGTTCGAGACCTGGTACAAGATGGTCGCGATGCTGCAAAGCGGCCTCGACCTGTCGCCCATCATCACGCATCGCTTCGCGGCCGACGATTACGAGCAAGGCTTCGCCGCGATGCTGTCCGGCGAAAGCGGCAAGGTGATTCTCGACTGGACGGTCTGAGTCGAGTATCGAGAAAGACGGGGCCGCGCGGCACGTTGGCCGGCTGCCCCGTTTTCGTTTGCACGCACACGCACACGCACCGTCGAGCGTCGAAACCCGTGATTCAACGCTTGAGGTGAGATTATTCGGGAGTTGTGTTCGCGCGCCGAATCGTCACACGATCCCGCCTAGGTGACGTGCAATGGCGGATTCGCTTCACCTGTCGGCAGCCGCTTCGCTTCTCGTCGTTACGCCATTCGGCGCCCGCTTCTTTCCTTCCACGTACTTCCCGCTTCGCTTGGCATGCGAGCGTCCGCTCGACGCCGCAGGCGAAATCGTACCGACCCGAACGTCGACCGTGAGCCGCATGCGGCGTTGCAACTCACTGATACGAGGTGCGCGATCAACCTCCCATTGATGCTCAGGGCCACTGCCTGATCCGTTCACCCTCCAATCCGCACGACTCGCGCCGAAGGCACAACCCGACGCACCAGCGCTTCGGGCACGATTCAGCCCTCCCGCCGGCAGGGCCTTTTCACACGGGTTTTGACGGCGGAGAACGATCGTTCTACCTTAACCCCATGAACACACCTCTCGACTCCTCCGGCGAACCGGGCGTTCGCGACCGGCTGCTCGACGCGGCCGAAGCGCTGATCTACTCGGGCGGCATCCATGCGACCGGCGTCGATGCGATCGTCAAGCGATCCGGCGCGGCGCGAAAGAGCTTTTATTCGCATTTCGAATCGAAAGAGGCGCTGGTCGTCGCCGCGCTAGAACGTCGCGACGCGCGCTGGATGCGCTGGTTCGTCGACGGCACGCTGGCACGTGGCAACGCGCCGCGCGCGCAACTGCTCGGCATGTTCGACGTGCTGCGCGAGTGGTTCGGGCAGCCCGACTTTCACGGCTGCGCGTTCCTGAATGCGTCGGGCGAGATACCCGAAGCCGACGATCCCGTGCGGGTCGTCGCCCGCATGCACAAGGCGCGCCTGCTGGCGTTCGTGCGCGAGCGCTTCGATGCCTATGCCGACGAAACCGGCGTCGCGCGCCGCGGGCTCGCGCGCCTCGCGCGTCAGTGGCTCGTATTGATCGACGGCGCGATCGGTGTGGCGCTCGTCAGTGGCGATGCAAACGTCGCGCGCGATGCGCGCGCGACGGCTGAACTGCTGCTCGATACCGTTTCGCGGTAGCCGACGCAGCGAATCCGAACCGGCTGCGTGCGTTCGCGGCCAGAACCCTGAACAGGAGCAACCCATGTCCGCTTCCCCCGAAGTTCGTCCGCCCGTTCCGCCCTTCACGCTTGAAACGGCGCGCCAGAAGGTGCGCGCCGCCGAGGACGGGTGGAACACGCGCGACCCGCAACGCGTGTCGCTCGCCTATACGCCGCAAAGCCGTTGGCGCAATCGCGCGGAATTCGTGACGGGCCGCGACGAAATCGTCGCGCTGCTGCAGCGGAAGTGGGCGCGCGAACTCGATTACCGGCTGATCAAGGAGCTGTGGGCGTTCGACGGCAATCGCATCGCGGTGCGCTTTGCATACGAGTGGCATGACGATGCGGGCAACTGGTTCCGTTCGTACGGCAACGAGAACTGGGAGTTCGACGAAAACGGCCTGATGGCGCATCGTCACGCGAGCATCAACGATCTGCCGATTCGCGAGGCTGACCGTCTTTATCACTGGCCGCTCGGCCGTCGTCCCGACGATCATCCGGGGCTGTCCGACCTCGGGCTGTGAAGCCGCGCGCGTTCAAGGGATCGGCGAACGCATCACCGGCGATTCAATGGTGAGGAAATTCGGGAGCCTTCCGCTGAAGGTGAGAATTTTCGGGATCAGGTGAAATGTTGCGTCGAACTGTGTGCGTTGAACAGGCCGACGCGACATCGCAAGGGTAAAGCGGTGCATACATCGACGTGCAGTGGTGTGCTTCACCGCGTGATGCATCTCACCGATCGTATCGAAGCGATCATGCGCGGACGATCGGTGTGCGCGAGCGACACGTGCAGCTCACCGATCGGATCGTCTTTCGACGTGCAACGAAAAACCGCACAAGCAGTGCGCGTTGCGATGTGTCGTTGCTCACCGATCGACTTCACCACCTACGCATCAGCGGAGTTCGCAAACGTGCGCAACCGCATCGTGCGTCGCTCATTGCAGACCGATTCGCGAAGCGCCCGCCGCCCGGCGCGAGCGCCGGGCACGACCGTCAACCCTCAACCCGCGATCCGCGCGGCGATCGCCTCGCCCACTTCCTGCGTGCCGGCGTTGCCGCCGAGATCGCGCGTACGCGGCCCGGTGCGCAGCACGTCCTCGATCGCCGCGACGATCGCATCGTGCGCGTCGCGTTCGCGGCCCGTGCCGTTGCCGAGGAAGTCGAGCATCATCGCCGCCGACCAGATCATCGCGACCGGATTCGCGATGTATTGTCCCGCGATGTCGGGCGCCGAACCGTGCACGGGTTCGAACAGCGACGGGAACGTGCGGTCGGGGTTCAGGTTCGCCGACGGCGCGATGCCGATGGTGCCCGTGCAGGCCGGCCCGAGATCCGACAGGATGTCGCCGAACAGGTTCGACGCGACGACGACGTCGAAGCGGTCCGGCTGCAGCACGAAGCGCGCGCACAGGATGTCGATGTGCTGCTTGTCGACCGCGATCTCCGGATAACGTTCGGCCATCTCGGCCGCGCGCGCATCCCACCACGGCATGCTGATCGCGATGCCGTTGCTCTTGGTCGCGACGGTGACGCGCTTCGCGCGCCGCTGCGCGAGCTCGAACGCGAATTTCAGCACGCGTTCGGTGCCGTGCCGCGTGAAGATCGACTGCTGCATCACCACTTCGCGCTCGGTGCCTTCGAACATCGTGCCGCCGACCGACGAATATTCGCCCTCGGTGTTCTCGCGCACGATCATGAAATCGATGTCGCCCGGGCGGCGGCCGGCGAGCGGCGACGGCACGCCGTCGAACAGGCGCGCGGGCCGCAAGTTGATGTACTGGTCGAATTCGCGGCGGAATTTCAGCAGCGAGCCCCACAGCGAAATGTGATCGGGCACCGTCGCCGGCCAGCCGACCGCGCCGAACAGGATCGCGTCCATGCCCGACAGTTGGGCTTTCCAGTCGTCCGGCATCATCGTGCCGTGTTGCGCGTAGTAGTCGCAGCTCGCCCAGTCGATCTCGACGAAGTCGAAGCGCACGCCGAAGCGCGCGGTCACGGCGGCGAGCGCGCGCAGGCCCTCGGGCATCACTTCGCGGCCGATGCCGTCGCCGGGGATCACGGCAATCCTGTAAGTCCTGTCGGTCATGCAAATCTCCTTGGCTGGTTGGCCGGCTGCCGGGAAGGCGGCGGCCCGTCACGACATTCTATTTATTTCCATCTGGATTAAAATCGCTCAAAAGTTAATCGACTTTCCACGAATCGTGAATAAATCGCCGAACCTCGACGACCTGCGCGTGTTCAGCCTGGTCGTCCGCCTCGCGAGCTTCAGCGCGGCCGCCGAGCAACTCGCGGTGTCGCCCGCGTATGTCAGCAAGCGCGTCGCGATGCTCGAGACGCAACTCGGCACGCGCCTGCTGCACCGCTCGACACGCCGGATGACGGTCACCGAGGCCGGCGAACGCGTGTTCGCGCGCGCCGAAAAGATTCTCGACGACGTCGATCATCTCGTCGAGGACGTGTCGACCACGCGCACGGTGCCGCGCGGCACGCTGCGCATGTCGAGCAGCTTCGGCTTCGGCCGGCACGTCGTCGCGCCGGCGCTGCTCGACTTCAGCGCGCGCTATCCGCAACTGAACGTGCGGCTCGATCTGTTCGACCGGCTCGTCGATGTGGCCGGCGAAGGCTACGACCTCGACGTGCGCATCGGCGACGACATTGCCGATCATCTGATCGCGCGCCGCCTTGCCACGAACCATCGCGTGCTGTGCGCGTCGCCCGACTATCTCGCCCGCCGCGGGACGCCGCGCTCGCTCGCGGATCTGGCCTCGCACGACTGTCTCGCGATCAAGGAGCGCGATCATCCGTTCGGCGTATGGCGGCTGACCGTGCGCGGCGAAACGGCCACGGTGAAGGTCGGCGGCGCGCTGTCGACGAATCACGGCGAGGTGGCCGTGCAATGGGCGCTGGCCGGGCGCGGGATCGTGCTGCGCTCGATCTGGGAGGCCGGGCCGCTGATCGAGCGCGGCGCGCTGTGCCGCGTGCTGCCGGACGCGATCCAGCCCGCGAACATCTGGGCCGTGTATCCGGAACGCGTCGCGGCGTCGGCGAAGGTGCGCGTGTGCGTGGATTTTCTGGTGGAGACGCTGGCCGGCCTGAATGCCGCCGCGGGTGACGATACGGCTTGAAACCGGCTAAAGGTGAGCTTTTACGGGGGCATGCGCAGGCACCGTCGACGATGCCTGCGGGCGCGTCACGCCGCGTGTCCCGCACCGAGCATCAAGTCGAGATTCTGCACGGCGGCGCCGGATGCCCCTTTGCCGAGATTGTCGAACACGGCGGACAGCAGCACCTGGCCGCCGTCTGCGTTGACGAACACGCCGAGCCGCAGGTCGTTGGTGCCGTTCAGCGCTTGCGGATCGAGATGCGTGGCCGCCCGTGTGTCCGCGAGCGGCATCACGTCGACATGACGCGCGTCCGCGTAATGGTGCGCGAGACACGCTTGCAGCCGCTCACCGGTCACCTCGGCCGGCAATAGCCGCAGCTCGATCGGGATGGTGAGCACGATGCCTTGCCGATAGGCACCGTAGGCCGGCACGAAGAACGGACGGTGCGCGAGCCCCGCATGCTGCCGGATTTCGGGCACGTGCTTGTGCTCGAGCGCGAGACCGTAGATCTGCAGCGGCAACGCGTTCGCGGCGGCATCGCCCGATTCGAACGCGTCGACGGCGGCCCTTCCGCCGCCCGAGTAACCGGACACCGCGTGGATGCTCACCGGGTAGTCGCGCGGCAGCAGCCCTGCCTGCAGCAGCGGGCGAAGCAGGCCGATCGCGCCCGTCGGGTAGCAGCCCGGATTGGTCACGCGCTTCGCATGCGCGATGTGTTGCGCCTGTCCGTCGGCCATCTCGGGAAAGCCGTAGACCCAGTCGGGCTGCGTGCGATGGGCTGAACTCGCGTCGATCACGCGTACCGCCGGGTTCCGGATGAAGCCGACCGCTTCGCGCGCGGCCGCATCGGGCAGGCAGAGGATGGCGATATCGCACGCGTTGAGTGCGTCGGCGCGCCGCGCCGCGTCCTTGCGTTCGGCGGCGGGAAGCGTGAGCAGCTGCATGTCGGTGCGGTCGCGCAGACGCGCGTGAATCTGCAACCCGGTCGTGCCCTGGTCGCCGTCGATGAAGACAGTGGGGAAGCTCATGATGGTCGTGTGCGTCGCGTTCGGTCGTCGAGGAAGCCGTATCCTCCACCGAACGCCTAGAATAGGAAAAGTTGAATTTGCTGATCGTCTGATTCAGTTTTTCTGAACGAGAGGGGTGTGATGCGCGAGATCAGTCTGGACCGTCTGCGTACGCTGGTTGCGATCGCGGACCACGGATCCTTCGTGGCGGCGGCGCAATGGCTTCATCTCGCCCCCCCCACCGTCAGTCTGCATGTCGCCGAGCTGGAAAGCCGCGTCGGCGCGCCGCTGCTGTCCCGCACGCGCGGCAACGTGCGCCCGTCGGTGATCGGCGAAGTGCTGGTGGAGCGGGCGCGGCGTCTGCTGGCGGAAGTCGAAGCCACGCTGGACGACGTGCAGCGACAGGTGCAGGGGTTGACCGGGCGCGTCCGCCTCGGCGCATCGACCGGCGCGATCGCGCACCTGTTGCCGCAGGCGGTGGCCGGCCTGCGTGCGCAGCATCCGGATATCGACGTGCAGATCGCGGTGCTCACGTCGCAGGACACGCTGGCGCGCATTGCACAAGGCGCGCTCGATGTCGGGCTGGTCGCGCTGCCGCAAGCGCCGGTCGCGGGGCTGTCGATCCGCCCGTGGCGGCGCGATCCGGTGATGGCTTTCCTGCCCGCGGACTGGCCGCTTCCGGCCCGTGTGACGCCCGCGTATCTGGCCGCGCGGCCGTTGATTCTCAACGATGCGACGACGCGCCTGTCGCGTCTCACGACCGAATGGTTCGCGCTCGGCGGCCACCGGCCCGAGCCGCGGATCGAACTCAACTACAACGATGCGATCAAGAGCCTCGTCGCCGCCGGGTACGGCGCGACGCTGCTGCCGCACGAGGCGGGCGCCCCGCTGCCGGATGCGCGCATCGTCATGCGGCCGTTACGTCCGGCGTTGTGGCGCGAACTGGGCATTGCGCATCGGGCCGGCCCGGTCGAACGGGCGACACAGCACGTGCTCGATGCGCTGCGGGCGCTCGGCGCGCGATAGCGGGCCGTCGGGCGGCCGGCCGCGCGTTCAGAGCCGGTTGTCCTTCGCCAGCGTGAGCACGCGCGCCCAGCGCTGTGCATCGCGCTTGTCCATCATCGGCAGCTTCCATTCGCCGTGCACGGCGTCGCGCACGCGCACGACGAGATGCCAGCGGCCGTCGATCGGCGCGGCCTCGCAACCGTCGAGCTGCGACAGCGTATAGCGGCCATCCGCGCCGTCATGCGACAGCCACAGCAGCCCTTGCGTCGCGGACACGCGCAACTCGCCCCACGCGCGATGCACGATATGCGTCCAGCCTTCTTCCTTCGTGTTCGATGCGATGTCGCGACGGCGCTTGAGCCACCACGCGACCAGTGCGATCAGGAGCGCGGCGGCCAGCACGGCGGCCGCGATCGCGACCGGCTGGCCGAACTGCGCGGCGATGACGTGAAACAAGTGAACGGCGCCCCACCCCAGGGCGATGAGCGCGAATAGCGCAATGAAAATCGGCATGTCGAATCGGAAAGGAGTACGAGCCGGCGCGGGCGGCGCGCCGGCCCGTTGCACACGGCATTACCGGCGGCGGTGAATGTCGTGCGTGACGAAGCCCGCGTCGTTGGTGGGCAGCGCGAGGCCGTCCTTCACCGCGAGCGTCTTGCGGATGTCGTCGAGACCCGCGGACCAGTGGTCGCGCATCGTCGACAGACCGAACTGATAGTCCTTGTAGTGATGCTCGTACGCTTTCTGCTGATAGATCAGGTGTTGAATGTTGTACTTCTTCCCGCTCGACATTTCTTCGGCTTCGACGCACCACGGATCGGTCTTGCGCTGTTCTTCCGGCACCCGTTCGAGCACGTGGCGCAGCACGTTGCGGTAGCGCTGTTCGCGCTGCAGCGTGTCGGTGACGAAACGCGTGCGGCTCGAATACTGCACGTCCTTCGTGCGCTCGGCGACGTCGGCCATCGTGCGCGGCAGCGGCCCGCGCGCGCTCCACAGATCGACCTGGAACGCGAGCGTGTCGCTGCGCGGCCGGGCGCGCAGCACTTCCATCAGCGGCGTGTTCGACACGACGCCGCCATCCCAGTAATACTCGCCGTCGATCTCGACGGGCGGGAACGCGGGCGGCAACGCACCGGACGCCATGAAATGCTCGGGCGCGAGACGGATGCGCGAGTTGTCGAAGTACACGAAGTTGCCGGTGCCGACGTTGACCGCGCCGACCGACACGCGCGTTTCGCCCGAATTGATCCGGTCGAAATCGCACAGCTTGAGCAGCGTCGTGCGCAGCGCCGACGTGTCGTACCAACTGATCTTTTGCGGATGATCGGCCACGCCCGGCAGCGGCGGCGGAAAGCGCGGCACGAAGAATCCCTGCTGGCCCTGCATCATCGCGCTGGCTGCCTGCGATGCGGTGAAGAACGTTCGGACCTGATCGATGCTGTTGAACAGCGCGAATTCGAACGCGGCCGGAATCGCGGGAAAGAACGCCGGCTGGCAGATCGTTTCCCAGAATTCGCGCAGGCGCTCGACGCGATGCTCGGGCGCATTGCCGGCGATCAGCGCGGTGTTGAGCGCGCCGATCGAGATGCCGGCGATCCAGTCGAGCGGAATGCCTGCTTCATGCAGCCCTTCGAACACGCCGGCCTGATACGCGCCGAGCGCGCCGCCGCCCTGCAGGACGAGCGCGATCGTTTCGTACGGCAGCGACCGCGCAGCAGCCGGCGCGCCGGCTTCGTGCTGCAGGTCCGCCGCATCGACGGCCTGCTTTTCTGTACGCGCGTGCGGTTTCATCAGTTGCTCCGAGAAATCCCGCCGTGGGCGGCGGTGATGGATGGCGTGACGTCGATCGACGGCACGCCATCTCGAGAAGGACGGTGGCGCGGAAGTCGCCTACCGTCGGGGAGGCACTCGCGTTACTGCATGAACCAGCCGTGGCTGACGACGAACGACTGGCCGGTGAGCGCGGCGCTTGGGAACGCCGACAGGAACAGCACCGTCTGTGCGACGTCCTGCACCGTCGTGAACACGCCGTCGACCGTGTT
>NZ_NKEZ01000001.1:0-260593 GCF_002223345.1 Burkholderia sp. AU16741
ATAAACCTGACTTACTTTAGTGTGAGACTCTTGATACTTTTGCTATCTGATCCGAGGATCAGCTCGCTGCCATCAAGCGCCCACACTTATCGGCTGTTAATTTTTAAAGAGCATTTCTGCGAGGAACCTAGCGCTTCTCAGCAGCGCTGCGTTTTCAGCAGCAGAGAAGCGAGATTATCAACCGTTTTTTGAGACTCGTCAACAACTTTTTTAACTACTTCGTTGCGACGACTGCGGTTTAATTTCACGTGCACTGGAATCGATAAAACCGACTTCAACAGCACCGCTTCCCTCTTTTCTCCCGCGCCGTGTTTCCGTTAGCGCGAAAGAGGCGTGATTCTATGCATCCGCCCCGGTCTCCGCAACCCCTTTTGTGAAATATTTTTGACGTGCTATGGCGGGGGACCGCTGAGCACTTCCTGGTGCTCATATATAGGCGACACGGCAGGCGCAGCCTCGGTCGCCCTTGAACAGCCCCGCCGCATCGCACGCAACCTTCCGTCGATTACCGCCCCACCATCGCCCTCACCACCCCGTCCCGCCGAATCAGCCCGTGATACAGCGCCGCGGCAAAGTGCGCGAGGAACGTCAGGAAGAACAGATACGCCAGCAGGCGATGCGCAACCCGGAGCCACGCGAACGTCACCGGATCGGCCGACACCAGCGCCGGCAGTTGCACGCCGCCGCCCAGTGTCACCGGATATCCGCCCGCCGACAGCATCGCCCAGCCGATCAGCGGCATCGCCACCATCAGCGCATACAGCACGAGATGCGACCCGTGCGCTGCCGCCTTCTGCCACCACGGCAGATCGTCGGGCAACGCCGGCGGCTTCGACAGCATCCGCACCACGATCCGCACGCACACCAGCACCAGCACGGCCACGCCCAGCGGCTTGTGAATCGCCACCAGGATCTCGTGCCGCTCGGAAACCGACGCCACCATTCCCACCCCGATGAACAGCATCGCGAGGATCATCGCGGCCATCACCCAGTGCAGCACCCGCGCCGGCAAACTAAACGTCGTCGAAGCCTTCATCATCGTCCCTCCCCACTCACTCGCGCCACGCCTGCCACGCCGGCCTCTTCACTCGTGCGTCGCAGATACGAATCCGCATACGCGGCCGAGCGCGCCGCCAGCAACGGATCGCCCGACACCTGGATCCCCTGCGGCAGCACCGTCGGGTCGTAATTCACGTCGCGGCACGGGCCGCTGTCCTGCGCCTCCACGCGGTCGAGCACGAGCGTGCCCGCATCGATCGTCGTGCGCTGCGCGGGCCAGACCTTCGTCGCGTCGTCCACCGGGTCGCCGGGCTCCGCCAGCGTGACCAGCAGCTTCCACTTCTGCGGGCCGGCCGCGATGCGCTGCGTCACGTCCTGTTGCAGCACGTTCGGATCCGCGGCCGTCGCGACGTCGCCGGCGCCGGCCGTCTGCTCCGGCACGACGCGCCACCGCACCGCCTGGCGCTTGCCGGCGGCATCGACGAAGTAGAAGGCGTTCAACCCGTAATAGCTTTCGGTGACGTAGCTCGCGCTCGGTTTCGCACCCTTCACCCACTGCAGGAACGCGCCCGCCTCCGGATGCGCGCCGAAGAACGCCTTCACCTTCGCCGGATCCGGCTTGCCCGTCTTCGGATCGGGCCGGGTCGCGAGCGTCTGCTCGTAGAACGCCTGCGGCGTCGCGACCGGGAACACCGGCATCGCGTTCATCCCGGTCCGCCATTGCTCGCCGTCCGGCGCGGTGAGCTTCAGCGCGAGGCTGCGGATCGGCACGCTGCTGTCCGGCGCATAAGGATTCCCGCCCGGCAATGCGAAACGCCCGACCACCGGCGTGCGCACCGCCTTGAAGAACGGCGCGACCGAATACGCGCTCGCGGCGCCATTGCCCTCGAAGTAGCCGGTCACGCACACGCCCTTCGCGTGATTGCGCCGGTAGCCGGGATGGATGCCGCTGTTGGTCTGCAGCGCATCGACGATGCGATGCGGGGTCAGACGCGCCGGCGCGAGCCACCCGCCGGCATACCCGAACGCCGCGGCCACGCCGGCCACCGCGCCGCCGATCACGGCCCAGCGCCACCACCCGCGCCCGGGCTCGCGCTGCGGCGAAGAAGAAGATTGCTTCATGAATGCACTCCCGATCGTCAGATCATTGTCGAACGCGCGTAGGACGCCGCCCGCGCCGCTTTATTCCACGAAGATTTTTTTCGTATGCTGGAGGGAATAACCGATGCCGGCCGGCGTCCTACGCGGCATCTACGACCCTTTCGGCAACCGGCCCAGCCATGCCCTCCACCGCCCTCGACGACGAAGCATTGCGTGAACTCATCCCCAGGCTGCGACGCTTCGCGCTCTGGCTGGCGCGCGACGTCCACGCGGCCGACGATCTCGTCCAGTCGACGCTCGAGCGCGCACTGTCGCGCTGGACGAGCCGTCGCGACGACGCGTCGCTGCGCAGCTGGCTCTTCACGATCCTGTACCGGCAATTTCTCGATGGCAAACGCAGCGCGAAGCGCTACGCGTGGCTGCTCGGCCGCATGGGTGACGACGACGAAGCGCACTGGCCGTCCGCCGAACGCGAATTCGCGGCGCGCGCGACGCTCGAAGCGTTCGGCCGGCTCTCGGACGAGCAGCGCAGCCTGCTGCTGCTCGTGGCGGTCGAAGGCTTCACCTATCAGGAAGCCGCCGACCTGCTCGAGGTGCCGATCGGCACCGTGATGTCGCGGCTCTCCCGCGCGCGCCAGGCGCTGCGCCAGCTCAGCGACGGTGAGCTTCCTGCTCCTTCTCTCCGATTGATGAAGAAATGAACACGCCTCCGAACGAACATGACCTTCAGGCCTATGTCGACGGCCAGCTCGACGACGATGCGCGTGCCGCGGTCGAGCGCTATCTCGCGCTGCATCCGGCGCGCGCCGAACAGGTGAAGCAATGGCAGCAGGACGCGCAGCGGCTGCGGGCCGCGCTGGAGAGCGTGCGGATGCCGGCCGATAACCCCGCGCTGGATCCGGCGGCGATTCGCGGCCAGCGGGCCGAGCGCGCGCGGATGCGGTTCGCGATGGCGGCTTCGTTCGTGTTCTGCGTCGGGCTCGGGACGTTCGGCGGATGGCAGGCGCGCGGGTGGAACGCGGCACCGCCGATCGCGCCGATGAGCGATGCGGTCAAGGCTTACCAGATGATGGTGATCGATCGGACGGCCAAGGTCGATTACCGGCCGACCGGTGCGGGAGATTTGCAAGGGTGGCTCACCAAAGGCGTGGGCGCATCGGCGAAGCTGCCGGATTTGAGCGCGGCGGGGTTCACGCCGGTCGGTGGGCGGCTGTTCACGACGGATAGCGGCGCGACTGCCGCGATGGTGCTCTATCAGGATGATGCGGGGCGGACGCTGAGTTTCTATCTCCGGCCAGCGGAATCGGAACATCGGCTGCTGCCGAACGGGCAACGCGTGGATGGCGCGCTGCTCGCGCGGTATGGGTCGGTGAACGGGCTCAACTATGCGGTGGTCGGGCCAGCCGGGAGCGTTGGCGAGAAAGCAGTCGTGCAGGCGCTCGATCAGCAGACTTGAAGCGGCAGGATAAGCGCCCGGTTGACGGTTGGTGGCGGCCGCCAGCGCCTTTCGCGGGGCGGCCCGGCGGGCTTGAGCGGGTGCACGCTCACGAATCGAATGCACAGCATTTCGACTGACTTGACCGGCCTGTTATTCACATCGAACCCGCGCTGGCGCCCTCACCTTTAAAATCACAGGGTTTCGAGTCTCCGTGGAACAGGATATCCACATCGATCATGACGGTCCTGCATGCTGGCTTCGGTCGGTTCGCTCACCCGGTGAATGCACAGGATTTTGAGTGGCCGCGAGTCGGCGATATCCACAAGACACTCAACTTCCGGACGTCGCCGGCGATTCGTTCGCTGCCTTCTTTCATTGTCGGCAAGCCTTGCCGGGCAAGGTATTCAGGCCGATATGCGCATTGAAACCGGGACACTCACCGGTCGGATGCACAGGGTTTGGACTGGATCGTGCGTCCGTTGTCCACATGCGCTCATTTCGTGCGCTCCACGAACGCCCTACCGTCGTAGCGATACTCACGCGTTGCAGGGCCCGAATCGTCGATGTTGGTCCACGTGACCTTGAAGCCCACGGCATCGTCGATCCATTCGATGGCCAGGTAAGGCGATCGATTGTCCCCGTCGGTGTCGAGCGACACGCTATCCAGACAACTCTGCACCGGCATTGCATAGTTCGACGCAGCAGCGTCGCCGCGGATCCGCAGGACGTAGAGCGTACTTTCCTCGCCCGCGCCGCAATAGCCCATCGGGTTGCGACTCGACGAATGGTTCACGACGATCAGTACGAACTCCTTGCCCCCGATGGCTCTCGAGCTCGCCGACGGAAAGCCGATGCTCGACGCAGACGCGATCGCCCGACGCAGTGCGATCGGCAACCGTACCGTGCTCGTGCGGTGATGCGCATCGTCGACCTCGACCAACCGCTTTCCGTGTTGCTGCAGTTCACGTCCGTTCGAGAGCCGCACCGAGGCAGGCGCGTCGACTTTCGCGAATGCCGTTGCGACGGTTGCAATGGCGGCGATGCAGAAGCTCCACCTGATGACCGAAGACATGATCGACATGAGGAATCCGTGTGAAGTGCGGCATTCAAGCGTGGGAAAGAACACCCAGCTTGCATGACTCGCGTCGATGCTCACTCAGCGAACGCACAGGGTTTGGATCTGTTTCGTGCGTCGGTTATCCACACACCGCCGCCCGCGCTTCTGGTCACTTCGTTCCGACTATCCCGAGAATCTCGCCGGTTTCCGGCGCGATGACGTAGTGGAATGACTTCCCGATCCTGAAGTGCAGCCACGAACACGCCGGACGACATTTCGGATTCGTCGTGTCGGTCATCGTCAAAGGCTCAGGGTTCGAAATCGACCGTCATGTGCCGAGAAGAGAAATATGCGGCGATTGCCGAAATCACGGCTTGACGTGTGATGGCATCGATCGGCCGGTCATCGTGCGGCGGCGCCACGTACTTCATGGAGCCAACGTAGACGACGAATGCGGGACCGTCGTCCGCGACCGGCAGCAATGCTTCACCAGACACCCGGATTGGACGTTCGCCATCGGACAGATCGATCGCACCACGCGACACCATCAAGACCTCGTACGTCATCGCTTTGCCTCGCGTGGTTCAATCGTTGAAGAACCGCTTCTCGTGGATGCCGGTGATTCTACAGACATGAAGGCCCGTGCATCGCGCGAGCGCTTCACAGCGTTCCGTTTCGGTTGTCCTCTCGCCGCACGAAGTGCATGTCCCGAGCGGATCACAGTCGACGGACTGTGCTTATCCAAAGGTGTTAACAGGGTTCGTATATATACGTAGTGATAGTTAACAAACCCTGTGCCCCACAGTGGATAACCTCCGTAACGCACTGAATCTTCAACGCGAACCGAAATGCATAACCCTGGGTGCGCGACGTGAACAGCGTCCGGGAGCACGGAACAACTTTTCGTCGATTCACAGCCGCGCCGACATATCCTCAATCGTTCCACTGTGAATCCAGAGACTTCCCGGACGGTTATCCAGAGGGCAATGTGGATAACACCACAGCACATCGACGCGTTTTGCTGTGAGGCGAACAGATGAAGCCAACACGGCAGGCATCGCCACGCAACATCGATCGGGAACCCCGCGCGGCACGTTTCAAAGAATTTTCACGAAGGGGCTTGTGCTCCCCCAAAACCCTCTCTATAATTCGCGGCTTCTTAGGCTCGTAGCTCAGTTGGTTAGAGCACCACCTTGACATGGTGGGGGTCGTTGGTTCGAATCCAATCGAGCCTACCAACGAACAAAATGAAGGGGTCCGGCAGCACAACTTGCCTACAGGCAACGCGGCTCGCCAACATACAAACGCCACGCGGCAACATCGCGTGGCGTTTTTCTTTTCCGATCCGAAACAACGCGTGAAGCCCCGATGCGTTGCGCGATACACGGCCGGGCATCGCATCGTCACCGGCAATCCGATTCGCCACACAACCGCCGCTGCACGGCGCGTAGAATCGTGTGCGCATCGACGCGGCACTTTCGCCTGTCACCCGACTTCCACCGCATCAAAACAACGACGCGCAATCCGCGCGACTGAGAGCACACGATCATGTCCGAGGTCACGACCGCCGCATCATCGGCGAGCAACGACGAAATCGCCGCTTACGTCGGCACGAAAGCCGCCTGGTTCGAACGGAAGTGGGCGATCGCCGAATCGCGCAAGAGCCGGCAGTCGTGGAACTGGGCCGCGTGCTTCCTCGGCCCGGTCTGGATGGCGTATCGATGCATGTACTGGCAGGCGGCCGCCGTGCTTGCCGCCACGCTGGGCATCACGCTGGTCGAGTTGCTGTACTTCCCGACCTACTTCGAATCGAGCACGCTCGACCCGATTACGATCGGGATCGCGGTCTCGATCGGCTGGTGCGGGAACAGCCTCTACAAGCGGCACGTCGAGCGCCAGATCGAAAAACTGCGCCCGAACGCGACGTCTCGCGAATCGTTGCTCGCGCTGCTCGAGGCGCAAGGCGGCACGAACTGGCTGGCGGCGGCCGGCTTCTCCATCGCCACGCCGCTGCTCGGCGTCCTTCTGTACATGATCGGCAACGCCGGAGGCGCGATGTACTGATCGCGGTAACCGCCGATCGGCAAACGCAGCGTAGAAAGAAAAGGGCGGCACCGGCGGGCACATCGCACACGGCGCATGCTCGCGCCGCTCTCAATGCAGATGCTTCAATTTGTCAGGATTGCGCACGACATAGATCGCGACGATCTTCCCGTCGTCGATCTCGAGCGCGGTCGTCTGCAGCTCGCCGTCGGCTTCCAGCGTGACGAAACCCGGCAGCCCGTTGATGAACCCGGCCCGCACGAGCTTCGACGCATGTGTCGCGAACAGCTCGGCGAGGTATGTATGCACCCGCATCACGAGTTCGAAGCCGAATACCGGCTTGCCAGCCGCGGATGAACGCGTCCTGCACGATGTCCTCGGCGTCCGCGACGGAACCGAGCATCCGGTACGCGACGCGGATCAGCGTGCGACGCAGCGGATCGAAGCTCGCCGCCGCATCGGCCCGTTCGTCGGCGTTGCCGCTGGCCGGCTCGAGGTTCGGCATCAGGCCACGATCTTCGCGGCGGCGGCCTTCGCGTCGGCCGGGTCGACCCACAGCCCGAAGCCGACGGCGAGCCGGTTCCAGCCGTTGATCACGTTGATCATCAGCGTGAGTTTCACCTGTTCCTCCTCGCTGAAATGGTCGTTCAGCGCCGCACGGGCCGCTTCGTGCGCCGCGTGGCCCTCCGACAGCCGCGTGAGCGCCTCGGTCCAGCCGAGCGCCGCGCGTTCGCGGTCGGTGTAGCAGGGCGCTTCGCGCCACGCGGACAACAGGTAGATGCGCTGCTCGGTCTCGCCTTGCTCGCGCGCCTCGACGGTGTGCATGTTAAGGCAGTTCGCGCACGCGTTGATCTGCGACGCGCGGATCTTGACCAGCTCGATCAGCGTCGGCTCGAGGCTCCCGGCCGCGGCGACCGACACGGTCATCCAGCCTTTCATCAGCGCGGGGGCGGCGGCAAACGGATTGAGTTTCGCAGTCATGGTTCCTTCTCCTTTCGTGTGGGTTGCGCCGATATGACGAGCGAGCACCCCGCGCGTGTGACATCGATGCAAAAAATTTTTTGGAATGGTCGAAACGGGTAGCTGCACGCGAAGGGCGGAGCCGTGGAGCAGGGCAGCAACCAGGTTGCGTGATCGACTGACGAATCGGCTGCATGACGCCGCTGCGCCGACGAACGCGCGATCGACCTTTCATGCACGCCGTGCGGCTGTCACCGGACGTCAGGAGTCCGCAGCCGCGGGCACGCGCATTGCGTCCGTCGGCCGAACCCCTTCACGACAGGCATTGGCGGTTCCTGAAACACGCGACGCTCCCACCACGCATGCTTTCATTTTTCTTTCATATTCGTTTCACCGGAAATCCGATTCGCGACGTTCACATTTCTGGACCATACTGTTCCGCACGGGCAGATGAAGTGACGCCGCATCCGCGGCCCGGCGCGCGCGCCGGCTGCCCGACGACGCAGCAGCACATTGCCCGTCAGCCGCGCGCATCCCAGCGCAAGGCTTTCCCTTTTCCGGCAACGCAACGCAGCGAATCGCGACGTGAACGGTAAACCGATGAGCCTTCTTGCATCCCAGCTTCAGCGCCGTTATCAGGACGTGCGCGCCCATAGCGTCGCGTTGACCGCGACGCTGTCCGCCGAAGACCAGGCCGTGCAGTCGATGCCCGACGCGAGTCCGACGAAATGGCATCTCGCGCATACGACCTGGTTCTTCGAAACCGTCGTGCTGATGCGCCGCGTGCCCGGCTACGCGCCGTTCGACGACGCGTTCCAGTTCCTCTTCAATTCCTATTACGAAGCGCTCGGCCCGCGCCATCCGCGGCCGCAACGCGGGCTGCTCACGCGGCCATCGCTCGACGACGTGCATGCGTATCGGCAATACGTCGACGACGCGATGCTGCGCGCGCTGGCCAGCGCCGATGCGGCGCTGCTCGACGCGATCGCGCCCGAGCTCGTGCTCGGCCTGCATCACGAGCAGCAGCATCAGGAGCTGATCGTCACCGACATGCTGCATGCGTTCTCGTGCAACCCGTTGAAGCCGGCGTTCCGGCCGCATGACGCGACGGACGGCCACGCGATGGCCGCGGGCGACGCCGGCCCGCTGCGCTGGCTGCCTCAACCGGGCGGGCTCGTCGAGATCGGCCACGACGGCGACGCCTTCTCGTTCGACAACGAACGGCCGCGCCACACGGCGCTCGTGCGGCCGTACGAGATCGCGAACCGCCTGGTGACGAACGCGGAATTCGCGGCGTTCGTCGCCGACGGCGGCTATACGCGCCCCGAGTTCTGGCTGTCCGACGGCTGGGCCACGGTGCAGCGGGAAGGGTGGCAAGGGCCCGCGTACTGGATGCCGGACGACGACGATGCGGCCGCCACGCGCGTGCGGCGCACGTTCGGCCTGCACGGCGTCGAACCGCTCGCGCCCGACGCGCCGGTGTGCCACGTGAGCTTCTACGAAGCGGCCGCGTATGCGGAATGGGCCGGCGCGCGGCTGCCGACCGAATTCGAATGGGAAACCGCGTTCGCGGCCGACGGGATCCGCCAGATGCTCGGGCACGTGTGGCAGTGGACGCGTTCGTCCTACGAGCCGTATCCGGGATTTCGGCCGCTCGCCGGGGTAGCGGCCGAATACAACGGCAAGTTCATGGTCGGCCAGCAGGTCCTGCGCGGCAGCAGCATCGCGACGCCGCCCGGGCACGAACGGCCGACGTACCGCAATTTCTTTCCGCCGGCGGCACGCTGGCAATTCACGGGGGTGCGACTTGCGCGAGACGTCTGACCTGACGGCCACGAGCGGTGGCCTGCAACCCGCCCGCGATTCGCGGCCGAGCGCGTTCGAGCGCGACCTGATCGACGGACTGTCGCGCACGCCGCGCAGCATCCCGCCGAAATATTTCTACGATGCGGCCGGCTCCGCGTTGTTCGACCGCATCTGCGAACTGCCGGAGTACTACCCGACGCGCACCGAACTCGGCATCCTGCGCGATCGCGCGGCCGAGATCGTGCGGCGCGTCGGCCCGCATGCGGACATCGTCGAATTCGGCGCGGGTTCGCTCGAGAAGATCCGCGTGCTGCTCGACGCGTTCGCGAGCAACTACGCGAACGCGCCGGCGCGCTACGTGCCGGTCGACATCTCGGCCGCCTACCTGCACGATGCAGCCGCGCGGCTGCGTGCGGCCTATCCGTGGCTCGACGTCGCGCCGCTCGCGGCCGACTACACGAAGGCCGAGCAACTGGCCGAACTGACCGCAACGCCGCGGCGGCGCATCGGCTTCTTTCCCGGCTCGACGATCGGCAACTTCTCGCCGGAAGAGGCCGACACGTTCCTGCGTGACGCCGCGCGGCTGCTGCGCGGCGGCGGCCTGCTGGTGGGCGCCGATCTCGTGAAGGACGAGCGCACGCTGCATCACGCGTACAACGACGCGCAGGGCGTGACCGCGCAGTTCAACCTGAACCTGCTGGTGCGCGCGAACGCGGAGCTCGGCGCGGACTTCGACGTCGACGCGTTCTCGCATTGTGCGTTCTACGACCGCGAGCGGCAGCGTATCGAGATGCATCTCGTCAGCGACGTCGCGCAGACGGTGCACGTGCGCGGCCACGCGTTCCGCTTCGAAGCCGGCGAGCGCATTCACACGGAGAACTCGCACAAGTTCACGATCGACGGCTTTCACGCGATCGCACGCCGCGCCGGGTTCGCACCCGATACCGTGTGGACCGACGCGGACAACCTGTTCAGCGTGCACTGGCTGCGCAGCGTCGACGATATCCGCGCGTAACGCGCGCTGTTGCGAGCCGTCCGCGCCGCAAGGTGAGGGCGGCTCGCTCCCCGTGCATACCGGCGTGTTCGCTCCGATCGCCGGTTTCGTGCCGAAAATCCCCTTTTTACCGAGCCGGTGCGCCGCCGCAACGGTGTCTGGAATGTCGCCTTTGCCTTGCTCCATAAGGCTTTGCGGGCACCCGTAAACGTCCGTTACCTGTCTCGCATACCCGTTTCACCTGTGTCAGCGTCCGATGCCTAGACTCCGAACCGTAGTCACATGACGCACGACACGTGCAGGGAGTCGCGAAATGAGCAAGAAACTTATTCTCGGTGCAGTTCTCGGTGTAGCGGCGCTGGCAGCTTCGGGCGTCGCGTCGGCCCACGTCGACCTGTCGGTCGGCATCGGCGTGCCGGGCGTCTATACGGCGCCGGCGCCCGTCTACGTGGCGCCGCCTCCGCCGGTGATGTACGCGCCGGTCGGCTATCGCGACTACGGTTGGCGTCAGCGTGAATGGCGCGAACGCGAATGGCGCCGTCATGAATGGCGCGAGCACGAGTGGCGCGATCGCGGCGGGTGGCGCGGCCGTTGGGACTAAGCGCGGCGACCGGCTCGCGAGAGCACTGATCACGACGACACGAGGAGAGTGATCGCATGAATTCCATCCGGCACATCGGACGGTACGCAACCGCCGCGGTCGTTGCGCTCGCAACGATCGGCAGCGCGCACGCGGCGGGCTGCATGAAGGGCGCGGTGGTCGGCGGTGTGGCCGGCCACTACGCGGGGCACCACGCAGTGGCCGGCGCGGTCGGCGGCTGTATCGTCGGCCATCACATGGCGAAGAAGCACGCGCAAGAGCAGGCCGCGCAGCGCAAGGCCGCCGCGCAGGGCATGCAGCCGGCGCAGTAACGGCGCCTTCACCGGGGGCGACGCGGCGGCGTCGCCCCCGGTCCTTGTTCCTGGAAGGGCGACACGCGGGCACCAAACCCTGGGACAAGGATTGATCCGCCGACAAAAAAAGGCGGCTCGTCGCCGCCCTTCGTCTCACCGCCCCGCGCCCGCCGTCGGCGCCGCAGGTTCGAACAATGCATCGGCCTGCGTGACCCGCACGAAGCGCGCCGCACCGTCGCCCTCGACCAGCGCGCGGAAATGCGCTTCGCCGCACGCGAGCTTCGCGCGCTCGTGCTCGCTCGGCACGTGGCCGTCCGCATTCGGCGTATCGACGACGAAGTACAGCCGCTCGCCGCCGTCCTGTTCCGCGAGCACGGCCCAGTCCGGGTGATAGCTGCCGAGCGGCGTCTGCACGCGGAACCATGCCGGCAGCTTCGCGTACAGCTTCACGCCGTCGTGCGCCTCGAGCGCATCGGCGAACGCGCGCTCGGCGTCCGTCTCGCACACGACCGCTTCATGGATCGACTTGCGCGCGTCCAGCCGCAAGTTGCGCAGATACCCGGTCAGCGCCTCGCTCTCGAACGATTCGAGCGCATGCACGTGGCGCTCGCCGAGCTTGCGGTACACGATGCCCGCGACGAGCGCGAGCCGCTTGCAGCGGTTGATCGCATCGGCCGCAACGGTAATGAACTGCTGCGGATTCACGCGAAAATCGTCGAGCCGGCCGCTGTCGGCGAGGATCGTCGCAAGCGAACGGCGCGTGAGTTGCGTACGGTCCTGCAGCTCGGTGAGCAGGTCGGGCAGCGGCAGCTCGCCTTCGTCGAGCAGCACGGTGCCGGCGCCGGCCACCTCGATCGCCTCGATGCCGGCCTTGCCGATGTCGATCTCGGCCTTGCGCCATTGCAGCCGCGCACGCGCGATGTCCGGCGCGTCGCGCAGCGCGGCCGTGCAGTCGCGCACCAGCTTCGCGTTGTCGAACTCGACGCGGTACACGGTGCGATGGCGGATGCGATCCCACAGCGCGCGGAAATCCTCGCCGAACACGACGGCCTTGCCCGACGCATCGCGCCGCAACGCGATCGCGCGGCGCTCGTCGGCATTGCGCACTGCGAAGCGGCCCGACAGCTTGCGCAGCGTCGCGACGATCGGCGCACGCAACCGCTCGAACGCATCCGGCAACACGAGCGCGCTCTGGCGCAGCGCATCCTTCATCCGGTCGAGCACCTTGCCCTGCGCGTCGACGTAGCCCTGCTCGTGCAGATGGTTCCACAGCACGCGCGACAGCTCGATGCCGAGTGCATGGGCGGCGCCGCCGTCTTCCTGCACCGGCAGCGCCGCGAACTGGTGTTCCTCGACGATCCCGAACCGGATGCCCGTATCGGCCTCGATTTCCTTTTGCAGGTTCTCGGCGAACGACTCGTAGCGTTCGGTCGCGATCACGGTGAGCGTGTTCACGCCCGCGTCGCGCACGCGCTCGCCGTCCTGGTCGACGGCGAGGCGCAGCCCGCGGCCGAGCGTCTGGCGGCGCTCACGCTCGGTCTGGATGTCGCGCAGCGTGCAGATCTGGAACACGTTCGGGTTGTCCCAGCCTTCCTTCAGCGCCGAGTGCGAGAAGATGAACTTCAGCGGCGTGTCGAACGACAGCAGCGCTTCCTTCTCGCGCATGATGAGGCCGTAAGCACGCTCCGCGTTCTCGCGGGCCGCCGCGCTGCTTTCGCTCGTGTCGGTCCAGCCGCCCTTGCGGTCGATCGAGAAGTAGCCGTTGTGCGCACGCTCGACTTCCAGCGCGACGTCCACGCCGTCGAACAGCGCCCGGTAGGCCGGCACGCGCGCCGCGCGCGCATATTCCTCTTCGAAGATCAGCGCGTAGTCGCCCTTCACGGGCACGCCGTTCTCGTCGTAGCGGCGATAGCGTTCGACCGAATCGACGAAGAACAGCGACAGCACCTTCACGCCGCGCTCGGCGAGGCGCAATTCCTTGTCGAGATGCTCGCGGATCGTGCGGCGGATCATCTCGCGCTGCACGGCGAGCGTGTCGATGTCGCCGAACGCCTCGCCGAGCGACAGGAACGCCTCGCCTTCCGGGTGACGCAGCTCGACGTATTCGGCGCCCTTCACCGCATGCACCTCGCCGATCCGCAGCCCCGCATACAGCGCGCGCTTGGTCAGGCGCTCCAGATCGTCGCCGTCGGTGGCCGACACGATCTGGCGCTTCACGCCGGCCGCGGTCGCGACGTCGAGCTCGACGCGCGCGCTGATCGCGCCGCGCCGGTTCGACACGCCGACGAGCCGCACGTACGGCTTGTTGTGCGCATCCTCGACGATCGCCGACGCGATCTCGATCTGCTTGACGAGCTTGCGCTCGTACGCGTCCACCGCATCGAGCCGGTACACCATGTGGTGCCGGTCGACGTGCGTGGCCGAATAGCGCAGCGTGCAGAGCGGCGCCATCGCGCCGAGCGCTTCGCGCCCGCGCCCTTCGAGGCCGCCGTCGACGCTTTGCGGCTCGTCGACGATCACGATCGGCCGCGTCGCGCGGATCAGGTCGATCGGCTTCTCGCCGCCGGTCTTCTCGCTGTCCTTGTAGAGGTTGTTGATCTCTTTCTTGTTGATCGCGGCGACCGTCATCACCATGATCTGGATCGCCGCGCTCGCCGCGAAATGGCGCACCTGGCCGAGCTTCGCGGAGTCGTACAGGAAGTAGTCGTACGGCACGCCCGCGTACAGCGCGCGGAAGTGATCCTCGGTGATCGCGAGCGTCTTGTGCACGCCTTCCTTGATCGCGATCGACGGCACGACGATCACGAATTTCGTGAAGCCGTAGCGGCGGTTCAACTCGAAGATCGTGCGCAGGTACACGTAGGTCTTGCCGGTGCCGGTCTCCATCTCGACGGTGAAGTCGCGCGAGCCGGGCAGGCCGGACGGCGGCAGGCCGCCGCGCAGCTGCACGTCGGCGAGATTGCGCGCGAGCGCGTCGTCGGTCAGCGACAGCCGGTTGCCGACGCCTTGCTCCGATACCGCGAAGCCGAGCGAGCCTTGCGCGGCGGCCGTCGTGCCGGGCGCGGCGTTCGCGAGCACGCTGAAGTCGCCGCGATACGATTCCTGGCCGCGAAACAGGTCGCAGACGGCGTCGATCGCCTCGCGCTGGTAGTCGAGATCCGCTTCGAAATGCAGCCGCATCACAGGCTCCGCACGCGCTTCACGCCGTGCTGTTCGAGCAGCGCGGCGAGATTGAGCTTCGCGACGTCGTCGACGAAGCCGCTGTCGCGGAACAGGCACGTGACGTCGTGCGACGCGCCGGTCGCATCCAGCAGGTCGACGATGCCGTCGGCGAGCGGGCCCGCGTCGTCGCGCGAGATGCGCGCGTCGAAGCACGCGACGATCGCGCGGCCGATCAGGTGCACCGTCTTGCCGGCCACCTGGTGATGCTCGACCGGCGTGCACAGGTCGAGGCCGAGCTTGAGCGTCAGCTCGGCGAGCAGGTCGTCCTCGGTGCGGCCGGTCTTCACGTGCTCGACGGACGCGAAAAGGGCATGGTCGAAGTCGTCGCGGCGCGGGTCCCACTCGATCACGTTGGTCGTGTCGAGCCGGTACACGCGAAAGCCGAGGTCGCCATAGCTTTCCGGATAGTCGCGCGCGACCTGCTGCGCGGCGCGGCGCAGGCGTTCCTTCGTGATTTCGGCGAGCGTCAGCGGCTTTTTCAGTTTCGCGCAGAAATCGGCGGCCGCGGCTTGCGTCTTGTCGCGGCGGTCGAGCGCCTCGGGCAGCTGCACGAGGATGGCGCGGCGCGCGCCGCCGTCGGTCGCGTTCACCTGCATCACCGCGTGGCCGGTCGAACCGGAGCCGGCGAAGCAGTCGAGCACGATGTCGTCGCCGCGCGTGCACCAGCCGATCACGGCGGCCGCGAAGTCGACCGGCTTCGGCAGGTCGAACGGGATGCCGAGCGCCTTCAGCAGCGCGTCGTCGGAGCCCGCGAACGGCAGCACCGACGGCACGTTCTCGTACATGTTCTCGTCGAGGTAGTAGATCCGCTGCGGCTGCGTGGTTTCATCCGGGCCGAATTCGATCTGGCCGCGCTCGAGCAGCGCCTGCATCGTCGCGGGCGGGTTGCGCCAGCCGCGCGCCGGCATCGCGCACGGCTTGCCGGTGACCGGATGGATCAGCGGCGTGAAATATTCGTCCGGCGCCTTCTTCTTGTTCGGCCACGCCATCGACACGAGGCGGTACACGCGGCCTTCCGGCGACAGCCGGTCGTACATCACCTCGCCGCCGGACAGGTTGGTCTGCGCCTTCATCCACGCGCGGTACGCCTTCTGCGCGTCCTTCGGGTTGCCGCTGCGGTACACCGCGTCGTGCGCGGCGTCGAGCATGCGCTGCGCGTTGCGCTTCGGGCGCTTGAGCGGCGCCTGTTCGAGCAGCGTCTCGGCGTTGCGCGCGAACAGCACCAGCGATTCGTGCTGATACGCGATGCCGCGCGCATCGCCCTTCGGATTGCGCTTGTCCCACACGGCCACGCCGAGCTCGTTTTCCTCGCCGAAGATCTCGCGCAGCATCAGCACGAGCGCATGCACTTCGTGCTCGTCGATGTGCACCGCGATCAGCCCTTCGTCGGACAGCAGCGCGTGCGCGAGCTTCAGGCGCGGATACATCATGTTCAGCCAGTCGGTGTGGAACCGGCCGTTCGCCTCGGTGTTGGTGCTGCGCTTCACGCCGGCGTCGGTCTGGCCCGTCATCGCCAGATAGTGGCGGATGCTGTCGCTGAAGTCGTCCGGATAGACGAAATCGCTGCCGGTGTTGTACGGCGGGTCGATGTAGACGAGCTTCACCTTGCCGGCGTAGCTCTTGTGCAGCAGCTTCATCACGTCGAGGTTGTCGCCCTCGATCAGCAGATGGCGCGTGTCGTCCCACGCGACGCTGTCTTCGGGGGAGGGCCGCAGCGTGCCCGTCGACGGCGTGAGCGCGGCCTGGCGCGCGGCGCGCTTGCCGTGCCAGTGAAAGCCGTAGCGTTCGTCAGCGTCGCCGACCGTGCGTTCGCCGACCAGCGCCTTCAGCACGTCGACGTCGACCGACGCGCCGTCCGGGCCTTCGGTCACGAGTTCGGGGAACAGCGCCTTCAGGCGCGCGACGTTGTCGGCGGTGAAATCCGTCGACATCGCCTGCGGGCTGGCCGCATCGAGTTTCTGCATCGTCTTTTCCATCGGAGCCCGGCCGCGCGCGCCAGGACGTCGGGCGCGCTCACGGCACCGGCGGCAATGGCCGCCCGGGCAAACCCGAAACGCTAGCGAGTCGGTCGGCGCAGGTCAAGCACCGATGTGAGCCGAACGTGCTGGTATCGGCCGCGATCGACCGCCGGACGGGCCGGGAGCGGGGTCCGGCCGGTTGTCGCACCGGGCGGGCGCGTCGCGGCTGCGGAAAGGACGAAAAAGGGGCACGGTCGGAATCGAATGCCGGGGTGCCAGCAGGGAGAATCGCGGAAGGAAAGTGCGGCACGGGCACGACGAGTGCGGCCCGCATGAGGCGGAAGAGGTCTATGTGCGTCGGCAGCGCGCCTACCGCCACCCGATCAGCACCCGCCCCATTGCATCGACCCCCATGTCGAACAGGTGCGACACGAACGGCACCAGGTTCGGAATCATCAGCTGCACGAGCAACAGCCCGACGATCAGCGTGACGGGAAAGCCGATCTGGTACATGCCGATCTGCGGCGCCGCGCGGTTCAGGATGCCGAGCGCGAGGTTCGCGATCAAGAGCGCCACGACCACCGGCAGCGACAGCAGGAGCCCCATCTCGAACACGGTCGCGCCGAACGCGGCGAGCGTGCGCCAGCCCGGCGCGTGCAGCAGGTCGCCCGATACCGGCAGCGACTGGAACGACGCGGCGAGCGCCGCGAACACTTGCAGGTGGCCGTCCACCGCGAGGAACGCGAGCATCGCGACCGCGTTCAGGAACCGGCCCATCGCGGGCGTCGCGCCGTTCGAATGCGGATCGAAGAAGGTCGCGAAGCCGAGCCCCATCGACAGCCCGATGAAGTCGCCGGCCGCCTCGACGGCCGCGAACACGAGCTGCATCGTGAAACCCATCGCGACGCCGATCAGGAACTGCGTGACGAGGATCCAGATGCCCGGCGCGGAGAACACGGTGACGTCCGGCATCGCGCCGAGCGTCGGCGCGACGACCAGCGCCATGAACGCGGCCACGCCGATCTTCACGCGCACCGGCACCGCCGCGTGACCGACCATGGGCGCCGTCGCGACGAGCGCGAGCATCCGCACGAACGGCCACAGGAAAGCGGTCAGCCAGCCGTTGAGCTGCGCGTAGGTAACCGAGAACATCGCGGGAAAGGAGAGCCGGACGCGCGGCTCAGCCGGCGCCGAGCGTCGCGACGTGCAGCAGCGTCTGCCGCAGGTAGTCGAGCATCGTCGTCAGCATCCACGGGCCGGCGATCACGAGCGTCGCGGCCACCGCGAGCAGCTTCGGGATGAACGACAGCGTCGCTTCGTTGATCTGCGTCGCGGCCTGGAACAGGCTCACGACGAGGCCGACCGCGAGCGCGACCAGCAGCAGCGGGGCCGCGAGCAGCAGGCCGACCATCATCGCCTGGTGCGCCAGCGTCATCACTTGTTCGGGCGTCATCGCGCGTGTTCCTCCGCTTAACTGAAGCTCTGCGCGAGCGAGCCGATCAGCAGTTGCCAGCCGTCGACCAGCACGAACAGCATCAGCTTGAACGGCAGCGACACGGTGGACGGCGACACCATCATCATCCCCATCGACATCAGCACGCTCGCGACGACCATGTCGATGATCAGGAACGGGATGAATACCGTGAAGCCGATCTGGAAGCCGGTCTTCAGCTCGCTCGTGACGAACGCGGGCACCAGCAGCGACAGCGGCACGTCCTCGGGGCCCTGCATCGGCGCGGCCTTCGAGATCTTCGCGAACAGCGCGAGATCGGTCTCGCGGGTCTGCTTCAGCATGAAGGTCTTGAACGGCGCGACGCCGCGCTGCACGGCCTGCTCCATCGGCATCGAGCCGTCGGAGAACGGCTTGTAGCCGTCGTTGTACGCCCGGTCGAGCACCGGCGACATCACGAAGAAGGTGAGGAACATCGCGAGGCCGACGAGCACCTGGTTCGGCGGCGTCGTCGCGGTGCCGAGCGCCTGGCGCAGCAGCGACAGCACGATGATGATGCGCGTGAAGCTCGTCATCATCAGCAGCATCGCCGGCAGGAACGACAGCATCGTGAGCAGCAGCATCGTCTGCACGCTCAGCGAATAGGTGGTGCCGCCGTGCGGGCCCGGGCTCGCGTTGAACGCGGGCAGGCCGTTCGCCTGCGCGCAGGCGAGCGCGGGGGCGAGACAGAGGATCAGCACGGGCGCGACGCGCGCCGCGTGACGCAGGAATGCGTGTTTCATCGGAATGCGGGGACGAAAAGAGGGCGCGGCGCCATGTCAGCGGTCCTTGCCGCGACCGAGGCGTTTCGCGGCTTCGCCCGCGAGCGCGTCGCGAAACCGCGCGCCGAACGTGCCGGGCAGGGCGCCGTCGGACGGATGACCGCCGGCGGGCGCGTCGGCCGAGGTCGAACCCGCGGTCGCGGTAGCCGCCACCGAACCGGCCGGCAGCGTATGCAGCAGGCGCACGTTGCCCGGCGCGACGCCGAGCACGAGCCAGGTGTCGCCGATCTCGACGATCGTCGCGCTTTCCTTCGCGCCGAGCCCGACGCTCGACACGACCTTCAGCGGGCCGCCGCGTCGCGCGGGCTGGAAGCCGAAGCGGCGCGCGAGCCATGCGCACGCGAATACGAGGCCGATCACGACCGCGAGCCCGACGAGCGTCTGCAGCACCGCGCCGATGCCGAGCGACGGCACGGCCGAGCCGACCGTCACGCTCGACGCGATCGAACCGGCGTGGTTCACCGCGTTCATGTCGGCGGCGCCGGCCGGCGTGCACGCGAGCGATGCGGCAGTGGCGAATGCCGCCGCTGCAATCGCGTTGCACACGCGCCGGCCGGACTTCACGACGTTCATCGATTCAGCTTCCGGATGCGTTCGGCGGGCGTGATGATGTCGGTCAGGCGAATACCGAACTTGTCGTTGACGACCACGACTTCGCCCTGTGCGATCAGGCAGCCGTTCACGAGCACGTCCATCGGCTCGCCGGCCATGCCGTCGAGCTCGACGACCGACCCTTGCGCGAGCTGCAGCAGGTTGCGGATCGCGATCTTCGTGCGGCCGAGCTCCACGGTCATCTTGACCGGGATGTCGAGGATCATCTCGATGTCGTTGTGCGTCGAGCCCGCCGCGGCCTTCGACAGCGGCTGGAACACGCCGGCGCCCGTCGCACCCGCCTGCACCGGCTGCTCGTTCTGCTCGGCGAGCGCGGCCGCCCAGTCGTCGAGGCCCTGCTCTTCGTCGGCCGCGGCCGGCGCCTTCGCGTCGGCGGCCGACGCCGCGACGGCCGCATCGGCCATCGCCTGCATGTCGTCGTCGGGCGTCTGGTTCAGCTCACTCATATCCACCTTCCTTCATCGAATCGCTCGCGCTGATCATCTTCTGCACGCGCAACGCATATTGACCATTGAAAATTCCGTAGCCGCATTCCATCACCGGCACGCCGTCGACCTTCGCGGTGATCGTGTCCTCGATCTCCAGCGGCAGCACGTCGCCCGCGCGCAGGTTCAGGATTTTCTCGAACGTCGACGAGATCTCGGCGAGATTCGCGGTCAGCTCGACCTCGGCGGCCTGCACCTGCTGCGACAGCACGCGCACCCAGCGGCGGTCGACTTCGAGCGCCTCGCCCTGGATCGGCGAGCTGAGCACGTCGCGGATCGGCTCGACCATCGAGTACGGCATGCAGATGTGCAGCGTGCCGCCCGTCGGCCCGAACTCGATCGAGAACTGCGTGACGATCACGATCTCGTTCGGCGTCGCGACGTTCGCGAACTGCGTGTGCATCTCCGAGCGCACGAATTCGAACTGCAGCGGCCGCACGCTCTTCCACGCGACCGTGTAGTGCTCGAACACGAGGTTCAGCAGCTTGCCGATGATCCGCTGCTCGGTGGCCGTGAAATCGCGGCCCTCGACGCGCGTGTGGAAGCGCCCGTCGCCGCCGAACAGGTTGTCGACGACGAAGAACACGAGGTTCGGGTCGAACACGAACAGCGACGTGCCGCGCAGCGGCTTCACGTGCACCAGGTTCAGGTTCGTCGGGATCGGCAGGTTGCGGGTGAACTCGCTGTACTTCTGCACCTTCACCTGGCTGACGGAGATTTCCGCCGTGCGCCGCATGAAGTTGAAGATGCCGATCCGCAGCAGGCGCGCGAAGCGATCGTTGATGATCTCGAGGCCGGGCATCCGGCCGCGGACGATCCGCTCCTGCGTCGCGATGTTGTAGGGGCGGACGCCCGATGTGTCGCGCTGCTCGTCGACCGAATCGGTTTCGCCCGTGACGCCCTTGAGGAGGGCATCGACCTCCTCCTGGGACATGAACTCCTGGTGACCCATACGCGCTCCTTTTGCGGCCGCGTTACTGGACGACGAACTCGGTGAACAGCACTTCGTCGACCTTCGCGCGCTGGTTGCCCGGCTGGGTCGGCTGCTCGATCAGCTCCCGCAGCTCCGTCGCGAGCGACCGTTTGCCGTCCGGCGTCGCGAGGTCCTCGGGATGCTTGTTCGACAGCGCGAGCAGGATCCGGCTGCGGATTTCCGGCATCCGCGCGGTCAGTTGCTCCTGCGCTTTCGGGTCGGTGAGCTTCAGCGACAGGCCGACGCGCAGGTAGTGCTGCACGCCGTCGTCGGACTGCAGGTTCACGGTCAGCGGGTCGAGCGGGAAGAACACCGGCGCGGCAAGCGGCGCCGGCTCGGCGGGCGCGCTCGCGTGGCCGACGCCTGCCTTGCTCAGGAACACGTACATGCCGCCGGCGGCGGCGGCAGCCGCGCCCACCGCGATGACGGCGATGAGCGCGATGCGCTTGAACTTGCCGGAGGAAGCCGGCTTGTCGGCGGTCGGGGTTGCAGTCGTGGCCATGTGAATGCGTGCGTGATGTCTCGTAGCATGCATTGTTCGGCATCCGGGCCGAGGCCGATGGGCGGAAAAGAGGGGGGAATTGCGGCTATCTCAGCCGATTGTCGGCCGGGTGTCGGCCAGATGTCGGCGCGATGCGGGGCAGGAACGGCGGGGAAACGATCGGGCGGGGGCGCGGCGGAGTGCGGCCTGCGGGGACCGGGGCCGGGGGCCGTCAGGCGAGCGGCGTGGCACGGCGGCCAGCGGCGCCCGCCTGTGCATCCCTCGTCAGATCGGCAGCAGCGACAGCAGCGGCGCGATGAGCACCATCGCGACGCCCGCGATCATCATCGTCAGGCTCGACACGACGCCTTCCTCGCTGCCGATCTCGCGCGCCTTCGCGGTGCCCACGCCGTGGGCGGCCGCGCCGAACAGCGCGCCGCGCGCGAGCCGCGTGCGCATCGGCACGAGCGCGAGCACCAGTTCGCCGAGCAGCATCCCGCAGATGCCGGTCGCGATCACGAAGAGCGCCGTGAGATCCTTCGGCGCGTGGATCTTGTCGGATACGGCGAGCGCGAACGGCGTCGACACCGAGCGCGTCATCAGCGAGCGCTGCAGCTCGGGCGACAGGTGCAGCAGCTTCGCGAGCAGCAGCGATCCGCACACGCCCGCGCCGATCCCGACCGCGACGCCGACCGACAGCGACAGCCAGTGGCGGCGGATCAGGTCGCGATAGTCGTAGATCGGCACCGCGAACGCGATCGTCGCCGGGCCGAGCAGCCACATCAGCCAGCGCGTGTCGCGGAAATAGACCGAATACGGGATGCCGGTCAGCAGCACGAGCAGCACCAGCACGCCGGGCACGAACACGAGCGGCGAGAACAGCAGCGTCTTCTTGTACGCATAGAGCCGCTTCGACGCGAAATACAGCACGATCGTCAGCACGAAGCAGCCGACGGAGATCGCGGTATTCACGCGGTCGGCGGGCAGGTTCGCTAGCGCGGCGAGCATGGGCGGCTCCGGCTCAGTGCGCGACGGCGCTCAGGCGCGCGCGGCGGCGTTCGGCGAACACGCGCTGCACGGCGAGCCGGCGTTCGAGCTTCGCGGCGAGATCGACCGCGACGGCCACCGCGACCATCACGAACGCGGTGCCGGCGAGCATCACCAGCGCGATGCGCCAGCCGTCCTCGCGGAACAGCCCGCCGTACTGCACGGCCGCGACGGCGGCCGGCACGAAGAACAGCAGCATGTCGGACAGCAGCCAGTTCGCGCCGTCCTTCACCCATGCCGGCGCGACGCGGCCCGAGAACAGCAGCACGAGCAGCACGGCAAGGCCGATCACGCCGGACGGAATTGGCAGCCCGACCTTGCGCACGGCCCAATCCACCGCCATCCACAGCACGCCGAGTGCGGCGGCCTGCAGCACGATCCGGCCCGTGTGCGCGAGGCTGCCCGAAGCGGCAGGGCGGGCGGCGGCAGTGGCGGTCGGCTTGTTCATGGCGGGGCTCCCTACGGATGTTTCTGTCAATGGAGCAAGTATAGGGTTTCCCCTAACCATAAATAAAATGACTTGTCTCTATCCTTGTCATTCCAATTCGGAATTCGCTTGCATTCAGCTGCACCAACCTGGGGAGTGATCAATGGAATTGCGCGCGCTGCGGTACTTCGTCGAGGTGGTTCGTCAGCAGAGCTTCACGGCGGCGGCCGACAAGCTGTTCGTCACGCAGCCGACCATCAGCAAGATGGTGAAGGCGCTGGAAGACGAGATCGGGTCGCCGCTGCTGCTGCGCGACGGCCGGCAGATGGTGCTCACCGACGCCGGGCGGATCGTGTTCCAGCGCGGCCAGGACGTGCTCGCCGCGCAGGCGCAGCTGCAATCGGAGCTGAACGATCTCGGCACGCTCGGGCGCGGCGAGCTGACCATCGGCATTCCGCCGCTCGGCGGTTCGCTGTTCACGCCGATCATCGCCGCGTACAAGCAGCGCTACCCGAACATCGAGCTGAAGCTGTTCGAGCAGGGCGCGCGGATGATCGAGGCCGCGCTGACGTCGGGCGAGCTGGAGCTCGGCGGGCTGCTGGAGCCGGTCGATCCCGGCACGTTCGAGCGGCTGCCGATGGTGCGCGCGCCGCTGTGGCTCGTCGCGCCGCGCGAGTCGCGCTGGGAGGATCACGCGGCCGTGCCGCTCGCGGATCTCGCGCGCGAATCGTTCGTGTTCTATGCGGAAAGCCTCGCGCTGCACGACGCGGTGCTCGATGCGTGCCGGCAGGCCGGCTTCACGCCGTCGATCGTGAGCCGCAGCGGCCACTGGGATTTCATGGCCGCGCTCGTGCACGCAGGCGTCGGCATCGCGCTGCTGCCCGAGCCGTATTGCCGGCGGCTCGATGCGGGCCAGTTCACGTGCCGGCCGATCGTCGAGCCGGAAATCACGTGGGCGATCGCGCTCGGCTGGCTGAAGAAGGGCTACCTGTCGCACGCGGCGCGCGCGTGGCTCGACGTCGCGCGGGCGACGCTGCCGCTCGCGCCGAGCGACGATCTGGCGTTCGGGGGATTGCGGGCGAGGGAGTGAGGGCGGGGCCGCCGGGCGACGAAGCGAACGGCGAAACGAAAAGGGCGGCCGTCATGGCCACCCGCCGGATCGTCAATGCCCCATCGCCGGCCCCGCACCCTTCTTCGGCTTCGTGATCCACACGAGCGCCGCGAGCGCGATGAACATCACCGCCGACAGGTGGAAGAAGTCGTTGGTCGCCATCATGAAGCCTTGCTGCGTGACGAGCTGGTTGAGCTGCGCATTGGCCGTCTGCCCGACGATGCCGAGCTGCGCGAGCGCGCCCTGATAGTCGGTCGTGTTCTGCGCGTAGACGCTCACCGATTCCGACAGCCGCGCATGATGGTAGATCGCGTCGTTCTCCCAGAACGTCGAGCTGGCCGCGGTGCCGATCGCGCCGGACAACGTGCGCAGGAAGTTCGACAGCCCCGACGCGCTTGCGAGCCGCTCGTCGGAAATGCTCGACAGCGTGATCGTCGTCATCGGCACGAAGAAGCACGCGACGCCGATGCCCTGCACGAGCCGCGGCAGGATCACGTGGTTGAACGGCACGTCGAGCGTGAACGTCGCGTTCCACAGCGACACGCCCGCGAACACGATGAACGCGAAGCTCGCGACCATCCGCAGGTCGAGCCGGTGCATGTTGCGCCCGATCAGCGGCGACAGCACGAGCGCGAGCAGCCCGACCGGCGCGGTCGCGAGGCCGGCCTTGCCGGCCGTGTAGCCCATCACCGTCTGCAGCCACAGCGGGAAGATCACGACCGAGCCGAAGAACGCCATGAAGCCGAACGAGATGATCAGCGCGCCGAGCGCGAAATTGCGGTCCTTGAAGAGCGTGAGGTCGACCACCGGCTCCTTCTCGGTCGCCTCCCATACGAGCATGAACGCGAGCGACACGACCGCGATCAGCGCGAGCGCGACGATGAACGACGAGTTGAACCAGTCGCGGTCCTTGCCGAGGTCGAGCATCATCTGCAGGCACGACACGCCGATCACGAGCAGCGCGAGGCCGATCGCGTCGATCCGCTGCTTCGACGTCTTCGTCTCGCGGCCGCGCAGCAGGAAGTACGCGCAGGTCGCCGAGAACACGCCGATCGGCAAATTGATGTAGAAAATCCACGGCCACGTGTAGTTGTCGCTGATCCACCCGCCCAGCAACGGCCCGAAGATCGGCGCGACGATCACCGTCATCGCCCATAGGCCGAGCGCGAGCCCGCGTTTCGCGGGCGGGTAGCTGCGCATCAGGATCGTCTGCGACAGCGGCACCATCGGCCCCGACACGAGGCCCTGCAGCAGCCGGAATGCGATCAGCGTCTCGAAGTTGGTCGCCAGGCCGCACAGCGCCGACGCGATCGTGAACGCGAGCACCGACAGCGTGAACAGCCGCACCTCGCCGACCCGGCGCGCAAGCCAGCCGGTGAGCGGCACCGCGATCGCGGACGCGACCGAGTACGACGAAATCACCCACGTGCCTTCGCTCGTCGCGACGCCGAGGCTGCCCGAGATGGTCGGCACCGCGACGTTCGCGATCGACGTGTCGAGCACTTCCATGAAGGTGCCGAGCGCGAGCCCGACCGTCAGCAGGGCGAGCGCGCCGCCGGTCAGCGGCGCCGGTTCGGCGGCGGGGGAGGGGGCGGATGCCGTAGTGGCGGACATCGGAATCTCCTAGATGCGGCGCGCGGGGCGCGCCGGCACAACGCACGGGCGCGCGACGCAGCGCGGCCCGGCCGGGTGGAATGAAAAAGGGGAAAAGCGGAGCGCGTGCCGCGTCATCTTCTGCCCAGACAGAGAAATAAGCGAATGCTTAACCTAGACATGAAGGCTCCGCGCACATCAGCAGTCGGGTTCGTCGGGCTTCGGGCAGCCGGTCGAAGCGGGCCCATTGGCGATAAAGCGCTGCAGCAGGGCGGTGAGCGTCGCCAGTTCGTCGGCCGAAAAGCCTTCGAGCTGCGCGTTCAGCACGGTCGCGACCAACGACGGCAGTGCGCGGGCGGCTTCGATGCCGCGCTCGGTCAGCGACAGCTCGATCATTCGGCGGTCCTGCTCGCTGCGCGCGCGCGCGATCAACCCCTTGCGTTCGAGGCGGTCGAGCATGCGCGTCATCGAGCCGCTGTCGTACGACATCTTGCGCGACAGTTCGAACGGCGTGCGCGCGTAGCCGCGCGACAGCAGCAGGATCACGCCGATCTGCTGCGCGGTGAGGTCGAGCGGCTCGAGCGCGCGATCCATCCGCTCGACGAGCGCCTGCTTCGCCTTCGACAGGTAATAGCCGAGGCTCGTTTCCAGCGCGATGTTCTCGGGATCGTAGAGGCCGCTGGTCATACGATTGCGCGCGCAGCAATAGTGCGTTTCGGGTTTAAACGCGCCCAGTATCTTGAAAAATGATTGCTTAGTCAATATTATTTGAGTCAACCAGTTACGACGTGCATGTTGCACTGCCGGAGACTATGTTCTGACCGATTGGCCCGCACTGCCGGGCACCGAGGATGTTCGCGATGCTGTTCCTGAAAAATGCCGCCGGCGCGCTGCGCCGCAACCTGACCGATACCGCTCATCATGTGTTCTCCGGGCCGCACCGCGGCTGGAAAATCGCGCTGTACGTGACGATGCTGGTCGTGCCTGGCGGCTCGCTCGCGGCGCTCGGGTTCGCATGGTTCGATCATCGCCGGCAGCGCAACGCGAAGGGCGGCGCCCGCCGCACGAGCCAGCCGGCCGCAACCGAGCCGTCGACATGGCGGGCTGCCGCCGAGCCCGCCCCGCTGCCCGCGCGCTGCCACTGACGCCGCACCGCTTCCGCTCTCCGAACGTCCCGCCTGTCCCGCCCGATCGTCGGCTGCGCCACACGCGGCCGGTGTCGTCGCCCGTTCGCACGCCCGTTTTCCCGCAAGCCAGCCGTAATGGCCGGTAAACCGGCCGGCCGCGTCGGTAACACATTCTGTTCGCCGCGCACCGTACCCTTAGGGCTGCGCAGCTTTCCCGCCGTCAGTTACCATTTGTCCGCCAGCGGCATGACGACCGCATCGCGCGGCGCCGCTCGCCGGCCGTCACGCCCAGACAGGAAAACCACCATGCCGTACGCCCCCCTCCCGCGCGCCGTTCGCCCGCTGAGCGCCGCCGTCGCCCTTGCGACGGCCGTGCTGCTCGCCGGCTGCGCCGTCGGGCCCGACTACCACCGGCCCGACACGTCGATCCCCGCCGCCTTCAAGGAAGCGCCGGCCGGCTGGAAAGTCGCGCAGCCCGCCGATCGCGCCGACCGCGGCGCGTGGTGGACGGTCTACAACGATCCGCAGCTCGATACGCTGATCGGCAAGCTCAACGCATCGAACCAGACCATCGCGCAATCGGCGGCCGCCTACCGGCAGGCGCGCGCGCTCGTCACCGAGGCGCGCGCCGCGTATTTCCCGACCGTCGGGCTGACCGCATCGGGCTCGCGCGCGCGGTCGCCGCGCACATCGCTGTCGTCGGGCGCGTCGTCGAATTTCGGCAGCGGGTCGACCGGGTCGATCAACAACAGCTACAGCGTCGGCCTCGACGCCAGCTGGGAACCCGACCTGTGGGGCAAGGTGAGCCGCACCGTCAGCGCGCAGCGCGCCGGCGAAGCGGCGGCCGCGGCCGATCTCGCGAACGCGCGGCTGTCGCAGCAGGCGCTGCTCGCGCAGACCTATTTCCAGTTGCGCACGTCCGATGCGCTGCAAAAGCTGCTCGACGACACCGTGAAGTCGTACGAACAGTCGCTGAAGCTCACGCAGAACCAGTATGCGCAGGGCGTCGCGGCCCGCGCGGACGTGATCCAGGCGCAGACGCAGCTGCAGAGCGCGCAGGCCGCGCAGATCGACAACGGCGTCGCTCGCGCGCAATACGAGCATGCGATCGCGACGCTGATCGGCGAGCCCGCGTCGACCTTCTCGCTGCCGCCGAACCCGCTCGCGGCCGAGCCGCCGATCACGCCGGTCGACGTGCCGTCCGCGATCCTCGAGCGCCGGCCCGACGTCGCGGCGGCCGAGCGCCGCGCGGCGGCCGCGAACGAGCAGATCGGCGTCGCGATCGCCGCGTTCTTCCCCACGCTGACGCTGTCGGCCAGCGGCGGCTTCCAGAGCTCGGTGTGGTCGCAGTTGTTCACGCTGCCGGCACGCTTCTGGACGGTCGGCCCGCAACTCGCGGCCACGCTGTTCGACGCGGGGCTGCGCGCCGCGCAGACCGACGCCGCGCGCGCGACCTACGACCAGGACGTCGCCGCCTATCGCCTCGCGGTGCTCACCGCGTTCCAGGACGTCGAGGACAACCTCGCGTCGCAGCGCATCCTCGCGCAGGAAATCGACGTGCAGCGGCAGGCCGTCGACAGCGCCGAACACGCGCTCGCGATCGTCACGAACCAATACAAGGCCGGCACGGTCGCGTACCTGAACGTGCTGACCGCGCAAACCACCGCGTTCACCGCTCAGCAGAAGCTCGCGACGATCGCCGGGCAGCGGATGGTGTCGTCGGTCGGGCTCGTGAAGGCGCTCGGCGGCGGCTGGGACGTGTCGGAGATGGCGCGCGAGAACGGCGACATGGCGGCGCCGGCGCCTTTGCCGGCGTCCGGTGCGGCCGCGGCCACCGCACCGTCGGCCGCGCCGCTCGCGCAGAAGTAGGAAGGGAGGCGGGCGACGCGCGCGCTCAGCGCTGCGCGTCGCCGAAGATCAGCGAAACCTGGTTGTTGCCGATCGGGTGGCCGAGCAGGTTCAGCAGCCCCGCGAGGTTCGCCTGCTGCTCGGGCGCCGCATGCGCGGTCCCGCGGAACGATCCCTGGCCGGGGCCGAAGCTGCCGTGCCCGTCGAGGAACAGCGGCCCCTGCGTCGTCGACAGGTCGAGATCGGCGCCCGCGCCCTTCGCCTGCAATACCGCGCGGTACGAACCGAGCGGCTTCACGCGCGACACGCGCGAACTCATCGAATCGATCGTCACCGTCAACTGGCCGAACGCGTTGTTGCCGATCAGCCGCCAGTCGGTCCAGCCGAGCCGCACGTCGCCCTGCAGGTCGAGCGTGTTGAACGGCGTGCCGAGCCCCGTGAGCAGCGACGCAGGCACGGCCATCGTGCCCGCCGACAGCACCGCGCCGCGCCACGTCGCATCGAGCGTGACCGCATCGGGCATCGCCTCGGTCTGCCGCATGCGCATCTGCACGCGCCCGGTCAGCAGCGGCCAGAAGCGCGTGGTCCATTCGACCCGTCCCGGCAGCAGCGTCGCCGCGCTCTGGTCGGCGCCCGGCGCGAGCATCAGCGTGCCGGAGCCGTGCCACAGCGACCCGTCCGGATCGACCAGATTCACGTGGCCGCCGGTCGCCCGGGCGAACTGCGGCGCGATCCACGCGGCCGGCGCGAGCGCGACGAGCGTCACCGCCGTCGCCACACCGCCCGCCAGCGCCCACGGCAACACGGCGACGAGCCGCCTCACCCACGGCCGCATCGGCCGGCCTTCGTTTGCGTCATCCACTGCCGTCATCTATTTCTGGACGGAAGGTTGCATCACGGCCGTCAGGTCCACCTGGCCGTCTTCCTTCAGCGCCGTCGCGTGCGCTTCGCCGACCTGCACCTTGAACTGCCGGCGCGCATCGTCGAGCCACTGGGTCCAGGCCGGGAACGACACGTTCTTCATCTGGATCTGCACGCCGTTGCCGACGATCTGCACCTGCGCGCCCTGCAACCCGTGATCGGACAGCGACGCGCTCAGCGCATCCTTCAGCGCGAGACCGGTCGGCGCGACGCCCTGAGCGGCGGCCGTCAGCGATTTCGCCTCGTTCGCCTGCGCGGTCATCTGCGCGAGCTCGTGACGCATCGTCGGCAACGCGCGCTGGATCCGCGCACGGCCCTCCTGCGCGGGCGACCACAGCACCGAATACGCGATCGCGACCGCCAGCACGGCGCCGCCCCAGCCGAGCAGCGTCTTCTCGCGCGGCGAGCGCTCGCCCCAGAACTGGGCCAGCGTCTGGTTCAGTTGTTCGGTATTCATGAGCGGCTCCGGATCGTCCATTTGCCCGTGTTGCTGTCGACTTCGCCGGACAGTCCGTTACGCGCGAGGCGCTGCGTAAAATCGGGATCGACCTTGACCTCCGGCTTGAAGCCGACGTCGAGCCGCCGGTCGTGATAGTCGAGCGACGCGATGCCGTTCAGCGGCAGCGCGCCCATCGAGCGCGACAAGCCGCTCGACAGCGCGAGGAAATCGTTGGGCGACAGCTCGCCGGCAGCCAGCCGAAGCTGGTCGAGCTGACGCTGCATCTGCGCGGGCGGGTCGAGCACGGTGGTCGTCTTCGGGAAGGCAGACAGCAGCGTCTCGGTGATCTGCGCGGACAGCGCATCGCGCTCGCGCGACAGCTTCCACCAGTGCAGGTTCATCCCGATCACCGCGACGCCGAGCGTCGCCGCGGCCAGCGCGATCGGCACGCGCAGGCGCTTAACCGTCGCGCGGTCGAAGCGCCACGGCTGCGATTCGAACTCGAACTGGCACAGATCGAATTTCTCGGCGAGCGCCCGGCGCGCGAACGTGTCGAACGACAGCGGCGCGGCGCCCGCCAGCAGCGGACCGTCGGTGCGGCCGACCGACGCGAGCCGCGGCTCCGCGCCCGGTTCGCCGAGCTCGTACAGTTCGACGTCGCCGCCGCCCGCGAGCGCGGCCAGCGTGCCGGCCGCGCGCGACGCGGGCGCCGCGAAACCTTCGCCGAGCGCGCCGCGCGCGACCGCCAGCTCGAGGCGCGGCGCCCCGGCCGCGGCCGCGGCCGGCAGCGCGCCGGCTTCGACGAGCACCGGCTCGATCGCCGTAGCGAGCCCAAGCACCGCGGCGACCGTCGCCGGGCGGGCAGGCGGCTCGATCGCATCCGCGACGAGCGCGGCGGCGGGCTCGCCGTCGGCCGGCGCGGCCGATGCGGCCTCGGCCGATCCACGCGCCGCCGGCAGGCAGCGGGTCGCGGGCACCGCGCTCAGGTGCCGATGGCCGGCTGCGGTGAACGCGTCGCAGATCGCGCGAAACCACGCGCGATCGACGACGGCCAGCACGCGGCGCCCGTCGGGCAGCGGGGCCGGATCGAGCGCGATGTGGCAGCCGAGCGGATCCTGGATCAGCTGATCCTCGACGATGTTGGGCAGCGCCTGGCGCAGCTTCGGCCCCTTCAGCGGCGGCACGGTCGCGGCCAGCAGCAGCACGTCGCGCGCGGCGACGATCAGCACCGTGGCGTTCGCGCGCGGCAGCAGCGCGAGCGCGGCGCGGCCCGCGCGCTGCACCTGGCCGGCCTTGTCGACGAGCGCGAACGGCAGCTCGGGCCACTGCCATTCCTGCAACGGTACGGCAGGCTCGCGCGGCGGCAAAGAAACAATCAACGTGCTCACAAGAGCTCCTCTCCCGATTGGCGTCGTTATAGCTGGTCGCGGATGCGCACGACCCGTGTCGAGTGCGTGGTCGGATCACGATACACGAGCGAGGTGCGATCGACCTCCGCGCGTTCGTGCTGGATCCGGCCGTGCACGATGAAATAGCTCGAATTGACGTCGACGAGGCTCGAGTCGATCGTCACGTTCGGCGGCGCCCCGGCACCGCGCAGCGCGAGCTGCACGTCGCCGACGTTGCGGAAAAACACCGTCTCGCGGCGCGCCACGAGCGCCTGCGCGGACGACACGCTCATTCCCGGTATCAGCGCGGCGATCACTTCGGCCGGCGCAGTGTTCATGTTCACCGGCGTCGTGGTCGGCAGCACGGTGACGAACGGGCGCAGCCGCGCGACCATCTCGGGCGTCACGCCGTCGACGTCGAGCAGGCTGTCGACGCGCGTCATCATCAGCGGCGCGGGCCCGCGGTCGCCGCCGGCCATCCCCGGATCGTCGGTGAAGCCGCTGCCCTGCAGGTCGCCGCTCGTCACCGGCGCGGTCGCGGCATTCGCGGCGGTCCCGCCGCCGCCGGGCAGGTTCGGCATCTGGAACCGCGTGGCCGAATGCAGCAGCCCCGCGCGCACCTGCAGTGCGATGCGCTTCGCGAACGCGCTGTCGTAGCCGAGCGTCGTCAGCAGGCGCTGGAACACCTGCATCTGCGTGACGTTCAGCTGCAGCACGCCGGGCGCCGGCGACGACACGAGGTTGCGCAGGTTGAACTTCGCCTGCGCATCCTCGATCGAGCCGGACAGATAGGTGTCTTCGGCGTCGGTGTCGTTCGGCGCGCCGATCCGGCCGAGGAAATCCGACAGCTTCGTCTTCGCGATCGGCACGCCCCAGATCCCGCCGAGATACGTGATGCCGGGCGCCGTATCGCCTTCCGAGCGCAGGATCATCCGCGTCCAGTCGAGCGCGCCGCGCGCGACCCACTGCGCCTGCGCGATCACGCGCTGGTTCTCGATGCGGCGGATCTGCACCTGCTGGCGCCACAACATCCCCGAGACCAGGATCGCAGACAGCGCGACCACGAGCAACGCGGTGATGATCGCGGCGCCGCGCTGGCGGCGGGCACGCATTCGACGGACAGGGCGCGCACGCATCGTCATTCCCCGACGAGGAAGATGCGCGTGACCGGCACGCGCAGCGACGTGGCGCCGATGCTGACCTGCAGCCCGGTCACCGCGCGCGCCGGCGGCGCGTTGCCGATCTGCGGCACCTTGAGCGCGTCGTTGTTCTGCGCGAGCGCTTCGTCGGCCGTCTGCAGGTTGGTGGTCCAGCCCACGCGCGGCACGTACAGCTTCGCGTCGATCGCGCCGACGCCGCCCATCAGCGCGACCCGGCTCCAGCCTTCGACGCTGCTGTCCTTCAGCAGCGCGCGCAACCGGTTCGTGTCGTCGATCGGCGGCGACGCATAGCGCACGACGCGCCCGCCGGCGATCCGGTAGCGGACCACCTGCAGCCGCGGCGCGACGCCCGGCACGTCGAGCTCGCGCACGATCTGCAGCGTGTTGCCGGCGACGCCGATCGCCGGCTGGCCGGCCTCGTCGTCGGTCGCGGCGAGCCGCGCGTCGATGCGCATCTGGTCGAACATCTGCGCGAACACGCGCTCGTCTTCCATCGCGGCCGCGACCTTGTCGCGACCGCGCATGATCTGGTCGAGCCCGCGCCACGCAAGAATCGCGACCACCGCGAGAATCGCGATCGCGATCATCAGCTCGACCAGCGTGAAGCCGCGGGCAGCGGGGCGGGCCGGGTGGGCGGACGGGCGTCGCATCGGCGCGTCAGAGCGGACGGCTGGTTTCATTCGCGACCACCGTCACCATCTGCGCGAGCACGCCGGCACGGCCGGGCATGCTCACCGAAATCCGCACGCGCCGGAACACCGGGTTCGGCGTGGTGCTCACGCGCTGCGTGCAGACGAGCTGCACGTTGCCTTGCGAGCAGTCGAAACTCTGTTCGCCGACTTCCGGCCACGCATGCGTGAGCCGCAACTGCGCGAGCGCGTTGTCGGCGCTCCAGCCGGCCAGCAGCCGGCGATGCAGGTCGGACGCATTGGTCGCCATCGTGCCGACCGCGCGAATCGACGCCGCGAGCGCGACCGCGATGATCGCGAGCGCGACCAGCACCTCGATCATCGTGAAGCCGCGGGAGGAGGAAACGGGGAAGGGCAGGCGACGACGCATCGTCATTGCACCTCGTAGCGGCCGTTGCCGGTGCCGACGATCGTCGCGCTGCCGGCGGCCGAATGCAGCGTCACGCGCACCGGCGTGTCGATGCTCTCGGTGCCGAACACGACGCGATTCGCGCGCGTGTCCGAGCCCGGATAATCGATGTCCGCGCCCGTGACGCCGCCGTCCCAGTCGCGCGGGCGCAGCAGGTCGTCGCGCAGCGTGCGCCAGCCGTCGGGCGAGCTCACGTCGAACTGGAAACCGTGCGCGGTCGGCTGCCACGCGATCGGCCGCGCGCGCACCTGCGCTTCGTCGCCGGCCGTCTCGAACAGCAGCGCGAGGCGCTGCGCTTCCTCGCGCAGGTCGGTGCGCGGATTGCGCGTCAACGACAGCGATGCGAGCGACACGAGCAGCCCCGCGATCACGAGCACGACCAGCATTTCGAGCAGCGTGAAGCCGCGCGCGCGACGCCGCGCGGCGCGGGGCTTCGTCAACCCGCCATCGGCACGTGCCGGTACGGACGGCACCGCACCGCGACGCACACGGCAATCGCGGCCGCAGCGGAAGGTCGTGCGAATGGCGAGCATGAAGAACGGAAATGAAACGTCGGGTCGATCAGCGCCGGCCTATTGCCACGAGCCGATGTCGGAGTCGTTGCTTTCGCCGCCTTCCTTGCCGTCGGCGCCGTAACTGAACACGTCGATCTCGCCGTGCACGCCCGGGTTCAGGTACTTGTACCCGTTGCCCCACGGATCGTTCGGCAGGCGCTCGAGATAGCCGCCGTCCTTCCAGTTGTTCGGGATCGGATCGTTGGTCGGCTTCTGGATCAGCGCGTTCAGGCCCTGCTCCTGGGTCGGATAGCGGCCGTTGTCCAGGCGGTACAGCTTGAGCGCCTGCATGATCGTGCCGATGTCCTGCTTCGCGGCGATGCGGCGCGCCTCGTCGGGGCGGCTCATGATCTTCGGCACGATCAGCGCCGCCAGGATCCCGAGGATCGCGACCACCACCATGATCTCGATCAGCGTGAAACCGCGCTGACGACGCACGGCCGCGTTGCGGCGAGTGATCCACGTTTGCATGACTGACTACCTCTTTCCAAAAAATGTCGTCGATTGAGTGACGCACCCGGCGCACCGGACGATTGCCTGACAGCAACCTTCCGGACCGGCGGGCGCGGAGCACGCATTGTAAGGCGCGCATCGCCGAGGGCTTTCACCCAACGCAAATTTCATATACATCCGTACAATAGCGCGCATGAACGCGCTCTCGATCCGGATCCTTTCCCTCGCCCTCTTCGCGGGTTTGTGCGCGACGGCCACCTACTGGGTCGTCACGCTGTCGGCCCGCGAAACGCCGCTGCCCGCCGCCGCCGCGCGGCCGCCGATCCGCACCGAGGACGCCGCCGCGCTCTTCGGCGGCCAGCTCGACAAGAATCCCGTGCAGGACATCCACCTGTTCGGCATTCTCGCGCTCGACCACGGCGGCGCCGCGATTGTCAGCGTCGGCGGCGAACCGCCGCGCGCCGTGTCGCTCGGCGCGGACGTCACGTCCGGCGCGAAGCTCGCCGAAGTCCGCCCGCGCTCGATCATCATCGACCGCAACGGCGCCCGCGCCGAAATCCAGCTCCCGGCGAACACGCCGTCCCCCGCGATCTACATGCGCTGAACGGTAACGGCCCGGCAGTCGGAACCGGGCCGCATCGTCACTGCACCATGTTGTTCAGCTCGATGATCGGCAGCATCACGGCCAGCACGATCACGAGCACGATGCCGCCCATCGCGAGAATCAGCAGCGGCTCCAGCAGGCTAGTCAGGAACATCGTGCGGCGCTCGAGTTCGCGCGCTTCGCCTTCTGCCGCGCGATCCAGCATCGTCGTCACGTCGCCCGTCGCCTCGCCCGAGCGAATCAGGTGCACGAGCACCGGCGGAAACGTCTTCACGTTGTTCAGCGCGCGCGACAGCGCGGAGCCTTCGCGCACGCGCACGATCGCATCGTCGATGTTCGCGCGCATCGCGCGGTTCGACAGCGTCTCGCCGGCCGCCTGCAACGCGCGCAGGATCGGCACGCCGGCCGCGGTGAGAATGCCGAGCGTGCTCGCGAAGCGCACCGTGTTGTAGCCGCGCACGAGCTTGCCCGCGAGCGGCGCGGTCAGCACCCAGCGATCGAACGCGAGCCTCGGCCCGGCGCGCGACAGCGTCGCCTTCACGAACCACACGACGAGCGCGACCGCGATCAGGATCGCCCACCACCAGTGCCGCACGAATTCCGACAGCGCCATCATCACGACCGTGAGGATCGGCAGCTGCTGCTTCGTGCTCGCGAACACGTTGACGACCTGCGGCACGACGTAGCTCAGCAGGAACGTGACGATGCCGAACGCGATCAGCGTGACGATGCCCGGATACGTGAACGCGAGCAGGATCTTCTGCTTGAGCGCATTGCTCTGCTCGATGTAGTCGGCCAGGCGCGACAGCACGATGCCGAGCTTGCCGGTGTGCTCGCCCGCGGCAACGAGCGCGCGGTAGATCTCCGGAAAATCGCGCGGATGCTGGCCGAGCGCATTCGCGAGCGAATGACCGCCGAGCACTTCCGCGCGAATCGCGGCCATCAGCTCGCGGATGTAGTCGCGCTCGGCCTGCTCGGTCAGCACGCCGAGCGCCTCGTCGAGCGGCAGCCCCGCGATCAGCAGGCTCGCGAGCTGGCGCGTGAGGATCGCCTGTTCGCGCTGCGACAGCTTGCGGCCGAACGCGAGCCGCTGCGAACGCGCGCCGCGCGTCGCGCTGGCGGCCGGCTCGACGACGAGCGGCGTGAGCCCCTGCGTGCGCAGCTGGCCGCGCGCGGCGCGCGCGCTGTCGGCATCGATCACGCCTTTCTGCGCGCGCCCCGCCGAATCGATTGCTTCGAAACGGAATGCCGGCATCGCGCTATGCGCCTCCCGTCACGCGCAGCACTTCCTCGAGCGACGTCGCGCCGGACGCGAGCCAGCGCTCGGCGTCGTCGCGCAGCGTGCGCATCCCTTCCGCGCGGCCGGCGGCGAGAATTTCAGCATCGGCCGCGTTGCGGTGAATCAGCGAGCGGATCGAATCGTCGATCACCAGCAGCTCGTACACACCGCGCCGGCCCGCATAACCGGAATGTCCGCACTTCGCGCAACCGACCGGATGCCATACGGTGCGGCCGTCCTCGTGCCGCTCTTCCTTGCAGACGGGGCAGAGCTGGCGCACGAGGCGCTGCGCGAGCACGCCGAGCAGCGACGACGCGAGCAGGTACGGCTCGACGCCCATGTCGGTCAGGCGCGTGACGGCGGACGCCGCATCGTTCGTGTGCAGCGTCGCGAGCACCAGGTGGCCCGTCAGCGACGCCTGCACCGCGATCTGCGCGGTTTCGAGGTCGCGGATTTCGCCGATCATGATCACGTCCGGGTCCTGGCGCAGGATCGAGCGCAGCGCGCGGGCGAAGGTCATCCCGATCCGCTCGTTCACCTGCGTCTGGCCGATGCCGGACAGGTCGTACTCGATCGGGTCCTCGACGGTCATGATGTTGGTCGTCGCGGTTTCGAGCCGCGACATCGACGCGTACAGCGTGGTCGTCTTGCCCGAACCGGTCGGGCCGGTGACGAGCACGATGCCGTGCGGGCGGCCGATCAGCTTGTCGAACTGGACGAGCGTGTCGCGCCCCATGCCGAGCGCTTCGAGGTTCAGCCGCTGCGCGTCCTTTTCCAGCAGACGCAGCACCGCGCGCTCGCCGTGCCCGGTCGGCAGCGTCGACACGCGCACGTCAACCGGCCGGCCGCCGACGCGCAGCGTGATGCGGCCGTCCTGCGGCAGGCGCTTCTCGGCAATGTCGAGCTGCGCCATGATCTTGATCCGCGAGATCAGCGCGCCATGCAGCGCCTTCTTCGGGCGCACGACGTCGCGCAGCGTGCCGTCGACGCGAAAGCGCACGACCGACGCGTTCTCGAACGGCTCGATGTGGATGTCCGACGCCTGTTCGCGCGCCGCTTGCGTGAGCAGCGCGTTGATCATCCGGATGATCGGCGCGTCGTCTTCCGATTCGAGCAGATCCTCGACTTCGGGGATGTCCTGCATCAGCCGCGACAGGTCGACTTCGCCTTCGACCTCGCCGACCACCTGCGCGGCGCTGCCGTCCTGGCGCGCATAGGCCTGGTTGATCGCCTGCGCGAGCTCGTCGGCCGGCACGCGATGCACGGAAATCGAGCCGAAGTTGCGCGCGATCTCCGCGAGCGCGGCGTCGCTCGTGCGTTCGCTGATCCACACCTCGAGCGTGTCGTCGAGCTGATGCGCGATCAACACCTGGCCGCTCTTCGCGAAGCCGTACGGCAGCAGGCGCGCGGCGAGCGGCGACGGCGGCTGGCGCTCGCCCGGCGCGCCGTCGTGGGCGGAAGACGCGAGCACGTCGCTCACTGCGACGCTCCCGGCGCGGCGGTCAGCGGCTGTTGCGGCACCGCCTGCTGCGGCACGCCTTGCGGCTGCGCGGGCGTCGCCTCGGGCAGCGGCTGGGCCGGCACCGGCGCGACCTGGCGCTGCAACTGCTGGCGACGCATCTTGTCGAGATCGAACAGGTTGCCCGCGGCCGTGCCACCCTGGCTCGGACCGATCGGCATCGGCGGGACGACCGGATCGTCCTTGTCGCGCATCACGTTGTTGTCGGACTTGTACGCGCCCGTCACGCCCTGGATATAGTCGTAGCGGTTCGCCGTGACTTCCTGCGCGACGTTACGATCGGAAATGATCACCGGGCGCAGGAACACCATCAGGTTCGTCTTCTGCCGCTGCTTCGATTCCGAACGGAACAACTGCCCGATCCACGGGATGTCGCCCAGCAGCGGCACCTTGCTGTTCGAGACCTGGTAGTTGTCCTGCATCAGGCCGCCGAGCACGATGATCTCGCCGTTGTCGGCCAGGATCGTCGACTGGATCGAGCGTTTTGTGAAGGTCGGGCCGGTCTGCGCGTTGGTGGTGCCGCTGACGACCGCCGAGTCCTCGGTATAGAGCTGCAGCTTCAGAATCCCGCCGTCGGTGATCTGCGGCTTCACGTGCAGCGTCAGGCCGACGTCGCGACGGTCGTACGTGTTGAACGCATTGCTCGTCGTGCCGCTCGTCAGGTTCGAGTACGAACCGGTCGCGATCGGCACGTTCTGGCCGACGACGATCTTCGCTTCCTCGTTGTCGAGCGTGATCAGGTTCGGCGTCGACAGCACGTTCGCGTCGCTCACGCCCGAGAAATACTGCAGCAGTGCGCCGAGGCCCTGCACGCCGAACATGTTGTGCAGCCAGCCGATGTTGAGCCCCTGGTTCAACCCCGAAAGATTGGCGGCGAGGCCGGCGCCGGTACTGCCCGCGCTACCGGTCGTGAGGTTGATGATGCTGTTGCCCGCGACGTTGCCGGCCGCCGCGGCCAGGTTCGTGCCGCCGAGGAACTGGCCGCTCGCGACCTGCCACTGGATACCGAGTTGCCCCTGCGTCGTCGAGTTCAGTTCGACGATCAGCGCTTCGATATAGACCTGCGCGCGCCGTGCGTCGAGCTGGTCGATCACCGAGCGCAGGTTCCGGTAGACCGGATCGGACGCGGTGATGATCAGCGAGTTGGTGGCCGAGTCGGCCTGGATCATCCCGCCCGGCTGGTTGTCGTCGCCGCTCTTGTCCTTGTCGCCGCCGAGCAGGCCGCCGCTGCCGATTCCGCCGCTGGACGAAGAACCGCCGCCGTAGGACGAGGACGACGAACCGCCGAGGCCGCCCGACGGCAGCGGCGGGGTGCCCGACGTGCCGGTCGAGAAGTTGCCGCTCGCCGACGAGCCGCCGTTTTGGTTGAAGCTGTTCGCATCGTTGGACGACGCCGACGAGCCGCTGTCGTTGCCGCCCTTGCCGAGCATCCCGCGCAGCGTCTTCGCGAGCTTCACCGCATCGGCGTTGCGCAGCGGCACGACGTGCATGTTGCCGGGCACCGCGCTCGGCGCATCGAGCTGCAGCGCGAGGCGTTTCGCGGCCGCGAGGCGCGAGCCGTTCGATGCGCGCAGCAGCAGCGAGTTGGTGCGCGGGTCGGCCGTGACCGATACCTTCAGCGTTGCGTCGCTGTTGCCGATCGCACCCGGGTCGAGCATCTTCTGCATCTGCGCGGCGAGGTCGATCGCGTTCGCATTGCGCAGCGGCACGACCTGCACCTGCGCACCCGCGGCGCTGTCGACGCCCGCGATGATCTGCGCGATGCGGCGCACGTTGTCCGCATAGTCGGTCACGACGATCGTGTTGTTCGCCGGGTAGGCCGTCACCGTGTTGTTCGGCGAGATCAGCGGCCGCAGCACGGGCAGCAGGTTGTTCGCCGATTCGTTGTGCAGCTCGAACACCTGCGTGATCACCTGGTCGCCGCGCGCCTGCGGCACATTGCCGACGTAGGTCGGCACGCCCTGCAGCTTCGCGTCGGCTTCCGGCACGACCTTCAGCACGCCGTGATCCTGCACGAGCGAGAAGCCCTGCATGCGCAGCGCCGACTGCAGCGTCTTCAACGCCTGGTCTTCCGGCACCGGCCGTTCGGCCACCAGATTGAGCTGCCCCTTCACGCGGGGGTCGACGATGATGGTCTTGCCGGTCGCGGCGCCGATCGCTTTCGCGACCTGGTCGATGTCCGCATTCACGAAATTGAGCGTGACCTGAGCGTAGGCCGCCTGCGAGACGATGATGCCGGCCACGAACAGGGTCGTGGCGATACGCCGCATAACGAAGCGATTTCTTGTCATGGATGAATGGGTCGATGCCGGCTCAGGCCACTTCCGGCGGTAGTGCTGGGATCCAGGTCCGAAAGAGGCGACATTAGCAGTTTTTCATGTCCGAAATATCACATTGATCCGAAGACTGTCTCACATACGACATGTATCCGGCGAATCGTATGCAATATGTAAGGATCGGCCCGCCTCTCCGCATGCCGGCCGTCGCCCCGATTTCGAGATGAATCGACACGGAAATGCGGTATAACCGGGCGGCCGTATTCCTGCTGTCGCAATCGGACGGTCTGCCGGTATGATACGGGCGGCGCGTTTCTCGTCGCATGAATCACAGGCACGGGTTTTCCCGAGCTTCGCGCAATTAATTCCTTTCCGTTTCCGCCCGATGAACAGACGATTCGCTTCGCTCGCGTTGATCGCCGCCGGCGCGTGGTTCGCCAGCGGCAACGCACGCGCGGATTGTTTCGACGAAGCGGCCAAATATCAGCAGGTCAATCCGCTGATCCTGCGCGCGATCGCGTGGCAGGAGTCGCGCAACCGGCCCGGTGCGCTGAACAAGAACACGAACGGCTCGGTCGACTACGGCCTGATGCAGATCAATTCGATCCACCTGCCGACGCTGTCGCGCTACGGGATCGGCCGCGACACGCTGATGGAGCCGTGCAAGAACGTGTACATCGCCGCGTGGCATCTCAAACAGAAGATGAACCGCTACGGCAACACGTGGCAGGCGGTCGGCGCCTATCATTCGGAAACGCCGTCGCTGCGCGACAAGTACGCGCGGCAGATCGCCGGCATCCTGACGCAATGGAAGCTGCTGCCGCCCGCGCAGCCTGGTCAGGCAACTCAAGCAACTCAGGCTGCTCAGGCCACGCAAGCCGCCGCTCGGTGATTCGGCGCCGCGTCGCCGGCCGACGCAGGGCCGGCCTGCGCGCGTTTGATGCACAATGCGGGCTGACGCCGCCGTTTCACCCGCGCGCGGGCCGATCGCGCCCGGGCAGGGCGCCGCGGCCGCTTTTTCATCTTTTCCGTTGGTGCATATCATCATGAATCCGGCAATGAAACAGCCGTTGCCCGTCACCGTGCTGTCCGGTTTCCTCGGCGCCGGCAAGACCACGCTGCTCAATCACGTGCTCGCGAATCGCGCGGGGCTGAAAGTCGCGGTGATCGTCAACGATCTCGCCGCGGTCAACATCGACGCGTCGCTCGTGCGCGATGCGCAGGCGCTGTCGCACGTCGAGGAGCGTCTCGTCGAGATGTCGAACGGCTGCATCTGCTGCACGCTGCGCGACGATCTGCTCGTCGAGATCCGCAACCTCGCCGCCGAAGGCCGCTTCGACGCGATCATGATCGAATCGACCGGCATCGCGGAGCCGATGCCGATCGCCGAAACGTTCACGTTCGTCGATGACGACGGCGCGTCGCTGTCGTCGATCGCGCGGCTCGACACGCTCGTCACCGTGGTCGATGCGTACAACTTCCTGCGCGACTACGGCTCCGCCGACGCGCTCGCGACGCGCGGCATCGCCGCGTCGGAAGACGACGATCGCACGCTCGTCGAGCTGCTGATCGAGCAGATCGAATTCTGCGACGTGCTGGTGATCAACAAGGCCGACCTCGTCGGCGCGGACGATCTCGCGCGCCTGCAGCACATCCTCGCACGCCTCAATCCGCGCGCGCATCAGGTCGTATCGACGTTCGGCAACGTGCCGCTCGACGAAGTGCTGAACACCGGTCGCTTCGATTTCGACGAAGCCGCGAATGCGCCGGGCTGGCTCGCGTCGCTCGATCACGATCACACGCATTGCGACGACCCCGACTGTCATGACGCGCATCATGCGCACGTGCACGGCGAAGCCGACGAATTCGGGATCGGCAATTTTGTTTACCGCGCGCGCCGGCCGTTTCACCCGGCACGTCTCTGGGCGCTGCTGCATCAGGAGTGGCCGGGCGTGCTGCGCAGCAAGGGTTTCTTCTGGCTCGCGACGCGTAACGACATCGCGGGTTCGCTGTCCCAGGCGGGCGGCGTATGCCGGCATGGCCCGGCGGGTTTGTGGTGGGCGGCGCAGGATCGCGCGGAATGGCCGGACGACGACGAGCTGCTCGCTGAAATCCGCACCGAATGGCTCGGCGATCTCGACGATCGCACGGTCGGCGATCGCCGACAGGAACTCGTGCTGATCGGCATCGCGCTCGACGCCGATGCGTGGCGCGCGAAACTCGATGCATGCCTGCTGACCGATGCGGAGTTCGCGCTCGGCGCAGCGGGATGGGCCGCGTTCGACGATCCGTTCCCCGCGTGGGACGTCGATTCGCACGACGACGATCACGGCGACACGCAGATCGTGCACGCGTGATCGTGCACACATGCGCGAATGGTAACGGCTTGTAAAAACAACCGTTAACTTTTGCAAGCGCCGCGCGAACTGTGGCGAAAATGCCGCGCGCGCCCAACAAAAAACCCGCCGAGAGGCGGGTTTTTCCTGGAACAGGCGCGGGTTTAACGCTTGTTGACGGCGTCCTTGAACGCCTTGCCAGCCGTGAACTTGACCGTCTTGGCTGCCGGGATCTTGATGGTTTCGCCCGTCTTCGGGTTGCGGCCCGTACGTGCTGCGCGCTTGCCCGAACCGAAGCTGCCGAAGCCGATCAGCTGAACCGCATCACCCTTCGACACGGCCTTCTTGATGACTTCGAGCAGCGTGTCCAGCGTTTCGCCGGTTTGAGCCTTGCTGGCGCCCGTTTGGGCGGCGACGGCGTCGATCAGTTCCTGTTTGTTCATTAAGGTTCCTTTATCAGGTTAGGTTGACACGAACAGCGCGAACGCGCCGATTATACGTGCGCGAACCGTGCCGTCGAGAGTCAGACTCCGACGACACAGCGCCGAATCCTGGCCCGCGCGACGCGCCCTCCGGTTTGCCGGCGGCCACCCCGCGGTACGGCGTTGCTATGATAGCGCAGCGCAAACCCAATAACGACAAGGGTTTCAAAGATTTTCATCGGTATTTCGCCGAATGAATCGTCGATTGCCGGTTTTTTGACCTGCGCCAACCGGACAGGATACGCAGCGTGGTCCGCCCGCCCGTCGCCCCGTTGCCCTTTTCCAACGGCCGATCGGACGGCCTGCCGCAATCCCTTGCCAGGCTTGGCTGCCACGTTTTTTGTTTCGCATGCCCGACCGACTTGTTTACGCCACGCTCGCGCTTCGCGACGACGGCACGCTCGTCTCGCCCGAGTTCGGCGAGCTTCATCGCGGTGCATCCGGCACGCTCGCGCACGCGCGTCGCGCGTTCGTCGCGGGCAACGGGCTGCCCGCACGCTGGCAGCGCCGCCGGACGTTCACGATCGTCGCGACCGAATTCGGCGCGGGCGCCGGCTTTCTCGCGGCGTGGGCCGCGTGGCGCGACGATCCCGCGCGCTGCGAACGGTTGCATGTCGTTGCAGTCGAGTCGCACCCGTTCTCGCGCGACGACCTGCGTCGCGCGGTTTCGCACATGGTTGCGGACACAACCATATCGGCAGACGTCGAGGCGTTGGTCGATGCATGGCCGATGCCGGTGCCGGGCGTGCATCGGCTCGAATTCGACGAAGGGCGCGTGGTGCTCACGCTCGCGTTCGGCGATCCGATCGGCCTGTTGAAGAAGCTCGTCGCGCGCGCCGATGCGTTTTTTCTCGACGGCGCCGCGGCATCGAGCGACGGGATCCGCGCACTCGCGAAACTCGCCGGCGAACACGCGACGTTTGCAACACATGCAAAGTCCGACGACGTGAAGCACGCGCTCGGCGAAACAGGTTTCACGTTCCGCGAGGTCGACGATCGTCTCGTCGGCGACTATGCGCCGCGCTGGCGCGCGCGCCGGCACGAGCCGCCGCGTGCGCTGCCCGTTACCGCGCGCCGTGCGATCGTGGTCGGCGCGGGCCTCGCCGGCTGCGCGGTCGTCGAACGTCTGGCCGCGCGCGGCTGGGACGTCACGCTGATCGAGCGGCACGAACGGATCGCGAGCGAAGCGTCAGGCAATCCGGCCGGGGTGTTCCATCCGCTGATGACGCGCGACGACAACGTCGCGAGCCGGCTCACGCGCGGCGGCTTCCTGCACGCGATCGCACGCTGGCGTGCGCTCGAGCACGCAGGGCATGCATTCGCACGCAGCACGCACGGGATGATCCATCTTGCCGAATCGGCCGACGATTTCGCGCGGATGCGCGATGCCTTCGATGCATTCGGCGCGCCGTCCGACTACGTGACGTTGCTCGATGCCGATGCCGCACGCGCGCATCTGAATCTGCCGGTCGCGCACGGCGGCCTGCTGTTTCCGCACGGCGGCGCAGTGTGGCCGGCCGGGCTGTGCGCCGCGCAATACACGGCGGCCGGCGAGCGCGTGCGCCTGCTCGCGTCCACCCGCGTCGCGCGGCTCGAACGGCGGGGCGACATCTGGCATGCGCTCGACGATGCGGGCGCCACGCTCGCCGATGCACCCGTCGTCGTGCTCGCGAACGCGGGCGACGCCGCGCGTCTGGCCGGGCTGCGGCATGTCGCGCTACAACCGGTACGCGGCCAGCTCACGCTGCTGCCGCCGGGCACGACGGCGCCGCTGCCATGCCCGGCGATCGGCGACGGTTACGCGGTCCCGCTCGACGGCGGCACGCTGCTGATCGGCGCCACGTTCGAACCCGACGATACCGATCCCGCGATGCGCGCGGCCGGCCACATCGAAAACCTCGACCGCGTACGGCACCTGCTGCCGGGCCTGATCGGCGACCTGCCGGACCCCGCCGCGCTGCGCGGCCGCGTGGCGTTCCGCTGGGTCGTCGGCGACCGCCTGCCGCTCGTCGGCCCGCTCGCCGACGAAGCGCAGGCCACCGCGAACGCACGCGCGCTGGGCGGTGCGCAGGCGCGCGACCTGCCGCGCCTGCCGGGCCTCTACGGCGCATTCGGCTTCGGTTCGCGCGGCCTCGTATGGGCTGCGCTCGGCGCCGAGCTGATCGCGTCGCAACTCGAAGGCGAGCCGTGGCCGCTCGAGCGCGAACTCGCCGACGCGATCGATCCCGCCCGCTTCCTGATCCGCGCACTGCGCGCCCGCCGCGTCGGCTCGGACGGCTGAGCGGTCGCGCGCAGCGATCACAGGTTCCCGATTTTTCCGCGCAAGGTTATCCACGCGACGCTGTGGATAACCCCGCGAAATCCCTGCGCATTCCGTGTGCAATCACAGTGGACGTAAACTGGGTAACCCGGCACAGCTGTGAAGCGGCCCGAAAGTTGCTCGACTCGAATCTCTGTGCACGAACAGCCTGTGCAACCGGTTATGGTTTCGCCAACACCTTGATCTGCCAGCGTAAACCGGAGTTATCCACAGAACTGTGCGTCCTTTGTTAACTTCTACTATGTATATATACAAGTAAACCTTTGAAACCAAAGACCTGCAGCGACGCACAGCCCCGCGGGTCGATTCAATCGGTTCCGGAGCGAAAAAGCTGTGGCACAATCGGTTTCCTTCGCGTTCGTTCGGCCCAGCGCCGGACATGCTTCAATGGAACGGTCGGCACGATTTCGAATCTGAATCTTCGAGACTGCGCAGTCCGTTCACACACCAGGCCGACAATCCAGATCGGCAACCTGAACGACGTTCCGCCTGGTGGTGGAACAGGCGGACCCCATGTATCGCCATCGTCGAGCACAACAATCACATTCGGGGCAATACCCAGCCGGCGCATCCATTCCTGTCGCTTGATCCCGCGTCGCTGGAGGTTGCTTCCAAAGGAGAAGTCACCACGATGAAGTCGGCGTTCTCATTCCTGCCCAACTGGCCGCTCGCGCCGGATGCCGTGTTCTGGGCCGGGCTCGCATTGTTCGCAGCCGGCCTGTGCGGCGAGCTGTGCTATCGCGCGTGGCGCCTGCCGCGCATCACCGGCTATGCCGTGATCGGCCTGATCGCCGGTTCGTTCGGATTCGGCGTGATCGACACCAGCACCGACGAAACCTCGCGGCTGCTGATGGACGTCGCGCTCGGCCTACTGCTGTTCGAACTCGGCAGCCGCCTCGACCTGCGCTGGATCCGGCGCAATCCGTGGCTCGTCGCGTCGAGCCTCGCGGAAGCCACGCTCACGTTCGTGCTCGTGTTGTTCGTGATGCTCGCGCTCGGCGTATCGGGGATGGTCGCGCTGGTGCTGTCGGCGATCGCGATCGCGACGTCGCCGTCGATGGTGATTCAGCTCAAGACCGAACTGCGCGCGGAAGGGCAGGTGTCGCAGCGCCTGATCACGCTCACCGCGCTCAACAGCGTGTACGCGATCGTGCTGACCAAGCTCGTGACGAGCTGGCTGCACCAGGAAGCGTACGGCAACGTTTTCGCGACGATCCTGCAACCGCTCTACCTGCTCGCCGGTTCGTTCATCGTCGCGTATCTCGTCGCGCGTTCGTGCAACTACCTGTTCCGTCACATGACCGCGACGATGCGCGACGAGCATTCGTTCGTCGCGCTGTTCGGGCTCGTGATGCTCGCGATCGCCGTCGCGCAGGCGCTGAAGCTGTCGACGCTGCTCACGCTGCTGCTTGCCGGCATCATCGTGAAGAACCTCGAGGCGCGGCCGCAGCTGTGGCCCGAGCACTTCGGCACGGCCGGCTGGCTGCTGACGGTGGTGCTGTTCGTGCTGACGCTCACGTCGTTCACGTGGGGCGACATCGCGCTCGGCGGGCTGCTCGCGATCGTGCTGATCATCACGCGGCTCGCCGCGAAGCTGGCCGGCGTCGTCGCGTTCGCGAAGCCGAGCGGCCTCGGGATGAAGCAGGGCATCGCGCTCGGCATCGCGCTCACGCCGATGTCCGCGCTGTCGTACCTGCTCGTCGACGATACCTACCAGCTCTATCCCAATTTCGACCCGCACCTGCGCGCGATCGTGATGTGCTCGATCGTGATCCTGCAGCTCGTCAGCCCGTTCGTCGTCTATCGCTGCCTGTCGGCGGTCGGCGAACGCAGCGACGGCAACTGATTCCGGAACCTGCCATGGCACTCGAAACCTTCGTCAATTCCGAACCGTTCACGTTCGGCGTCGAACTGGAGATCCAGGTCGTCAACACGCACAACTACGACCTGACCAAAGCGGCGTCCGACCTGATGCGCCTGATCCAGGGCGAGACTTTTCCCGGCAACATCACGCCGGAAATCACCGAAAGCATGATCGAGCTGTCGACCGGCATCTGCCATTCGCACGAGCAGGCCGTCAGCGAACTGCATGCGATCCGCGACGTGCTCGTGAAGGCGGCCGACCAGCTCAACGTCGGGCTGGCCGGCGGCGGCACGCATGCGTTCCAGCAATGGAGCGACCGGCAGATCTACGATGCGCCGCGCTTCCAGTACATCTCCGAGCTGTACGGCTATCTCGCCAAGCAGTTCACCGTGTTCGGCCAGCACGTGCACATCGGCTGCCCCGATCCCGACAGCGCGCTGTTCCTGCTGCACTCGATGTCGCGTTTCATTCCGCACTTCATCGCGCTGTCCGCGTCGTCGCCGTTCGTGCAGAACGTCGACACGGGCTTCCATTCGGCACGCCTGAATTCGGTGTTCGCGTTCCCGCTGTCGGGCCGCGCGCCGTTCGTGCTGACCTGGGACGCCTTCGAGGAGTACTTCACGAAGATGGTGAACACGGGCGTCGTGAACTCGATGAAGGACTTTTACTGGGATATCCGGCCGAAGCCCGGCTACGGCACGATCGAGGTGCGCGTGATGGACACGCCACTGTCGGTCGACCGCGCGGCCGCGATCGCCTGCTACATCCAGACGCTCGCACGCTACCTGCTGACCGACCGGCCGCTGAAGCTGTCCGAGGACGATTACCTGGTCTACACGTTCAACCGTTTCGAAGCGTGCCGCTTCGGGCTCGAGGGCACCTGCGTGAATCCTCAGACGGGCGAGCGCCGCACGATCGCGGAAGACATCCTCGACACGCTCGACCGGATCGCGCCGCATGCGGCCGCGCTCGGTTCGCGCGCGGCGCTCGACGAGATCGGCGCGCTCGCGAAGGCGCGCGTAAACGACGCATCGTGGTTGAGAACCGTTTTCAAACAGGAAAAATCGCTGAACGAGACGGTCCGGCAGCAGTGCTTACGTTGGCGCGAGTGAAAATATGTTTTGCAGATTGCAGAATCGACCGCGCCGCGATTCGCTGAACGGTTATCGGCGCCCGGTCGCGACGAAATCGTTGCCGGGCGCCGTCGAAATCTGTGGATAACCGGATATTCCGCTGCAAAGTCAATGCCCTGCAGGCGGGATAACCCGGTGGATCGTCACCGCACGGCCGATGGCCGATTTGAACAGGAAAATACCGGCGCGCCCCTTTCGCCGGCGCGCGACATTGCGCGCACAACGAAAAAATCCGGTTATTCGGCGATTTTCCACAGCATGCAGGGGATAACTTAGCTGTGCGATTTTCCGCTCTCGCTTAGAATGTCGGCTTTGCGGACACCGGAACGGTGCGTGTCTCTCCGGTCGCCGCGAACGCGACCGCCGCGTGTGCCTCGCGACGGCCGTGCTGACGCACTCGAGAGAGGCGTCTGTTTTGAGATAGATTCGATCTCCACACTACGGCCGCTCGGCCATCCGGGCGGCGGCAAAGCGAAAAGACTATGAGCGAAGGCGTTTACGGGAACCAGGCTGCGGGACGTGTGACCCACAGCCTGCTGCGGTTGAGCACGGCCATGCGGAGCGAGGCATGGGATTGGGCGGAAGGCGCTGGCCTCACGCCGACGCAAGGCGAAATCCTCGTGCTGCTGCTGCAGCGCAAGGGCCCGATGCGGCTCGGCGAGATCGCGCGCGAGACGCAGCTCACCGCGGCCACCACGAGCGATGCGGTCAGCACGCTCGAGACGAAGGGGCTCGTCGAGAAGCGCCGTGCGCTGGACGACGGCCGCGCCCTGGCCGTGCGCCTGTCGGCACGTGGCCGCACGGCCGCGAAGAAGGCGCTGCAATGGCCTGAATTCCTGACGAAAGCGGTCGGCAAGCTCGGCGCGGACGAGCAGGGCACGCTGCATCGCGCGCTGCTGAAGACGCTGCGCGAGCTGCAGGTGGCCGGCGCGACGCCGCCGCAGCGCATGTGCCTGACGTGCACCCACTTCCAGCCGGGCAAGCCATCGAAGAAGACCGTGCATCACTGCGCGGTGCTCGATATCTCGATGTCCGACAGCGATCTGCGTCTCGACTGCTCGGTGCAGGAAGAAGCCGACGCGGCGACGCAGAAGAAGACCTGGAAGATTTTCGCCGGCTGACGTCCGTCGATCGACCGGGAGGCCGATGATGAACGCTGAAGTCGTGGCGATCCGCCACGTGCATTTCGAGGATCTCGGGAGCTTCGAGCAGGTGCTCGGCGAACGCGGTCGACGGGTGCGCTATGTCGATGTCGGATCGTCGCGGGTCGAGGTGCTCGACGTGCACGAGCCGTCGCTGCTCGTCGTGCTCGGCGGGCCGCTCAGCGTGTATGACGACGCGCAGTATCCGACGATCGCGCCGCTCTTGGCGCTCGTGCGCCAGCGCATCGACGCGGGGCTGCCGATCCTCGGCATCTGCCTCGGCGCGCAGTTCATCGCGCGGGCGCTCGGGGCGCGCGTCTATCCGGCCGCGCGGCACGAGCTCGGCTGGGCGCCGCTGACGCTCACCGACGCCGGCCGCGCGTCGCCGCTGCGCCATCTCGACGGCGCGACGACGTCGATGCTGCACTGGCATGGCGATACGTTCGACCTGCCGGGCGGTGCGATCCATCTCGCGTCGACGCCGGCTTGCCGCCACCAGGCATTCGCATGGGGGCAGCACGTGCTGGCGCTGCAATGCCATCCCGAGATCCGTACCGATCGCTTCGAACCGTGGTTGATCGCGAACGCCGGCGAAATCGCCGCGACGCCCGGCATCGACGCGCGCCAGTTGCGCGCCGAAACCATGCAGCACGGCCCCGTGCTCGAGACGGCCGCCCGGCACATGTTCGCGGAGTGGCTCGGCAGCGTCGGGCTCTGACGTCGCGGGCCGGCGCATCGCCGTCCGTCGCGCACGCCGTTTGTTCCACGTCCCGCCGGCATCCGGCCGGCCGTACCTGACCATCCGCTTACTGCCGAGCGCGCCATCTGCACGCTTCAGGCGTGCGTGCTACGCTCGTCCGCTCTTTCCCTTTCCTGGCGAGCGGCTTCCATGACTGCGCTGTTTTCTCCGTTCACGCTGCGCGGCGTGACCCTTCCGAACCGGATCGTGATTTCCCCGATGTGCCAGTACTCGGCCGAACGCGGCGAAGCGACCGACTGGCACATGATTCACCTCGGCCATCTCGCGCTGTCGGGCGCCGGGCTGCTGTGCATCGAGGCGACCGCGGTGGAACCCGACGGACGCATCACGCATGGCGATCTCGGCCTGTGGGACGACGTGACCGAAGCCGCGCTGAAGCCGGTGCTGGCCGCGATCCGCAAGCATTCGCCGATCCGCATCGCGATGCAGTTGTCGCACGCGGGGCGCAAGGCGTCGAGCGCGGCGCCGTGGGAGGGCGGCCAGCTCGTGCCGGTCGCCGACGGCGGCTGGCTGCCGCACGGCCCGTCGGCCGTGCCGCACAAGGACGGCGAGACGCCGCCCCTCGCGCTCGATGCCGCGGGCCTGAATCGTATCCGCGAAGCCTTCGCGGCGTCGGCCAAACGTGCCGCACGACTCGGCATCGATGCGATCGAAGTGCACGCGGCGCACGGCTACCTGCTGCATCAGTTCCTGTCGCCGCTCGCGAATCGGCGCACCGACGAATACGGCGGATCGCGCGAAAACCGGATGCGGTTTCCGCTCGAGATCTTCGAGATCGTGCGCGCCGCGTTTCCGGAGGATCGGCCGGTCGGCGTGCGCGTGTCCGCGACCGACTGGGTCGAAGGCGGCTGGGAGCTCGACGATACGATCGCGTTCGCGCACGAACTGAAGCGCCGTGGCTGCGACTGGATCGACGTGTCGTCCGGCGGCGTGTCGCCACTGCAGAAGATTCCGCTGTCGCCCGGCTACCAGGTGCCGTTCGCGCAGGCCGTGAAGCGGGCGGTCGGCATGCCGACGATCGCGGTCGGCCTGATCAACGAACCCGAGCATGCGAACCGGCTGATCGAGGCCGGCGATGCCGATCTCGTCGCGATGGCGCGCGCGATGCTGTACGACCCGCGCTGGCCGTGGCACGCGGCGGCCGAGCTCGGCGCGCAGGTGACGGCGCCGCCGCAGTACTGGCGCTCGCAGCCGCGCGAGCACAAGGCGCTGTTCGGCGACGTGTCGTTCGGCCAGCGCTGAGCGCATCGCGCAATATTGCGCGCGATGTTGAACGAAGCAATCGCGAACGTGTAGGATGCGGGTGATTCGCCGCATGCCCCGACGCGGCACCGATCGGTGCCGCGTTTTCGTTTGGCGCGGCGCCCGGCCGCGATCGCGGTCGCTTCCGTTCAAGTCGTCTTCACAAGGATTGGTTCGATGAGTTCACGCAGGATCGCGGTGCGCCGCTCGGGAGTACACGGCAAGGGCGTGTTCGCCGTGGCGCCGATCAAGGCCGGCGAACGCGTAGTGGAATACAAGGGCGAGCGAATCTCGTGGAAGGAAGCGCTGCGCCGCCATCCGCACGACCCGAGCGAGCCGAATCATACGTTCTACTTCGCACTCGACGAAGGCGGCGTGATCGACGGCAAGGTCGACGGCAACAGCGCGCGCTGGATCAACCATTCGTGCGCGCCGAACTGCGAAGCCGAGGAAGTCAAGGGCCGCGTGTACATTCACGCGCTGCGCGACATCGGCCCGGAAGAGGAGCTGTTCTACGACTACGGCCTCGTGATCGACGCGAAGCTGACGAAGAAGCTCAAGCGCGAATACGCGTGCCACTGCGGTGCGGCATCGTGCCGCGGCACGTTGCTCGCGACGTCCGACGAAGGCGGGAAGAAGAAAAAGAAGAAGGACAAGAAGGACGGCAAGCCCGCGTCCGGTTCGAAGGACAAGAAGAACAAGAAGTGAGGCAGGCGGCAGCGCATCGCGCGCTGCCGCTGTCGTTTCAGCCGGCGGCTGCCGCGTGGTGGCGGCCCGGCATTCGCTTTGCGCCGGCGGGCGGCCCGGTCGACGGGCCGGCGGTTGCCCGCCGCGGCTCGCTCGGCGATCGCTCAGTGCGTCGGCGCCGCAGCCGGCGTTTCGCTGGCCGGCTTTTCCGTTCGCGTCGTGAGCGGCACTCGCACCACGAACCGCGAGCCGCCTTCCGATGCATCCTCGTACGACACGGTGCCGCCATGCATCGCGATGATGTCGTGCACGATCGCGAGCCCCAGCCCGGCGCCGGTTTCGACACCGTTGCCGCTTTGCGCGTCGCCGCGGAAGAAGCGCTTGAACAGGTCGGCCTGCTGGTTCGCGGGCACGCCGGGGCCGTTGTCCTCGACGACGATCTCGGCGGCCGGCTGGCCGTCCTCGAGCGCGGCGCGCGCGACGTTCACCGTGATCCGCGCGCCGTTCGGCCGCGCGAGCGGCACGTACTTCAGCGCATTGTCGAGCAGGTTCGCGATCACCTCGCGCAGCAGCACCGGGTTGCCGCGCACGATCAGCTTCTCGTCGTCGCCCGGCTCGTCGCTGCGCTGGAAGCCGAGGTCGACGTGCGACGCGAGCGCGCGCGGCACCCATTCGGCGCCCGTCTCGAACGCCATCGCCGCGAGATCGACGTCGACGAAGCGGGCGGCCTGTTCGCCCGGCTCGGCCCGCGCGAGCGACAGCAACTGGTTGGACAGCCGCACCGCGCGGTCGGCCGCTGCGCGCAACTCGCGCACCGCAGCGTAGGTCTGGTGCGGGTCGCGCGCGACGGCCGCCTGCTCGGCATGCAGCTTCACCGCGGTGAGCGGCGTGCGCAACTGGTGGGCGGCATCGGCGATGAACTTGCGCTGCGCGTCGAGCGCGGTCTTCAGACGGCCGAGCAGCGCGTTCATCGCGCTCGTCAGCGGCCGGATCTCCAGCGGCACGTCGGTTTCGTCGACCGGTTCCAGCGACGTGTGGGTCTGCCGGTTCAGCGAATCGGCGAGATGCGTGAGCGGGCCCAGCTGCTGGTTCACGACCCGCCATACGATGCCCCAGCCCGCGAGCAGCAGCAGCAGCAGCGGCATCATGATCGCGACGAGGAATTCGGCCGCGATCCGGTAGCGGTGCCGCACCGGCTGCGCGACTTCGACGACCATCGGCCGGCCGCCCTCGACGTTGTCGACGCGCACCTGCGCGACCCGCACCGCGCGGTTGTCGTATTCGGCCTCGAACACGTACGCGTGATGCATGCGGCGCACGTTGATGCCCTGCAGCGGCAGCTTCGGATCGCCGGCGAGTTCCTCCTCGCCGTCGCTGATCCGGTAGATCAGCGCTTCGGCCGGATCGGAGAACATCGCCTGCGCGAGCGGCGGCACCGTGAACGGCGCGTCGGGGCCGGCGATCTGGATCTGCTTGGAGATGGCGGTCGCGAGATCGGCGAGCGAGCGGTCGATCACGTGCTGCGTGTATTGCCACGCGAGCCAGTAGGCGATCAGGCCGCTCATCAGCGCGAGCATCGACAGCGGGGCGGCGAGGCGCCGAAGCAGCGAGCGGCGCAGGCTGGTGGTCACAGCCGGATCAGGAGACATTTCGACGGGCAAAGGGATAAGCGCCGCTCACGGGGAGCGGCGCGGTCGTGCGCCGGGAGCGGCGACGTGGAGCGGCACGCATGCACCGGCGGCACGCGGCCGGCCGGCGCGCGGCGTCGCTCAGACGCTCGCCGTCTGGCGGATTTCCTGCAGCAGGTAGCCGAAGCCGCGCACCGTGACGATTTCGACCCGGCACTGCTCGAGTTTCTTGCGGACGCGGTGCACGTAGACTTCGATCGCGGTGTCGCCGAGATCGCCGCCGAAGTGCGTGAGGTGATCCTGCAACTGCGCCTTGCTGACGACGCGGCCGTGACGCAGCAGCAGCATTTCCAGCACCGCGAATTCGCGCGGCGACAGTTCGAGCGGCTTGTCGTCGTTGAAGATGCGGCGGTCGACGCCCGACAGGCGCACGCCGCCGAGCGACACTTCCGGGCGCGGCATGTCGCTGTGCGGGCCGCTGCGGCGCATCACCGCGCGGATGCGCGCTTCGAGCTCGGCCGGCTCGAACGGCTTGAGCATGTAGTCGTCGGCGCCGGAGTTCAGGCCCTGAATCCGGTCGTTCAGCTCGTCGCGGGCGGTCAGCACGATCACGGGCGTGTGGCGGTTGGTCTGGCGAAAGCGCGTGAGCAGCGTCATGCCGTCGATGCCCGGCAGGCCGAGGTCGAGGATCACGAGTTCGTGGCGGTTCTGTGCCAGCGCCTGTTCGGCAAAGATGCCGTCATGCACCATGTCGACGGTGAAGCCAGCCTGCTCGAGGCTGCTCTGGATACCGCGTGCGATGGGGCGGTCGTCTTCGATCAGAAGGAGTCGCATGAAGTTCGCTCAAGTACAATGGGTTGGCGGTTCAGGCACGCGGACAGCACGACGCCGTTTCCACAGGAACGCCGCATCGCCTGACATCAAGCATGGCGGCCAGCGAACGATTAAATCCAAACATGTCCGATATTTCGATCCACGACCTAGAAGCCGCGATCAATTTCTGGCGCGCCCGCTCGCCGTCGAGCGGCGACGAACTCAAACTCTGCGAAGAGGCCAGCGCGCTTTCCAAGCCGTATGCGCTGCTGATTGTACAGCGCGAAAGCGCGCTGCAACTGGAAGGATTGGACCCCAAGGCGCGGAAAGCGTACGAGACTTACGTGCGCCTTAAGGATGGCTTGGAAAGCTGAAGGCTTTCGCTGAGTACATCCTAGAAAACGTTCAGCGAAATGAAAAGTTGACGCGCCGCGCACGGAAAGATGCGCGGCGGTGGAGGCGGCACTCGGAATTCAGGCGCCCGGTTGCGCATGCGTGGCGGCGCCGTCGATGAACCGCGCGAGTTCGATGTCGCGTTCGGTCAAGCCGTCGGCGTCGTGGGTCGACAGCGTGACGTCGACGCGGTTGTACACGTTGAACCATTCCGGATGATGGTTCATCTCCTGCGCCTTGATCGCGACACGCGTCATGAAGCCGAATGCCTCGTTGAAATCGGCGAAGCGCAGGCGGCGCTGGATCGCGTCGCGGCCCGGCACGGCGGTCCAGTGCGGCAGGTTTTCGAGCCGGGTCTTGCGTTCTTCGGATGTGAGCTTGTGGATCATCTTGCACCTCTCGTTCGGTAACGGCGCCCGCGCGCGGTTGCGCCGCGCGGCGAAGCCCGCATCGTTCATTGTTTCATAGTTGCGGAAAGGGCGACGGGCGACGGGCAGCCGGCAGCCGGCGGGGGGCGCCCGACGTGTCACGCGTCGGCGTCGTCGGGCCAGCCTTCGCCCGTGCCGCGATGCAGCACGCGGTCGGTGTCGAGCACCGCGCCGGCCGCGAATTCGGGCAACGCCGCGAGCCGGTCGGCCAGCGCGCGGCCATCGACGTCGGCGAGCGCGAACAGTTGCGCGAAATCGTCGATCACGAAGTAGGTCTTCTGGAACGTGTCGATCCGGTACTTCGTGCGCATCACGCGCTCGAGGTCGAACCCGAGCCGGTTCGGCGCCGCGCTTTCGAGGCTGTACAGGCTTTCGCCCTTGCTCGACACGATCCCGGCGCCGTAGATCGACAGCCCGTTCGTGCCGCGCGGGTCGCGGATCAGCCCGAATTCCACCGTATACCAATAGAGGCGCGCGAGCCGCGCCAGCGCCGCTTCGTCGTCGGCGACCGCGAGCGCGGTGCGGCCGTACGCCTGCATGTAGTCGGCGAACACCGGGTCGATCAGCAGCGGCACGTGGCCGAACAGGTCGTGGAAGCAGTCGGGTTCCTGCAGGTAGTCGAGCTGGTCGGGGCGGCGCATCCACCAGGTGACCGGGAAACGCCGGTTCGCGAGGTGCGCGAAGAACACGCGGTCGGGCACGAGGCCGGGCACCGCGACGATTTCCCAGCCGGTCGCGGGCTTCAACTGGCGGTTCACGTCGGCGAACGACGGCATGCGATCGGCCGGCAGCGCGATCTTGCCGAGCCCGGCCACGAACGCGTCGCACGCGCGGCCGCGCAGCAGCGCCGACTGGCGCGCATAGAGCTGCTTCCACACCGCGTGGTCGACCTGGCCGTAGCGATGCAGCGGCTGGTCGATGGTGAAATCGGCGCGGGTTTCGAGGCCCGCGTCGAACTGTTCCTGCAGTTTCGCGGTGACGACGGTGGACATGATCAGGCTCTGCACGCTGTAGTGGGGACCATGCAAGTGTAGAGCGGGCTGTGCGCGGATTGGGCGCATAGTTGGCGTTTATTCGTCGGAAGATGCGATAATCGCGCATCAAATTACGAATCAATGCGGAGAATGCTCATGCTGGAACTCGACCACTTCGATCTCGCGCTGCTGGACGTGCTGCAGCGCTTCGGTCGCGCGACGCATCAGCAGCTGGGCGAGGAAGTGCCGCTGTCGCCGTCGCAGATCGGCCGGCGGCTGCAGCGGCTGGAGGCGGCCGGCGTGATCGAAGGCTATCGCGTGATGCTGCGGCCCGAGAAACTCGGGCTCGGCGTGACCGCGTTCACGAGCCTGAAGCTCAAGCATCACGGCGATTCGATCATCGAGCAGTTCCAGCAGCAGATCGACGTGCTGCCCGAGGTGCTCGAATGCCATGCGGTGGTGGGCGATGCCGACTACCTGCTGCGAATCGTCGCGCCGGATCTCAACGCGCTGTCGCAGTTCGTGATGAAGAAGCTGATGCGGGTGCCGGGCGTCGACAGCGTGCGCTCGAACATCGTACTGACGACCTTCAAGCGAAACGGTGCGCTGCCGCTCGCGCATCTGGCGCCGGGTGCCGCGTGACGGGGAGGCAGCCGCGGCATCGGCGCTGAAGGCGGCGCGACGTACCGCCTTCGATGGGCTCGATCAGACCGTTTCGGGCTGCGCGTCGGCGTTCAACAGATCGACGTACGCAACCGCGACGAGATCGTCCTGCGCCACGCCGAGTTTCCCGAACACCTCGTGCGCTTCGGCTTCGCCGCCCGCTTCGTCGTCGTCGGGGCCGAGCACGACTTCGAGCTCGATGAAATCGCCGAGACCGTCGACGCGGTCGAGGTGGATGCGCGTGCGGCCGGCGAGGTACACGTGCCGCTCCTTCGTCACGATTCCGCGCGTGGTCAGCGCGGTCGCGAGCAGCGAATGCATCGCGTCGGGGTTCGTCACCGGGCTGCGCGTGTAGTACGACGCCTTCGGGCCGTCGCGATCGTCGCGCTGGTAGAAGATCAGCTCGGCCGGCGTGCCGTCCTCGAAGCGGCGCAGCTTGAGCCGGCCGCGCGGCACGTCATAGAAGAAATCCTGCTGGCGGTAGAAGAGCGGCGCTTCGGTCGCGAGCTGCGCCGCCCGTTCGCGCAGCCGGTCGAATTCGCGGGCGCGGGCTTTGATCTCGATGTTGCGGGCCATGCGGGTCTCCTTCAATCGGGGTCTCGCGGTGTGCGAACGCACAATCTAGCAAAAAGCCTGCGATGGTGGCGTGACGAGCGGACGGGGCGCGGCGACACGACGCGGGGCGCGCGATTCGGCTCGCGACGGCGAGCCGCGGCATGCGTCAGGTGCCGAAACCCGCTGCGTCACCGGCCGCATCGTCATCAGCAACCCTCATATCGCCCACTGCGCTTCGATCAGCCGGAGCGCGGCCGCGATCGCCGGCTCGTCGCGTCGCTCGGCGAGCGTCACGAACGTCAGCTCGGTCGGCACCGTCACGCGTTCGACGATCGTCAGCGCATGCGCGTGCGCCTCGGCCAGCGCGGTCGAATCGCGCGCGAGCGTCAACCCGATCCCCGATTTGACGAGATCGAGCATCGACTGCTCCTGGTCGACCTCGGCGACCTTCGCCGGCTGCGCGCCGGCCGCGGCGAACAGGCGCGACAGCAGCCGGTGGTGGGCGGACGCCGGCGGCGTCCAGATCCACGGCAGCGCGGCGAGCGCGCGCCAGTCGTGCGCGCGCTGCACGCGCTCCTTCCAGCCGGCCGGCGCGAGCACGCGGTATTCGAAACGCGTGAGCGTGACGGTGTGGAACAGCGCACCGTCGCGCGGCGAATCGTCCTCGGGCCGGCCGATGTAGTAGCCGACGTCGAGCGCCTGCGCGCGCACCTGTTCGAGCACCCAGCCCGACATCCCGTGGCGCAGCGCCGTTTCGATCTGCGGATGGGTCTCGACCAGCGCGCGCAGGAAGCCGCCGAGCCGCAGGAAACCGGGATCGAGGATCGTGCCGATCCGCAGCCGGCCGCGCACCTCGTGACGCAGCGCGGCAGCGGCGCGCTGTACGTCGGCGGCCGCGGCGAGCGCGCGCTCCGCGTGCGGCAGCAGCGTCTGCCCGTCGCGCGTGAGCGCGAGCCCGCGCGACGTGCGCGTGAACAGCACGACGCCGAGCGTTTCCTGCAGATGCTTGATCTGCAGGCTGACGGCCGGCTGCGTCAGATGCAGCTGCACGGCGGCGCGCGTGAGGTTGCCTTCGCGGGCGACCGTCGCGAACGCGCGAAGCAGGGTGAGATCCATCGTCGTGATATGAGCGCGGCTTATAACGCAGTTCAGCATAACTCATTGGATCGGTGGCCGCGCGCGGGAGTACGCTTCATCGGGTCGGGCGCGCGGGGCCGCAGGCGCGGCGCGCGATGCGACGCACTATGCTGGAAATGACGCGCGGCACCGCGCCGCGCGGTACACAACAACGAGCTTCGCACGGGGGGCCGGAGTCAGCGCTGAAGCGCTCATTCGGGCCGACCGCGAAGCATGCGGCTCAGGTAAGCGCGAAGCGTTGACCCGAGCCGACAGGAGACACGCCGTGAGTACTCAACGCACGCTCGAGGGCGAATTCGACTATGTGATCGTCGGCGCGGGCACCGCGGGCTGCGTGCTCGCGAACCGCCTGACCGAGGATCCCGACATCAGCGTGCTGCTGCTCGAAGCGGGCGGCAAGGACGACTATCACTGGATTCATATCCCGGTCGGCTATCTGTATTGCATCGGCAACCCGCGCACCGACTGGCTGTACAAGACGCAGCCGGAGGCGGCGCTCAACGGCCGCGCGCTGTCGTATCCGCGCGGCCGCGTGCTCGGCGGCTGCTCGTCGATCAACGGGATGATCTACATGCGCGGCCAGCGCGAGGACTACGACAACTGGGCGCAGGAAACCGGCGACGCCGGCTGGTCGTGGGACAGCGTGCTGCCGATCTTCAAGCGCAGCGAGGATCACCATGCGGGCGCGAGCGACGCGCACGGCACGGGCGGCTACTGGCGCGTCGAGAAGCAGCGGCTGCGCTGGGAGATCCTCGAATCGTTCGCGCAGGCCGCGCAGCAGACCGGCATTCCCGCCACCGACGATTTCAACCGCGGCGACAATGCCGGGGTCGGCTACTTCGAAGTGAACCAGAAGCGCGGCGTGCGCTGGAATACGTCGAAGGCGTTCCTGCGGCCCGCGATGGCGCGCCCGAACCTGACCGTGATCACCGGCGCGCATGCGCAGCGCGTGATCTTCGACGGGCGGCGCGCGGTCGGCGTCGAGTACCACGGCGGCGGCACCGACTACGTCGCGCGGGCGCGCTCGGAAGTGCTGCTGACGTCCGGCGCGGTGAATTCGCCGCAACTGCTCGAACTGTCGGGTGTCGGCGATGGCCGGCGGCTGCAGGCGCTCGGCATCGACATCGTGCAGGATCTGCCGGGCGTCGGCGAAAACCTGCAGGATCACCTGCAATTGCGGATGGCGTTTCGCGTCGATGGCGTGCGCACGCTCAACACGCTGTCCGCACGCTGGTGGGGCAAGCTGATGATCGGCGCCGAATATGCGCTGCTGCAGCGTGGGCCGATGTCGATGGCGCCGTCGCAACTGGGCGCGTTCGCGAAATCGGATCCGGACGATCCCGCGCTCACGCGCCCCGATCTCCAGTATCACGTGCAGCCGCTGTCGCTCGAACGCTTCGGCGAGCCGCTGCACGGCTTCAACGCGTTTACGGCGTCGGTCTGCCATTTGCGTCCGACCTCGCGCGGCAGCGTGCACGTCACGAGCGCCGATCCGGGCAGCGCACCGGCGATCGCGCCGAACTATCTGTCGACCGATCACGATCGTCATGTTGCCGCGAACGCGCTGCGCCTCACGCGCCGGATCGCATCCGCGCCGGCGCTCGCGCGCTATCGCCCCGAGGAAATCCTGCCGGGCATACGGTACCGGACCGAGGCCGAACTGATCGACGCGGCCGGCGTCGTCGGCACGACGATCTTCCATCCGGTAGGCACCTGCCGGATGGGGCGCGCCGACGACGCGCGCGCGGTGGTCGACGGCCGGCTGCGCGTGCGCGGCATCGCGGGGTTGCGGATCGTCGACGCATCGGTGATGCCGTTCATCACGTCGGGCAACACCAATTCGCCGACGCTGATGATCGCCGAGCGCGCGAGCGACATGATTCGTGCCGACCGCCGTGCGGCGCGCGAAACGACGTCGGTCCGAACCGAGGCCGCGGCGACGGCGGCATGACGGCTCGCTGATCCGCGCGCCAGCGGGCCGTCATGCGAACGCCCGCTGATTCGCTATGCGAAACAAGCCGCCGGCGCCTGCGCGCGAACGGCGAGATCCGTGCAAGCCGCGCCGTCGCGCGGTTTTTTTCGTCGCGTGCGTGCCGGGTCCTGCCGCAGTTCAACGCGTGATGATGCACGTATCAAAAAAGCACGGTGAATAACCGCGCGCCGTCGCGCCCGATATGGCGGCGACCCCTATAAGTGCAAATCCCGATGATTGCACTGCACCAACGGCGCGACAATGTCCCGCAATGTGCATACGCGTCGGCGCGGGAGACCACCCTCGAGGCGTACCACGGCGCCCGGGGCAGCCGGCTGATCCGCTGACCTGTTCGCGGCCGCTTGCGCCAGGCTTCCCGGTGCTTCGCCTGACTTCGTACGGAAGGGAACATGATTCTCGGCGACACGATTCTGGAAACACGCGGACTGACGAAGGAATTCAGGGGCTTCACCGCCGTGAACGGCGTCAACCTGCGTGTGCGGCGCGGTGCGATCCATGCATTGATCGGGCCGAACGGCGCGGGCAAGACCACCTGTTTCAACCTCCTCACCAAATTTCTGACGCCGACGGCCGGCCAGATCGTCTTCAACGGCATCGACATCACCGACGAGCGCCCCGCGCAGGTCGCGCGGCGCGGCATCATCCGCTCGTTCCAGATCTCGGCCGTGTTTCCGCACCTGACCGCGCTGCAGAACGTGCGCATCGGCCTGCAACGCGCGCTCGGCACCGAATTCCATTTCTGGCGCAGCGAACGCACGCTGAAGCGGCTCGACGATCGCGCGATGGACCTGCTCACGCAGGTCGGCCTCACCGATTTCGCGCACGTGCCGACCGTCGAGCTGGCCTATGGCCGCAAGCGCGCGCTCGAGATCGCGACGACGCTCGCGATGGAGCCCGAACTGATGCTGCTCGACGAGCCCACGCAGGGGATGGGCCACGAGGACGTCGACCGCGTGACCGCGCTGATCAAGAAGGTCGCGAACGGCCGCACGATCCTGATGGTCGAGCACAACATGAACGTGATCGCGGGAATCTCCGACACGATCACCGTCCTGCAACGCGGCGAGGTGCTGGCCGAAGGCTCGTATGCGGAAGTGTCGAAGAATCCGCTCGTCATCGAAGCCTACATGGGCAGCGCCGACGCGGCGCTCGCGGGGGCGCACGCATGAAGCACAGCGAACGGGAGGAACGCGAATTGAGCGGCGTCGAGAGCGGTACGCCTGCGCTGGAAATCACGGGCCTGGAGGCCTGGTACGGGGAATCCCACATATTGCACGGCGTCGACCTGACCGTGCATCGCGGCGAGGTCGTCACGCTGCTCGGCCGCAACGGCGCGGGCCGCACGACGACGCTGCGCGCGATCATGGGCCTCACGGGCCGCCGCAGCGGGTCGATCAAGGTTGCCGGCCACGAGACGATCGGCCTCGCGACGCATCGCATCCCGCATTACGGCATCGGCTATTGCCCGGAGGAGCGCGGGATCTTCTCGAGCCTGTCGTGCGAGGAGAACCTGATGCTGCCGCCGCTGATCGGGCCGCGCGAGCACGCGATGTCGCTCGACGAGATCTACGCGATGTTTCCGAACCTCGCGTCGCGCCGGCAGAGCCAGGGCACGCGGCTGTCCGGCGGCGAGCAGCAGATGCTCGCGGTCGCGCGGATTTTGCGCACCGGCGCGAACCTGCTGCTGCTCGACGAGATCTCCGAGGGCCTCGCGCCGGTGATCGTGCAGGCGCTCGCACGGATGATCGTCGCGCTGAAGGCGCGCGGCTACACGATCGTGATGGTCGAACAGAATTTCCGCTTCGCCGCGCCGCTCGCCGACCGCTTCTACGTGATGGAGCACGGCAGCATCGTCGAGCATTTCCGCGCATCCGAACTGGAAGGCAAGATGCCGACCCTGCACGACCTGCTCGGCGTGTGATGCCGCCTCGTTCCCCTTGCCGCTAGCCGTGGCGGCCCTCGAACAACCACAACGCATCAGAACAACAGGAGACGTCAATGAAAATGAAGACCCTCGCACAGGCCTGTCTCGCGCTCGCGGCCGCCGCGTTCACAGCCGGCGCCGCCCACGCGGCGGATACCGTGAAGATCGGCTTCATCACCGACATGTCGGGGCTTTACGCGGATATCGACGGGCAGGGCGGTCTCGAGGCGATCCGCATGGCGGTCGCGGACTTCGGCGGCAAGGTGCTCGGCAAGCCGATCGAGGTCGTCTATGCCGATCACCAGAACAAGGCCGACATCGCCGCATCGAAGGCGCGCGAATGGATGGACCGCGGCGGCCTCGACCTGCTGGTCGGCGGCACGAACTCGGCCACCGCGCTGTCGATGAACCAGGTCGCGGCCGAGAAGAAGAAGGTCTACATCAACATCGGCGCGGGCGCCGACACGCTGACCAACGAGCAGTGCACGCCGTACACGGTCCACTACGCATACGACACGATGGCGCTCGCGAAGGGCACCGGTTCGGCGGTGGTGAAGCAGGGCGGCAAGACGTGGTTCTTCCTGACGGCCGACTACGCGTTCGGCAAGGCGCTCGAGAAGAACACGTCGGACGTCGTGAAGGCGAACGGCGGGCAGGTGCTCGGCACGGTGCGCCACCCGCTGTCCGCGTCGGATTTCTCGTCGTTCCTGCTGCAGGCGCAAGCGTCGAAGGCGCAGATCCTCGGCCTCGCGAACGCGGGCGGCGACACGATCAACTCGATCAAGGCCGCGAAGGAATTCGGCATCACGAAGACGATGAAGCTCGCCGCGCTGCTGATGTTCATCGACGACGTGCACAGCCTCGGCCTCGAAACGACGCAGGGCCTCGTGCTGACCGACAGCTGGTACTGGAATCGCGATGCGGCGTCGCGCCAGTGGGCGCAGCGCTACTTCGGCAAGATGAAGAAGATGCCGTCGAGCCTGCAGGCGGCCGACTACTCGTCGGTGACGACGTACCTGAAGGCCGTGCAGGCCGCCGGCACGACCGACTCCGACAAGGTGATGGCCGAGCTGAAGAATATGAAGATCAACGACTTCTACGCGAAGGGCTACATCCGTCAGGACGGCAGCATGATCCACGACATGTACCTGATGGAAGTGAAGAAGCCGTCCGAATCGAAGGAGCCGTGGGACTACTACAAGGTGCTCGCGACGATTCCGGGCGAACAGGCGTTCGGCACCAAGCAGGAGACGCGCTGCGCGTTGTGGAAGTAGGCATCGCATGGCGGCGCGCACGGGCGCGCCGCACGGTGGCGGCCGCAGCGACGTGCCCGCTGCGCCGTCCGCATGCGCGTCGCAAGGAAGTTGCGCGCGCAACGAAACTCATTCTGACGGCTAAGTCGATGGAAATCTTTGGCATTCCGTTGCCGGCGATGCTGAGCCAGTTGCTGCTCGGGCTCGTCAACGGCTCGTTCTACGCGATCCTGAGCCTTGGGCTCGCGGTGATCTTCGGGCTGCTCAACGTGATCAACTTCGCGCACGGCGCGCTGTTCATGCTGGGCGCGATGCTCGCGTGGATGGGGCTGTCGTATTTCGGGCTGCCGTACTGGGCGATGCTCGTGCTGGCGCCGCTGGTGGTCGGCGCATTCGGGATCGCGATCGAGCGCTCGATGCTGCGCTGGCTGTACAAGCTCGATCACTTGTACGGGCTGCTGCTCACGTTCGGCCTCACGCTGGTCGTCGAAGGCGTGTTCCGCTCGATCTACGGATCGTCGGGGCAGCCGTACGACGTGCCGTCGCAGCTGTCCGGCGCGACCAACCTCGGCTTCATGTTCCTGCCGAACTATCGCGCGTGGGTGGTCGTCGCGTCGCTCGCGGTGTGCCTCGCGACGTGGTTCGTGATCGAGAAGACGCGCCTCGGCGCGTACCTGCGCGCGGGCACCGAAAACCCGAAGCTCGTCGAGGCGTTCGGCGTGAACGTGCCGATGATGATCACGCTCACCTACGGCTTCGGCGTCGCGCTCGCCGCGTTCGCGGGCGTGCTGGCCGCGCCGGTGATCCAGGTGTCGCCGCTGATGGGCCAGCCGATGATCATCACCGTGTTCGCGGTGGTCGTGATCGGCGGGATGGGCTCGATCCTCGGCTCGATCGTCACGGGCCTGCTGCTCGGCGTGATCGAAGGCTTCACGCGCGTGTTCTATCCCGAAGCGTCGGCCACCGTCGTGTTCGTGATCATGGCGATCGTGCTGCTGTTCCGCCCGGCGGGCCTCTTCGGCAAGGAAAAATGATGCAGAGAAAAGTGCTCTACGGCGTCCTGCTCGCCGCACTGCTCGCCGCGCCGTTCATCGGCGCGTATCCGGTGTTCGTGATGAAGGTGCTCGCGTTCGCGCTGTTCGCGGCCGCGTTCAACCTGCTGATCGGCTATACGGGGCTGCTGTCGTTCGGCCATGCGATGTTCCTCGCGACGGCAGGCTATGCGACCGGCTACTCGATGCAGACGCTCGGCTTCACGCCGGAGCTCGGCGTGCTGGCCGGCACCGTCGCCGCGACGCTGCTCGGGCTCGTCGTCGGGCTGTTCGCGATCCGCCGGCAGGGCATCTACTTCGCGATGATCACGCTCGCGTTCGCGCAGATGGTCTACTTCATCTATCTGCAGGCGCCGTTCACGCACGGCGAGGACGGCCTGCAGGGCGTGCCGCGCGGCCGGCTGTTCGGGCTGCTCGACCTGTCGAACGACGTCACGCTGTACTACGTCGTGCTGGCGGTGGTCGTGGCCGCGTGCGCGTTCATCGTGCGGGTCGTCCATTCGCCGTTCGGCCAGGTGCTCGTCGCGATCAAGGAGAACGAAGCGCGCGCGATCTCGCTCGGCTACGACACCGACCGCTTCAAGCTGCTCGCGTTCATCCTGTCGGCCGCGCTCGCGGGCCTGGCCGGCTCGCTGAAGGTGCTCGTGCTCGGCTTCGAGACGCTGTCGGACGCGTACTGGACGATGTCGGGCCTCGTCGTGCTGATGACGCTCGTCGGCGGAATGGGCACGCTGTTCGGGCCGCTGCTCGGCGCCGCGCTGATCGTCGCGCTGGAAGACCGGCTCGGCGACATCGGCGAATGGCTCGCGTCGACGACGGGCATCGGCTGGTTCCATTCGCTCGGTGAATCGGCGACGATCGTCACCGGACTGATCTTCATCGCGTGCGTGCTGGCTTTCCGGCGCGGGATCGTCGGCGAGATGGTCGCGCGGATCAAGCCGCTCAGGGCATCGTCGTGAGCATGCCGTGTGCGTCGCCCGCGTTGATGCGAAGCACCATCCCGCTCGCTCGGGGAAGGGCGCCGCCGCAGGCGCGGGCCGTCGCCGCGCGGCAGATTGGTGCCCCATTTTCGTGCGGCGATGCACCATAGGGGTAAATGCTAAGTTGTCGTGGTGCTTAAGCCTCTTTAAGATTCACCTCAGTTCTGATGCACCGCGAAACGAATTTGCAGGTGGAGAACGAGGAGACAATCGAGGCACAAAGTGCCCGGACCCCAAAGCGCTGTTGGACGGAATCCAACAGCGCTTTTTCATTTGCGTGCACGGATTTCATCGGTGGTGCATCGGGCCGCCTTCCGCGTTTGCGTTCGCACCGCGTCTTTTCCCGTTTTCCCTTTCTTGCGATCCGTTCACCGACGATGTGCGATCCTGCACAGGCGCTTCGGGCTTACCCGGTTGGCGTGCGCGAAAGGCGTCCGTTACACTCGGCTTTCGCCGACCGTGCGGTCGGGAAAATCGGTCGGCAGTTCTCCTACAAGCACAATGCAGAAGAGGGAGTACGGTTGGATGAGCAGCGCAGCACGGTGGATCGGGGCAGGAGGCGCGGCGGGCGCCGTTCGTTCGTCATGGGGTGCGCGATGGGTCGTCGCGGCATTTCCGAGCCGTTCCAGGGCCGGTATGCGCGTCCCGGCGCCAGCGCGGGTCGTTGCGCTCGCATCCGTCTTCTTATCCGTTTGCGCAATCGCATGAGCGGCCGGCTTTCCGATGTGTCGTCGCTTGCCGTGCGTGCCGACCCTCGATGCGCGCGCAACGCGCTTCCCCGCGCTTCCTCATTTCTTCGCTTGCTTCATCCTGACGACACCGCTGCTGCGCATCGTGACGGTCGAACGGCCGTTTCAATCGGCGCGCGGCGCGTTGCGGTGTGTCGCGGGAAAACGAGCGTAGGCGCGGTCAGGCGAGATAGTTAAATTATTAACTTGTTTGGGGAACCGGGAGCCGCCCGAGCGACCCGTGGCTTTTTCGAGCAGCGTTTGGAGACAACGTAAATGAAGATGAATCGATGGATGGAGGCCCTGCTTGCCGCGGGCCTCGTGTGTGCGGCGGCCACGGCGTCGGCGCAGGTGAAGATCGGCGTGACGCTGTCGGCCACCGGGCCGGCCGCGTCGCTCGGCATTCCGGAAAAGAACACGATCGCGCTGCTGCCGAAGGAAATCGCGGGCAAGAGCGTGCAGTACATCGTGCTGGACGACGCGTCCGACACGAGCCGTGCAGTGCAGAACGTGCGCAAGCTGATCGACGAGGACCACGTCGACGCGATCATCGGTTCGTCCGTCACGCCGAACTCGCTCGCGATGCTCGATCCCGTGTCGCAGGGCAAGACGCCGACGATCTCGCTCGCGGCGAGCGCGCAGATCATCGCGCCGATGGACGCGAAGCGCGCATGGATGTTCAAGGTGCCGCAGAACGACCAGCTGATGGCGGACGCGATCGCCGGCTACATGGCGAAGCACGGCGTGAAGACGGTCGGTTTCATCGGCTTCGCCGATGCGTACGGCGACAGCTGGTACAAGACGTTCGACGCGGCGGCCGCGAAGAACGGGCTGAAGCTCGTGTCGAACGAGCGCTACAACCGGACCGACGCGTCGGTGATGGGGCAGGTGCTGAAGCTGCTGGGCTCGAACCCGGATGCGGTGCTGATCGCCGGCTCCGGCACGCCGGCGGCACTGCCGGCCAAGACGCTGAAGGAGCGCGGCTACAAGGGCAAGGTCTACCAGACGCACGGCGTCGCGAACAACGATTTCCTGCGCGTGTGCGGCAAGGATTGCGAAGGCGAGATCCTGCCGGCCGGCCCCGTCCTCGTGACCGACCAGCTGCCCGATTCGAATCCGGTGAAGAAGGCGGCGCTCGGCTACAAGGCCGCGTACGAGAAGGCCTACGGCGCCGGTTCGCTGTCGACGTTCGGCGGCCATGCGTGGGATGCGGGCCTGCTGCTGCAGCGGGCGATCCCGGATGCGCTGAAGAAGGGCCAGCCGGGCACCGAGGCATTCCGCGAAGCGCTGCGCGCGTCGCTCGAAAGCGTGAAGGACCTGCCCGTCTCGCACGGCGTGATCAACATGACGGCGACCGATCACAACGGCTTCGACACGCGTGCGCGCGTGATGGTGCAGATCGTCGACGGCAAGTGGAAGTTGCAGGCCGAGTAAGCGTCACGTGAAACCGGCGTGCGCGGCGCGAACGGCGCCGCGCACGCCGTCGGCGGGGTGGCGCGCGTCACGGCCCGTCCTTGCCGCCTGGAACGGCCGGAGCCCGCCGCGCGCCCCGGCCGTTTCCGCCTTTCGTTTCTCCGCAGCATTCTCTCGATACACGAAACGTATGGATCTCTCGATTGCGGCGATCCTCGCGCAAGACGGCATCACGACCGGCGCCATTTATGCATTGTTGTCGCTGGCGCTCGTGCTGGTATTTTCCGTCACGCGGGTGATCTTCATTCCCCAGGGCGAATTCGTCGCCTATGGTGCGCTGACGCTGGCCGCGTTGCAGGCGCAGAAATTTCCCGCCACCTGCTGGCTGCTGTTCGTGATGGGCATCGCGTGCTTCCTGCTCGAAGCCGGTGGCCTGATCCGGCATCGCGAACGCCGCCATCAGCTCGGCCGCACACTCGCGACGCTCGGCAGCCGCTACATCCTGCTGCCGCTCGCGGTGTTCGCGATCACGCGCAGCTTTGCCGCGCAGCCGATGCCGATGCTCGCGCAGATCGCGCTGACGCTCGCGATCGTCGTGCCGATGGGGCCGTTCGTCTACCGGCTCGTGTATCAGCCGATCGCCGAAGGCACGACGCTGCTGCTGCTCATCGTGTCGGTCGCCGTCCATTTCGCGATGGTCGGCCTCGGCCTCGTGATGTTCGGTGCCGAAGGCTCGCGCACCAACGGGTTCTCGGACGCGTCGCTCGCGATCGGCAGCATGACGGTATCGGTGCAGAGCATCCTCGTCGTCGTCACGGCGCTCGTGCTGATCGGTGCGCTTTACGTGTACTTCGGCCGCACGATCGCCGGCAAGGCGCTGCGCGCGACGTCGGTGAACCGGCTCGGTGCGCGGCTCGTCGGCATCGGCACGACCGAAGCCGGGCGGCTCGCGTTCACGTTCGCGGCGGGGCTCGGCGTGCTGTCCGGGATCCTCGTCGGTCCGCTGACGACGATCTACTACGACTCGGGCTTCTTGATCGGGCTGAAGGGTTTCGTCGGCGCGATCATCGGCGGGCTCGTCAGCTATCCGCTCGCGGCCGCCGGCTCGTTGCTCGTCGGCGTGCTCGAATCGTATTCGTCGTTCTGGGCGAGCGCCTACAAGGAGGTGATCGTGTTCACGCTGATCATTCCGGTGCTGCTGTGGCGGAGCTTCGCGACGCCGCATGCGGAAGAGGAAGAGGAGTGACGCGATGAAGACGATGGTACGCAACAAGACCTTCTGGCTGTTTCTCGTGGTGCTGTTCGCGTTGCCGGTGCTGCCCGGCGCGCTGCAGGTGCCCGAGTACTGGATCACGCTGCTCAACTACATCGGCCTGTATGCGATCGTCGCGATCGGGCTCGTGCTGCTGACGGGCGTCGGCGGGATGACGAGCTTCGGGCAGGCCGCGTTCGTCGGCATCGGCGCGTATGCGACCGCGTTCCTGACGACGCGCTACGGCGTGTCGCCGTGGCTCGCGCTGATCGTCGGCGTCGTGCTGACGGCGCTCGTCGCGTTCGTGCTCGGCGCGGTGACGATGCGGCTGTCCGGGCACTTCCTGCCGCTCGGCACGATCGCGTGGGGTCTCGCGCTGTTCTACCTGTTCGGCAACCTAGAACTGCTCGGCAAGTACGACGGAATCAACGGGATTCCGGCGCTGAACCTGTTCGGCATCGTGCTTGAAAGCGGCCGCAGCCTGTACTTCCTGATCTGGGCCGTGGTGCTGGCCGCGATCGTGTCGGTGCAGAACCTGCTCAACAGCCGGCCCGGCCGCGCGATCCGCGCGCTGCGCGGCGGCGGCGTGATGGCCGAGGCGATGGGCGTGAACACCGCGTGGATGCGCGTCGTGATCTTCGTCTACGCGGCCGTGCTCGCGGCGGTATCGGGCTTCCTGTACGCGCATCTGCAGCGCGCGGTGAACCCGACGCCGTTCGGCCTCAACCACGGGATCGAATTCCTGTTCATGGCCGTGGTGGGCGGCGTGTCGCACGTATGGGGCGCGGTGCTCGGCGCGGCGATCCTGACCGTGCTGCAGGATTACCTGCAGACGCTGCTGCCGAAGCTGCTCGGCTCGGAAGGCAACTTCGAGATCATCGTGTTCGGCGTGCTGATGGTGCTGCTGCTGCAGTACGCGCGCCAGGGCGTATGGCCGTTCGTCGCGAGGCTGTTCCCGCGCGGGCCGCGCGCGCATGTGCCCGAGCAGGCCGACCCGCTGCCGCAGCGCGCGAAGCCGGTGGCCGGCGAGCCGCTGCTCGTCGTCGACCACGCACGCAAGCAGTTCGGCGGGCTCGTGGCCGTGAACGATGTCAGCTTCGACGTGAAAGCGGGGCAGATCATCGGGCTGATCGGCCCGAACGGCGCGGGCAAGTCGACCACGTTCAACCTCGTGACCGGCGTGCTGAAGCCGACCGGTGGCGCGATCACGTTCCGCGGCGAGCGCATCGACGGACTGACGTCGCGTCAGATCGTCCGACGCGGCATCGGCCGCACGTTCCAGCACGTGAAGCTGTTGCCGACGATGACGGTGCTCGAGAACGTCGCGATCGGCGCCCATCTGCGCGGTCATACGGGTGTGTGGCGCAGCATTGCGCGGCTCAATGCGCACGAGGAAGCGCAGTTGCTGGCCGAGGCCGCGCGCCAGATCCGCCGCGTCGGGCTCGAGACGCATATGTACGACGAAGCGGGCAGTCTCGCGCTGGGTCAGCAGCGGATTCTCGAAATCGCGCGGGCGCTGTGCTGCGATCCGACGCTGCTGCTGCTCGACGAGCCGGCCGCGGGGCTGCGTTACCAGGAGAAGCAGCAACTCGCCGACCTGCTGCGGCGGTTGAAAGCCGAAGGGATGAGCGTATTGCTCGTGGAACATGATATGGATTTCGTGATGAATCTCACCGACCGGCTGGTGGTGATGGAGTTCGGCACGCGGATCGCGGAAGGGTTGCCGCAAGAGGTGCAGCAGGACCCGGCCGTACTCGAGGCGTATCTGGGCGGGGTGGAGTGATGACGGACACGACGATGCCGATTCTCGAAGTGCGCGGGTTGGCGGTGCGGTACGGGAAGGTGGAGGCGCTGCACGGTGCCGCAATCAAGGTCGGGGCGGGGCAGATCGTCAGCGTGATCGGCCCGAACGGCGCCGGTAAATCGACGCTGCTGAACGCGATCATGGGGGCGCTGCCGGTAACGGGGCATGCGTCGGGCGCCGTCGTGTATCGCGGCAACGACATCGGCGCGTTGCCGGTCGAGCAGCGCGTCGCGCGCGGGATGTGCCTCGTACCGGAAAAGCGCGAGCTGTTCAGCACGATGACGGTCGAGGACAACCTCGTGCTGGGCGCGTATCGACGCAAGCAGGCAGGAGAATCGAACTTCCTCGATCAGCTCGATCACGTGTTCGCGCTGTTTCCGCGGCTGAGGGAGCGCCGCAAACAGGCGGCCGGCACGCTGTCCGGCGGCGAGCGGCAGATGCTGGCGGTCGGCCGTGCGCTAATGGGGAAGCCCGACCTGCTGATGCTCGACGAGCCGAGCCTCGGCCTGGCGCCGCTGATCGTGAAGGAGATCTTTCATATCATCAGCGCGTTGCGCGGCACGGGCGTGGCGACGCTGCTGATCGAGCAGAATGCGCGAGCGGCGCTTCAGATATCCGACTACGGCTATGTGCTGGAGACGGGCGAGTTTGCGCTGGAAGGGCCGGCGGCCGAGCTTGCGCAGAATCCGCGTGTGATCGAGACGTATCTTGGGCTGGCGAAGAAGACGGCTTGATTGTGTGGGGTGGGTGGGAAACGGGCGGCGTGTTTCACGTGAAACACGCCGTTTTTGTTTGTGTGGTTGGGGCGGCGGACGATGCATCGCCGGTTCGGAACTGGGGATAAGCCGTGCCGGAATAGTTGGAAGTGCTGTGCGGTACTGCGCTCGGCTGGTTCCACAGGTCGGCGGACAAGCGGCCGGGACAACCGGCTGAAATGCTGTGTGGAGGGCACAGCGTGTCCGGGCCGGCGTGCGGGGGGCGACCCCCAGACGTCGGGCAGTTCGAGGTGCCGCCCATGCTTTGCACAGGCCCGAAGATGTGCGTGGAATCACGCATCGTCCATGCTGGAGCAGCCCCGGGCGCGGCAAATTTGCGCGTTTCCGACTAAAAATCGCCGGACTGCACAGACCCTACCATTCGGACGGCCTTCGGGCGAAAAGCGAACCCGCTATAATTCGGCCCATACATTTCTCAGATAGGTTCGTGCGCTGCTCTGCGTACGGAATCCACCATGCTTTTTCCCACAGAATTTGACGTCATCGTCGTCGGTGGCGGCCATGCCGGCACGGAAGCCGCGCTGGCATCCGCCCGTATGGGCGCAAAGACACTGCTGCTGACCCACAACATCGAAACGCTTGGGCAGATGAGCTGCAATCCGTCGATCGGCGGCATTGGCAAAGGCCATCTGGTCAAGGAAGTCGATGCGCTGGGCGGCGCAATGGCCGCCGCAACGGATGAAAGCGGTATTCAGTTCCGGATCCTCAATTCGTCGAAGGGCCCGGCCGTGCGCGCGACGCGTGCGCAGGCCGATCGCATCCTGTACAAGGCCGCGATCCGCCACCGGCTCGAAAATCAGCCGAACCTGTGGCTGTTCCAGCAGGCCGTCGACGATCTGATGGTCGAAGGCGACCGCGTGGTCGGCGCTGTCACGCAGATCGGCATCCGCTTCCGCGCTCGTGCAGTCGTGCTGACGGCCGGTACGTTCCTCGACGGCAAGATCCACGTCGGCCTGAACAACTACACGGGCGGCCGCGCGGGCGATCCGGCGGCCGTGTCGCTGTCGTCGCGCCTGAAGGAGCTGAAGCTGCCGCAGGGCCGGCTGAAGACCGGTACGCCGCCGCGTATCGACGGCCGGACGATCGACTTTTCGAAGCTCGACGAGCAGCCGGGCGACCTCGATCCGATTCCCGTGTTCTCGTTCCTGGGCCGCGCGGAGCAGCATCCACAGCAGCTGCCGTGCTGGGTCACGCATACGAACGAGCGCACGCACGACATCATTCGCGGCGGTCTCGACCGTTCGCCTATGTATACAGGGGTGATCGAAGGCGTCGGGCCGCGCTATTGTCCATCGATCGAGGACAAGATCCACCGGTTCGCATCGAAGGAATCGCACCAGATCTTCCTCGAGCCGGAAGGCCTGACGACCAACGAGTTCTACCCGAACGGGATCTCGACGAGTTTGCCGTTCGACGTGCAGCTCGAACTCGTGCATTCGATGCGCGGCCTCGAGAATGCGCACATCCTGCGCCCCGGTTACGCGATCGAGTACGATTACTTCGACCCGCGTGCGCTGAAGGCGTCGTTGGAGACGAAGGCGATCAACGGGTTGTTCTTTGCGGGCCAGATCAACGGCACGACTGGCTATGAGGAAGCGGCTGCGCAGGGTCTGCTGGCCGGCGTCAATGCGGGCCGCTACGTGCAGGAAAAGGATGCGTGGTGCCCGCGTCGCGACCAGGCGTATCTGGGCGTGCTGGTCGACGATCTCGTCACGCGCGGCGTGGCGGAGCCGTACCGGATGTTCACAAGCCGCGCCGAGTATCGCCTGAGCTTGCGCGAAGACAACGCCGACATGCGCCTGACCGAGGTCGGTCGCGAGCTTGGGCTGGTCGACGATGCGCGTTGGGACGCCTTCAGCCGGAAGCGCGACGCTGTTTCACGTGAAACCGAACGCCTGAAGTCGACGTGGGTTACGCCGAAGACGCTTGCTGCGGAAGAGGCGACCGCGTTGCTCGGCAAGGCGATCGACCACGAATACAGCCTCGCCGAGCTGCTGCGCCGCCCCGGTGTAAGCTACGACGGCGTGTGCGGGCTGAAGGGTGGCGAGTGCGGCCCGGCGGAGCCGCTGACCGACGATCCGGTGCTGCTCGAGCAGATCAAGGAGCAGGTCGAGATCGGCGTCAAGTACCAGGGCTATATCGAGCGCCAGGCATCCGAGATCGAGCGCAACGATGCGAACGAGAACACGCGCCTGCCGGACGGTATCGATTACCGCGAAGTCCGCGGCCTGTCGTTCGAGGTGAGCCAGAAGCTCAACGAGTTCCGGCCGGAAACGATCGGGCAGGCGTCGCGCATTTCGGGCGTCACGCCGGCGGCAATCTCGCTGCTGATGGTGCACCTGAAGCGTCGCGGCCTGGGCCGCCGCAACGGCACGGACGCAGCCGCCGCGGAGCAGGGGGACGGCACCGTCCCGACGCAACAATGACGGCGCGTCGCGCACCGGCGGTTAATCGGGACGTACTGGAGGGGATGCTCGTCGAAGGCACGGCGGCGCTCGACCTCACGCTGACGGATACACAACGCAACCAGTTGCTCGACTACGTCGCGCTGCTCGGCAAGTGGAACGCGGTCTACAACCTGACCGCGATCCGCGATCCGAAGCAGATGCTGATCCAGCACATCCTCGATTCACTTTCCATTGTCCCGCATCTGCGCGGCCGTGCGTCGGCGCGCGTACTCGACGTCGGCTCGGGCGGTGGGCTGCCCGGTATCGTGCTGGCGATCGTCGAGCCGAGCTGGCAGGTCACGCTGAACGACATCGTGCAGAAGAAGTCTGCGTTCCAGACGCAGATGCGCACGGAGCTGAAGCTCGCGAACCTGTGGGTCGTCACCGGGCGGGTCGAATCGCTGCAGCCGGGTGTCGAAGTCCCGGAAAAATTCGACATGATCGTATCCCGCGCTTTCGCGGACCTGTCCGACTTCGTTAAACTTGCTCGACATCTGGTCGCGCCGGGCGGATCGATCTGGGCGATGAAGGGCGTTCATCCGGACGACGAGATTGCGCGGTTGCCGGAAGGCAGCCGCGTGAAGCAGACGATCCGGCTGGCTGTGCCGATGCTCGATGCGGAGCGGCATCTGTTCGAAGTAGCCGTCGACGACGCGAATTGAAGGCGCGCGGTAGCGCGCCGTTTGTTTGAAGGTAAAGGGAACACACCAACGATGGCAAAGATCTTCTGCGTTGCGAACCAGAAGGGGGGCGTCGGCAAGACGACGACATCGGTCAATCTCGCCGCAAGCCTTGCAGCGCAGGAGCAACGAGTCCTGTTGATCGATCTCGACCCGCAGGGCAACGCGACGATGGGCAGCGGGATCGACAAGGCCGCCTGCGAAGCGACCGTGTACGAAGTGCTGGTCGACGGCGTGTCGGTCAGCGACGCGCGCGTGCGTCCGGAAGGCGTCACTTACGACGTGCTTCCCGCGAACCGCGAGCTGTCCGGCGCCGAGATCGAACTGATCAGCATCGACAACCGCGAGCGCCGCCTGAAGGCCGCGCTCGAGCGCGTGGCCGACGACTACGATTTCGTGCTGATCGATTGCCCGCCGACGCTGTCGCTGCTGACGCTGAATGGCCTGTGCGCGGCGCACGGCGTCGTGATCCCGATGCAGTGCGAGTACTTCGCACTGGAAGGGTTGTCGGACCTCGTCAACACGATCAAGCAGGTTCACGCGAACATGAACCGCGACCTGAAGATCATCGGCCTGCTGCGCGTGATGTTCGATCCGCGCATCACGCTGCAGCAGCAAGTCTCCGATCAGCTGAAAGCGCACTTCGGCGACAAGGTGTTCGACGCGGTGATTCCGCGCAACGTGCGCCTGGCGGAAGCGCCGAGTTACGGGTTGCCGGGCGTCGTGTTCGACCGCAGTTCGCGCGGCGCGCAAGCGTATATCCAGTTCGGCGCCGAGATGATCGAGCGCGTGCGCGCGTTCGAGGTGTCGTGATCCGGACATGAGCGAAGCGAGGAAGAAAGACATGAACGCGGTACCAAAGAAGAAGGGCTTGGGACGTGGCCTCGAAGCGCTGCTCGGCGGCAGTGCCGACATCACCGAAGCGGTGAAGATCGAAGGCGCACCGAACACGCTCGCGCTCGGCAAGCTGCAAGCCGGCAAGTACCAGCCGCGTACGCGGATGGACGAAGGCAGCCTGCAGGAACTCGCGGCAAGCATTCGCGCGCAGGGCGTGATGCAGCCGATCCTGGTGCGGCCCATTTCATCAGACAAATACGAGATCATCGCGGGCGAGCGGCGTTTCCGCGCGGCGCGTCTGGCCGGCCTCGATGAAGTACCGGTGCTCGTGAAAGACGTATCCGATCAGGCTGCCGCCGCGATGGCGCTGATCGAGAACATCCAGCGCGAGGACCTGAATCCGCTCGAAGAGGCGCACGGTATCCAGCGCCTGCTCGACGAGTTCGGTTTCACGCACGAACAGGCGGCCGAATCGGTCGGCCGTTCGCGCAGCGCGGTGTCGAACCTGCTGCGCCTGCTGAACCTCGCGTCGCCGGTGCAGACGATGCTGCTGGCCGGCGATCTCGACATGGGGCACGCACGCGCGCTGCTCGCGGTCGACGCGGCCACGCAGATCACGCTCGCGCATCAGGTGGTCAACAAGCGCATGTCGGTGCGCGAGACCGAGAAGCTCGTCTCGCACACGACGAAGGAAGCGCCGGCCGTGAAGGCGCGTGCGAAGGACGACGGCGGCCGTGATACGCGTCGCCTCGAAGAGGAGTTGTCCGATCTGCTCGCGTCGACGGTGAAGATCAAGCTCGGCCGCCGCGGGCGAGGGCAGGTGCTGATCGACTTCGGCAACCTCGATGCGCTCGAGGGCATTCTCGCGCGACTGCGCGGCAACGTCGCAACAGAAGAATAACGGGGCAGGTATGGAGGAAACGGGCGTACCGGCGCCGCGCCGGTGGCTCGGCTGGCTTGCGCAGGAACCGGTTCTGTCGGTCCTGGCGCTGGGCCTGATCGTGCTGCAATGGGTGCGTCCGCAACCATTTTCGGTACTCGCCGATCGCGTCGACTGGCAGACGGTCGCGACGCTCGCGGGCCTGTTGATGCTGACGAAGGCGCTCGAGTTGTCCGGCTGCCTGATGTGGCTCGCGCATCGCATCGTGCATCACGTGCATTCCGAACGCGGGCTTGCGATGCTGCTCGTCGGCTTCGCCGCGGTGTTGTCGATGTGGCTCACCAACGACGTCGCGCTGTTCGTCGTCGTGCCGTTGATGGTGTCGCTGCGCGCACTGACTCCGCTACCTTTCCGGCGGCTCGTGATCGTCGTCGCGCTGGCCGTCAATGCGGGCTCCGTCGCGACACCGCTCGGCAATCCGCAGAATCTTTTCCTGTGGCAATTGAGCGGCGTGTCGTTCGGCCGCTTCGTGGTCACGCTCGGGCCGCTCGCCGTCGCGCTGATGGCGCTGCTGCTCGTGCTGACCGCGGTGATGTTCCGCGCGAAGCCGCTCGACCTGTCCGGCGACGTCGCGGCCGTTCCCGTCCAACGCATGCACGCGCTGATCGCGGCGGGGCTGTTCGCCGCGTTCGTGCTGCTCGCCGATGCGCATCATCCGCTGCCGGGCCTCGTCGGGGTCGCGATCGTGCTGCTCGCCGTCAAACGCGACGCAGTCCTGAAGATCGACTGGCTGCTGCTGCTGATCTTCGTGCTGATGTTCGTCGTGTTGCGCAGCGCGGCCGCGCTGCCTGTCGTGCACGATGCGATCGCGCACGCACAACTCGATTCGCCGCTACGCGTCTATGCCGCCGGCGCCGTCCTGTCGCAGGTGATCAGCAACGTGCCGGCCGCGATCCTGCTGTCGGAGTTCACGCACGACTGGCGCGCGCTTGCATTCGGCGTATCGATCGGCGGCTTCGGTTTCGCGATCGGTTCGCTCGCGAACCTGATCGCGGTGCGTCTCGCGAAGGAGCCGCGCATGTGGCTACCGTTTCACCTCGTTTCGATTCCGTTCGCACTGTTGAGCACGGCGCTCGGCGCGTGGCTGCTCATGCACGGTTGAGCGAGGCCAGTGCGGGCGGCACAGGTGAGCCGTTCGAGTGGTGGCAGGGCGCACGGCGTTCGTAGTGATCGAGCATTGTGGATAAGCGTTGCATTCCACAGTCGAACGTCTGTGGCGCCGCGACAACTGATTGGATGAATCGATGCCTGAACATCCGGTCGAATTTCGCGCGTCGCGCGCGGTGGTTCGGTCATCGCGCGTTGCGGGTTCCACGGCGTCGCGCCGAGTCGTTTCCGATGGCTGCATGGCGGCGCATTCCCGGCGGCGATCGCACCGCTTCCGCGTGGCCCGCCTCGGGCATCGTTTCCCCGCCCTTTACCCCGTCACCGGACTTTTTCGCGCAAGAAGTACCGGTGCAAAAAATCGACCTTACAACTGTCATCGTACGTCGTCGAATCGGGCGTTTTTCCACATCATGAGGCGTCGTTTTACACAGGTTTTTGTCGCGTCTAAAGCCTTGAATCACTTGCAACTATCGCTTACAATCGCCCGGATTTGTTAGCTAGGCACCCCTGAAAGCTTTCGGAAAGCTTGGGGCCGGGTTCAAGGATTTCAGCGGAAGATTGCGATGGCGGGTCAGGCGCCGGACGACAGGCACGATGATCAGCGCACGCAACGCACCGCTTCGGCGGCCGGCGAGCGGCGTGAATCCGACGATGACTGGGATGTCGAGCAGCAAGATAACAACATCGTTCCGCTGACGCGGGCCGAGGCCGAAAGGCTGTTTGGCCCGAACGTGAGCAAGCCCTCGCGCGTGACCCCCTACAAGGTGGTGTTCGCGCAAGTGGTCCTGTCCCTGGTTGCAACGCTGGCGTGGTGGCTGTTTTCGAAGTCGCCGGGCGCCGCTGCGCAATCCGCGTTTCTGGGCGGAGCGATCGGCTGGGTGCCCAGTGCGGTATTCGTGGCGCGACTGAAGGCAGGTGGCTCGGCCACCGTGATGAGCTGGGTGATGGGCGAAGCCCTGAAGCTCGTTCTGACGATCGGGATGTTCACCGCGGTGGCGTTCGGCTGGGCCGGCGTGCACTGGGTGCCGTTCCTCGTCACGTACCTCGTCGTGCTGAAGACGTACTGGATCGCGCTGGCCTGGCGGTAAGGAACAAGCAGCGTGCGGTTTCGACAACGAACCGCACCGGCCCGTTCCCGCAATAGCGTGTTGCGGAACGGGGCAAAACGATTTTCGACAATTTGGGTGGCATTAACGATATGGCAGCTAGCGAAGGCACGCGCGGTCCGGATCCGTCCGAGTACATTGCGCACCACTTGCAGAATTTCTCCACCTCGCATCAGACGTCGATTTTCGACATTCACGTCTGGAATATCGACACGCTGTTCTGGTCGATCGTTTGCGGCATCGTGACGATCGTCCTGCTGCGTCTGGCCGCCCGCAAGGCGACGTCGGGCGTGCCGGGCCGTTTCCAGTGCGCGATCGAGATGCTCGTCGAAATGGTCGAAGACCAGTCGAAGGCCATCGTCCACGGCAATCGCACCTTCATCGCGCCGCTCGCCCTCACGGTATTCGTGTGGGTCGCGCTGATGAACTCCCTCGACTTTCTCCCGGTCGACCTGCCGGGCCGCGTGATCGGCCTGCTCGGTCTGTCGGACGTGATTTCCCACCATCGCATCGTCCCGACGGCCGACCTGAACGGCACGCTCGGCATCGCGCTCGGCGTGTTCGTCCTGATGATCTACTACAGCATCAAGATCAAGGGCGCGGGCGGCTTTGCGCATGAGCTGCTGTCGGCCCCGTTCGGCGGCCACCCGCTGCTGTGGATCCCGAACCTCGCGCTCAACATCGTCGAATACGTTGCAAAGACCGTTTCGCTCGGCATGCGGCTGTTCGGCAACATGTACGCGGGTGAGCTGTTGTTCCTGTTGATCGCCCTGCTCGGCAGCATGTGGAGCTTCGGTGGCGACGCAACGTTCCTCGGCTTCGTTGGTCATGTGATCGCGGGTAGCGTCTGGGCAATCTTCCACATTCTGATTGTTCTGTTGCAGGCATTCATTTTCATGATGCTGACGCTGGTGTATCTCGGCCAGGCGCACGACACGCACTAAGCGCGGCGTGCAACAAAGAGTCTTCGTTTTAGTTTTTTAAATCTCAGTTCCAAGTCTTTTCACAAAGGAGTGATCATGCAAGCTTACATCGCCAACATCCAGGGTCTGACCGCCATCGGTATCGGCATCATCATCGGCCTGGGTGCAATCGGCGCCTGTATCGGTATCGCGCTGATGGGTGGCAAGTACATCGAAGCCTGCGCACGTCAGCCGGAACTCATCAACCCGCTGCAAACGAAGATGTTCCTGCTGGCTGGTCTGATCGACGCTGCATTCCTGATCGGCGTTGGTGTCGCAATGCTGTTCGCGTTCGCGAACCCGCTCCTGTCGAAGCTCGCAGGCTAAGGTTCCTCGGAAATATGCGTCCGGCGTGAGCCGGCGCAGGGCGGAACGGAGACTTGGGGCGCTGATCGAATGCAACTCGATGAGCGCCTTACCGTTTCATTTTTCCGGAATAGCAGATAAGGAAACACCGTGAATCTCAACGCAACTCTGTTTGCGCAAATGGTCGTGTTCCTGGTCCTCGCGTGGTTCACGATGAAATTCGTGTGGCCGCCGTTGATCAACGCCCTCGACGAACGTTCGAAGAAGATCGCCGACGGCCTCGCCGCCGCGGAGAAGGGCAAGGCGGAACTCGACGCAGCGCACAAGCGCGTGGACCAGGAACTCGCGCAGGCCCGCAACGACGGCCAGCAGCGCATCGCCGACGCTGAAAAGCGTGCGCAGGCGGTCGCCGAGGAAATCAAGGCCAACGCCCAGGCTGAAGCCGCCCGCATCGTCGCCCAGGCGAAGGCGGAAGCAGAACAGCAAATCGTGAAGGCGCGCGAAGCGCTGCGTGGCGAAGTCGCCGCGCTGGCCGTGAAGGGCGCCGAGCAGATCCTGAAGCGCGAAGTCGATCAAACGGCCCACGCCCAACTGCTGAATCAACTGAAAGCCGAGCTCTGATCATGGCCGAACTTGCAACCATCGCCCGCCCTTACGCAGAAGCGCTGTTCCGCGTGGCCGAGGGCGGTGACATCGCCGCCTGGTCCACGCTCGTGCAAGAGCTGGCCCAGGTTGCGCGTCTGCCGGAAGTACTGTCGGTCGCGTCGAGCCCGAAGGTGACGCGCACGCAAGTAGCCGAGTTGCTGCTTGCTGCGGTGAAGTCGCCCGTCGCGGCCGGCGCCGAAGCGAAGAACTTCGTGCAGATGCTGGTCGACAATCATCGCATCGCGCTGCTGCCGGAAATTGCCGAGCAGTTCGAGGCGCTCAAGAACGAACGTGAAGGTGCAGCCGACGCCGAGATCGTGAGCGCGTTCCCGCTGAACGGCGCGGATCTCGACAGTCTCGTCTCGGGCCTCGAACGCAAGTTCAAGCGCAAGCTGAAACCGACGGTCGAAGTCGATTCGTCGCTGATCGGCGGCGTGCGCGTGACGGTCGGCGACGAAGTGCTCGACACCTCGGTTCGCGCGCGCCTCGCATCGATGCAGGCTGCCTTGACCGCCTGAGCGCCACGCCGGCACGCAACAGAATTGACTATCAGGAGCGAATAATGCAACTCAATCCCTCTGAGATCAGCGAGCTGATCAAGAGCCGGATCCAGGGCCTTGAAGCGAGCGCAGACGTTCGCAACCAGGGCACCGTGATCTCCGTGACCGACGGTATCGTGCGTATCCACGGCCTGTCGGACGTGATGCAGGGCGAAATGCTCGAGTTTCCGGGCAACACGTTCGGTCTCGCGCTGAACCTCGAGCGCGACTCGGTCGGCGCGGTGATTCTCGGCGAATACGAACACATCTCGGAAGGCGACATCGTCAAGACGACGGGCCGCATTCTCGAAGTCCCGGTTGGCCCGGAACTCGTCGGCCGCGTGGTCGACGCGCTCGGCAACCCGATCGACGGCAAGGGCCCGGTCAACGCGAAGCTGACCGACGCGATCGAAAAGATCGCCCCGGGCGTGATCTGGCGCAAGTCGGTGTCGCAGCCGGTGCAGACGGGCATCAAGTCGATCGACGCGATGGTGCCGATCGGCCGTGGCCAGCGTGAGCTGATCATCGGCGACCGTCAGTGCGGCAAGACTGCGGTGGCGCTCGACGCGATCATCAACCAGAAGGGCAAGGACCTGATCTGTATCTACGTCGCGATCGGCCAGAAGGCTTCGTCGATCATGAACGTGGTTCGCAAGCTCGAAGAAACGGGCGCGATGGAATACACGATCGTCGTCGCCGCTTCGGCATCGGATTCGGCTGCCATGCAGTACCTGGCACCGTACGCCGGCTGCACGATGGGCGAATACTTCCGCGACCGCGGCCAAGATGCGCTGATCATCTATGACGACTTGACCAAGCAGGCTTGGGCATACCGTCAGATCTCGCTGCTGCTGCGCCGCCCGCCGGGCCGTGAAGCGTACCCGGGCGACGTGTTCTATCTGCACTCGCGTCTGCTCGAGCGTGCGGCGCGCGTGTCGGAAGAGTACGTCGAGAAGTTCACGAACGGCGAAGTGAAGGGCAAGAGCGGCTCGCTGACGGCACTGCCGGTCATCGAAACGCAGGCTGGCGACGTGACCGCATTCGTTCCGACGAACGTGATCTCGATTACCGACGGCCAGATCTTCCTCGAAACCGACCTGTTCAACGCAGGCATCCGCCCGGCAATCAACGCCGGCGTGTCGGTGTCGCGCGTCGGTGGCGCCGCGCAGACGAAGGTCGTGAAGAAGCTGTCGGGCGGTATCCGTACCGACCTCGCGCAGTACCGTGAATTGGCCGCATTCGCGCAGTTCGCATCGGACCTCGACGAAGCGACCCGCAAGCAGCTCGAGCGCGGCCGCCGCGTGACGGAACTGCTGAAGCAGCCGCAGTACCAGCCGCTGCAGGTCTGGGAACTGGCCGTGTCGCTGTACGCCGCGAACAACGGCTACCTCGACGATCTCGACGTCAAGCAAGTGCTGTCGTTCGAGAAGGGCCTGCGCGACAACCTGAAGACCAGCCACGCTGACCTCATCAAGCGCATCGAAGACACCAAGGATCTCTCGAAGGACGACGAAGGCGCGCTGCGCTCGGCGATCGAATCCTTCAAGAAGTCCGGTGCCTATTGATCCGCGAGTGACACACCGAGGCCGCGCGGGGGCTGATGCACCCGCGCCGCTTCGGTGAGCGATGCATGAGTCCCGAGTAAAGCGCCAAAGCGCTAACTCGGGGCGCAAAGGAGCAAGCTATGGCTGGAATGAAGGAAATTCGCGGCAAGATCAAGAGCGTGCAGAACACGCGCAAGATCACGAAGGCGATGGAGATGGTGGCTGCATCGAAGATGCGTCGCGCGCAGGAACGCATGCGCGCCGCTCGTCCGTATGCAGACAAGGTCCGTGCCATCGCCGCGCACATGAGCCGTGCGAACCCCGAGTACCGCCACCCGTTCATGGTGGCGAACGACGGCGCGCAGACGGCCGGCATCATCCTCGTCACGACGGACAAGGGTCTGTGCGGTGGTCTGAACACCAACGTGCTGCGTGCGACGGTGCAGAAGTTCAAGGAGCTGGAAGAGAAGGGCCAGAAGGTCGAAGCCACCGCGATCGGCGGCAAGGGCCTCGGGTTCCTGAACCGCTTCGGCGCGAAGGTGATGTCGCAGGTCGTGCACCTGGGCGACACCCCGCACCTGGACAAGCTGATCGGCGCCGTGAAGACGCAGCTCGATCTGTACTCGGAAGGCAAGCTGTCGGCGGTTTATATCGCTTACACGCGCTTCGTCAACACGATGAAGCAGGAAGCCGTGATCGAGCAGCTGCTGCCGCTGTCGTCGGAACACTTCGAAGCCGATGACGGTACGCCGGCGACGTCGTGGGACTACATCTACGAGCCGGACGCGCAGGCCGTCGTCGACGAACTGCTCGTGCGTTACGTCGAGGCGCTGGTGTACCAGGCCGTCGCGGAAAACATGGCGTCCGAGCAATCGGCGCGCATGGTCGCGATGAAGGCCGCGTCCGACAACGCGAAGACGGTGATCAGCGAACTGCAGCTCGTATACAACAAGAGCCGTCAGGCCGCGATCACGAAAGAACTGTCGGAGATCGTCGGCGGCGCAGCCGCTGTTTAAGCGCGCGCCCGGGACGACAACTGCGCCTTTGCGCGAGTAAAGAATCAGGTATTTAAAGGAAAAGCGATGAGTACTGCTGCTTTGGTAGAAGGCAAGATCGTACAGTGCATCGGCGCCGTTATCGACGTGGAATTCCCGCGCGACAGCATGCCGAAGATCTACGACGCGCTCATTCTCGATGGCTCGGAACTGACGCTCGAAGTCCAGCAACAGCTGGGCGACGGCGTGGTCCGTACCATTTGTCTGGGTGCATCCGACGGCCTGCGCCGCGGCCTGACCGTGAAGAACACGGCAAAGCCGATCTCGGTGCCGGTCGGCAAGCCGACCCTCGGCCGTATCATGGACGTGCTCGGCCGTCCGATCGACGAAGCCGGCCCGATCGAAAGCGAAACGACGCGTTCGATCCACCAGAAGGCTCCGGCGTTCGACGAACTGTCGCCGTCGACCGAACTGCTCGAAACGGGTATCAAGGTCATCGACCTGATCTGCCCGTTCGCGAAGGGCGGCAAGGTCGGCCTGTTCGGCGGTGCTGGCGTGGGCAAGACCGTCAACATGATGGAGCTCATCAACAACATCGCGAAGGAACACGGCGGTTACTCCGTGTTCGCGGGCGTGGGCGAGCGTACCCGTGAAGGGAACGACTTCTACCACGAAATGAAGGACTCGAACGTTCTCGACAAGGTCGCGCTGGTGTACGGCCAGATGAACGAGCCGCCGGGCAACCGTCTGCGCGTCGCGCTGACCGGCCTGACGATGGCCGAGCACTTCCGTGACGAAGGCCTCGACGTGCTGTTCTTCGTCGACAACATCTACCGTTTCACGCTGGCCGGTACCGAAGTGTCGGCACTGCTCGGCCGTATGCCGTCGGCAGTGGGCTATCAGCCGACGCTGGCTGAAGAAATGGGCAAGCTGCAAGAGCGCATCACGTCGACCAAGAAGGGCTCGATTACGTCGGTCCAGGCCGTGTACGTCCCTGCGGACGACTTGACCGACCCGTCGCCGGCGACCACCTTCGGCCACCTGGACGCAACCGTCGTTCTGTCGCGTGACATCGCTTCGCTGGGTATCTACCCGGCGGTCGACCCGCTCGACTCGACGTCGCGCCAGATCGACCCGAACGTGATCGGTGAAGAGCACTACTCGATCACCCGTCGCGTTCAGCAGACGCTGCAGCGCTACAAGGAACTGCGCGACATCATCGCGATTCTGGGCATGGACGAACTGTCGCCGGAAGACAAGCTGTCGGTCGCACGTGCGCGTAAGATCCAGCGTTTCCTGTCGCAGCCGTTCCACGTCGCTGAAGTGTTCACGGGCTCGCCGGGCAAGTACGTGCCGCTGAAGGAAACGATCCGTGGCTTCAAGATGATCGTCGACGGCGAGTGCGACCACCTGCCGGAACAGGCGTTCTACATGGTCGGCACGATCGACGAAGCCTTCGAAAAGGCCAAGAAGATCCAGTAAGGGCTGAGTGAGTCGCAAGCCGGCGAGCGCCGGCCGGAGCAACGAGTCAGCAATGACTTGTATGCCGGCCGCCTGCGCCGGCCGCAATACGCTCAACCCGTGGATGAGATTGGAGTCGATATGGCAACCATCAAAGTAGACGTCGTCAGCGCGGAAGAGCAGATCTTCTCGGGCGAGGCGAAATTCGTCGCGCTGCCGGGCGAAACGGGTGAGCTGGGCATTCTGCCGGGTCACACGCCGCTCATTACCCGGATTCGTCCGGGTGCGGTGCGCATCGAAGTCGAGGGCGGCAACGACGAATTCGTGTTCGTCGCGGGCGGCATTCTCGAAGTGCAGCCGGGCGCCGTGACGGTGCTCGCCGATACCGCGATCCGCGGCAAGGACCTCGACGCGGCGAAAGCCGAGGAAGCGCGCAAGCGTGCCGAGGAAACGCTGCAGAACGCGAAGTCGGACCTCGACCTCGCAAAGGCGCAATCCGAGCTCGCGACCGCGATGGCGCAGCTCGAAGCGATCCAGCGTCTGGCGAAGATCCGCAGCCGGCACTGAGCCGCGCCGCGTATCCCGCGAAAGAAAGCAGCCTTCGGGCTGCTTTTTTTTCGGCCGTCGTTTTCGTCTGTTTTTTGCGGGCCGGATCGTGTCGCCCGATCGTGCTATTTCAGCCGCCCGTCGCGATTTGATGTCAGAGTGTCGTCAGCAGAGCGCGGCATCATGCGCTCGGAGGTTCGCCGCCGCGAGCACGGCGGCGCAGGCACGCACGTCAGCCGCGTGTCGCAGCCGATCAGACAAAAACGGACGGAGACATCGATGGCAGCAGACCTTGGCAAGGGGGCGCTGATCGCGCCCGAAAACGGCTTGTCCTACGTGCGCGGCGCCACCGACGTGCCGCTATCCGAAGCGACGATCAGCCGGTTCCTGCTCGACACGGCCGGCCGCTTTCCCGACCGTCCGGCCGTCGTGTTCTGCGAGCAGCAGGTGCGCTGGACGTGGCGCGCGTTCGCGAACGAGGTCGACGTGCTGGCCGCGGGGCTCGCCGCGCTCGGGATCGTGAAGGGCGACTGCGTCGGCATCTGGTCGCCGAACCGCAGCGAATGGCTGCTCACGCAGTTCGCGACCGCGCGGATCGGCGCGGTGCTCGTCAACATCAATCCGGCCTACCGGCTGTCGGAACTCGAATACGCGCTGAACAAGGTCGGCTGCAAGGCCGTGATCGCGGCCGAGCGCTTCAAAAGCTCTGCGTACGTCGAGATGCTGCAGACCATCGCGCCGGAGCTCGCGACCGCGACGCCGGGCGAGCTGCACGCGGCGCGCGTGCCGAACCTGCGCACGATCGTGTCGATGGGCGAGACGGCGCCGGCCGGCATGTTCCGCTTCGCGGACGTGATGGCGCGCGGCCGCCGGGCCGTCGATCCGGCGCTGTTCGATGCGATCGGCGCGACGCTCGACGCCAACGATCCGATCAACATCCAGTTCACGAGCGGCACGACCGGCAGCCCGAAGGGCGCGACGCTCACGCACCGCAACGTCGTCAACAACGCGCGCTCGATCGCGATGGCGATGCGTTTCACCGAACAGGATTCGCTGTGCATCCCGGTGCCGCTCTATCACTGCTTCGGGATGGTGCTGGCCGTGCTCGCCTGCGTGTCGACGGGCGCCGCGATGGTGTTTCCCGGCGAAGCGTTCGACCCGGTCGCGACGCTCGCGGCGGTGGCCGAAGAACGCTGCACCGCGCTGCACGGCGTGCCGACGATGTTCATCGCGGAGCTCGATCATCCGGCATTCGCGACATTCGACCTGTCGACGCTGCGCACCGGCATCATGGCCGGCTCGCCGTGCCCGATCGAGACGATGAAGCGCGTGGTGGCGCAGATGCATCTGTCTGAAATCACGATCGCGTACGGGATGACGGAGACGAGCCCCGTGTCGTTCCAGAGCTCGACCGACGATCCGCTGGAAAAGCGCACGACGACGGTCGGCCGCATCCAGCCGCATCTCGAAGTGAAGATCGTCGATCCGAGCGGGAACATCGTGCCGGTTGGCGCCACGGGCGAGCTGTGCACGAAGGGCTATTCGGTGATGCTCGGCTACTGGGACGACGACGCGAAGACGCGCGAAGTGCTGGTCGACGGCTGGATGCATACGGGCGACCTCGCGACGCTCGATGCGGACGGCTACTGCAACATCGTCGGCCGCCTGAAGGACATGGTGATTCGCGGCGGCGAAAACGTCTATCCGCGCGAGATCGAGGAATTCCTGTTCCGCCATCCGAAGATCCAGAGCGCGCAGGTATTCGGCGTGCCCGATGCGAAGTACGGCGAGGAGCTGTGCGCGTGGATCGTGCTGCGCGCGGACGAGCAGATGACCGAGGACGACGTGCGCGCGTTTTGCAACGGGCAGATCGCGCACTACAAGATTCCGCGCTATATCCGCTTCGTCGACGAGCTGCCGATGACGGTGACGGGCAAGGTGCAGAAGTTCGTGATGCGCGAGCGGATGATCGAGGGGCTGAAGCTCGACGTGCAGAAGACCGCTTGAAGCGGGACGGCGCGGGAAAATGCGGGAAAAACGGGGCGGCTCGCGGGTCGCTACGTTTTCGATGGACGAAAAAAAGCGGGCTTATTAGCCCGCTAAAAACCACACGCTACGGGGTTAGCGCGAGGAGACCAAAGATGAAACCGGATCCGGCGGGGAGCCGGAAACGACTCCAACAGGGATGCCCCTCGGAAGGGCTTCGGTACGTGACCGACTGGCTCGCAGCGCTTCGCGTCCGCTCACACTTGGCACACGAGACCGCATCCGTGTTGAAACCGTTGAGGCCCATTGTGGGCGAATTAATGACCCATGGCGGTAACAAAGTGTTTCAGGTTGTAACGCCCGCCAGATAAGGCTTTCCGGGATTTTTTGCTGTTTTCGGAATGCTGAAAAAGGTCATATTTACCCATCTTTTCCGCTGTGTTTTCGAGGTATGCGCGCGATGCGTTTTTCACGCGTATCGGGCGCGATGAATTGCCGATTTTCACGCGCGAACGGGCACGGCCCGACCGATACCGCGCATGTCGATTCATTCGTCAGAAAGATTTTGAAACGTGATCGGTATGCGTGGAAGTCGGCCGTTCGGCCAATTCGGCGGGTTTCGGGCCGCTGGAAGGCCGCGGCTCGCGACGGCAAGGTGTAACGGCGGCATGCCGGCCGCCGCCCCGCGCGGGACGTCGGCGCCCGGCGGCCGCGGGATCGACGCCCGCGATCGACCGCCGTGACGCGGGCCTGCTTATTTCAGCCACTTGTCGGCAATTGCCTGGTATTCACCGGTGGATAGCGCGAGATGCAGCCACTGGTCGACGTATTGCTGGAACACGACGTCGCCGCGCGGCACCATGTACGCCTTCTCGCCGAACTGGAACGGCTTGTCCGGATGCACCGAGCAGAGGCCCGGATTCAGCTTTTGCTGCAGCAGCGTCTCGGAGGCGTCCGTCACCATCACGTCGGCCTTGCCGGCGAGGATCTGCTTGAAGATCGTCACGTTGTCCGGATAGACGGTCAGGTTCGCATGCGTGAAGAACTGCTTCGCGAAGCGCTCGTTGGTGCCGCCCGGATTCACGATCACGCGCGTGTCGGGCCGGTCGATCTGCGCGACGGTCTGGTACTTGTCCACATCCGCGCAGCGCACGATCGGCGTCTTGCCGTCGACCACGTACGGCTGCGTGAAGAACACGCGCTTCTGGCGCTCGAGCGTCGTCGACACGCCGCCCACCGCGATGTCGCACTTCGCGACGAAATCGTGGGTGAGGTTCGGCCAGCTCGTCTTCACGTAGTCGGTCTTCACGCCGAGCGATTTCGCGAGCGATTCGGCCATGTCGATGTCGATGCCCTCGAAGCGGCCATCCGTGCGGTAGTACGAATACGGCTTGTAGTCGCCCGTCGTGCACACGCGCAGCGTGCCGCGCGCGAGCACGTCGTCGAGCCGCGAACCGGCCGCCGCGGCACTTGCTGGCGCCGCCGGGGCCGCCGGGGCCGCGCCCTGCGCGTGCGCGGCAGTGCAGCAAAACGCGGCGGCCGCGGCGAGTGCGGCGAGCGTGGCGAATGTCTTCATCGGTCTCCTCCTTCGTTTCGTTCGATATGAGCGTCCGATCATAACGGAGCCATCGCGCGCGTCATATGGCCGCCATCGCATCGGCGTGCGCAGCCCGATCGCGGCTGTCCGGTAAAATGCCGCTTTGCCTTCGCTTCGTCGCTCCTACCGTGGCCCATAACCTGCTCAACGACACCTTCCTGCGTGCGCTTCTGCGCGAGCCGACCGACTACACGCCGATCTGGCTGATGCGCCAGGCCGGCCGCTACCTGCCCGAATACAACGCGACGCGCGCGCGCGCGGGAAGCTTCCTCGGTCTCGCGAAGAACCCCGACTACGCGACCGAAGTGACGTTGCAGCCGCTCGAGCGCTTCCCGCTCGACGCCGCGATCCTGTTCTCGGACATCCTGACGATTCCCGACGCGATGGGGCTCGGCCTCGACTTCCAGGTCGGCGAAGGGCCGAAGTTCGCGCATCCGGTGCGCACCGAGGCCGACGTCGCGAAGCTCGCGGTGCCGGACATCGAGGAGACGCTCGGCTACGTGACGGGCGCCGTGCGCGAGATCCGCCGCGCGCTCACCGACGGCCAGGGCCGTCAGCGCGTGCCGCTGATCGGCTTCTCGGGCAGCCCGTGGACGCTCGCGTGCTACATGGTCGAAGGCGGCGGCTCGGACGATTTCCGCACGGTGAAGTCGATGGCGTATTCGCGCCCGGACCTGATGCACCGGATCCTCGACGTGAACGCGCAGGCGGTGGCCGCGTACTTGAACGCGCAGATCGAAGCGGGCGCGCAGGCCGTGATGATCTTCGATACGTGGGGCGGCGCGCTGGCCGACGGCGCGTACCAGCGCTTCTCGCTGGACTACATTCGCCGCGTGGTGTCGCAGCTCAAGCGCGAGCACGACGGCGAGCGCGTGCCGGTGATCACGTTCACGAAGGGCGGCGGGCTGTGGCTCGAGGAAATCGCGGCGACGGGCGTCGACGCGGTCGGGCTCGACTGGACGGTCAACCTCGGCGCCGCGCGCGAGCGCGTCGCGGGGGGCGTCGCGCTGCAGGGCAACCTCGACCCGACGATCCTGTTCGCGCCGCCGGCCGCGGTGCGCGAACAGGCGCGCGCGGTGCTCGACAGCTACGGCAACCATCCGGGCCACGTGTTCAACCTCGGGCACGGCATCTCGCAATTCACGTCGCCCGATCACGTCGCCGAACTCGTCGACGAAGTCCATACCCACAGCCGTGCGATCCGTAGCGGAGCGGCGGGCTGAACGCAAGCGCCGGCATGCTGCGCCGCGGGATGAAAATGTTTCGTTTTTGAAACTAAACAGGACGCAATCCCGCTCCCGATGCCGATTCGGTGCTTGTCAAGACTTGACTTATACACATTTTCCACGTTGCAGCGCGGTAGAGCCCCGTGTCGGTCAATTTGTCTCGCTATGGTGAGGTAATTTGAATAGCAGCCTTATGGAATAAGGCTTCGCGGGGCACCGCCGGAAGCGGCGAAAAACAGCGGAAAGCACGGCCCGGCGCGCGTTGCGGCCGTTGAGCGGCGAGTTCTCAACAAAGTTATCCACAGGCTGGGCAGGGTATACGGCGATTCCTAATGCGAATCCAAAACTTAGCGCCGAATCTGACGTTTTACTTTAAGTTCGCTGTCGCGATGCGAGCGTGGATGCAGGCCGTCCGTATGCCGCGTACCGCCGTTGCCGGAGCGCGCGGATGAGCGGCACCTACCTGCGCGTGGCGCTCGACCATCCGCTCGCGACCCTGTTCGACTATCGCTGCGACGCGCAGCCGACGCCCGTGCCCGGCACGCTCGTGCAGGTGCCGTTCGGCAAACGGCAGGCCGTCGGACTCGTCTGCGAAGTCACCACTCACACCGATGTCCCGCCGTCGCGGCTGCGCGCGGTCGATGCGATCTGCACGGAGCTGCCGCCGCTGTCGGCCGACTGGCTCGCGCTCGTGTCGTTCGCCGCCGACTACTATCAGCGCGGGCGCGGCGAAGTCGCGTTGCCGGCGCTGCCGCAGGCGCTGCGCGACGCCGGGCGCTGGGGGCGGCTGCTCGCGCCCGAAGTGCGCTACCGGCCGACCGAAGCCGGCCGCGCGGCGCTGCCCGACGCGTTGCCCGCGCGCGGCGCCGCGCTGCGCCGGCTCGCGCAGGCGCTGGTCGATACCGGTTCGCTGACGCTGCCCGACGCGCGCGCGCTGCATCCGAAGGCGGCTGCGACGCTCGACGACTGGGCGGCGCGCGGCTGGGTCGACGTCGAGGAGATCGGCTGGACCGATACGCCTGTGGCCAACCCTGTGGATAACCTGTCGACAAGCAGTGGACGGGCTGTGCCGCCGGCGTTGACGGACCAGCAGGCCGAGGCGCTCGACGCGATCCGCGCGGCGCAGGGCTTCGCGCCGTTCCTGCTGCACGGCGTGACGGGCAGCGGCAAGACCGAAGTCTATCTGCATGCGCTCGCGTCGCTGCTCGACGCGCGGCCGGATGCACAGGCGCTCGTGCTCGTGCCCGAAATCAACCTGACGCCGCAGTTCGAGGCCGCGTTTCGCGCGCGCTTCGCCGGCGCGCTCGCCGACGATGCGATCGTCACGCTGCACAGCGGGCTCGCCGAAGGCGAGCGGGCGCGCAACTGGCTCGCCGCGCACACGGGCCGCGCGCGGATCGTGCTCGGCACGCGCCTCGCGGTGCTCGCGTCGATGCCGACGCTCGCGCTGATCGTCGTCGACGAGGAGCACGAGCCCGCGTACAAGCAGCAGGAAGGATTGCGCTATTCGGCGCGCGACCTGGCCGTGTGGCGCGCGAAGCAGCTCGGCATCACGGTCGTGCTCGGCTCGGCCACGCCGTCGCTCGAGAGCTGGTGGCAGGCCGAGCAGGGGCGCTACACGCGACTCACGCTGTCGCGCCGCGCGGTGGCCGACGCGACGCTGCCGACCGTGCGGCTGATCGATCTCGAAGAGGAACGGCGGCGCGGGCGCGCGTCGATGGGCGGGCTGTCGGGGCCGCTCGTCGCGGCGCTGAAGGCGCGGCTCGAACGCGGCGAACAGAGCCTCGTGTTCCTGAACCGGCGCGGCTACGCGCCGCAGCTCGCGTGCGACGCATGCGGCTGGGTGGCCGGTTGCCCGCGTTGCAGCGCGTACGTCGTGCTGCACAAGCCCGAGCATGCGCTGCGCTGCCATCACTGCGGCTGGGAAGCGCGGATTCCGCGGTCGTGCCCCGAGTGCGGGAACGTCGACATCGCGCCGCTCGGGCGCGGCACGCAGCGCATCGAGGAGGCGCTCGCCGAAGCGGTGCCGGGCGCGCGGATCCTGCGGATCGACGCGGACAGCACGCGCCGCAAGGGCAGCGCGCAGGCGCTTTTTTCCGACGTGCACGCGGGCGAGGTCGACATCCTTGTCGGCACGCAGATGATCGCGAAGGGGCACGACTTCCAGCGCGTGTCGCTCGTCGGGGTCCTCAATGCCGATACCGCGCTGTTCTCGCACGATTTCCGCGCGAGCGAGCGGCTGTTCGCGCAGCTGATGCAGGTGAGCGGCCGCGCGGGGCGCGCCGGCCTGCCGGGCGAGGTGATGGTGCAGACGCGCTATCCGCGTCACGCGCTGTACCACGCGCTCGGGCGGCAGGACTACGTGGGCTTCGCGAATTCGACGCTCGGCGAGCGCCGCGACGCGCACCTGCCGCCGTTCGTCTACCAGGCGCTGCTGCGCGCCGAAGGGCGCACGCTCGACGCCGCGCTCGCGTTCCTGCTCCAGGCCGCGGCCGCATTGCCGGGGCTGCCGGGCGCCGATCGCGTGACCGTGTACGACGCGGTGCCGATGACGATCGTGAAGGTCGCGAACGTCCACCGCGCGCAGTTGCTGCTCGAAAGCGCGTCGCGGGCGGCGCTGCAGCACGCGCTGCGCGCGTGGCAGCCGGAACTGCGCGCGCTGAAGGGCGTGCTGCGGTGGAGCGTCGAGGTCGATCCGCTCGATATCTGAGCGGCGCCCGCGCGGCCGTCGCGCGGAGTCGCCCGATAGCGGACGCCCGGGCTGCCGGGTACCCGAACCGTCGTCGGTCGCATGCCTGGCCGCGACCCCCCGTGGGCTGTTGGTGCCCAACCCCTCCCTCGCCTATCCGATGCCGGCACCGTGTCGCGTGTCACACCTCCCAGTGCAACCCGTTTTCGGCTGCTTCCGCGCATGCCAGAGGTTGCACGCGCGCGTCGAGCCGGCCCGATCAGGGAAAACACCGAGCCTCCGACCACGGGCAACCCCTAGGTTGCAACCGCATAAGTGACTGATTATATTGGCTAACTTATGGGTGCAACCTTTGTCTCAATTTGGTTGCACCTTTTTATTGCGTGCCGTAGGATTTCGCGCATCCTCTTACACCACATTGCCGGGCTCGCACCGGCGCACGAACCCACCATGGCAAGCACCACTCTCGGCGTCAAAGTCGACGACCTTCTCCGCTCGCGCCTGAAAGAGGCGGCAGCGCGTCTCGAGCGCACTCCCCACTGGCTGATCAAGCAGGCGATCTTCGCGTATCTCGAACGGATCGAGCACGGCCAGTTGCCGCCCGAGCTGTCGGGCCACAGCGGCGTGACGGAGCTCGCCGACGGTCATGCTGGGGACGGCGACGACGACAACTCGCCGCATCCGTTCCTCGAGTTCGCGCAGAACGTGCAGCCGCAATCGGTGCTGCGCGCGGCGATCACGGCCGCGTACCGCCGGCCGGAACCGGAGTGCGTGCCGTTCCTGCTCGGCCAGGCGCGTCTGCCCGCGAACCTGCAGGCGGACGTGCAGGCGCTCGCGACGAAGCTGGTCGAGGCGCTGCGCGAGAAGAGCTCGGGCGGCGGCGTCGAAGGGCTGATCCACGAGTTCTCGCTGTCGAGCCAGGAAGGCGTCGCGCTGATGTGCCTCGCCGAAGCGCTGCTGCGCATTCCCGATCGCGCGACGCGTGACGCGTTGATCCGCGACAAGATCAGCAAGGGCGACTGGCGCTCGCACGTCGGCCACGCGCCGTCGCTGTTCGTGAACGCGGCGACCTGGGGGCTGATGATCACCGGCAAGCTCGTGACGACCAACAGCGAAGCGGGCCTGTCGTCGGCGCTCACGCGCCTGATCGGCCGCGGCGGCGAGCCGCTGATCCGCAAGGGCGTCGACATGGCGATGCGCCTGATGGGCGAGCAGTTCGTCACCGGCGAGACGATTTCCGAAGCGCTCGCGAACAGCCGCAAGTACGAAGCGCGCGGCTTCCGCTACTCGTACGACATGCTCGGCGAAGCGGCGACGACCGAAGAGGACGCGCAGCGCTACTACGCGTCGTACGAACAGGCGATCCACGCGATCGGCAAGGCGGCCGGCGGCCGCGGCATCTACGAAGGCCCGGGCATCTCGATCAAGCTGTCGGCGCTGCATGCGCGCTACTCGCGCTCGCAGCAGGACCGCACGATGAGCGAGCTGCTGCCGCGCGTGCGCGCGCTCGCGCTGCTCGCGCGCCGCTACGACATCGGCCTGAACATCGACGCGGAGGAAGCCGACCGTCTCGAACTGTCGCTCGATCTGCTCGAGGCGCTGTGCTTCGATCCGGATCTCGCGGGCTGGAACGGCATCGGCTTCGTCGTGCAGGGTTACCAGAAGCGCTGCCCGTTCGTGATCGACTACCTGATCGATCTCGCGCGCCGCAGCCGTCACCGCCTGATGATCCGGCTGGTGAAGGGCGCGTACTGGGACAGCGAAATCAAGCGGGCGCAGGTCGACGGCCTCGAAGGCTATCCGGTCTATACGCGCAAGATCTACACCGACGTGTCGTACCTCGCCTGCGCGAAGAAGCTGCTTGCGGCGCCGGACGCCGTGTACCCGCAGTTCGCGACGCACAACGCGTACACGCTGGCCGCGATCTATCAGCTCGCGGGCCAGAACTACTACCCGGGCCAGTACGAATTCCAGTGCCTGCACGGGATGGGCGAGCCGCTGTACGAGGAAGTCACGGGCCGCGACAAGCTGAACCGTCCGTGCCGCGTGTACGCGCCGGTCGGCACGCACGAGACGCTGCTCGCGTACCTCGTGCGTCGTCTGCTGGAAAACGGCGCGAACACGTCGTTCGTGAACCGCATCGCCGATAAGACCGTGTCGGTGAAGGAACTGGTCGCCGATCCGGTCGACGAGGCGTCGAAGGTCGTCCCGCTCGGCGCGCCGCACGCGAAGATTCCGCTGCCGCGCAACCTGTACGGCGACGAGCGCCCCAACTCGATGGGCCTCGACCTGTCGAACGAACACCGTCTCGCGTCGCTGTCGTCCGCGCTGCTCGCGAGTGCGCACCATCCGTGGCGCGCGGCGCCGATGCTCGCCGACGACGCGCTCGCCGACGCCCCGGCGCGCGACGTGCGCAACCCGGCCGACCAGCGCGACGTGGTCGGCACGGTCAGCGAAGCGACGTCCGAACACGTGAGCGCGGCGCTCGCGCACGCGGTGGCCGCCGCGCCGATCTGGCAGGCGACGCCGGTCGATGCGCGCGCCGATTGCCTGGTGCGCGCCGCCGACCTGCTCGAAGCGCAGATGCACACGCTGATGGGCCTGATCGTGCGCGAAGCCGGCAAGTCGCTGCCGAACGCGATCGCCGAGATCCGCGAAGCGGTCGACTTCCTGCGTTACTACGCGGCGCAGATCCGCGGCGAATTCTCGAACGACACGCACCGTCCGCTGGGCCCCGTGGTCTGTATCAGCCCGTGGAACTTCCCGCTCGCGATCTTCATGGGCCAGGTGGCCGCGGCGCTCGCCGCCGGCAACACGGTGCTCGCGAAGCCGGCCGAACAGACGCCGCTGATCGCCGCGCAAGCCGTGCGCCTCTTGCGCGAGGCCGGCGTGCCGGCCGGCGCGGTGCAGCTGCTGCCGGGCACGGGCGAGACCGTCGGCGCGGCGCTGGTCGCCGATCCGCGCACGCGTGCGGTGATGTTCACCGGTTCGACCGAAGTCGCGCGCCTGATCAACAAGACGCTCGCCGCGCGCCTCGACCCGGACGGCAAACCGATTCCGCTGATCGCCGAAACGGGCGGCCAGAACGCGATGATCGTCGACTCGTCGGCGCTCGCCGAGCAGGTCGTCGCGGACGTGATGCAGTCGTCGTTCGACTCGGCCGGTCAACGGTGTTCGGCGCTGCGCGTTCTGTGTCTGCAGGACGACGTCGCGGACCGCACGCTGACGATGCTCAAGGGCGCGATGCACGAGCTGGCGCTCGGCAACCCGGACCGGCTGTCGACCGACGTCGGCCCGGTGATCGACGCGGAAGCGAAGCAGACGATCGATACGCACGTCGCGGCGATGAAGGACAAGGGCCATGCGGTCACGCAACTGCCGATGCCGGACGCGTGCGCGCACGGCACGTTCGTGCCGCCGACGCTGATCGAGATCGGCAGCATCGACGAGTTGAAGCGCGAAGTGTTCGGCCCCGTGCTGCACGTGGTGCGCTACCGCCGCAGCCAGCTCGACAAGCTGCTCGAGCAGATCCGCGCGACCGGCTACGGGCTGACGCTCGGCATCCACACGCGGATCGACGAGACGATCGCGCACGTGATCTCGAAAGCGCACGTGGGCAACATCTACGTGAACCGCAACGTGATCGGCGCGGTGGTCGGCGTGCAGCCGTTCGGCGGCGAAGGGCTGTCGGGCACGGGCCCGAAGGCCGGCGGCGCGCTGTACCTGCAGCGCCTGCTCGCGACGCGTCCGTCGGGCCTGCCGCGCGCGCTCGCGCAGTCGCTGGTCGCGGACGGCGCGACCGAAAGCGATGCGCGCGGCAACCCGGCCGCGGCGCTCACGACGCTGCGCGACTGGCTGATCGAGCAGCGCGAGCCGGCGCTCGCCGCACGTTGCGACGGGTATCTCGCGCAGGTGCCGGCCGGCGCGACCGCCGTGCTGAGCGGGCCGACGGGCGAGCGAAACACGTATACACTCGGCCCGCGCGGCACGGTGCTGTGTGTCGCGGCCACGCCGGGCGGTGCGCGCGCGCAGTTCGCGGCGGTGCTGGCGACGGGCAACCGCGCGTTGTTCGCCGGTGCGGCGGGCGAGGCGCTGGTGGCCGCGCTGCCGGCGCCGCTGAAGGCGCACGCGGCCGTGCGCAAGCAGGCCGACGCGCCGTTCGACGCGGTGCTGTTCGAAGGCGACAGCGACGAGCTGCAGACGCTCGTGAAGGACGTCGCGCAGCGCCCGGGCCCGATCGTGTCGGTGCAGGGCGTGTCGGCGGGCGCGTTCGAGAACGGCGACGCGGAAGACTACGCGCTCGAGCGGTTGCTGACGGAACGCTCGGTGAGCGTGAATACGGCCGCGGCGGGCGGCAATGCGAATTTGATGACGATCGGCTGATCATCCTTGCCGTTCGGATCAAACAAAGGAAGCGGCCAGGCGATCCCGAAGCCGCTCCCATTTACCCTGGTACCAAGGAGATGCTATGCAACACACGATGAAAAAAGTGGCAGGCGCGACGTTCGTCGCGGTCATGTCGCTGGCGGGGACGGCTCATGCGGATGACGTGAAGATTGGTTACGCAGGGCCGATGACGGGCGCGCAGGCGCACTACGGCAAGGATATGCAGAACGGGATCGTGCTCGCGCTGGAAGACTTCAACGCGACGAACCCGAAGATCGGCGGCAAGGCCGTGAAGTTCGTGCTCGACACGCAGGACGATCAGGCCGACCCGCGCACGGGTACGACGGTCGCCCAGAAGCTGGTCGACGACGGCATCAAGGGCATGCTCGGCCACTTCAACTCGGGCACGACGATTCCGGCTTCGCGCATCTACGCGAACGCGGGCATTCCGGAAATCGCGATGGCGACGGCGCCGGAATACACGCAGCAGGGCTACAAGACGACCTTCCGCATGATGACGTCCGACACGCAGCAGGGCTCGGTGGCCGGCACGTTCGCGTCGAAGGATCTCGGCATGAAGAAGATCGCGATCGTCGACGACCGCACGGCCTACGGCCAGGGTCTCGCCGACCAGTTCGAGAAGGCCGCGAAGGCCGGCGGCGCGACGATCGTCGACCGTGAATTCACGAACGACAAGGCTGTGGACTTCAAGGCGATCCTGACCAAGCTGAAGGCGGCGAAGCCGGACCTCGTCTACTACGGCGGCGCGGATTCGCAGGCAGCGCCGATGGTCAAGCAGATGAAGGCGCTCGGCATCACCGCTCCGCTGATGAGCGGCGAAATGGTGAAGACGCCGACGTTCCTGAAGATCGCGGGCAACGCGGCCGAAGGCACGATCGCATCGCTGGCCGGCCTCCCGCTGGAAGAAATGCCGGGCGGCAAGGCTTACGCCGACAAGTACAAGAAGCGCTTCGGCGAAGACGTGCAGACGTACTCGCCGTACGCGTACGACGGCGCGATGGCGATGCTGAACGCGATGAAGAAGGCCGATTCGACCGATCCGGCGAAGTACCTGCCGGTGCTCGCGAAGACCGACATGGCCGGCGTCACGTCGACGCACGTCGCGTACGACGCGAAGGGCGACCTGAAGAACGGCGGCATCACGATGTACAAGGTCGAGAAGGGCGACTGGAAGCCGCTGAAGAGCATCGGCGGGAAGTAAGCAGGTTGATGTGATGTGACGCGCGGGCGGCGGCGAAGGGCGTCGTCCGGCCGATCGTGCATGCAGAAAAAGCCATCGAGCCTTGACGGCCCGGTGGCTTTTTTATTGACGTTGACCCATGAGCGCGCGCTACCCCCCGCGCACGCGCAGCAAGAACTTCTGCAACTTGCCGGTCGGCGTGCGCGGCAGCGCCTGCACGAACGCGAACTCACGCGGGACCTTGTACGCCGCGAGCCGCTCGCCGCAGAACGCGCGCAGCGCGTTCGCATCGGGCGCCGCGTTCGCCCGCGTCACGACGTGCGCGACGACCGTCTCGCCCCAGTCCGGATGCGCGACGCCGACGACGGCCGCCTCGGCGATGTCCGGGTGCGCGCCGAGCACGTCCTCCACCTCCTTCGAATAGACGTTCTCGCCGCCGGTGACGATCATGTCCTTCAACCGGTCGACGATGAACAGATAGCCATCCCGATCGATCCGCGCGAGGTCGCCGGTGCGATACCAGCCGCCCGGCGCGAACGCGGCGCGCGTCGCCGCCGCGTCGTCGAGATAGCCGAGCATCATGCTGTCGGCCTTCAGCCAGATCTCGCCGGTCTCGCCCGGCCGTGCATCGACGCCGTCCATCCGCACGACCCGCAGGTCGACGCCCGGGCCGCCGTGGCGGCCGATCGAGCCGGCCTTCGCGATCTGCTCGTCCGGATACAGCGTCGTGCCGGCCGGCCCGGTTTCGGTCATCCCGTACACCTGGAAGAACGCGCGGCTGCGATACGCGTGCGCAAGCCGTTCGGCCTGCGCGGCGCCGATCGGGCCGCCGCCGTACAGCCACGCGCGCACGCTCGACAGGTCGAACGCCGCGAAGCCGTCGACCATGTCGAGCGGCAGCGTGTACGACACCGGCGCGCCGAAATACAGCGTCACGCGCTCGCGTTCGACCGTCTGCAGGAAGCGCAGCGGATGGTATTCGCGCAGCAGCACGACGGTGCCGCCCGCGACCAGCGTGCCGCCGAACCAGTTGTTCAGCGGCGACGAATGCCAGATCGGCATCGCCATCAGCGTGCGCTCGTCGCGGCCGATACCGATCGCGAGCGCCGCCTGCATCGCGGCGAGCGTCACCGTGCGATGACTGTGCACGCAACCTTTCGGGCGGCCGGTCGTGCCGGACGTATAGAGGATCTGCGCGACGTCGTCGTCGGCCGGCTCGATGCCCGCGAGGCCGTCCATCGTCGCGCACATCGTGTCGAAGTTCGGCACGCCGTCGAGTTCGCCCTCGGTCACGAGCCGCCGCGCCGGATGGGCGATACGCTCGACCACCGGCGCGAGCGCGACGTCGAACAGTAGCGTGGTGCTGCCGCTGTGTTCGAGCACGTAGTCGACTTCCGGCGCCTGCAGCTTGTGGTTGATCGGCACGAACGCCGCGCCGAGACGCCATGCGCCGAACATCAGGTCGACGAAGGCCGGCGTGTTAAAGCACATCGCGGCCACGCGGTCGCCGGCCGCGATGCCGAGCGCGCTCAGCACGGCCGCCGCGCGGTGCGAACGCTCGCGGGCGGCGGCATACGTGATCGTCGCGGATTCGCTGACGAGGAACGGTTTGTCGGGCGTCGCACGGGCGGCGCGGTCGAGGGCGGCGACGAGGTTCATCGGGGCTCCGGGGCGGGGGCGAACGAACGCGAATTCGGGGAGCGGGCCGGCGTCAGGCCGGGTACGCGCGCTGCAGCAGCGCGGCGACGTCGATCGCGTGCGGATCGAAGCCGCCCGCAATGCAGCCCCAGTCGGGCGCGGCGAGTCGCGTCGCGACAAACGCGTCGGCGACGGCCGTCGGCGCATCGCGGCGCAGCAGGCACGCCTGCGCGACGAGCGCGAGCCGCTGCGCGAACACGCGGCCCGACGCTTCGAGCGTGTCGGCCGGGGCGGCGAGCATCGCGCGCAATCCGTCGAGCGCGGCCCGGATGCGCGGTTCGCCCGCGCCGAGGTCGGCCAGTTCGTCGAACAGTGCGGCGGCCGCGTCGGGCTCGCGCGACACCGCGCGCAGCACGTCGAGGCACATCACGTTGCCCGAGCCTTCCCAGATCGAGTTGACGGGCGCCTCGCGGAACAGGCGCGCGATCGGTCCGTCGTCGACGTAGCCGTTGCCGCCGAATACTTCCATCACCTCGCCGGTCAGCTCGACCGCGCGCTTGCAGACCCAGAATTTCGCGGCGGGCGTGACGATCCGCTTCCATGCGCGTTCACGCGGCGAGTCGTCGCGCTCGAACGCGTCGGCGAGCCGCATCGCGAGCGACAGCGCCGCCTCGCTTTCGAGCGCGAGATCGGCTAGCACGGTGCGCATCAGCGGCTGCTCGGCGAGCGCGCGGCCGAACGCGTGGCGCTGGCGCGTGTAGGCGATCGCTTGCACGACGCCCTGGCGCAGCATCGCCGCGCTGCCGAGCACGCAGTTCAGCCGCGTGGTGGTGGCCATCTCGATGATGGTCGGGATGCCGCGGCCTTCGTCGCCGAGCATGATCCCCCACGCGTCGTTCAACTCGATCTCGCTGCTCGAGTTGCTGCGGTTGCCGACCTTGTGCTTCAGCCGCTGGATCTCGACCGCGTTCTTCGTGCCGTCGGGGCGCCAGCGCGGCACGTAGAAGCACGACGGGCCGCCGTCTTCGGTGCGCGCGACGACGAGGTGCGCGTCGCACATCGGCGCGGAGAAAAACCACTTGTGGCCGCGCAGCCGGTATTCGCCGCCGCGGCCGCCCGCGCCGACCGGCGTGGCGAGCGTCGTGTTCGCGCGCACGTCGGAGCCGCCCTGTTTCTCGGTCATGCCCATGCCGAACCAGATCGCGCGCTTGTCGGCGACCGGCACGTCGCGCGCGTCGTAGTCGTCGCTGTAGAGCTTGTCGCGCAGCAGGTCCCATAGCGCGGGCTCCTTCTGCAGCACGGGGATCGCGGCCTGCGTCATCGTCGCCGGGCACAGCGTGCCGGCCTCGATCTGGCCGTGCAGGTAGAAGCCGGCGGCCGTGGCGGCCCAGCGGCCGCGGCGCATGTCGCGGAACGCGAGCGACACGAAGCCTTCGTGGCGGTACTGGCCGAGCAGCGCGTGCCACGCGGGATGGAAGTCGACACGGTCGATGCGCCTGCCGCGCCGGTCGAACGCGTTCAGTTCCGGCGTGTGACGGTTCGCTTCGTCGGCGAGCCGCGCGGTGTCGGCGCTGCCGAGCCGCGCGCCATATGCGTCGAGCTGCGGCACGGCCCACTCGGCCCCGGCCCGGACGAGCGCGTCGCGCAGCGCGAGATCCGTCGCGAAGAGGTTATAGTCGACGAGTTCGTCGAACTGGTTCGTGACGGCGTGGGTCGAGTCGGTCATCGCGGTTGTCTCCGGTCTCATGCGTCGCGGTCAGCCGGCGCCATGCCGCACGGAAGGGCGCTTCGGCGCGGGTTCCGGCTTCCGGTAAAACGTATTCCCTGCTGAATTCAGAGTAGCAAATATGCCGCCGCGACATGTTCAGGTTCCGGCGCCGCCCGGCTCGCCGGCGGCGCAACCCGCGCCCGCATTGCGCCGCCGGCCGCGCCAGTCGCGCGCGCAGGCGAGCTCCGACGCGTTGCAACAGGCGTTCGTTCAGCTTTTGCTCGAACGCGGCTACGCGAAGGCGACGATCCGCGAGATCGCGGCCGTCGCGGGCGTCAGCATCGGCACCTTCTACGAGTATTTCGGCGACAAGCAGAGCCTCGCGGCGCTCTGCATTCACCGCCGCGTGCTGGCGCTGGCCGACCGGCTGCGCGACACGGTGCAGCAGTCGCGCGGTGCGCCGCGGGCCGAACTCGCCGTCGCGCTGGTCGATCTCCAGGTCGATACGATCGCCGCCGACGCGGCGCTGTGGGGCGCGCTGCTTGCGCTGGAGCGGCAGGTGTCGCCGCTGGCCGCCTATCGCCGGCATTACGACGCCTATGTCGCGCTGTGGCGCGACGCGCTGGCCCACGCGGCCGATCCGCCGCCGGCCGCGCGGCTCGACGGGCTCGCGCGGATGGCCCACACGATCTGCTACGGCGGCCTGTCGCAGGCGCTGCTGACGCTCGGGCCCGCGCTCGATTTCGCCGCGCAACGCCGCGAACTGCGGGCCGTGCTGCTCGCATACCTCGCGGCGGCGCACGCCTAGCCTTCCGTAGGGAAATGCCCGATTTGCATGCCGGCCCGTCGAGCCGGTCTTGCCGTTGCGCGCTTCTCCCGGATAGTCATGAGAAAAATGCATGGCCGCCATGACGAACTTTCGATTGTCCGCCGATATTGGCTCGGGCTAAATCATGCGGCAGATGCAGGGCCGCGCAGGGTGCGGCCCGCCCGAAGAACATCAGGAGGAGTCATGCGAAGCGCCACCGCGCCCCGTTCGAAACTGCCCGACGTCGGGACGACGATCTTCACGGTGATCGGCCAACTGGCGGCTCAACACGACGCGTTGAACCTGTCGCAGGGCGCACCCAATTTCGCGCCCGATCCGGCGCTCGTCGAAGGCGTCGCGCGCGCGATGCGCGACGGCCACAATCAGTACGCGCCGATGGCCGGCGTGATCGCGCTGCGCGAGCGGCTCGCCGAGAAGACCGAGGCGCTGTACGGCGCGCGCTACGACCCGGCGACCGAGATCACGGTGATCGCGAGCGCGAGCGAGGGGCTCTATGCGGCGATCAGCGCGCTCGTGCATCCGGGCGACGAGGTGATCTATTTCGAGCTGTCGTTCGACAGCTATGCGCCGATCGTGCGGCTGCAGGGCGCGACGCCGGTCGCGATCAAGCTGTCGCCCGAGCATTTCCGCGTGAACTGGGACGAGGTGGCCGCGGCCATCACGCCGCGCACGCGGATGATCATCGTCAACACGCCGCACAACCCGACCGCGACGGTATTCTCCGCCGACGATCTGGAGCGGCTCGCGCAGCTCACACGCGATACGGGGATCGTGGTGCTGTCCGACGAAGTCTACGAGCACGTCGTGTTCGACGGCGCGCAGCACCAGAGCGTCGCGCGCCACCGCGAGCTGGCCGAGCGCAGCGTGATCGTGTCGTCGTTCGGCAAGTCGTTCCACGTGACCGGCTGGCGGGTCGGCCATTGCCTCGCGCCGGCCGAGCTGATGGACGAGATCCGCAAGGTGCACCAGTTCATGGTGTTCTCGGCCGATACGCCGATGCAGGTCGCGTTCGCGGAGATCCTCGCGCGGCCGGACAGCTATCTCGGCCTGTCGGCGTTCTACCAGGCCAAGCGCGACCTGCTCGCGCGCGAGCTGGCCGATTCGCGTTTCGAGCTGCTGCCGAGCGAAGGCTCGTTCTTCATGCTCGCGCGCTTTCGCCACTTCTCGGACGAAAGCGACAGCGATTTCGTACTGCGCCTGATCCGCGACGCGCGTGTCGCGACGATTCCGCTGTCGGCGTTCTACACCGACGGCACCGACGCCGGCGTGATCCGGCTCAGTTTTTCGAAGGACGACGCGACGCTGGTGGAAGGCGCGCGGCGGCTGCGTTCGCTGTAAGACAACCGGCGGCGGAGACGTCGCATCGACCCGACACAGGAGATCACGATGAAACACACGGCCACCCTGAAACTCGCGTTCGCACTCGCGTGCGCCATCGGCTCCGGCGCGGCGCTCGCCGATGCGCCGACGCTGCGCTTCGGCCTCGAAGCGCAATACCCGCTGTTCGAATCGAAAGCGCCGAACGGCGACCTGCAGGGCTTCGACATCGACGTCGGCAATGCCGTCTGCCAGACGGCGAAGCTGTCGTGCAAATGGGTCGAGACCTCGTTCGACGGGCTGATTCCGGCGCTGAAGGGCCGCAAGTTCGACGCGATCAATTCGGCGATGAACGCGACCGAGCAGCGGCGCCAGGCGATCGACTTCACGACGATCATCTATCGCGTGCCGACCCAGCTGATCGCGCGCACCGGCAGCGGGCTGCTGCCGACGCCGGAATCGCTGAAGGGCAAGCGCGTGGGCGTGCTGCAGGCGTCGATCCAGGAGACCTTCGCGAAGGCGCACTGGGAGCCGGCCGGCGTCACGGTGGTCGCGTACCAGGACCAGAACCAGGCGTATGCGGATCTGGTCGCGGGCCGCCTCGACGCGACGCTCGTGCTCGCGCCGTCGGGCCAGCGCGGCTTCCTGTCGCGCCCGGACGGCAAGGGCTTCTCGTTCGTCGGCCAGCCGGTGCACGACGACAAGATCCTCGGCAGCGGCATCGCGTTCGGCCTGCGCAAGGGCGACGACGCGCTGAAGGCGAAGCTCGACGCGGCGATCGACAAGCTGAAGGCGGACGGCACGGTGAAGTCGCTCGGCCTGAAGTATTTCGGCGATATCGACATCTCGACGAAGTAAGCGGAGCCTCGCACGATGCCGACCTCGAACCCGGACGCCGCGGGCAGCGAACCGGACGGCAGGCCGCTGCCGGGCGGGGCCGTCGATGCCGTGCTCGCCGCCGAACTGGGCGACGCGCTCGTCACGCGCGCGGCCGATATCGATCCGCGTTACTTCACCGCGTACAACGAGCCGGCCGGCGTGCGGCCGCGTGCGCTGGTGCGCCCGCGCAGTGTCGACGACGTGTCGCGCACGCTCGCGCTGTGCACGCGGCTCGGCCAGCCGGTCGTGCCGCAAGGCGGGTTGACGGGGCTCGCGCGCGGCGCGATCGCGCTGGGCGGCGAGGTCGTGCTGTCGATGGAGCGCTTCGCGGGCGTCGAGGCGCTCGACGCGGCGGCCGGCACGATCACCGTGCGCGCGGGCACGCCGCTGCAGACGGTGCAGGAGGCCGCGCAAGCGGCGGGCTTCACGTTCGGCGTCGATCTCGGCGCGCGCGGCTCGTGCCAGATCGGCGGCATGCTCGCGACCAATGCGGGCGGCACGCGCGCGATCCGCTACGGGATGATGCGCGAGCAGGTGCTCGGGCTCGAGGCGGTGCTCGCGGACGGCACGGTCGTGTCGTCGATGAACCGGATGCTGAAGAACAACGCGGGCTACGACCTGAAGCAGCTGTTCATCGGCAGCGAAGGGACGCTCGGCGTCGTCACGCGTGCGGTGCTGCGCCTGCATCCGGTGCTCGCGGCGCCGGCCACCGCGCTCTGCCGCGTGCGCGACTACGACGCGGTGGTGGCGCTGTGGAACCGCGTGCGCACGCTGCCGGAAGTGGTCAGCTTCGAGGCGATGTGGCCGGCGTTCTACGACTACGTCGCACGCCATACGCCGGGCGTCACGGCGCCGTTCATCGGCGACGACGGTTTCGCGGTGCTGATCGAATGCGCGACGAGCGCGCCGGGCGGCGATGCGCACCAGGCGCTCGAAGCGGGGCTGGCCGCGGGGCTTGAAGCGGGGCTCGTCGACGACGCGGTGCTCGCGACCTCCGAGCGGCAGGCGCGCGATTGGTGGACGCTGCGCGAAGGGCTCGCGATCGATGCGCTGCCGCATCTCGTCAATTTCGACGTGAGTCTGCCGACCGGCGAACTGGGCGCGTTCGCCGAACGCTGCGAGGCGGCGTTGCGGGCGCGCTGGCCGGCGCTCACGTGCCTGTTCTTCGGCCATGTCGGCGACGGCAACGTGCATATCGGCGTGTCGCTCGCCGACATGACCGACGCGGACGCCGATGCGCTCGATCACTGCGTGTATGCGGTGGTACGCGACATGGGCGGCTCGGTGTCGGCCGAGCACGGGATCGGCGTGCTCAAGCGTCCTTATCTGGCGCACACGCGCAGCGACGCGGAAATCGGGTTGATGCGGCGTCTGAAGGCCGCGCTGGACCCGCGCGGCATCCTGAATCCCGGCAAGGTGCTTTGACCGCGCCGACGCGCGTTCCTCGCGGAAAACGGCTGGCGCCGCGCGTCAGCCGTCCACCCAGCGCAGCGCGCCGATCTTCAGGTGTTCGACGACGCTGCGTGCCCAGTCGAGCTCCGCATTGAGCAGCACGAGCGCATATTCGTTCTGGAGCAGGAACAAGCGCGGCACCTGGTCGGCCTGCGCGGTGGCGCGCAGCGCTTCGAGCCGCTCGCGCTCGGCGTCGAGCCGTGCGATGCGCAGCTCGAGCTGGTGACGCGCATCTTCCGCGTCGAGCAGCGGCAGGAATGCGAGGCCGGCGCCGAACGCTGGAAATTCTCGCGCGGGCTCCGCGAGCAACGCATGCAGCCACGCCTGCCCTGCGGTGTGTCCGGCTTCCGTCAGCGCATACACCGTGCGCTCCGGAAACGCGCCGTCGCGCTCGGTGTCGTGCACGACGATCAGCCCGTCGCGCAGCAGCCGGTCGATCGTCTGGTACAGGCTCGTGCGCTGCCGCACGTTGACGACTTCGTCGTAGCCGCGGGCCTTCAGTTGCTGCAGCATCCCGTACGGATGCATCGGCGTTTCGGTGAGCGTCGCGAGGACGGCCAGCGCGAGCGGGGACGGGCGACTCATGGACATGAATAGTTAAATTATATCTAGTAATAATATAACTATTCTCTATTGGACTATCTTATTTGACAAGGCTTTCAGCCGAGATGCGAGCGCTTCGCGGCCGGTGCGACGGTTTCCATCGTCGCGAGACCGTGCACGATGCCGCACTCCTCGACCGAATGCTCGCCGACGCACTGGCGGCGCAATTCGGTCAGCTGGTCGCGCAGATGCGTGAGTTCCGCGAGGCGGGCGTCGACGTGTCCGATGTGATCGTCGAGCAGCGAATTGATCGAATCGCAGCGGTCGGCCGGCGTGTCGGTGAGCCGCAGCAGCGCGCGGATTTCGTCGTGCGCCATGTCGAGCGCGCGGCAGTTGCGGATGAAGCGCAGCCGCTCGACGTGCACGTCGGTGTAGTTGCGGTAGTTCGAATCGGTGCGCTCCGCATCGGGCATCAGGCCCTCTTTCTCGTAGAAGCGGATCGTCTCGGGCGTGCAGCGGGCCGCTTTGGCCAGTTCGCCAATCTTCATGCCTTTCTCCCGTGTAAGGGTTGACCTTGTAGTGGCTTCAGGGTGTTAACTCTACACCGTCAAGCCATCAAAGGAGGTTGTCATGACCGACGCCCAGCGTCCCCACGACCCACGACACCGTCATGCCGGCGGCGCCGATGCGTGCTGCGCGGATACGCGCGACACGCAGACGGCGACCGTGGCCGATGCGGTGCCGGCGGCCGGCGAGCGCGCGCACGGCCATGAACACGATCACGATCATGGCCGCGGGCACGATCACGCTGCACATGGCGACAGGGGGCATGACCACGATCACCACGAGGCGCGTGACGATACGCATCAGCATGGCGCCACGTGTTCGCACGACCACGCCGCGCACGACCATGCCGGTCACGACCACGACCACGACCACGACCACGCGGCCGGCGATTGCTGCGCACCCGCCGCGCTGACGCTCGCGCCGCTGCCGGTCGCGCAGGCGACCGCGTCGGGTCACGTGCGCTCCGCGTTCCGGATCATGCAGATGGACTGCCCGACCGAGGAAACGCTGATCCGCAAGAAGCTCGGCGGGATGGAGCAGGTATCGGCGCTCGAATTCAACCTGATGCAGCGGATGCTGAGCGTCGAGCACGTGCCCGGCGCGCAACCCGCGATCGAAAGCGCGATCCGCTCGCTCGGGATGACGCCGGAAGCGGCGTCGGCCGACGCAACGGCCGCGCCCATCGCGCCGCCGCCCGCGAAACCGTGGTGGCCGCTGGCGCTCGCCGGCGTCGCCGCGATCGCGTCCGAAGGTGCGACCTGGGCCGGGCTGCCGGTGTGGCTGTCCGCGGCGCTCGCGCTCGCCGCAGTGCTCGCGTGCGGGCTCACCACATACAAGAAGGGCTGGATCGCGATCCGCAACGGCAACCTGAACATCAACGCGCTGATGAGCATCGCGGTGACGGGCGCGATGGCGATCGGCCAGTGGCCGGAAGCCGCGATGGTGATGGTGCTGTTCACGATCGCCGAGCTGATCGAGGCGAAGTCGCTCGATCGCGCGCGCAATGCGATCCAGGGGCTGATGCAGCTCGCGCCGGACACCGCGACCGTGCAGCAGGCCGACGGCGCGTGGCGCACGATCGAGGCCGCGCAGGTCGCGCTCGGCGCGGTCGTGCGCGTGAAGCCGGGCGAGCGGATCGGGCTGGACGGCGAAGTCGTCGCCGGCCGCTCGACGGTCAACCAGGCGCCGATCACCGGCGAGAGCCTGCCCGTCGACAAGACCGCCGGCGACGCCGTCTACGCGGGCACGATCAACGAGTCGGGTTCGTTCGACTACCGCGTGACGGCCGTCGCGGCCCACTCGACGCTCGCGCGAATCATCCACGCGGTCGAGGAAGCGCAGGGCGCGAAGGCGCCGACGCAGCGCTTCGTCGACCAGTTCGCGCGCGTCTATACGCCGATCGTGTTCGCGGTCGCGCTGCTGGTCGCGGTGGCGCCGCCGCTCGTGATGGGCGGCGCGTGGCACGACTGGATCTACCGCGCGCTCGTGCTGCTCGTGATCGCGTGCCCGTGCGCGCTGGTGATCTCGACGCCGGTGACGATCGTGTCGGGGCTCGCGGCCGCGGCGCGGCGCGGGATTCTCGTGAAGGGCGGCGTCTATCTGGAAGAAGGCCGCAAGCTCGCGTGGCTCGCACTCGACAAGACCGGCACGATCACGCACGGCAAGCCGGTGCAGACCGACTTCGACGTACATGCGGACGACGTCGACGCGGCGCGCGTGCGGCACCTCGGCGCGAGCCTCGCGGCGCGCTCCGATCACCCGGTGTCGCAGGCGATTGCCGCGGCGGCCCGCGACGCCGGCACGACCGCATTCGCCGACGTACAGGACTTCGAAGCGATCGTCGGGCGCGGCGTGCGCGGCACGATCGACGGCACGCGCTACTGGCTCGGCAATCACCGGCTCGTCGAGGAACTCGAGCGCTGCTCGACGGCGCTCGAGGCGAAGCTCGACGCGCTGGAGCGGCAGGGCAAGAGTGTCGTCGTGCTGGTCGACGCCACGCGCGTGCTCGGCATCTTCGCGGTGGCCGACACGATCAAGGACACGAGCCGTGACGCGATTGCCGATCTGCACGCGCTCGGTATCCGCACCGCGATGCTGACGGGCGACAACCCGCATACCGCGCTGGCGATCGCGCAGCAGGCCGGCATCGACGACGCGCGCGGCAACCAGTTGCCGGAAGACAAGCTCGCGGCGGTCGAGGAACTGTCGGCGGGCGGCGCGGGCGCGGTCGGGATGGTCGGCGACGGGATCAACGATGCGCCGGCGCTCGCGCGCGCCGACATCGGCTTCGCGATGGGCGCGATGGGCACCGACACCGCGATCGAGACGGCCGACGTCGCGCTGATGGACGACGACCTGCGCAAGATCCCCGCGTTCGTGCGGCTGTCGCGCGCGACGCACCGCGTGCTGGTGCAGAACATCGGCTTCGCGCTCGGCGTGAAGGTCGTCTTCCTCGGCCTCACGGTCGCGGGGCTCGGCACGATGTGGATGGCGGTCTTCGCCGACGCGGGCGCGAGCCTGATCGTCGTGGCGAACGGCTTGCGGCTGCTGTCGTCCTCCGGGGCGTTCGGCGACGCCCGGGCCACGCGTTGAGGCGCGGACGATGAATTTTCTGAAGCGGATTCTTGGCGGCCACGGCGGTGGTCATGGCAGCGGGCACGGCAACGGCAATAGCGGAAACGGGGGCCACGGCGGCGCGCATCACGGCGGCGCGCGCCAGGGCGGGCACGGCGGCCACGATGCGCGCGGCCGCGACCGCCACGGCTGGGGCTGGGGCTGGCAGGCGGCCGATGCCGGCAACGGGCAACGCGGCCACGACGGCAACATGCCGCTGAGCCAGCTCGCCTGCGCGGGCTGCGGCGCACTCAATGCAGCCGATGCTCGCTTCTGCACGCAGTGCGGCGCGGCGCAACGCGGCAGCGCCTGCAGCCGCTGTCACGCGGCGCTGGCGGCCGACGCGCGCTTCTGTCCCGGCTGCGGGACGCAGGCTGCCTGAAGCTATCCGCACGTTCGCGCCGGCCGAGCATACGCACAGGCCGGCGCGCTTCGTTCGACAGCCGGCGCACCGGCATGCCCGATGTCGTCCCGGGCATGCTCGCACCGCAATATCGTCGCGGTCCGTTCAGATACACGGCGCCACGACGTATCCGTCGCTCAGCGAAGCGGCAGGTGAATTTCGGTGCGCAGGTCGGCCGGCGCCGTATCCATCGGCGTATTGAGGTACAACTCGAACGGCGGCGCGTCGGCGGCTTCGCGGCCCGAGTGACGCAGCCAGTCGCCGTAGAGCCACTGGTAGGCCGTATTCAGGTCCGCATACGGCCCCGTATGCAACAGCACCGCGTATTCACCGCCCGCGATCGTCGCACGCTCGACCGGCGGCACGGGCGCGACGTCCGGCGCGCCGTCGGCCGGCATGACGCACGCTTTCGCGCGCAATTGCGCTTCAGGCGTCGTGTCCGGATCGTCGTAGAAGATCCCGATCATCTTCGCGCCCGGGCCGATCAGCCCGTGCTGCCCGACCCACGCGCCGATCTGCCCGAACGCATCGCCGACCTTCATGTACGCGCCAGTGTGCGCCACCGCGTAGCCACGCAGTTCCGGCAGGCGCCGGATCTCGACCTCGTGCTTGAACATGTCTGCCTCGCCTCTCTGTAGTGGATAAATCGGCCGGTGGGTGCCCGTGCGCCGATGCTGCGCGGGCAGCACGCCGTACGCGTCGCGAAACGCCCGTGCGAACGCGTGCGTCGAACCGTAGCCCGCGCGCCGCGCGATCTCGTCGAGCGGCCGCGTGGTGCAGACCAGATCCTCGGATGCCCGCACGATCCGCATGCGTCGCACCGTCAGCACGATCGATTCGCCGTACAGCGCGCGGTAGACGCGCTGCCAGTGATACGGCGACAGGCACGCGATTTCGGCGAGCCGGTTCAGGTCGAGCGGGCCGTCGAGATGCGCGCCGATGTATGCATGGACGCGCGCCACGCTTCCCGCATAGCGCACCCACGCGGGCGGATCGGTTTTGGTGTCGGCTGGGGTCATCGGCGTGTCCGGGCTGGAACCGACGCCACGGTAGCACGGGCCGAATGGACAAATCTTGCGGAAATGTCGGACACCCAACGATTCGCCCCTTTTTGATTCCCGACGAAATAGGGTCTTGCCCCTCCGGGATCACCGACTAAAGTTAAAGACGGTGAAATCGGGTGAACGCGTCATTTTTCTCGGGTAAGTTGCTCGGACGGGGCAGCATGCTTTTCGAATTACGCAGGTCGTTCGTCGATGTTCAATCGTCACACCACGTTTTCGGGAGAAGAAGAAATGGATGCTTCCAGCTTCATCACGTCGCTGCAGGCCACGCTAGGCGGATACCTGCCCAAGATCGCCGGCGCGATCGGCATCCTGGTGATCGGCTGGCTGATCGCCGTCGCGGTGCGGGCCGGCGCGCTCCGGCTGCTCAACGCGCTGAAGGTCGATCAGCGGATTACCGACAGCACGGGTCAGGGCGCGTGCGTCGAACGCATCATCGCCAGCGGCCTGTTCTGGCTCGTGCTGCTCGTCACCGCGGTGGGCATCTTCAACGTGCTCAACCTGTACGCGGTCTCCAATCCGTTCTCGCTGCTCGTCACGCACATCGTCAACTACCTGCCGAACCTGATCGGCGGCGCGGCGCTGACGCTGATCGCGTGGCTGATCGCGTCGCTGCTGCGCAGCCTCGCGAACCGCGCGCTGAAGGCGAGCAAGGTCGACGCCACGCTGTCCGAAAGCGCCGGCATGCAGCCGATGAGCGGCTATCTCGGCGACGTGCTGTTCTGGCTCGTGATCCTGATGTTCCTGCCGGCGATCCTCGCGTCGTTCGCGCTGTCGGGCCTGCTCTCGCCGGTGCAGGGGATGGTCGACAAGCTGCTCGCGATCGTGCCGAACATCTTTGCCGCCGCGGCGATCGGCTTCGTCGGCTGGATCGTCGCGCGCGTGCTGCGCGGCCTCGTGACGAACCTGCTGGTCGCCGCCGGCGCCGATCGCCTCACGCAAGGCATCGACAGCCCGACGCCGGTGCGCGTGTCGAGCCTGGTCGGCACGATCGTCTACGTGTTCGTGTTCGTGCCGACGCTGATCTCCGCGCTCGACGCGCTGAAGATCGACGCGATCTCGATCCCCGCGACCAACATGCTGAACCAGTTCCTCGGCGCGGTGCCGGACATCGTCGCGGCGATCGTGATCGTGCTCGTCACGTTCTACTTCGCGCGCTTCGTCGCGTCGCTCGCGCAGAAGCTGCTGGAAGCCGCCGGCGTCGACGGGCTGCCGGCCGTGCTCGGTGTCGAGCGCGTGTTCTCGGGCATCCTGCAGCCGTCGGTGCTGGTCGCGCGGCTGATCGTGTTCTTCGCGATGCTGTTCGCGTCGGTCGAGGCCGCGAACCGGCTCGGCTTCACGCAGGTGCGCGACGTCGTCACGCTGTTCATCGAATTCGGCGGCCACGTGCTGATGGGCGGCGTGATCCTCGTGATCGGCGTGTGGCTCGCGGGCCTCGCGCGCCGCGTGATCGAGCAGGCCGACCGCGAGCACAGCGTGCTGTTCGCGCGCATCGCGCAATTCGCGATCCTCGGTCTCGTGTTCGCGATGGGGCTGCGCGCGATGGGCATCGCGAACGAAATCGTCCAGCTCGCGTTCGGCCTCGTGCTCGGCGCGATCGCGGTGGCCGTCGCGCTGTCGTTCGGCCTCGGCGGCCGGGAAGCGGCCGGCAAGCTGCTCGACCGCTGGTTCAATCAGCGCGGCGGCGGCCAGTAACGCCGGCCGGCATGGCCGATCCGGCCCGCATCGCGCGGGCCGGATCGGCGTGGCAACGCGCGCGGCCGAGGTTGCCGCGAGCGGTACCGCCAGCGTGTCCGCAAGCATTTCCGCAAGCGAAATGTCAGCCGCGATCTTTGCCGAATTTCGATAACACGTCGTTTAATGACTCTCTAGCATCGATTCTCAGTCGCGCGGGCCCGCAGGCCGGCGCCTTTGAGGAGAGAGTCCGATGAAAGCAGAGTCGAATGGCCGGCCCGCCGCCGGCGCCAAGTCCGCCGGCCAGCCCGCGCTGCAGCAGACGCTCGGGACCTGGCAACTGTGGGGCATCGCGGTCGGCCTGGTGATTTCCGGCGAATACTTCGGCTGGAGCTACGGCTGGGCGAGCGCCGGCACGCTGGGTTTCGTGATCACCGCGCTGTTCGTCGCGGCGATGTACACCACCTTCATCTTCAGTTTCACCGAGCTGACGACGTCGATCCCGCATGCGGGCGGCCCGTTCGCGTATGCGCGCCGCGCGTTCGGCCCGACCGGCGGCTATCTGGCCGGCGCGGCGACGCTCGTCGAGTTCGTGTTCGCGCCGCCCGCGATCGCGCTCGCGATCGGCGCGTACCTGCACGTGCAGTTTCCGGGGCTCGAACCGAAACACGCGGCGATGGGCGCGTATCTCGTGTTCATGGCGCTGAACATCGTCGGCGTGCAGATCGCGGCGACCTTCGAGCTCGTCGTCACGCTGCTCGCGATCTTCGAGCTGCTGGTGTTCATGGGCGTCGTGTCGCCGGGCTTCTCGTGGAGCAACTTCACGAAGGGCGGCTGGTCGGGCGCCGATCACTTCAGCGTGGGCGCATTCCACGGGATGTTCGCGGCGATTCCGTTCGCGATCTGGTTCTTCCTCGCGATCGAGGGCGTCGCGATGGCCGCCGAGGAAGCGAAGAATCCGAAGCGCTCGATTCCGATCGCCTACGTGGCCGGGATCCTGACCCTCGTCGCGCTCGCGATCGGCGTGATGGTGTTCGCCGGCGGCGCGGGCGACTGGACCAAGCTCGCGAACATCAACGATCCGCTGCCGCAGGCGATGAAGTACATCGTCGGCGCGAACAGCGGCTGGATGCACATGCTCGTGTGGCTGGGGCTGTTCGGGCTCGTCGCGTCGTTCCACGGGATCATCCTCGGCTATTCGCGCCAGATCTTCGCGCTGGCCCGCGAAGGCTATCTGCCCGAATGGCTCGGGAAGGTGCATCCGCGCTTCAAGACCCCGCATCGCGCGATTCTCGCGGGCGGTGTGGTCGGGATTGCCGCGATCTACAGCGACGAGCTGATCCAGTTCGGCGGGCAGACGCTCACCGCGAATATCGTGACGATGTCGGTATTCGGTGCGATCGTGATGTATATCGTGAGCATGGCGGCGCTGTTCAAGCTGCGCCGCTCGCAGCCGAACCTGGAGCGGCCGTTCCGCGCGCCGCTGTATCCGATCTTCCCGGCCTTCGCGATCCTGGCCGCGCTCGTCTGCCTCGGTACGATGGTGGTTTTCAACGGGCTGGTCGCGCTGGTGTTCGTCGGCTTCCTCGCGGTCGGCTACGCGTACTTCCTCGCGACCCGTTCGCAGCGCGCGAGCGCGCCCGGCGACGCGCTGCTGGAGGAGTGAGCGCGGTGACGACGATGAACGTGAAAGGCCGTTCCTGACGGCATCCGGCGCGCCCCGTCGAACGGGCGCGCCGTCGGCTTTTGGCAAGGAGATTCGAACGATGTCCTATACGGAGACGATCGGTCCGCGCACGTACCGCTTCGCGGACCTGAAGACGCTGCTCGCGAAGGCGAGCCCGCTGCGTTCCGGCGATCAGCTCGCCGGCGTCGCGGCGGCGAGCGAGGAGGAGCGCGTCGCCGCGAAGATCGCGCTCGCGGGCGTGCCGCTGAAGGCGTTCCTGAACGACGCGGTGATCCCGTATGAAGACGACGAGGTCACGCGGCTCATCATCGACGATCACGACGCGCACGCGTTCGCCGAAATCTCGCACCTCACCGTCGGCGATTTCCGCAACTGGCTGCTGTCGCCCGCGGCCGACGGCGCGGCGCTCGAACGGATCGCGCCGGGGCTCACGCCCGAGATGGTCGCGGCCGTGTCGAAGCTGATGCGCAACCAGGACCTGATCGCGGCCGCGAGGAAGCGCCGCGTCGTCACCCGCTTTCGCAACACGGTCGGGCTGGCCGGCCGGATGTCGGTGCGGCTGCAGCCGAACCATCCGACCGACGACGTGAAGGGGATCGCCGCGTCGATGCTCGACGGGCTGATGTACGGCTGCGGCGACGCGATGATCGGCATCAACCCGGCCACCGACAGCCTCGCGGCGATCGTGAAGCTGCTCGCGATGATCGACGGCTTCCGCGAGCGCTACGGCGTGCCGACGCAGTCGTGCGTGCTCACCCACGTGACCAACACGATCGCGGCGATCGAGAAGGGCGCGCCGGTCGATCTCGTGTTCCAGTCGATCGCGGGCACCGAGAAGGCGAACGCGAGCTTCGGGATCTCGCTCGCGCTGCTCGCCGAGGCGCGCGAGGCCGCGTTGGCGCTCAAGCGCGGCACGGTGGGCGACAACCTGATGTATTTCGAGACGGGCCAGGGCAGCGCGCTGTCGGCGAACGCGCATTTCGGCGTCGACCAGCAGACCTGCGAAGTGCGCGCGTACGGGGTCGCGCGCAAGTTCGAGCCGTTCCTCGTGAACACGGTGGTCGGCTTCATCGGGCCCGAATACCTGTACGACGGCAAGCAGATCATCCGCGCGGGGCTCGAGGATCACTTCTGCGGCAAGCTGCTCGGCGTGCCGATGGGCTGCGACATCTGCTACACGAACCACGCGGAAGCCGACCAGGACGACATGGACACGCTGCTGACGCTGCTGGGGGCGGCCGGCATCAACTTCATCATGGGGATTCCGGGCGCGGACGACGTGATGCTGAACTACCAGAGCACGTCGTTCCACGATCAGCTGTACGTGCGCGAGGTGCTCGGCCTGCGCCGCGCGCCGGAATTCGAGGAATGGCTGGAGACGATGGAGATCGCCGACGCGCACGGCGCGCTGCGCGCGGCGTCGGCACGCGTGCCGCTGCTCGCGGGCGCGAACGACTGGATGGGGATTTCCGCATGAGCGACGCCGTCGAGAAGAATCCGTGGGCGCAGCTGAAGTCGTTCACGAACGCGCGGATCGCGCTCGGCCGCGCGGGCAACAGCCTGCCGACCGCGCCGCTGCTGGCCTTCAACCTGTCGCATGCGCAGGCGCGCGACGCGGTGCATCAGCCGCTCGACGCGGACGCGCTGCGGCGCGAGATCGAGGCGGCCGGCATGCTGCCGACGCTGCGCGTGCAGAGCGCCGCGCCCGACCGCGACCACTACCTGCGCCGGCCCGATCTCGGCCGCAAACTGTCGGACGACAGCCGCGGGCTGCTGGCCGGCTACGGGGCCGCGCTCGACGACGCGCCCGATGTCGTGTTCGTGGTCGGCGACGGGCTGTCGGCGTTCGCGGCCGCGAAGCAGGCGCTGCCGCTGTTGCAGGCCGTGCGGCCGAAGCTCGACGCGGACGGCTGGCGGATCGGCCCGGTGGTGGTCGCGACGCAGGCGCGCGTCGCGCTCGGCGACGAGATCGGCGAGCTGCTGCGCGCGAAGGTGGTCGCAATGCTGATCGGCGAACGGCCGGGGCTCAGCTCGCCGGACAGCCTCGGCGTGTACCTGACGTGGGCGCCGAAGGTCGGCTGTCACGACGCGCTGCGCAACTGCATCTCGAACGTGCGGCCCGAAGGGCTGCCGCATGCGGCCGCCGCGCACAAGCTGCATTACCTGATGACGCATGCGCGCCGCCTCGGGCTGACGGGCGTCGGGCTGAAGGACGACAGCGACGCGCTGCTGCCGCCGGCGCAAGCGGAGCGGATCGGCGCGACTACCTGAACAGCCGCTCGCACAGGAAATCGACGAACACGCGCAGCTTCGGCGACAACTGCCGGCTCGACGGCCACACGATCGAGAACTGCCCCGGCGCGATCCGGTAGTCGTCGAGCACGGTGACGAGCGCGCCGTGTTCGAGCGCGTCGCGCGCGAGGAAGTCGGGCATGTAGCCGATGCCGAGCCCCGCGAGCACGGCGCCGCGCAGCGCCTCCATGTTGTTGCAGGTCATCGCGGTGCGCAGCGTGAGCGGCGTGCCGTCGTCGGCCGCGAGCGCCCAGTCCTGCAGCTTGCCGGTGGTCGGGAAGCAGTAGCGCACGCAGTCGTGCGCTTCGAGCTCGCGCGGCGTGCGCGGCGTGCCGGCCCGCGCGAGATACGCGGGCGTCGCGCACAGCACGAACGCGAACGGGCCGAGCCGCCGCGACATCAGGCTCGAATCGGACAGCGGGCCGCTGCGGATCACCGCGTCGAAGCCGCCTTCGACGACGTCGACCATCCGGTCGTTGAAATCGAGATCGAGCTCGACGTCCGGATAGCGCTGCCGGAACTCGGGCAGCACCGGCAGCAGGAAGCGGTAGCCGATCACCGGCAGGCTCACGCGCAGCTTGCCGCGCGGGCGCTGCGCGGACGCCGTGACGGTTGCCTCCGCGTCGCGGAAATCCTCGAGGATCCGCTGGCAGCGCTCGTAGAAATGCCGCCCCTCGTCGGTGAGCGTCACGCGCCGCGTCGTGCGGTTGAACAGGCGCACGCCGAGCGACTGCTCGAGTTTCGCGATCGTCTTGCCGACGGCGGACGCCGAAATGCCGAGCGCACGGCCGGCCGCGACGAAGCTCAGCGCTTCGGCGGCACGGACGAACGCGACAATGCCGGTGAGGTTTTCCATCGAATCGAACGGTGTGCGGGGCAACGCACGGTAGTTGGCGCGATTGCGGAATTCTAGTCCGTTATATGCGGAGCTTCGCGTGGTTTTTCGCGAATTGAATCCGATTTATCTTCTGTCGCTCTGAGGGCGCATCCGCGCCGGCTTTTTCGAGGAGCGATGATGGATCACCCTGTTTCAGCCGTTTCGGCCCACGCGGCGCGCCGGCGCGCCTGGGTGCTGGCCGCCGTCTGCATGGCCGCGGTCGCGCTGCCGCTGTCGTTTTCGGGCGGCGCGGTCGCGACGCCGGCGATCGGCCGCGACCTGCACGGCAGCCCGGTCGCGATGAACTGGATCACCAACGCATTCATGCTCGCGTTCGGCAGCTTCCTGATGGCGTCGGGCGCGCTGGCCGACCAGTTCGGCCGCAAGCGCCTGTTCGCGATCGGCGTCGGCGGCTTCACGCTGATGTCGGTCGCGCTCGCGTTCGCGCCGTCGATCCTCGCGGTCGACCTGCTGCGCGCCGCGCAAGGGCTCGCGGCGGCCGCGGCGCTCGCCGGCGGCACGGCCGCGCTCGCGCAGGAATTCGACGGCGCGGCGCGCACGCGTGCATTCAGCCTGCTCGGCACGACGTTCGGGATCGGGCTCGCATTCGGGCCCGTGCTCGCCGGCGGGCTGATCGGGCATTACGGCTGGCGCGCGATCTTCGTGACGAGCGCGGTGGCCGGCGTGCTGTCGCTCGCGTTCGGGCTGCCGCGCATGCACGAATCGCGCGATCCGCACGCGACGGGGCTCGACTGGCCCGGCACGATCGCGTTCACGGCCGCGCTGACGCTGTTCACGTTCGGCGTGATCGAGGCGCCCGCGCGCGGCTGGTCGAGCCCGCTCGTGATCGCGCTGCTGGCCGGCGCGGCGCTCGGCGCGTGCGCGTTCGTGACGATCGAGACGCGCGTCGCGCGGCCGATGCTCGACCTGTCGCTGTTCCGCATCGCGCGCTTCGTCGGCGTGCAGGTGCTGCCGGTGTCGACCTGCTGCTGCTACATCGTGCTGCTCGTCGTGCTGCCGCTGCGCTTCATCGGTATCGACGGCTTCAGCGAGATCGACGCCGGCTGGCTGATGCTCGCGATCTCCGCGCCGATGCTGGTCGTGCCGCTCGTCGCCGCGACGCTCACGCGCCGGCTGTCGGCCGGCGTGATTTCCGGGCTCGGGCTGCTGGTCGCCGCGGCGGGGCTCGTGTGGCTCGGCATCGCGCTGCGCGGCGGCGCGGGGCCGGCGGCGATCGCGCCGATGCTCGCGATCGGCATCGGCGCCGGCATGCCGTGGGGGTTGATGGACGGGCTGTCGGTGAGCGTCGTGCCGAAGGAGCGCGCGGGGATGGCCACGGGCATTTTCAGCACGACGCGCGTGGCCGGCGAGGGGATCGCGCTGGCGATCGTCGGCGCGGTGCTGGCCGCGCTCGCGCAAGCGGGGCTCGCGCACGCGGCAGGGGCTGCCGGCACGCCGGACGCGACGCTGCGGGCCGCCGCGCGGCTCGCGACCGGCGATCTCGCGGGCGCGGCTGCCGCGTTGCCGGGTGTCGGCCGTGCGGCGTTGATCGCGAGCTACGCGCACGCGTTCGACCGGCTGCTGACCGCGCTGGCCGTCGTCACGGTGCTGTGCGCGGTGGTGGTGTTCGGGTTTCTCGGCGGGCGGCCGGTTGTCGGCGAAGCGGGCGACGAGGCGGACGGTCACGCACGGGCCGATGCGTCGACGCGCAGCAGGAGCGAACCGGCGTGTGTGGAGACGCACGGGCGTTGAGCGTTGCGCTGCGGCGGAGCATCGGCGCTTCGGCATCCCGGCATCCCGGCACATCGGCACATCGGCACATCGGCTTTCCGGACCACGCAGCCGCCGCGCCCGCGTCGTCCGTTCATTAAAGCCTCACCCGTCGCGCGTCACGCCAGCACGAGCGGCGGCAGCCCCGCATCCGCGCGCGCCTCTGCGCATTCCACCTCGATCACCAGATAGCGCAACGCATCCGGCCACAGGTGCGCGCGCGCTTGCGCATCCTCGTCGAGCGTCGCGCGGCCCTGCACGAGCCAGGTCGTCTGCCGCACGAAATCGACGAACAGCAGCGCGATGGCCGGATTCACGAGCAGGTTGCCGATCGTGTTGAGCAGGTTGTTGCCCGCGAAGTCGGGCAGCACCAGCGTGCGGCGGTCCGGGATATCGACGAGCGGCGTGAACGAGCCGTCGGCGCGCGGCTGGCGGCCGCGGTACGAACAGTCGGCGTTGCCGGCCGCATCGGCGGTCGCGACGATCAGGAAAACCTGCTCGCGGATGAAGGCGATGGCGTCGTCGGTCAGCGGGCCGCGATCGGTCATGGTGTCGGTCGGCGCGTGCGCCGTGGCGTGTGGATCCGCAACGGGCACGCAAGCGACATGCCACACGGCACGACGCGCGTGCGCGGGCAGCGCATCGCCGCGCACTGTGGAAATTCCGAACACCGGCCCCCTCGCTGCGCAATCGCGGTGTTCAGAATCGGTACACCGGCCGTGTTGCGGGCATGAACACCGCACGGTGCGAACCCGTGCCGGCCGCGATCGACGTGCGCCCGTTGCCGCCCGTTCCGTTTGGCACGCATGTTGCATGAGCGGGACCAGCGCATTCCAACCGGCGCTCTACTCACACAAGCACGATGAACAGGAGACATGTATGAACCCGTTTGACCTGAAACAACTGGGCCTCGACGTCGAATACCCGTACCGTCAGCAATACGACAACTACATCGGCGGCAAGTGGGTGGCGCCGGTGAAGGGCGAGTATTTCGAGAACGTGTCGCCGATCAACGGCCAGCCGTTCTGCCGCATCCCGCGCTCGGGCGCCGACGATATCGAGCTGGCGCTCGACGCCGCGCATGCCGCGCGCCGCAAGTGGGGCAAGACGTCGGTTGCCGAGCGCGCGAATCTGCTGCTCGCCGCCGCCGACCGGATGGAAAAGAACCTGAAGCTGCTGGCCGTGGCCGAGACGATCGACAACGGCAAGCCGCTGCGCGAGACGATGGCGGCCGACCTGCCGCTCGCGATCGACCACTTCCGCTACTTCGCGGGCTGCATCCGCGCGCAGGAAGGCGGCATCTCCGAGATCGACGACAACACCGTCGCGTACCACTTCCACGAGCCGCTCGGCGTGGTCGGCCAGATCATCCCGTGGAACTTCCCGCTGCTGATGGCCGCGTGGAAGCTCGCGCCGGCGCTCGCGGCCGGCTGCTGCGTGGTGATGAAGCCGGCCGAGCAGACGCCCGCGTCGGTGCTCGTGCTGATGGAGCTGATCGGCGACCTGTTCCCGGCCGGCACGATCAACATCGTGAACGGCTTCGGCAAGGAGGCGGGCGAAGCGCTCGCGACCAGCAAGCGGATCGCGAAGATCGCGTTCACGGGCTCGACGCCGGTCGGCAAGCACGTGCTGCGCGCCGCCGCCGAAAGCCTGATCCCGTCGACGGTCGAACTGGGCGGCAAGAGCCCGAACATCTTCTTCGCCGACGTGCTCGACCAGGACGACGCGTTCCTCGACAAGGCGCTCGAAGGGCTCGCGATGTTCGCGCTGAACCAGGGTGAAGTGTGCACGTGCCCGTCGCGGATCCTGATCCAGGAATCGATCTACGAACGCTTTATCGAGAAGGCCGTCGCGCGCGTCGAGCGCATCAAGTCCGGCCACCCGCTCGACCTGCAGACGATGATCGGCGCGCAGGCGTCGCAGCAGCAACTCGACAAGATCCTGTCGTACATCGACATCGGCCGCGGCGAAGGCGCGCAATGCCTGACGGGCGGCGAGCGTACGGCGCCGGCCGCCGATCTCGGCACGGGCTACTACGTGAAGCCGACGATGCTGCTCGGCAACAACAAGATGCGCGTGTTCCAGGAAGAGATCTTCGGGCCGGTCGCGTCGGTGATGACGTTCAAGGACGAGCAGGAAGCGATCGAACTCGCGAACGACACGTTCTACGGGCTCGGCGCGGGCGTGTGGACGCGCAACGGCACGCGCGCGTACCGGATGGGCCGCGAGGTCGAGGCCGGCCGCGTGTGGACCAACTGCTACCACCTGTACCCCGCGCATGCGGCGTTCGGCGGCTATAAGCAGTCGGGCATCGGCCGCGAGACGCACAAGATGGCGCTGTCGAACTATCAGCAGACGAAATGCCTGCTGGTCAGCTACCAGGCCGAGGCGCTCGGGTTCTTCTGATCGCCGAAGCCGTGGCGACGTGTCGGGGCCGGTCGGGCCCGGCACGTCGCGCGGTTCGATTTTCCTGTTCGACAGCCGGCGCCGGACGCGCTTTGTTGCGCAGCCGGCGCCGGCAACGCTGCCGGCCGCCGCGCACGCGTGGCGGCACGGCGCGCCAATGTGTGCGACGACCCCCGGCCCGGCATGGCAGACCTGCCCCGATCCTTTCCGCGTCACCCGGTCTTCCACCCGGGCGAACTCGACGCGCAACACCGCTTCGGCGTCGCCGACGAAGCCGAGCGGATGAGCGACGTCGTGACCACCCGATTGAGCGTCGGCGTGCGGCAGTTCGTCGAATCGCAACCGTTCATGTTCGTCGGCATGGCCTCCGGCGCCGGCGCATCGATGACCTGCGACATCGTGCGGAGCCGGCGCGACGCGAATGGCGATCTGCTGCCGGTGGTGCGCGTGATCGATACGAAGACGCTGCGGTTCGCGTTGCCGGCCGCGCATGACGGCGACGGCGGCCGGATCGACGCGGCCGCCTGCGACGGCCGGGGCGTCGGATTGCTGTTCGTCGATTTCGTGCGCGGCCTGCGCTATCGGATCAACGGTCGCGCCACGCTGCGCGCCGATCTGCCCGAAGCGGACGCGGCGCCGTGGGCGGCAGGCAGCGCGATCGTCGAACTGGCGATCGCGCAGGCCTACGGCAATTGCGGCACGCGGGTCGTGCGGCTGAAGCCGGGCCGGTAGCCGGCCTCGGGCACGCGCGGCGGCGCGCATGCGCGGTCGCCGCGCGGATCGCACCGGCCGCGTGCGCGGCATGCCGCCTTCGGGTGCGCCCGCATGGCGTGCATCGGCCGGACGGGCGTGCAATGGCGGGTTGCGCGCCCGGCCGTGCGGTTCGGCACGGGACTTGCGTGATACGCAGGGTTCCGCGCAGGTGAGGGAGGACACGATGAATCAACACGTGGCGTATACGGAAGAACCGACCGCCGAGGACACGCGGCGCAGCGCGCTGGGTGACGACGCGTTCGCCGGGCAGGCCGTCGTCAGCGTCGCGCACGATGCGGACGAGCAGGCGCGCAACCTGATCGGCTGGCGGCAGACCTACGACCAGCTCGCGGCCGGCCGCTTCGTCGGCACGCTGACCGAGCTGCCGCTCGACACGATGAAGCTGTTTCGCGAGTCGACCAGCCATCTGCTGCGCCAGGCGTGCGAAGTGCGCGGCGACGCTTACTGGTTCGGCATCCCGCTCGTGTGCGACGGCTCGGCGCGCGTCGATGCATGCCGGATCGGCCCCGGCGCACTCGCGTTCCGGCCCGGCAACGTCGAATTCGAACTCGTGACGCCCGCGCAGTTCTCGATCTACGGCGTCGTCGTGCGCGGCGACGTGCTGCGCCGCTACGCGGAGGAAGTCGAGCACCGCGCGCTCGACGAGCGGCTGTTCACGCAGCGCGTGATGCAGGTCGGCGACGCGCGGCTCGCACGCCTGTGCGCGCTGCTTGGCCGCCGGCTCGACGGCGCGGTGGCGATGGCCGGCCCGCTGCCCGATGCGCAGCGTGACGACCTGCAGGCCGAAGTGCTGGCCGCGCTGTTCGATGCGTGCGCGCAACCGGCGGACGATGGCAGCGGCGCCGCGCCGTCGACGCGCCGCTGGATCGTCGACCAGGCGCGCGATTACGTGCTCGCGCACCGCACGCGGCCGGTCGGCGTGCCCGAGCTGTGCGAACAGTTGCACGTGAGCCGGCGCACGCTGCAGTACTGCTTCCAGGACGTGCTCGGGATGGCGCCCGCGACCTACCTGCGCACGCTGCGGCTGAACGGCGCGCGGCGCGACCTGTGCGGGCGCGCGGCCGGCTCGGTTCAGGACGTCGCGGAGGCGTGGGGCTTCTGGCATCTGAGCCAGTTCGCGACCGATTACCGGCGCCTGTTCGGCAAGCGGCCGTCGGAGACGCTGCGCGATCGCGCGTGAGGGGCGCGGCGAGCCGGGCGGCCGGCGCGGCGCTGGCGGTTCGACCGTTCCGCTTGCCGCCGTGCCGGCTTCGCCCGAGTGGCCGGTGCGAATCCGACGGGATCAGGCGGGCAGCCGAAGCGGCGCCGGTGCGGTGCGCATGCTGCCGCCGGTTCGATCGTCGCGCTCGCCTCGCGCCGCTTCGCTCAGATGGCCGGCGCTGCCCCGTCGCGCGGTGCGGGCCACGCCAGCGCATCCCAGTCGACCACGCGGTACGCGGCTTCGACCGCCGCCAGATCCTCCGGCCGCTCGCTGCGATGCAGCCCGTGCAATTCGGCCGGCACGTCGAGCGTGACCGGCACGCAATGCGGATAGTCGCGCACGCGCAGCGCCGGCCCGATCGTCGTGAAGCACGCGAGCGTCGGCACGTCGAAACCGTCGGCGAGATGCACGGCGGCCGTGTCCGGCGCGAACAGCAGGCTCGCGCCCTTGACCCACGCGATGAAGCGCGCGGTGTCGGTCGCGTCGCCGCTCATATCCACGTAAGCGGGATGCGCGAGCGGGCCGAATCCCACCACCGGCAGCCCGTACCGCCGCGCGAGTTGTTCCACGAAGGCGACGCGCAGCGCGGGCGGCACGCTGCGCACCGCAGTGCTCGCAGTCGGGCAGAACAGCACGTACGGCCGCTGCCACTCGGCCGGCAGCGCGGGCAGCGATAGCCGCGCGAGCCAGCGGTTGCGCTTCGCGGCAGCCGGCACGGCGGCCGGATCGACGCCGAGCGCATCGAGGAAGAAATCGATCATCGGCAGCCGCGCGAACGCGGGCCAGTACAGGTGATTGCCGACGTCGATGCAGTGCGCGTCGGCGCGTAGCGCTTCGGCGGGGCACGGCAATGCGCGCGACGGCGCGACGACGTCGGCCGCGAGCGCATACAGCGCATCGACATAGCGCGGCGCGCGCGCCGGCCGGTACAGCGTGAAGCGCAGGTGCGCATGGGCCGCACGCAGCGCGGCGACGGCCGTCAGCCCGATCACCGAATCGCCGAGCGTGACGCCCATCCCGTTGATCACGTGCACGTGCCGCGCATCGCCGTAATCGAGCCGGAACGGCCGGTGCGCGGCGTGCAGCAGGCCAAGCGCTGGCGCGGCCGCCGCGTAGCCTTCGGCGCGCACGTCGCCGTATTCGAGGTCGTACGGCGCGACGAGCGTGCCGTCGGGCGCGAGCAGCGTGCCGGGGCAGGCCAGCGCGTCGTCGTGCGACAGTGCGGCGACGGGCAGCGCGGCGCGCATGTCCACCGTCGTCATGCGCCGCGCGCGCGGCGGCCCTGCTCGCGGATCTGTTCGAGCGTCGCGGCGGGCGTGCTGGCGTCCTGCGGGATGCGGATCTCGATCACCGCGGGCCGCCCGCAGGTCAGCGCGCGTTCGAGCGCGGGCGCGAAATCGGCGGTGCGCTCGACCGTCTCGCCATGCGCGCCGAACGCACGCGCATACGCGGCGAAATCCGGATTCGTGAGCCCCGTGCCATGCACGCGGCCCGGATAGTTGCGCTCCTGATGCATGCGGATCGTGCCGAAATGGCCGTTGTTGACGACGATCGCGACGATGTTCAGCCCGTATTGCATCGCGGTGGCGAGCTCGTTGCCGGCCATCATGAAGCAGCCGTCGCCGGCGAGCGCGACGACGGCGCGCTCCGGGTACAGCGACTTCGCGGCGAGCGCGGCCGGCAGCCCGTAGCCCATCGCGCCGCTCGTCGGCGCGAGCTGCGAACGGAAGTGCCGGTACGCGAAGTGGCGATGCAGCCAGATCGCATAGTTGCCCGCGCCGTTGGTCAGGATCGCGTCGTGCGGCAGGCGCTCGCGCAACTGCACCATCACGTCGCCGAGCTGCACGTCGCCGGGCATTGGCAGCGGCGCATGCCATTCGCGGTACGCGCGATGCGCGTCGGCGGCCGAGCCGGCCCATGCGGGCCGCTCGGGCGGGTCGAGCGCGGCCAGCGGCGCGGCGATCTCGGGCATGCCCGACACGATCGGCAGGTCGGCGGCATACACGCGGCCGAGCTCGTCCGCGCCCTGATGCACGTGGATCAGCGTCTGGCGCGTTTTCGGGATGTCGAGCAGCGTGTAGCCGCCGGTCGTCGCTTCGCCGAGGCGCGGCCCGATCACGAGCAGCAGGTCGGCGTCGCGGATGCGTTTCGCGAGCGCCGGGTTGATCCCGAGCCCGACGTCGCCCGCGTAGTTCGGGTGCGCGTTGTCGATAGTGTCCTGGAAGCGGAACGCGCACGCGATCGGCAATTGCCAGCGTTCGACGAAGGTGCGCAGGTTCGCGCAGGCATCCGGCGTCCAGCCGCTGCCGCCGACGATCGCGAACGGCCGCTCCGCGCGCGCGAGCCGCTCGCGCACTTCGTCGAGCTGCGCGGCCGACGGCGCGGCCGCGATGCGTTTCGCGGCCGGCACGACGGGCTGCGGCGCGCACGCGTCGGACAGCACGTCCTCCGGTAGCGCAAGCACGACCGGGCCGGGCCGGCCGGACGTCGCGACGTGGAACGCATGGCTCAGATATTCGGGGATGCGGCGCGGGTCGTCGATCTGCGTGACCCATTTGGCCATCTGGCCGAACATCCGGCGGTAGTCGATTTCCTGGAACGCTTCGCGGTCGAGGTGTTCGCGTGCGCACTGGCCGACGAACAGGATCATCGGCGTCGAATCCTGGAACGCGGTGTGCACGCCGATCGACGCATGGGTCGCGCCGGGCCCGCGCGTGACGAACGCGATGCCGGGGCGGCCGGTCAACTTGCCGACCGCTTCGGCCATGTTCGCGGCGGCCGCCTCGTGGCGGCAGACGACCGTCTGGATGCGGGCGGTGTCGTCCGCGAGCGCATCGAGCACGGCGAGGAAGCTCTCGCCCGGCACGCAGAACACGCGTTCGACGTGATTGGCGAGCAACGCATCGACGAGCAGTCGCGCACCGGTGGTGGCGCGCGGCTCGAGATCCTTGGAATGCGACATGGGCTGCCGTCTCCCTGGGTAGCGGGACGTACAGCTTACGCCGGTTGGCCGGCGCCGGTACGCCGGCCGCTGAAAAGTGTCGGAACGCTGAGGGGGCGGCGAGGGCGCGTCGGCTTCGATTGGCTGAACGGCCAGCTTGTGCACGCTAGTGCGACAGGGGAAAGTGAGCGCTACGGATGTTCAGCCGGACGCTGAATCGCATGTCGGCGTTCAGCAGTAGCGTTGATGCTGACGCGTCGAGCGGAATGCCATGGAGGCTTATGTACACACATGGATTTACATCTCGGCCCGCATCGGATAATGTACATACAATGTACATCCGGTCGGAGATCGACATGCATACCACGAGGGTATTTCGGAACGGCAACTCGCAGGCTGTGCGTATTCCTGCGGACCTTGCCTATGAGCGCAGCGATATCGAACTGGAAATCGAACGCGTCGGTGACGAAATCCGCATTCGGCCGATGCGGCGGCCTTTGACTCAGGTACTGGAGAAGTTCGCGAAATTCGGGCCCGACTTCATGACAGAAGGGCGTGGCGACCACGAGCAGGCCGAACGCGAGGGTTTGTGATGCCGCGCTTCATGCTCGACACCAACATGTGCATCTATCTGATGAAAAATCAGCCGGAGCAGGTCGCGAGACGGTTTGCGCAGTGTTACACGGGCGACGTCGTCATGTCGGCGATCACCTATGCTGAGCTCGAATACGGCGTGACCGCATGCGCGAGGCCTGCCCGGGAGCGCCGCCATCTCGCTGCGTTGATCGAGGATATCCCCGTCGCGCCTTTCGACGTCGCGGCAGCCCAAGCGTATGGTCCGGTCCGGGAGGCCACCCGCGAGCGGAAGAAGGATCACCTCGACAAACTGATCGCCGCGCATGCGGTGTCGCTCGATGTCGTCCTGGTGACCAACAACGAGCGGGATTTCGTCAGCTATCCGGGGGTGCGACTGGAGAACTGGCTGAACGACTAGCGTCGGGCGCCAGGTCCGGCGGCAAAGCAGGGTATCGGGCGGCCCCGCGCCGCCGCCGGCTTCCGCATCAGCACTCGACGATATTCACCGCCAGCCCGCCGCGCGACGTTTCCTTGTACTTGGTCTTCATGTCGGCGCCCGTCTCGCGCATCGTCTTGATCACGGAGTCGAGCGACACGTAGTGCGAGCCGTCGCCGCGCAGCGCCATGCGCGCCGCGTTGACGGCCTTCACCGACGCCATCGCGTTGCGTTCGATGCACGGGATCTGCACCATCCCGCCCACCGGGTCGCAGGTCAGGCCGAGGTTGTGTTCCATCCCGATCTCGGCCGCGTTCTCGACCTGCTGCGGCGTGCCGCCGAGCACGGCCGCGAGCGCGCCGGCCGCCATCGAGCAGGCCACCCCCACTTCGCCCTGGCAGCCCACTTCCGCGCCCGAGATCGACGCGTTGAGCTTGTACAGGATGCCGATCGCGGCGGCCGTCAGCAGGAAGTCGATCACGCCCTGTTCGTTCGCGCCCGGCGTGAAGCGCGTGTAGTAGTGCAGCACGGCCGGGATGATGCCGGCCGCGCCGTTGGTCGGCGCGGTGACGACGCGGCCGCCGGCCGCGTTTTCCTCGTTGACCGCGATCGCGTACAGGTTGATCCAGTCGATCATCGACAGCGGATCCTGCAGCGCGCGCTCAGGGCTGCCCGTCAGCGTGCGGTACAGCTGCGGCGCGCGGCGCTTGACCTGGAACGGGCCGGGCAGGTTGCCGTCGGCGTCGGGATTGCCGATCCCGCAGCCGCGCGACACGCACGACTGCATCACGGCCCAGATCTTCAGCAGGCCGTCGCGCGTTTCCTCGTCGGTATGCCACGCGCGCTCGTTTTCCCACATCAGCTGCGCGATCGACTTGCCGGTCGACGCGGTCAGCGCGAGCAGCTCCGCGCCGGTGCGAAACGGGTGCGTCATCTGCTCGGCCGCGCTCAGCACCTTGGTGTTCGGCGCGCCGGCCGTCACGACGAAGCCGCCGCCGACCGACAGATAGGTGCGCTCGACCAGCACCGCGCCGTTCGCGTCGCTCGCGCGCAGCTTCATCCCGTTCGGATGTTCGGGCAGCGCCTGGCGGTAGAACGCGATGTTCTCCTTCAGTACGAACGGCACCGGATGCGTGCCGAGCAGCGCGAGTTGCTTCGTCTTGCGGATGGCTTCCAGCCGCGCGTCGATCGTGTCGGGATCGACGGTGTCGGGCGCGTCGCCGAGCAGGCCGAGCATCACGCCGCGGTCGGTGCCGTGGCCCTTGCCGGTGGCGCCGAGCGACCCGTACAGCTCGACCTTCACGTGGGCCGTCGCGTCGAGCAGCCCGTCGCGCTCGAGGCCCTGGACGAACATCAGCGCCGCGCGCATCGGTCCGACCGTGTGCGAACTGGACGGACCGATGCCGATCTTGAAGAGGTCAAACACGCTGACTGCCATTTCGATACCTGCCTTGTTATAAGAATGGTGCTAGCGCGCCTGCAATGGCAGGCACGCGGCGAGCCAGGCGGGCGGCGTTGGGGAAAGCTGCTGCGCGACGCGGGCATAGCGCCCGTCGAGCCGCGCGGCCAGATGAAAGAGTTCGGTGGCGTTTTTCGGGTCCCACTGCCCCGTGTAGCCCGGCAAGCCGGCCTCGCGGCGCTTCGCGTCGAACGGCACCGGCGAATTCACGAATTCCTCGTGGGTTTTCTCGCCGAGGGCATACGGCACGAGCCAGTCGAGCGCGGCCTCGAGCGTCGCGCCGTTCGCGCCGCGCTCGCGCAGCCAGTTGCGGTTGAAACGGCGCGCGGCGAGCGCGGCCGTCACGAGCGGCTGCAGATCGTAGACCGCGTAATGCAGCGCGTCGCGTTCCTCGAAATCCCAGGTCTTGCCGTCCGGCCCGATGTTGTCGGCGAGATGCTCGACGAACAGCCGTTGCGCGGCGTTCATCATCTTGCGGTCGCCGAGCGTGAACGCGGACAGCACGATCAGCTTGATCCGGTGGCTCTGCCAGTTGTTGCGCCACGTGCCGGTGAGCGGGCGCTTCTGCGCGTCGACCCGTGCGACGTAGCCGGCGCCGAGCTTCGCGATGAACGCGGCCGTCGCGTTGCGCGTCTTCACCGGCAGCGCGCTCGCGGTCATGTCGTACGCGACGATCAGGCTCTCGAAGCGCGTCTCGTCGATCGGGTTGAAGCTCGGCTGGTAGGTGGAGACCCACGCGGACAGGAAGCGGTCGACGAGCTGCAGGTAGCGCGGCGCGTTCGTCACGCGCCACGCGAGCGCCGCATCGCGCATCAGCTCCATGTCCTTGAGCGCGGCTTCGCTCTGGTCGTAGATGCCTTCATGCGGCAGCGTGCCCTCGGTGTGCACGCGCGCCATTGCCTTCGGCTGCTCGCCGATGCGCGCGTCGACGCTGCGGATCAGCGCCTGCACACCCGGCTCGGCGTGCGTCGTCTCGCTCGACTGCAGCGCCGGCGCCGCGCAGAAATTCATCGCCGCGCGCGCACTGCCGGACAGGCCGAGGCCGGCGGCGGCCAGCGACAGCGATGCGACGAGCATCGGCACGTAGCGGCCTGCGCGCGGGCGCGGCCGCCGCGTCGTTGCACCATGGCCCGGAAACATCGGACGCACCATGCGGAACTCCTTCATTGGCTGGATCGCGTGTGATGTTAGCCGGATTGGCGGGCGAGCGTGAAACGGTTGGCCGGGAGGCGAACGTAAAAACCGCACGCAACCGGTGGCTGCGTGCGGTGGGGTCACGGCGGATGCTCCGGTGCGAGGCGCGTTATGCGTAGTCCGACATCGGCACGCACGAGCAGAACAGGTTGCGGTCGCCGTACGCGTTGTCCGCGCGGCCGACCGGCGGCCAGTACTTGTTCGTGCCGAGCGACGCGACCGGGTACGCGGCCTGCTCGCGCGAATACGCGTGCGGCCATTCGTTCGCGGTGACGACGGCCGCCGTGTGCGGCGCGTGACGCAGCGGGTTGTCCTCGCGATCGGCGCGGCCTTCCTCGACCGCGCGGATTTCCTCGCGGATCGCGATCATCGCGGCGATGAAGCGGTCGAGTTCTTCCTGCGATTCCGACTCGGTCGGCTCGACCATCAGCGTGCCCGGCACCGGGAAGCTCATCGTCGGCGCGTGGAAGCCGTAGTCCATCAGGCGCTTCGCGACGTCGTCGACGCTGATGCCGCTCGTTTCCTTGATCGGACGCAGGTCGAGAATGCACTCGTGCGCGACCAGTCCGCCCGGGCCCGAATACAGCACCGGGTAGTGCGGCGCGAGGCGCTTCGCGATGTAGTTCGCGTTGAGGATCGCGGTTTCGGTCGCGGCGGTCAGGTTCTTCGCGCCCATCATCGCGATGTACATCCACGAGATCGGCAGGATCGACGCCGAGCCGTACGGCGCGGCCGACACCGCGCCGATGCCGTCTTCCGCACGGGCGTAGCCGGTCGAACGCTGGTTCGGCAGGAATTTCGCGAGGTGCGCGCCGACCGCGACCGGGCCGACGCCCGGGCCGCCGCCGCCGTGCGGGATGCAGAAGGTCTTGTGCAGGTTCAGGTGCGACACGTCGCCGCCGAACTGGCCCGGCGCGGTCAGGCCGACCATCGCGTTCATGTTCGCGCCGTCGACGTACACCTGGCCGCCGTGCGCGTGGACGATCTCGCAGATCTCGCGGACGTTCTGCTCGAACACGCCGTGCGTCGACGGATACGTGATCATGATCGCCGCGAGGTTCGCCGAATGCTGCTCGGCCTTCGCCTTCAGGTCGGCGATGTCGACGTTGCCCTGCGCGTCGCACGCGACGACCACGACCTTCATGCCGGCCATGTGCGCGGACGCCGGGTTCGTGCCGTGCGCGGATGCCGGGATCAGGCACACGTCGCGATGGCCTTCGCCGCGCGATGCGTGGTACGCGTGGATGATCAGCAGCCCCGCGTACTCGCCCTGCGAGCCCGCGTTCGGCTGCAGCGACACGGCCGCGTAGCCGGTGGCCGCGACGAGCATCTGCTCGAGCTGGTCGATCATTTCACGGTAGCCGACGGTCTGCTCGGCCGGCGCGAACGGGTGGATGCCGCCGAATTCGGGCCACGTGACCGGCAGCATTTCCGACGTCGCGTTCAGCTTCATCGTGCACGAGCCGAGCGGGATCATCGAGCGGTCGAGCGCGAGATCCTTGTCCGACAGGCTGCGCAGGTAGCGCAGCATTTCGGTTTCGGAATGGTGGCGGTTGAACACGTGGTGCGTCAGGTACGCGCTCGTGCGCTCGAGGCCGGCCGGCAGCGCGGCGACGCCGCCGAGGCCCGAGTCCAGCGCGTCGACGGCCGGCGCGGTGCCGCCCGCGGCCTGCGCGAACACGTCGAGGAGATCGGCGAGGTCGTCGCGCGTCGTCGTTTCGTCGACCGATACGCCGACTTGCGTGTCGCTCACGCGGCGCAGGTTGATGCGCCTGGCCTTCGCGAATTCGTGGACCTGCGCGGTGCGCGCGCCGGTGTCGATCGTCACCGTGTCGAAGAACGTGTCGTTGACGGTCGCGAAGCCGAGCTGCTTCACGCCGGCGGCGAACAGCGCCGCGATGCGGTTCACGCGCAGCGCGATCGTCTTCAGGCCGTGCGGGCCGTGGTAGACCGCGTACATGCTGGCCATGATCGCGAGCAGCGCTTGCGCGGTACACACGTTCGACGTCGCCTTCTCGCGGCGGATGTGCTGTTCGCGCGTCTGCAGCGCGAGGCGCAGCGCGGGCTTGCCCTGCGCGTCGACCGTCACGCCGACGAGGCGGCCCGGCATCTGGCGCTTGAATTCGTCGCGCACGGCCATGTAGGCGGCGTGCGGGCCGCCGAAGCCCATCGGCACGCCGAAGCGCTGCGTGTTGCCGATCGCGACGTCCGCGCCCCATTCGCCGGGCGGCGTCAGCACGGTCAGCGCGAGCAGGTCGGCTGCGACGACCACGTGGCCGCCGGCCGCGTGGATCGCGTCGGTGAGCGCGCGGTAGTCGCGCACGTCGCCGTTCACGCCCGGGTACTGCAGCAGCACGCCGAACGCGTTCGCTTGAGCTGCTTCGGCGGCCGGGCCCGTCTTCACGTCGATGCCGATCGGCAGCGCGCGCGTGCGGATCACTTCGAGGGTTTGCGGCAGCACGTCGTCGGCGACGTAGAACACGTTCGACTTCGGCTTGCCGGTGCGCTGCAGCAGCGTCATCGCTTCGGCCGCGGCGGTGGCTTCGTCGAGCAGCGATGCGTTCGAGATCGCGAGGCCCGTGAGGTCGGCGACCATCTGCTGGAAGTTCAGGAGCGCCTCGAGGCGGCCCTGGGAAATTTCGGGCTGGTACGGCGTGTAGGCCGTGTACCACGCCGGGTTTTCGAGCACGTTGCGCAGGATCACGGCCGGTGTGTGCGTGTCGTGATACCCCTGGCCGATATACGAGCGGAACACCTGGTTCTTGTCCGCGAGCGCACGCAGCGCGGCGAGCGCTTCGGCCTCGCTCTTCGGCTGCGCGAACGGGCCGAGCGGCAGCGTTTCGGCGCGGCGGATCGAGGCCGGGATCACGGCGTCGATCAGCGCGGCGCGCGACGCGAAGCCGAGCGTGTCGAGCATGGCCTGCTGGCTGGCGGCGTCGGGGCCGATGTGGCGTTCGGCGAACGCGTCGTGCGTTTCGAGCGCGGCGAGCGAGAGGGGCGTGCGGTTCATCAGGCGGTCCGGGTGTTCGAGCTTCATGGCGTGACTCTGGTCCCGCGCGGGCCGAGGCCGGCGCCGCGCGGTTCGGGTAGGGAAATTAGTCGATCAGCTTGCTGTAGGCGTCGGCGTCGATCAGCTTGTCGGTCGATGCGCCGGCCGCGAGCTTGATCTTGAAGAGCCACACGCCGTATGCGTCGCCGTTCACGTCTTCCGGCGAGTCGGTGGCGGCTTCGTTGATGGCGACGATCTCGCCGGACACCGGCGAGTAGATGTCGGATGCGGCCTTCACCGATTCGACGACGCCGACGGCGTCGCCCGCGTTCACCGACTTGCCGACTTCGGGCAGCTCGAGGAAGACGATGTCGCCGAGCGTGCTCTGCGCGTGATCGGTGATGCCGACCGTCAGCGTGCCGTCCGCCTCGGTGCGGATCCACTCGTGTTCGTCGGTGTATTTCAGATCGGCCGGGACGTTGCTCATCGGATGCTCCTGGATAAAAGGGTGTGTTCGTTTTGCTGGCGCGCCGCCATGGTGCGCCGGATGGGGTTGCGCCGGGCGCCATCTCCCGGCAGGCCGGGAAGCGGCGCCGGCCGCCTCCCGGTCGTTACGCAGCGAGGACCTTGCCGTTGCGCACGAACGGCAGTTTTACCACGCGCGCGGGAAGATTCTTGTCACGAATTTGCACCTGGACGGTGTCGCCGATCTGGACGGCCGCCGGCACGCGCGCGAACGCGATCGATTCCTGCATCGACGGCGAGAACGTGCCGCTCGTGATCTCGCCTTCGCCGTGCGGCGTGACGACCTTCTGGTGCGCGCGCAGCACGCCGCCCGCCTTGCCGTTTTCCTTTTGCAGGATCAGGCCGACGAACGCGGCGCGTGTGCCATTGGCTTCCAGCGCGGCGCGGCCGACGAAGTCGCGCGGCGCGGTGAGGTCGACCGTCCACGCGAGGCCCGCGTCGAGCGGGGAGACGGTGTCGTCCATGTCCTGGCCGTACAGGTTCATGCCGGCCTCGAGGCGCAGCGTGTCGCGCGCGCCGAGCCCGCACGGCCGCACGCCGTTTTGCTGGAGGGCATGCCACAGCGCTTCGACGTGCACGGCCGGGACGATCACTTCGAAGCCGTCTTCGCCGGTGTAGCCGGTGCGTGCGACGGTGAGATCGCCGAACGGCGTGCCGGCGACCTGCGCGGCGTTGAACGGCTTGAGCTCGCTGGTGGCGGCGCGCGCGGCGGGCACCGTCGCCCAGACCTTTTCGCGGGCGTTCGGGCCCTGCACGGCGACGATCGCGAAATCGCGGCGCGGCGCGATCGTCAGGCCGTAACCGCCTTGCTCGTTCAGCTGGTTGAACCACGCGATGTCTTTCTCGGCGGTGCCGGCGTTGACGACCACGCGGAAGAATTCCTCGGTGAAGTAGTAGACGATCAGATCGTCGATGACGCCGCCCTGCGGGTTGAGCAGGCACGAGTAGAGCGCCTTGCCGGGCGTCTTGAGCTTGCCGACGTGGTTCGCGATCGCATGTTCGAAGAACGCGCGCACGCGGCTGCCGGTGAAATCGACGACGCACATGTGCGACACGTCGAACATGCCGGCGTCGGTACGCACGGCTGCGTGTTCTTCGATCTGCGAGCCGTAGTTGACGGGCATGTCCCAGCCGCCGAAGTCGACCATGCGGGCATTGAGCGCGCGGTGCGCGGCGTTGAGCGGGGTGTGATTCAGTGCAGTCATCGAGGCCTCAGGCAAGGCGCTTGCGCGCGGATCAGAACGGCCATGTGCCGACCGCCGCGGCCGATGGCCTCGAGCGATCCGGTACATGCCCCTCTGTCCTCGATACCTGAGAGATTGCGCTGCGGGCAAAGCCCGGCGAACGCGCGCCCCTTCGGTGGGCAGCTTGCCCGCGCAGCCAAGGCGCTGCGGGCTACTGCCGCTCTCCAGAGTGCGGGGAGCGTGGTGCTCCCCGACGCGGTCGGTCCTTTTGCCTGAGAGTTTGCGGGTGTGCCCCTTCGGCGGCGCAACCGGTGTCGCAACGACCCGGTCACACGCTCTCCCGACGCGTGCGGGCGACTGTACGCGAGCGGGTGGGCATTGTCAATTTGAGCAAAAGAATGTCGCTTCGCGACAAGCGGCGGCAGCCGGCGCCGCCGCTTCATCCGCGCCGGCAGGCGCCGGCGCGTTACTCGCCGATCGCGCGTGCGGCCGTGTCGAGCTCCTGGTTCAGCACCCGCTGCTCGTCGCCGGACAGGCCGCCGTTGTGCTGGGCCGACATGTCGTTCGCTTCCCGGCGGATCACGTCGAGGCGGTGGTGCAACTGGGCGCCATACGGCGGCGGGTAGTAGCCGCCGTTCACGCGCGCGTCGATCCGGCGATGCAGGTTGTCGATCCGGCCCTGGACCTCCTGCAGGCGGTCGTTCGCGACGACCTGCGGATTCGGTCGCGGCGGTGGAGGCGCCTGCCGGGCCGGCCGCTGCGGCTGCACGATACAGGCCGCGAGCGAGGAAACCAGGACGCAGCATGCCGCTGCGCGAATCAACCGTTGCATCACATTCTCCTGACGGATAAGTGTCGAATCGACTTTTTGAGAAACGCGTCAGACCGGGCGACCGCTGACTTTCGTTCCCGCACTATTTGTAACGGAATGTTGGGGGCCGGGCCGGCGGGGCGGCGGACGCGGTGCCGCCGCCCGGCGCGTGGCGCGTGGCGCGGGATGGCGGCCGGGTCGGCGCGGACCGGCCGGCTGCCGTCAGACGATACGGCGCACGAACGGCACCCGGCGGCCGTCGTGTTCGCTCTGCGCGGCGAGCTCGATGATCGTCATCACGTCGACCGCGTCCTGCGGGGTGACCGGGAACGGCGCGCCGTCGCGGATCGACGCGGCGAGCGCGCGGTAGAACTCCGCGTACTGGCCGTCGAGCGTCGGCACCGGACGCTCGACCTCGACGTCGCCGTCGAGCACGCGCAGCAGGCCGGGCGGATTGCCGCCGCCGAATTCGACGTCGTCCGCGGTGAGGCCGGCCTTGAGCTGGTCTTCCTGCGTGTCGAGCCCGAACTTCTGGTAGCTGCCGCGCGTGCCGTGCAGCGTGAAGCGCGCGGGCTCGATCGCCGACAGCGCGCTTGCATGCAGCGCGACGTCCTTGTCCGGATAGCCGAGCAGCAGGTGCACGAAATCGGGCGCCGTGCCGTTGTCGCGGCGCGTCTTGACGGTGGCGCTCACCGTTTCCGGCGTGCCGAACAGCGCGAGCGCCTGGTCGATCAGGTGCGGGCCGAGGTCGAGCAGCAGGCCGCCGCCGCGGGCCGGTTCCTCGCGCCAGCGCGTGCGCGGCGTCGGCCGGAAGCGGTCGAAGTGCGACGCGAAGTAGGTGAGGCGGCCCAACTCGCCCGATTCGACGACGCGGCGCACGGTGAGGAAATCGCCGTCCCAGCGACGGTTGTGGAACGGCGCGAACAGCCGGCTGCGCGCGTTCGCGAGCCGCGCGAGCGCGAGCGCCTCGTCGGCGGTGAGCGTGACCGGCTTGTCGACGACCACGTGGCGGCCCGCTTCGAGCACCTGGCGCGCGAGCGTGAAGTGCGTGTCGTTCGGCGTGGCGATCACCACGCATTCGATATCGTCGAGGCCGAGCAGCGTGTCGAGGTCGGGGACGATGCGCGCGCCCGGATACGCGGCGTGCGCGCGATCGGACTGACCCGTCGCGATCGCGGCGACTTCAGTGCGGCCGCTCGTGGCGATCACGGGCGCGTGGAACGTCGCGCCGGCGAAACCGAAACCCATCAAACCAATCCTGAGCAATGACGACATGGCAATTCCTGGCTGCGAAGGAAACTAAAGGATGGCGCGCCGGAGCGGCGCGAAGACGACCGGCTATTTTGGCATGGCGCCGCTGCCTGCACAGACGCGTCGGGCAAAATGCGCGAAGCGATGCGGCGGCTGCGCAAGGAGTGCCGGCATTTCGCGCGGGATCGGACGCTCGGCGCCCGACCGGCTGGCTTTCTGCTCGGGGCTCGCGGCTCTGTTCGCGGCTTTCGGCGCTGCGCGTCGTGCGACGAGCCGTGGCGGCCAACCTGCCGCCGGAGAGCGTGCCGCATCATGCGCCCACCCGCTGCCGCACGGCCGCCGCCACCTGCGCAGCCCATGCCGCGCACCCGGCTGCGCCGGGATGGAAGCCGTCGGCGGCCATCAGGTGACGTTCGAGCGGCAGGTCGACCCGCAGGAACGCGCAGTCCGGCTGCGTGCCGGCCCAGCCGGCGAGCGCCGCGTTGAGCCGCTTCGCGCGCAGGCCGAGATACCACGCGAGCGGCTGCGGCAGCGCCGGGAAGCGCTCCATCGGCGGCACTGCCGACAGGATCGCGTGCCCCACCTGGAAACGCGCGGCGAGCAGCCGCACCAGCTCGGCCTGCTGCGCGAGCCAGCGTGCGGGCGGCACGCCGCCCGTCACGTCGTTGACGCCGAGCGATGTGACGGCCACGTCGAACGGCTCGGCCGGCTCGGCGGCGAGCCAGTCGACCAACTCCCGCGTGGTCAGGCCGGTGCGTGCGAGCAGTTTCCAGCGCACGCGATGCGTGGCCGCCAGCGCGTTCGCCAGTTGTCCGCTGAGCGCGTCGTCTTGCGTCGCGACGCCGACGCCCGCGGCGGCCGAATCGCCAACCACCAGCACGCGCAACGGCGGGCCGTCGCCGGCCACGCCCTCACGCGGGCCGGCCGCCTCGGGCAGCCGCGGCGTGACGCGGCGCACGTAGCGCCCCTGCACGAGCAGCAGCGGGCCGAGGACGGCAGTGGCGAACGGGTATCCCATGAGGTCGATTCGGTGACGATTCAGGCGAGTTGAAGCGGGCCGGCGCGGGTGGTGCCGGAGGAGTGCGTATTGTGTCCGATCGCGGCGCCGACGGGGCCAGATTGGCCGAGCGGACAGGCGCGACCACGCCGAACGGACAGGGGGCGCCCGCCCGGCAAGCCTGCCCGCGCCCGTCAGGTGGCGCGCCCGAAATACGCGCCGCCGACGTGTTAACATGCGCGTCCTGCCCGCGTGTCCGCCTGCTTCGCCAGCCTGTCGCGCACGGCATCCTCCCGGCGTTCCGCCGTCAACCAGCAACACCATCCGCCATCATGTCCGCAGGCCTGAATCCCGCTCAGAATGAAGCGGTGCGCTATCTCGACGGTCCCTGTCTCGTGCTCGCCGGCGCGGGCAGCGGCAAGACTCGCGTGATCACGCAGAAGATCGCGCACCTGATCGAAGCGAAAGGCTTCGAGCCGCGCCATATCGCCGCCGTCACGTTCACGAACAAGGCGGCCGCCGAAATGCGCGAGCGCGTGTCGAAGCTGCTGGAAGGCAAGACGCTCACCACGCCCGGCAAGGAAGGCCGCAAGGTGCCCGTCAACCAGCTCACCGTCTGCACGTTCCACTCGCTCGGTGTGCAGATCCTGCGCCAGGAGGCCGAGCACGTCGGGCTGAAGCCGCAGTTCTCGATCATGGATTCGGACGACTGCTTCGGGATGATCCAGGAGCAGCTCGGCACGACCGACAAGGGGCTGATCCGCAAGATCCAGAGCATCATCTCGCTGTGGAAGAACGGCCTGATCATGCCCGACGAGGCGATGGCGATCGCGGCCAACGAGGACGAGCACCAGGCCGCGCTGGTCTACCGCAACTACGTGGCGACGCTGCACGCGTACCAGGCGGTCGACTTCGATGACCTGATCCGCCTGCCGGCCGAGCTGTTCGCGAAGAACGAGCCGGTGCGCGACCGCTGGCAGAACAAGCTGCGCTACCTGCTGATCGACGAATACCAGGACACCAACGCGTGCCAGTACGAGTTGCTGAAGCAGCTCGCGGGCCCACGCGCCGCGTTCACGGCGGTCGGCGACGACGACCAGGCGATCTACGGCTGGCGCGGCGCGACGCTCGAGAACCTCGCGCAGCTCGGCAAGGATTTCCCGAAGCTGCACGTGATCAAGCTCGAGCAGAACTACCGGTCGACGGTGCGGATCCTGACCGCCGCGAACAACGTGATCGCGAACAACCCGAAGCTGTTCGAGAAGAAGCTGTGGTCCGAGCACGGGATGGGCGACTCGATCACCGTCACGGCGTGCAACGACGAGGAGCACGAGGCCGAATCGGTCGTGTTCCGGCTGTCCGCGCACAAGTTCGAGCGGCGCGCGCAGTTTCGCGACTACGCGATCCTGTATCGCGGCAACTTCCAGGCGCGCATCTTCGAGCAGGTGCTGCGGCGCGAGCGGATCCCGTACGTGCTGTCGGGCGGCCAGTCGTTCTTCGACAAGGCCGAGATCAAGGATCTGTGCGCGTACCTGCGGCTGATCGCGAACGCCGACGACGATCCCGCGTTCATCCGCGCGGTCACCACGCCGCGCCGCGGCATCGGCAACACGACGCTCGAGGCGCTCGGCTCGTTCGCGGGGCAGGCGAAGGTGTCGCTGTTCGAGGCCGTGTACATGGGCGGGATCGAGGCGCGGCTGTCGGCGCGCCAGGTCGAGCCGCTGCGGATGTTCTGCGACTTCATCCAGCGCCTGACCGAGCGCGCGGACAAGGAGCCCGCGACCGTCGTGCTCGACGACATGATGGAGGCGATCCACTACGAGGCGTACCTGTACGACGCGTTCGACGAGCGGCAGGCGCAGTCGAAGTGGCAGAACGTGCTCGAATTCCTCGAATGGCTGAAGCGCAAGGGCACCAAGCCCGAGACGGAGGCCGTCGACGGCGAGGCCGAGGGTTTCCACAACGCGGACGGCCTCGCCGACACGGGCAAGAACCTGCTCGGCTTGATCCAGACCGTCGCGCTGATGTCGATGCTCGAGGGCAAGGACGAGGATCCGGACGCCGTGCGGCTGTCGACCGTCCATGCGTCGAAGGGGCTCGAGTATCCGCACGTGTTCCTGGTCGGCGTCGAGGAAGGCATCATGCCGCACCGCGGCGGCAGCGAGGACGACGGCCCGATCGACAACGAGCGGATCGAGGAGGAGCGCCGGCTGATGTACGTCGCGATCACCCGCGCGCAGCGCAGCCTGCACCTGAACTGGTGCAAGAAGCGCAAGCGGGCGCGCGAGACGGTCGTGTGCGAACCGTCGCGCTTCATCCCGGAGATGGGGCTCGACGAAGCGCCGCCGCCGACGCCGGAAGAAGCGCCGATGTCGCCAAAGGATCGGCTCGCGAGCCTGAAGGCGTTGTTGCAGAAGTGACGCGGCGGCGCCGCCGCGAGCACGATCGCGCGACGAACCGGCGACACCAAAACGAAACCCCCGCGATGCGCGTGCGCCGCGGGGGTTTTTTACGGATGGCCGGCTGGGGCGTTACTTGGCCGCGTTGACCATGTAGTCGACGGCCGCCTTCACGTCGGCATCCGACGCGTTCGACCCGCCCTTCGGCGGCATCGCGCCCTTGCCGTGCAGCGCGTAGTTGTAGACCGTATCCATCGAATCCTTCAGGCGCGGCGCCCAGTCTTCCTTGCTGCCGAACTTCGGTGCGCCGAGCACGCCGGCCGCGTGGCAGGCCTGGCAGGTCGACGCGTACAGCGCCTTGCCGGCCGTTGCCGCATCGGCGCTGGCCGGGGCGGCTGCGGGTTTTTCGCCGGCCTTCGGGATCGCGGCGATCGCGGCCATGGCCGCGGCGGCCTGCGCGTTCGACGCGTCGGCGCTCGACGCGGGTGCACCGCTGGCGGGCTGCGCCGCGTTGGCGGCCGGCGCGGCCGGTTCGGGGAAGTTCGCGCCGTCGTTGTTGGCCATGTAGACGATCGCGCGGGCGATTTCATAGTCGCTGACGTCGTCGGGGCTCGTGCCGCCGCGCGGCGGCATCGCGCCCTTGCCCGCGAGGGCCGTCTTCAGCAGCGTGTCGAAGCCTTGCGAGATGCGCGGCGCCCAGTCGTCCTTGTTGCCGAACTTCGGCGCGCCGGCGGCGCCGGTGCCGTGGCAGGTCACGCAGACGGCCTTGTAGACTTCCTCGCCGGTCTTGTACGTGCGGGGCGCGTTGGCGTCCTTCACGTCGACCTTCGCGATCGGCGCGATACGGGCGGCGACCTGCTCGTCGGACAGCGCGTCGGTGCCGGCGCCGGAACGGAACGCATGGTTCGCGTAATTGGCGAACAGGACAATCAGGACGATCGGGATCGCGAACGACGCGATGATGACGGCAATCAGCTGCCCGGGGGTTTTGACGGGAGATTCGTGGGGTGCTTCGCTCATGCTTGCCTCGTCTCCGTGAATAGGAATTGTGAGCGCGGTGCAACGGCAAAATGGCAGTCCAATGAAGCACGGACGATTATAGACGGAACGTTTACATCACGGCGAGCGGCGCGATGGCGCGTGTTTACCCGCACGCAGGGCCGTCCGGCGGCGATTCGGCGGGCAAGGTGGACGCGTCTTGGGAAACCGGGTATCCTTGCCGTCTTGCCAATCGTGGGCGGCCTGTATATGGGGTCGCTTCACTGTCTCACGCGCCCGTAGCTCAATGGATAGAGTACTGCCCTCCGAAGGCAGGGGTTGCTGGTTCGATCCCAGCCGGGCGCGCCAAGAATTCCCAGTAGAACAAAGACTTAGAGAGTGTGGAGTTAATCAATTAATGTCGTTTTCGACACGAATTGGTTGTTTTTCCATAGATATCAGTCCATAGCTGGACGATTTTCCTGTCGTCGTCTGCGACGAACCTGTCCGCATTTTTGTGGGCGAGGCGGTTGAACAACGCGTTATCCACGCGCCTGCATAAATCGCTCGCCGAACAGGATAGCAAACTGGTTCATCGCTGATTTCCAGTCGAATGCGGACCGCACGGTCTTGGCCAGTACATTGCGCAGCGCCAGCCAGAGCAGCTTGATGGCCGCCTCGTCATTCGGGAAGTGACCGCGGGTCTTGATGATCTTGCGTAGTTGCATGTTCAGGCTCTCGATGGCGTTTGTCGTATAAACGACCCGTCGAATCTCCGGCGGAAACACGTAGAACGGCACGACGTGTTCCCACGCGCGTTGCCAGGACTGCACGATCATCGGGTACTTCGTGCCCCGGGACCCGTCGGCGAAGTCTTACAGCGCCTGCCGTGCCGCCTCTTCGCTGGCAGCTGCGTAGATGGGGCGCACCGCTGCGGCGGGCACCTTGCGGTCCTTGTAGCTGGCGTATTCGAGGCTGTTGCGGATCAGGTGCACGATGCAGGTCTGAACGGTGGTCCGCGGATAGGCCGCGCTGATGGCCTCGGTGAGCCCCTTCAGGCCATCGACCACGGCGATCAGGATGTCCTGGCAGCCGCGCGTCTTCAGTTCGTTGAACACCTTGAGCCAGAACTTGGCTCCCTCGGTCTGCTCGATCCAGAGGCCCAGCACGTCGCGCTGGCCGTCGGCCTGAATGCCCAAGGCCAGATAGACGGCCTTGTTGCTGACCACGCCGTCGTCGCGGATCTTGACCCGCAGCGCATCGAAGAACACGACCGGATACATCGTCTCAAGCAGGCGGCTCTGCCAGCTCAGCGCTTCGGCCATCACCTCGTCGGTGACCGAACTGATGAAGTCGGGAGACACTTCGGTGCCGTAGCTCTCGGCCAGAAACGCCTGAATCTCGCGCACGCTCATGCCGCGGGCGTACATCGCGATGATGCGTTCGTCAAAGCCGGTGAAGCGGCGCTCATGCTTGGGAATCAGGATCGGCTCGAAGCTGCCGTCGCGATCGCGGGGGACTTCGACCCGAACCGGGCCCCGATCGGTGATGACCGTCTTGCCGCTGGCGCCGTTGCGCTCGTTGGCTTGCCCGGCCGGCTTGGACTGGCCCGACGGGTAGCCCAGATGCAGATTCATCTCGGCGCCCATTGCGCGTTCGATGACTGCTTTGTTGAACGCCAGCATCAAATCCTGGACCTCGGTCGGCGTCATCGGCCCCTTGACCAGTTGGTCCAGCAGTTCCTTGGGCAGTTCAGGCAGCGGCCCGCGAGCCGCCGCCTGACGCGCTACAGTTTGCCGTTTCTTCTTCATTGGCATATCCATGACTTTTACCTCTCATGATATGCCCCGCCCACAAAATGACGGATAGGTCCTCTGCGACCGCCTCCGCTCTTACGGCCGCCTGCTCCGCTGCTTGCATCGACGCCTGCAAGGCAACGCACTCGCTCAAGGAAGATGCCGGCTTGCTTGTACCGGAAGCTCAAACCGGTCCTGTCGAAAACGTCCTGCTGTATTCGCCGTCTTACGGGCTTTTCCCGTTTCGCGACAATAGCGTCGAACGATTTCCGAAACTCGTCGAACTTCAAATCTTCCAATTCCCTTGCGGTGCGGCGCACACGCTCCTGCCCGGCATCCACGAGTTGCTGGTTCAGCGTGGGCGAGAGCGAACGCAGAAATTTGGTCGAGACGTCCAATAGGTCTGCGGCCTCGCGCGCGGAAGACGCTCGCCCTGATTCGACTATCTGCTCAAACTCCTGCCGAAGTTCATTCCGCGGTCGGCGAGCCCCCTTCCGTTTGCGGACGCAAAGCTGAGTCGGCCGAGCCGGAGCCGGGCGTTTGAACAGCATCACCTTGTTCCCGAGAATCACGTCCGAGATAGCGGCGCCACAGCAGAAAGCAATGAGCGCCAGACGCGGGAGGCTCGGGCGCGTTTTTCCCGATGTCCACCCGTGAAGCGCTCCTTTGCTTACGCCGAGATGCCGGGCGAAATGGGAGAGGTTGCCAGCGAAGAGCACCTCGGTTGCATAACGGAGGAAGTTCGTCGGCGCACCGACGTCGTGAAATTCATGTGGGTGATGATGCAGGTCGTCGACTAAATCGGCGACGAGCCGTGCGAACTGAACGTCCTCCTCACGTCGGTTACTGGGCCGTCGAAGCAGCGGCCGTCGCATATCTTCTACAGCTAGACGACAGCTCCTTCCGTGAACATCTGTTGTATCCGAAAGACCTCGCTGACTTCGCCCGCAGCTTCGACGCATCATCAAAGGTAACCGCGCCGGCGTTTCAAGGTGGCGTCGCAACGACTGTGCGTACAGGCCAGACTTGCCCGGAAACCGGCATCTGGAAAGCGCAAGGGCATCACGTTCCAGGCGTTATGGTGCGACAAGGCGAGCGCATGCCGGAAGTGTTCGCTCCGGACCGGTCAGGCGCATATCGCTCCCAACCCGCGCTCTGGGAGCTTGAACGCAGAGCATGAGCTTCTTGTCGCCGGCGCGGTGAAGAGGCACGCCGGCCACTCAATCCACTGACGAATTGGTTATTGCTGTCAGTGTGCTGCGCGAAAAATTACAGAGACAGACACAATGTGTCCCGACGGCTTGCGATTAACCGGTGCCTCCAACGAACCGCTGCTTACCCTCCAGACCCCAACGTCATCATTCAAGCTGGCGACCAGGAGCGTGACCAAGGCAAAAAGCTTCGGGCCGAACGGAATCAGCACCGCATTGAAGTGTGGCTTCAACATATCGACGAGCGAGTTCATCTCGTGGAATAGTTGAGCAGGTTCGTTTAGGTCATACGGCTGACACCGCCCGTCAGCCTGAATGATGTCGAGCAAGGACTGGTTTGCCGCTAGGACTTGCTGGTAATACTCAGGAATTGGCCCGAGCGGATAGTAGGCCCACGTGGCGTTGTTGATTTCCAGATGGTCCACAATTCCAATAGCCTTGTTCGGCTCGTAGCCAAGGCCCACGATGGCAGCCGGCGGCCGGTCCGGCCGCGTTGTCCAGCCAGCAAACTGTGGAATGACGGGCTCCACTGTGACCGTAGGCGCAGTGTCTTCCACCGGCGGCGTAAATTCAGCGATGGAATACCGAAATGTGACGGTCACCTCGGTACTTGATAGGGCGCGCAGTGCATCAACTAGATGGGCCAGGCGGAAGCGATTGAAGCACGAGATATCGACTTCCACCTTTCGTATGCCGCCGTCCCGTGCTTGATGGCGTAGATACTGGTCGAGCGCTTCTCGAAATGCGTCGTCACCGACCTCAATCAAATCAAAGCCTGCGCTCTCGAACCATGCTCTGTTCGTCTCATATTCGAGTTCACGCTGCGACACGAAGCCAATGGCTAGTCTCTTCTTCGCAGTTTCGTGAAATTCCCGGGCGGCTGCCCGGGCACGACCTTCGTAGCCACATGCGGCGATAAATACGTCGATGTCGTCCGAAGGTTTGCTCTCAACATTTCGAATCGAAGTCAGTGTGAGCATTTCAATCCATATCAAATGAGAGTTGGGTTTGCCCGTTCCCCTGCCTCTCAGGCTGGCGCTCACGACGCGGTAGGAGGTTCGAGAGGCGGACAGTTTTTCCTTTGCGAAGGAGCAACCCATATTTTGCCGCGAGCAGGAAACTCAATCGCAAGTTCGCGTTGAGCATCTCGCCGACAATCGCTTTCGAAGATGACTCATCGACGAGCATGACCGCCCCGCGATTTACCGCAGAAGCCAATAGGGCCTGAGTTCGCTCGGAGACGTTTTCGTCCACCATGAAACTTTGTGCTGGGTCAATGCTGAAGTGCTGCTCGACAAGCTCGGCATGCAACCGGGAGCCGATTTCCTCTAAAAGCGCGTCCAGCGGCAATTCATCACCTTGAGCGCCAGTGTGCTCTACAGGAATCGTCTTTAGAAGCGCAATCATCCGGTCGGCCGCGGCGTCAATTTCCTTCGCCTGTTCGGACCCAGGAACTCTTCGCTCACCACTTTCGACAAGAAAGTTGATAAGTGGTGAAACAAGGCTGATGAACCACCGAGGATTGCCCTCCGTAATGGCGAAAATCGAGTCGGCCCCAGCATAAAGCTCGAGCGTCTTTCGTTGACGCGCAGCTACCTCGCCCTTTTTGGACTCGTGCAAGAAAAAGTCACGAACTGCCGCGACAGGTGCAGCCTTACGAAGAACGCTGTCTCTCTTGCTCGCCCAAAGGCTCTCCGCGGCGGATAGGTCGATGCTCTTCTGCTTCAGGAAACTGGAAAACGAACGGTCCTTCCTCTCAAGGGATGTAAAGACCTTATACCAAGGCTCACCTGGACTGTAAGGACTGCGGCGGCGCACTCCGCGATTGTCTTTCGGCTCGAACACCGAGCGTCCCAACGCCTCCTCGGCTGTGATTCTCAGTCCGTGCTTTTGCGTTAGGGAAGCCCACAGCGCACGACAGAAAGTCTTCGAGTCTGTACGGTCGGAGTACCACAGGCGGATTTGCTGATAGTCGTGACCGAGAGCAGCGCCGTCCTGCTTGAATAGCGCTCTATATGCAGTAGCAGATACCGGACTAATAGCGAGCTTGAGATAGAGCCGCGGGTCCGACATACGAAGCGCGGAGAACAACTGGTCGACAATCCAATCTGGCGCTGTCTCCAGCTCGTCAAACAGAAGGCTCCACCGCGCCCCAGTCTCGCCGACTGCCTCATTGAAACTCGCACAGATATTTGAGCAGATATCAAGGAAGTCGAGATGGAGATAGTCCAACAACGCAAGCTTCTCTGAGCATTGTGCGTGCGAGAGCAGGCTGCAGGAATTTGCCAGCAAACGAATGTCCGACAGGCGATTCCGCAGAGATTGACGGACGGCCAGAAGACTCGGAATCTCGGGCTTTACCCGTAGCGCCGTGGCAAGCTCTCGAGCCAGCAATGCCTCCTGGTCACTGTTGAGCACGACTGCACGGTACGTATAGCCTGAATTCGCGCGTGCAGCCATTGTCTCCAGCACCGCGTGAATCACGTGTGTAGTGAAGCAGGCGAGAACAAGCGTCCGATGGTTTTGCTCGTTTAGCTTTCCATATCCGAGAGAGTTAAGCTGCTTCGACCAGCTTATATCGGACGCAATAAACACGCCGCTGTACTTGACCGCAGACCGGAAGGCATCCGCCTTCGGCCCCGTCCAAGTTGCGAGCGCGCTTGGCTGCAGCATCTTCAGCAAAGTAGTCTTCCCGCTACCTCGCGGCCCTATGAGAACCGCGTGATAGTCTCCTGCTAACCTTTCGAAGTGTGAAGAATAGACGAAGCCGTTCGCGACCTCGGCTGGCCCAAGGTATTTCGCATTGAATGCCTCGGCATTGATTGACAGGCTCACGCGCTCGATTTTTGTCACGTTGACCTCACCCCGAATTCGTACGGAAGACCGGTACCGTCACACGTGATGACAATGTTATGCCTCGTATTGAGCGTGCCGCTCAGTGCAATAAATTTGCGCGGTGTGAGGTGAGCCAAGTCCGGCTGCAATTTCAGCATCTCGTCCCACTTCACCAATTGGTGCGCACCCATTGAATCAACCACGGCACGTGCAAGTTGCTGCACGCTACCTTCGAATCCAAATCCCAAGCGGCTTGGGAAAGTGACATTGGCATTGCCATAGTCTTTCCAGCCATAGCCTTGGACCCAATTCCAGGACTTGACGACGCCGCGCAATTCGTCGTCCACACCGAATCGCTCAACCTGAACCAAGTGAAAATAATTCCGCGACACGGACGCGTTTGCACCCTCGAGTCGTCCGGAGAAGCTTCCGCACGCGAGCACCACGGGTTGCTGAAACTCGCCTTGAGCGAGTTCAATTTTCGGGTGATGCTTGTGGCCGTGAATGACGAGCCACGCCCCATTGCTCGACAACGTATCGAGCAATTTCTGACCGTTGAGCATGATATCGCCACCAAGGTCAAGTTCGCTGTGCACGTGGGGATGGTGGTGACATACCGCAACATTGAACTCTGAGCCTTGCTGCCCATCGAGGTCTCGCCGCAGTTTCTCGAGGGTATAGCCGGTAACCGCACCGCGCTCCAGTTCGTCACGATGCTCATGCAACCAAGAGGAATTGAGCACCAAAAAGCGTACCCGTCCAATGGTCGTCAAAAAGTAGCCATGAGCCCAGAAGTGGTCGGCCAGCGCGTCATCGGCAATCGGAAATCGCGGCAGCAAGCGCATCAGCGCTTCACGGGGAATTGTTCCTTCGTTGTGGCCGCGAGAGTCGACATCGTGGTTGCCGACCGTCGCAATTACTTCTTGCGCCCCCAACTTTTGCTTCAATACATGCAACTGCTCCCAAACGAACTTCAGTGCGCCACCATCGGCTCGGTTCGTCATATCTCCGGGGCAGATAACGAAGTCGGCGGTTAAGCTCTCGCGGCCAACTAGTTCGTAGAGTGACGACAACGGATTATCGTGCTGGCCGAAGCCGTCGGCATCAGAATAAAGCTTGACTTCAGTTCCTTTCGGGTCGCTGCTTTTTGGGGCGGCGTGCAGGTCGCTCAAGACCGCAAACGTGATAGGTTGCTGGCTCATCCGTCCACACCTACTCGTAGTTGCGGAGTTGGTACTCGCGTACGGACTTCCGACCTTTCGAGAACCCCGCGATGCTCCGGCGTACCGGCGCGTATGTCAGGTGCCAGCCCGGGAGGGCCTTGCGTAGCGTGTGCGCCTGGTTGTAGGAAATCAAAATCCGGACGCCACGCTCGTCCGCCGAGCGGACCTCGTCAATCAGTCGCTCGACATCATCGTCTGAAAAGGCGTTCCAGCCGTATTCGCCACGGTTGCGAACGCTGCCATAGTAGTACGGAGGGTCGAGGTAGATGAAATCGTTCTCGGTCGTGCCCCGGACCGCCTGGGCGAAATCTCCACAGTACAGCTCCGCGTTCTGCAGGCGCGCGGAGAACTGGCGAAGCTCCTCTACACTGGGGAGCGGACCTGTGCGATACCCACCAAATGGAACATTGAATTGACCATTACGGTTCTCTCGGTATACGCCGTTGAAACAATAGCGGTTCAGGTAGAGAAATTTTGCAGCGTCGAATGCTGCATCTGTACCCATCGGCAACGCGCGCAAGTGGAGATACGTCTCTTTGTCGACGCTCCAGCGAGCCAGGAAGGATGCGACTGCATCCGGAGAGGCTCGTAGCGCTCCGTAGGCGGAGACAAGATGCGGATTCACGTCACCGAGCAGTGCTCGACCCGGATTCAGGGCCAAAAAGAGGCACGCGGAGCCACAGAACGGTTCGATGTAGCGTCCTTGAATCAGGGGTGTCAGGCTCGTTAACTTCGGAAGAATCTGCCGTTTGCTACCCGCCCATCTCAAGACGGGTTTCACCCTTGCATCACTTGTCATTTGGACCATTCCCCGGTAAGCGTTGTGCGATTCTAATGTACGAGACCGGCATCTGGTAAGCGTGCAGGGCGTATGGGGCAATCCCGTCTGGACTCTGCCCACCGCGCAGCATGGCAAGCGGGACTCTTTCGACTGACACACAAAGGGCAAGCAGAGGTTGTGCACGCGATATGGGCGCCAGCAAGACGTACAGCACGCCTATTTTCGACGCGACGATTGCGACACGAAAATCGTGCCGGGCGTGTGGATTGCCGTAAGTCTACCGCACGCAGCTTAAGGTCCCATCGAGCGTGCGGCGCCGGGTCAAGTGAGGGGGCACTACGCTTTCACAGGCTTAACTACTCGCCTGGTGTGCTGAGCGAAACTGCAGCGCTTGATGAGGGCTTCGATTTCTCGAGTGTTGCTAGGCATCTCGACGACCGGACTGCGTACTCGGCCTGCCGAATCAGTTTCGTCAAATGGAGGGATTTCCATATCCAACGGCTTGACGCAAGCTCCGTACGATTCTCGCTTGGGCGGTTTCTTCACTGCCATGATGATGGCATCCGCATCGGGTACCCCCTGGCTGCGAAAGTCCACATGAAATTCTATCTCCCTTCCCTCCGCGTCAAATCCCCCGCCAAAGATGCTGCTGCCAGATAGCAAAATATTGAACAGCGTATCCGCGTGCACGAAGTAAGGCTCTTCGGTACGTTCCCCCTCTAGAAGAAATGAATTTGACACCACAAGAGCCACGACTCTTTCAATCTTGGGGGGAGTGTCTGTCGCTTGTATTCGCCTAAGCCATGACGCGACAACGCTGGGATTCGAGGCAAGATGTTCTCTTTTTCTCATAACTTGATGTATCTTGTCCTGAAGTGCTTCGTGAGCAGACCAAAACTCATAGGGTTCGGCTGGATATCCGATTGCTAGACATTCGAGAATGAAAAGAGTTGTGCCAGAAATAATTGCGGCGTCGACATCACCAACCTCATTTCCGTCGGCCGCCTTCTCGGGAACGGGTAGCCGTGGTCCAAGCGGTATGTAGTGCATCGCCGGGCGCCCTATGGCTGGGTGTCCGAAACGGGCCAGTGCATCTAGCGCGAGGTGTACGACATCCTCGTATTTGTGCCCCTTGTCGGAAAACCTGACACCACTTTCCGTGTCAGACGTCCCCCAATCTGCCACAAGTCTCATGAGGTGGCCGTTTTGAAGCGGTTGCCAAAGCGGTATCAGGTCGGCACCGATTTCGAGAAGCGGTCGGGTCCAGATAGTCTGACGCCCGCCCTTGTATGTTAGGAAGTTGACAATCGCTTTTGCCTCTTGAGGTTGGACATCTATAACCCTAGACAAGGCTTGATAAAGTTGTTCGGCTGGTAGAATTGTAAGGGGGAGGCTATCATTCAACCGATTTTCCTCAGATGCTCTTCTGAAGTAAATAAAATCGTCAGTCGTCAAAAGTGCGATGCAATACCAAGCGTCAAGAACTTTTTTGTAAGTAAGTTCTTTCAATGACGGATGGGATTTTTCCAAAAAGAATTTGACGTGAAGGTTGATTTGTGCGGCCTGTAAAATTGCAAGCTCCAACGCAACTTGCCGTTGCTCCTCAGGCAATGCATCGATTGTGGTGGCTACTAGGCGCGATTCTTCTGAGCCTATTCGATTTAGTGCGAGAATTTGGCGTTTGCCCAGCTGACGATGAAGGTCAAAATCAGTGAATTCGTCTACGTCGCGTGCGATTACAACCTGTCTTCTTTGCAAATCGACGCATGCCATTAGTTCCAAAGCAGAAACTGTTTTATCAATGGCGTAGTTGTGTGGCGGGTTGGGCCCTACATAGGCGTGAGCGCTGCCCCACAGAACGGAATGCCATAGATTTCGGAGAGATTCGAACAAGTAACCAAGCCTGATAACTACCGGTAACACGGCATCAATGCTTGCGGATTCTGGGTTGTCACCAGTTCCGCCAAACCCTTTTCTGTCACGCGTGTGACGGAGAACATGTCGAACGCTGTCAATTGTGGCCTCTAATATTTCTGGCGGGGTATAGGAGTTTCCGCAGTGGTCAGTGGCGGTTCGCAGCGTGAATAAGGCATCGCGAGTAATTTCAGTGACATTGGATAGTGCGTCTGCATATTCCGTAGACAACGTAAGTTGCTGCCTATGCGTAAAGATTGCCACCGCTGTTGCTACCTCATCATAGCTAAAACGCCGACACCTTTTCTCTACGTCATCAAGTGTGTCAAAGAGACGTTTTGCCCGCCACGCAATGAGCTCTCCGAATCTACATGCTTGAAAGTCTTCCGGAGACCCATCATGATTTGCCTCAAAGGCTGCAAGAAATACGGAGAGGTCGAACCGCGGTTCCAATGGGTCAGGGACGAGTCGTGGTTGACCCTGCTGAACGCGTAACATTGAAACGAAGCGCATAGATAGTCTGCTCTGTAATTGAGTTGGATTTTATTTATATCTGAGCATATGTTCGGCGTGTAGGCAAGTGCCATATATCGAGCACTCTCGCTTTTTTCAATGCGTGAATCGTAAAGATGAATCATCGGTTGGTCGTCAGATTGTAGAGCGAGCCCCTGAAACGCCGGGCGTAGTCCCTGCATACGACTGCGCGCAACGGCTCGGGCTGCGTTCGGAGAAGAGGCTCGGTTCCCGGCCGGAGTGTCGTGTCGACACACTCCAGCGCCCTCGGCTGAATTTGGGTCTCGACCATGCAATGATTAAGTGCCCGCAGACACGCACGACACGAATAGCTGGGATGGCAGGCGCGGGCGTGGGCTGGACAGGGGATTTTCGGTCTTTCCGTGCCAAGAATTGCCTGTCTGCGAGCGACAGGAATTGATTAACTCCACACCCGATCCGTTTTCCTGAAATCGCCAAGCGTAGCGTCACCCCACGGTATCGCATCGCCATCTCCCGCACCGCTTCCCACGCTATTCCGCCGCCTTCCCATTGTGCGAGAATCGCCCGCAACGACAACTCCAAGCGTCGATCGCGGCGGCCGTCCGCGCATCGCGCCGACTCCGATGGCTGCCATTCCGTCCACCTCGACCGCAGTCGCTGCCTGCGCGCTGACCGATGTGCAGCAGGCGCTGCTCGCGCGTCTGCATGCATATTCCCCCGACGATCCGCACGCGCCGCTGCCGTACAGCCGCCGCCTCGCCGAAGCCGAAAGCTGGTCGCACGACCACGCGCTGGCCGTAATCGACGAATACAAGCGCTTCGCGTTCCTCGCGCAGGTAGCCGGCCATCCGGTCACGCCGTCGGTCGCGGTGGACGCCGCATGGCACCTGCACCTGCAATACACGCGCGAATACTGGGACGGGTTCTGTGCCGACGTGCTGCGCGCGCCGCTGCATCACGTGCCGGGCGCGGGCGCGCCCGACGAGGCCGCGCAGTACGCGCGGCACTACCGGCAGACGCTCGACAGCTACCGCCGGCTCTTGGGCTGCGAACCGCCCGAAGCGATATGGCCGCGCCCCGTGGCCGAGCCGGCCGTGCCCGCCGACGCCCCGGTGCAGCAGCGCGCAGAACGGCGCGACGGCCCTTCGAGCGCGCCCGCCGCGCGCCGGCGACGCTGGCGGCGCTTCGCGAAGTTCGCGTGGCCAACGGCGGCGATCAGCGTCGCGGCGACCTGCGCGAGCGCGAGCGATTTCAATGTGCTGGACTTCTCTGGGCCGGACTTTCTCGGATTGTTCTACGTGCCGCTCTGCATCGCCGCGCTGCTGCTGATCGCCGGCCTGCAGTGGATCGAATACCGCCACCGTGCGTGGGGAACGCGTGCCCCCGAATCGTCGCCCGACCTGAGCGCGGAGGAAGCGGCGTATCTCGCGGGCGGCGGCGCGCGGATGGCGCAGGTCGCGATACTGTCGCTCGCGCATGCCGGTGCGATCGAGCTGCGGATGAGCAAGGTCCACGGCGCGCGGGTGCGGATCGACGATCCGCGACATGCAGGCGCTTATGGTGCCGACTGGGAATGGCTGAGGAGGCAACCTGGCGGCGAGACGAGCTGCCACGCGTTCGGTCAGCGTCTCGCGTGGCGCGAAGCCGACTGCGCCGCAGCGTTGCAGCGCAAAGGCTGGCTCTGGGCGCCGGGCGAGATGCGGGCGACGCGGATGGCCGCGCGCGCGATCCTGCTGCTCGTGTTCGGCGCGGGCGCGGCGAAGCTCGCGGTCGGCCTGACCCGCGGCAGGCCCGTGCTGCTGCTGATGATTTTCATGACGGCGTTCATGGTCGCGTACCACTTCATGGTCGGACGCCTGCCCGGCTTCGGGCGCGGCGGCATGACGCGCGGCGGCGAGGCGGCGCTCGCCGCGCACCGCGACGAACGCCGGGGCGACCGCGCGACGCCGGACGGCCTCTTGTGGACGGCCGCGCTGTTCGGTGCCGGCGCGCTCGCCGGCACCGTGTGGGCCGCGCATTCGAAAGTGCTGATGGCGCCGCCGCCCGTCGCGGTGAACACCGGCGGGTCGAGCGGTTCGTCCGACTCCGGCGCCGGGGACGGCAGCAGTTCGAGTTCGTGCAGTTCGTCGAGCGCATGCAGTTCAAGCAGTTGCGGCGGCTGTTCGAGCAACTGAGCACCGGGCGCTGCCGGGATAGCGCGCCGGGCCGCCAGCGTCAGGCAAGCGGCACGGCGCGCGTCGAACTACGCGATCGCGGCATCGGCGGGCGTTCGTGCCTGCGCAGCACGCCCGTCGCCCGCCTCGACGATCAGCGTCCAGTCGAACGCCGGCAGTGCGCAGAGCTGTTCGACGGTGGCCGTGTATTCGTGCACGGGCGCGTGCAGGTAGCGCACCTTGTCGGTCCATTCGGGCAGTGTCGCCTGCGACGTGGTCAGCACGACCGCCAGCAGATCCTGTTCCGGCCGCCTTGCGATTTCCTGCAGGCTCAGCCGGACCTTGTCGAGGTCGCCCTCGGCGTCCAGGATCAGCGCGCCGGGGATCGGCGCATCCGGCCGGCCGGGCTGGTTGCCGACAGCGCCTTTGTCGATGCACTGCTGATACACATGGCGATAGCGCGGCAGCGCCTGCTGTAGCGCGTGATGCTTGCGGACCTTCGCCTGCGCCGTGCGCGCGAGCCCGCGGCGCAGCGCCGGGTTCGCGATCAGCCGGTCGAGCGCGTCGACCCACGCCTGCGGCTCGTCCGGGACCAGCAGGCCGTCGCAGCCGTCGTGCAGCGCGAGGCGATAGGCTGGCCGGTCGCTGACGATCGAGGCGATGCCGGCCGCCGCGTATTCCTGCCACTGGATCGTGCTCGTGCCGGCGTTGTAGTCGTGGTCGGCGAGCGGCAGCAGCGCGATGTCCCAGCACCGTTCCGGCAGGCGTTGTGCGTGCGCGTCGTAGCCGTGAAGCTCGGGCTCGCACCCGGCGTCCGGGCGGCCGGCCCAGCCTGGCGGGACGTCCGCGCCGACGAAACTCACCTTCACCTTGCCGGGATGGCGCGCGCAGATCGCCTGCAGCGCCGCGTCGACGAGCGCGAAGTTGTCGGCGCGCAGCGACGCGCCGGCGATGCCGATCGTCACGCAGTCGTCGCCGCGCGCCGTCACGGGGCGGTAGAACCGGTCGAAGTCCACGCTGTCGGGCAGCACGTGAACGCGCGGGTGCGACAGCCGGTAGCGGCTGGCGATGAACGGCGTGGATACGATCACGGCGTCCGCGTTGCGCAGCACGAGCTCGATCCCCGCGCGGGCCATCCCGCCTTGCGCGGCGAGCGGGTGCGCGGCCGGCAGGTCGGTCAGCAGGTCGTCGGTCTCGTAGATCACCGGCTTTTCATGCTTGAAGATCGTATACAGGTCGTCGCCCGTCAGGATGCCGGGCGTCAGCCGGTGCAGCAGGATGGCGTCGGCCGTGGCCAGCACGCTGCTGTCGATCTGGCCGTCCCGGATGCCCGGGACGAGTTCCCATTCGTCGTTCAGCAGATCGAACGGCAGCGTGAGGCGAATTCGCGATGACGCGCACGCGTCCGGATCGATCGAATACACGATCAGGCGCTTGCGGCGCGGTGCGGCGTCCGCAGTCGCGGCGACGGGCGCCCGCGTCCGGTTCTCCGCGAGCAGCCGCGCGTACAGCACGCCGTGGCGGGCGGCGTTGCGGCCGATGTCGTGCTGCGCACGGATCGCATCCTGCGCGGCCGCGGCGAGTTGCGCGCGGGTTTGCGGATGCTCGATCAGGTGCGCGATCGCGTCGACCCACGCGTCGGCGGTGTCGGCGACGAGCCAGCCCGTGCGGCCGTGGACCACCGGGCAACCGTCCGCCGGCGTGGCGACGAGCACCGTGGCCGCGCCGGCCGCCGAGCATTCGAGCCATGCGCGCGGCGGCGCATCGTCGCGCAACGTGACCGGCGCCGCGACCAGCGCGATGTCGAGGTCCGCGCGCTTGAGCGCGTCGGCGTAGCTGTCGTAAGGGGCAGGCTCGGCGATCAGCGTGACGTCCGGTTCACGTTCCCAGCCGGCCGGCAGCGCCGCGCCGACGAACGACACCCGGAGCTTCCCCGGAAACCGGCGGCGGAGCTCGGCCAGCGCCTGGCGGAGCTGCTCGAGACGCACGCCGTCGAGACCGGTGCCGGAAACGGCGAGGTTCACGTGGTCGCGCACGCCGGGCGCCGCGCGGTGCAGACGCTCGAGATCGACGCCGGTCGGCAGCACGTGGACCGATGCGTTGACATGACGGTACTGCCGCAACAGCGCTTCCGACGGCACGACGAGCGCATGCGCGCGCTGCACGGCGCTGCGGATGCCGGCCTTGCGGCGCGCGTTGTCGGCCGCGCCGGGGATGTCGGCGAGCAGCGTGTCGAGCGGCGCGTCGATCTCGAGGACGACCGGCTTGCCGAGCGAGAACAGGTGTTCCAGCGTGGCGGGGGACAGCAGGCCGGGCGTGTCGCCCTGCAGCACGATCAGGTCGGCGCGCTGCAGCGCGTCGGGATCGATGCCGGCTTGCGTGACAGGGAAAGTCAGTGCCCATTCGCGGTCCAGCCGCGCGAACGGCTGCACGAAGCGCAGGCTGGTGCGCGCGTGGTCGGCCGGTTCGGCGGTGACGACCGCGATGCACGAGCGCGGCGCGGACGCCGGCTGTCCCGGGGCGGCGGCGCCCGTCGCGACGGCCTGCGCATCCAGCTTGTCCGCGTGTGCCTGGGTCCGCTCGACGAAGTTCTGCAACTGCTGCCAGAACGCGTCCTCTTCCTTCAGGTAGACGCCGCGCGCTTCGTGAACGGTGGCCTTCGCGTGCGCGATCTCGTGTTCGTCGAGCCCCCACGCGATGCCCTTGCCGTCCATCACCCACCGGGTCGGCTCCGACAGCGACGCGTCATTCATGATGCACACGACCGGGCATCCGCACAGCAGCGCTTCGAACACGGCGGTGGACCATTCGTACATGTACACGCACTCGACCTGTCGGAACAGCGCCGCGAGTTCGTGCGCCGAACGTTCCGGCACGCGGGTCGAGATTTCGATCGACTCGGCGGTGACCGGATGCAGCGTGCCGCCGCGCCGCAGGTGGCGATTGATGAAGACGGCCGTGCCGTTGCGGCGGGCGTTGTCGACACCGTCGCTGTTGAAGATGCGCGTGTCGACCAGCGGTATGCGCAGCAGGTCCGCCTTCCATTCTTCGGGCACCAGCGACGGCCCGAACGTGAAGATGAGGTCGTTCGGCTGCAGGGCGATCGGTTCGCCGTTGATGCGACCGGGCTCGGCCAGCAGGTAGCGCACGACGCAGCGCGCGTTGAACGGATTGCCGGTGACGACATCCGGGTAGACGACGATCGGGCTGCGATTCGCGCGGGCATGCGCCTGCACGATGTCGTTGGTCAGCGGCGGCGTGCGCAGATCAGGATGCACGACCGGCGTGCAGACGTACGCTTCTTGGCCGAGCAGGTTCAGCACGTGGCACAGGTAGTGCATCGCGCGGATCCCGCCGGAGGTTTGCCGGAAATTCGGCGCGAGTATGTAGTACGGGTGGCCGAGTCGCGTAAAGATGCGCGAACCGCCGTGCGCCAAGCCAGATTTGGGAGTGGTCATCGTTATCGGGTGCGGTAGAAATCGAAGACCACGTCGAGGATGCGATCCTGTTCGGCTTCGGTCATGTCGTGGTACAGCGGCAGCCGGACGAGCCGGTCGGCGACGAGGTCCGTCACCGCCATGCCGGACCCGCAGCGCCCGTAGCGCTGGCCGGCCGGCGAACTGTGCAGCGGCACGTAGTGGAACACCGCGTTCACGCCCACCGCGCGGATCTGCTGCAGCAGCTCGGTGCGTTCGGCGAGGTTGCGTGCGAGGAAATAGAACATGTGGCCGTTGCCGCGCTCGGCGAGCGAAATCGCGGGCAGCTCGATCAGGCCGTCCGCGTGCAGCGGCTGCAGTGCGTCCTGGTAGCGCTGCACGGTCGCACGCCGCTGCGCGGTGATCACGTCCGCGTGCTCGAACTGCGCGTACAGGAACGCCGCGATCAGCTCGCCCGGCAGGAACGACGAGCCGACGTCGACCCATGTGTACTTGTCCACCTGCCCGCGGAAGAATTGACTGCGGTTGGTGCCCTTCTCGCGGATGATCTCCGCGCGCTCGACGAGGCGCGGGTCGTTGACCAGCAGTGCGCCGCCTTCGCCCGAGATCACGTTCTTGGTCTCGTGGAAGCTGAGGCACGCGAGGTGGCCGAGGCTGCCGAGCGGCTTGCCGTTCCACGACGACTGCAGCGCCTGAGCGGCGTCCTCGATCACCCACAGGTCGTGGTCCACCGCGAGCTGCCCGATCACGTCCATGTCGCATGCGACGCCCGCGTAGTGCACCGGCACGATCGCGCGCGTGCGCTTGGTGATCGCGGCGGCGATCTGCGTCTCGTCAAGGTTCAGCGTGTCGCGGCGGATATCGACGAACACCGGCGTCGCGCCGCGCAGCACGAACGCGTTGGCGGTCGACACGAACGTGTAGGACGGCATGATCACTTCGTCGCCGGGCTGCACGTCGGCGAGGATCGCGGCCATCTCGAGCGCGGCCGTGCACGAGTGCGTGAGCAGCGCGCGCTGGCAGCCGATGCGCGCTTCCAGCCAGCGGTGGCAGAGCTTCGTGAACGCCTGGTCGCCGGCGAGGCCGCCCTGCTCGACCGCTTTCGCGATGTAGTAGAGCTCCTTGCCGACCACGAACGGGCGGCCGAACGGAATGACGTCGAGATTGGGTGGGCCGAACATGGTCAGGCTCCGCAGTAAGGGGGACGTTCGGCCGCGCGGCTCGCGCGCGGCACCGCTCAGATGTCCTTGCGGACGAGAATCGTGAATTCGTACAGGCCGTAGTCGTGCAGCAGCGCGACGTGACGCGAATAGCGGCGCTTGCAGCGATCGAACAGCGCGCACGGGTCCGCGTAGTACAGGAGGTCCGGGCGCATGAACGGCGGATCGGAATACGACGTCAGGCAGTTGAACGCGAAGCCCAGTCGGCTCGTCGCGTGCAGCGTGTCGAGCGTCGCGTGGATGTAGTCGAGCCATGCGTCGTCGCCGTGACCGCGCCTGACGTTGAAGATGCCGGATGCGATCCCGTAGTCCGACGCGGCCTGCGGCACCGCGCCGACATGAAATGCGACGTTCGCGTCTTCGCGATAGCGCTGCCGCGCGGCGTCGACCATATCGGACGAGATGTCGTAGCCCGCATACGCGAAGCTGTCCGACAGCGCACGCGCCTTCAGGAAATCGACCAGCGCGCCGTAGCCGCAGCCGATGTCGTTTACCGAGTGGCCGCCGGACTCGGGCAGGATCTTCGTCAGTTGTTCGAAGCGCAGGAACTGGCTGGATTCGCCGTTCCAGTCGACGCCGCGCGCGGTCGCGCCGTGCTCCGCCAGCCGCGCGCTGTAGTACGCGGCCACTTCTTCCAGCAGGCTCGCATGCCGGGATTCGCTCATGGACATCGCCTCAGTCTTTCGAGGTCAGCGCGTACCGACGCGCGTCGGGACCGCAGTTGAACAGCACGTCGAGCACCGTCACGCCGTGGACGAAGTCGCCCCACTGCTGCGGATACTCGGGATAGGTCGGATAGTCGAACCAGCGCACCGCGACGCCGGCATCGGCGAACAGGTTTTCGTCGAGGTAGCTGCGCGCGGCCGGGCCGGACAGGTACTCGGACGCGCCCGCCTGCACGCACAGGTTCAGCAGCTTCTCGGTGCGGTCGCCGTGGAGCGCATAGTCCGACGTCGACGACACGCGCGTGCCGATCTCCAGTTGCCGCAGGACCCACGTCAGCATCGCGAAATTCAGCTCGCTCAGCATCCCGTAGGTGCGACCGGTGTAGAGCGCCTCGAGCTCGTCCGCATAGCGCGCGAAGTGCGGCGCGCGCGCGTAGTTCTGCTGCAGGGCCTTCCAGTGCAGCGGCGCCCAGTCGGCGCCGTCGATCTCGGTTTCGCGGATCGACTGGTGATACTTGCCCTTCACCTTCACCGGCACGCTCAGCCATTGCACGCCCTGCGGCGTCTTGATCTGGTTGCGGTTGCGCCAGTCGCGGCGCGTGTACTGCGCGTCATCGTAGAGGATGAACTCGTCGCTGGCGGCGATTAGGTCGAAGTAGCCCTTCCACGGAATGTAGTTGGACTGGACGATCGCTACCCGCTTCGCGTCGCGGTTCATGGTCGCACCGCTCATGCCGGAATGTGGCCGTACCGGTACATGTCGACGAGCTCGGGCGGAATGCCCCAGTCCGTTGCGCCCAGCTTGTCGTGCAGCGCCTCCAGGTCCGCGCGCATCGCGTTCCGGAGCTGTTCGACCATGCGGTTGCGCGCCGGCACGAAATCGTGCTGGTACGCGGCATTGATCTGATGGCGTACCGTCTTCGCGATCGCGGCCTCGCGCGTCATGTTGCGGATCAGCGGGCGTTCGGGCGCGAGTTCCGCGTAGCGCGGATCGATCGGCTCGCCGCGCATCGCCGCGACGAGATCGCGGCTCAGCACCGGCGACAGGTGGAAGCCGTCGCGCTTGGTGCCGCCGAGAATCCACAGGTCGCGCACGCTGGTTTCGCCGAACAGCGGATACAGGTCGGACGTCGTCGGTCGCCAGCCGACGTTGACGTTGACCAGGTTCGCGCGCGAGAAGCGGGTGTTGATCTGGTCCATCGCGGACTTGAGCAGCGTGTACGCGCTGCCGGCGTGGCCGTGCTCGTGCGGCACCGGGCTGATGTAGTTGCTGGCGCCGACGAGGGTCCGGTCGGGCCCGTACGGCGCCGAATACACCCCGCACGCGAGGCCGCGGTTGGTCGTGCGCACGCAGTGCGTGTGCACGTTCTCCGTGCTCTGCAGTTCGATCGACATGCCGATGCCGTAGAACATCCGCTGCACCGGCAGATCGGGCAGGCTCGCCTGCAGCACGCGCGTCACGTTGGCGCCGTTGCAGAGGATGAAGCGGTCCGCGCCGAGCACGCTGCCGTCGGACAGGCGCGCCCCGGTGACGCGTCCGGCCGCGGTGTCGAGCCGCTCGACCTCGGCGTCGATGAAGCGCACGTTGCCGGCTTGCGCGACCGACGCGGTCAGCGCGTCGAGAAACTGTTTCGGATTGACCCAGCCTTCGCGCTTCAGGAAGACCGCCTTCAGCGCGCGATAGCGCGGGTCCGGATGATAGTTCGGGATGCCTGACGGGTCGACCGCCTCGCAGGGCTCCTCGAATTCGCGGCAGAACCGCTGCATGGCCGCGAAGTTCTCGTCGTCGAGCGCGTCGGTCGCCGCGTTGTTCAGCACGAAGGTGCCGAAGCCGTGCGCGATCGCGCGCTCCGGCGTGCAGATTTCAGCGAATACGGCGGGCCAGGCTGCCGTCGCGCCGCGGCTCAGCTCGAACTTGAAGCGGTCGATCGGCGTGCCGAGCGAATCGCCTTCCAACTCGGTGAACGAATTGAGCATCGCCGCCGCAGCGCGCGTGGCCGAGCCGGGCCGATGCGCGTGGCCGACGATCACGAGCTCGACCCCCGCGTCGGCCTGCTGCCATGCGCGCGCCGTCATCAGGCCGAGAATGCCGTTGCCGAGGATTGCGATTTTCATTTGCGTGTGCCCCCACCTTCAGGGAATGACAGGTAGCAGAGCGACGGATAGGCCGCCGCCTTGTGGATCTGGTGCGGACGGTTGCCGAGCAGGTCGCGCAGGTAATGGACGCCTTCCGCGGGCAGCTGGCCGCCGCGGGTGAGCTGCCAGAACGCGACGACGCCGCCGGGCACCAGCCGCTCCATCACCGCGTCGAACGCGTGACGGGTCGGCTCGATCACGTTCAGGTCGAACCACGCGAGCGCGACCATCTCGCCGGGATGCGCTTCGCCGAACGCCGCCAGCGTGTCGCGGCAGTCGCCTTCCCACACGTGGTGCTTGTCATGCACGTGTCCCATCGCGTTGCTGCGCTCGTGCAGGTTCAGCAGCTTGCGCAGCAGGTCGGCGTACTCGCCGGACAGCGAGTACGTGCCGTCGGAGAACAGCTTGCGGTCGCGCGTGTCGTGCTCGGCGAAGCCCGTGTAGCCCGTGAACGTATCGAATGCGTGGATGCGGCGCTGGAAGTTCAGCGGCTCGAGAATCGCGCGGAAGTTCTCGCACAGCACGGCGGTCTGCCCGCGCCACGTGCCGAGATCGAGGATCGCGCCCGGCAGCGGCACGATTTTTTGATAAATCTCGAAGGTCGCGAGAATGCGTGCGAGGAGCGAGCCGCGCACGAACAGGCCGAGCGACCGTTCCAGTTCCTCGCGCGTCGCGGGGTAGGTCTGCATCAGGTCGAACAGTTCGCGGCGCGCCGCGAGCTGATCGCCATCTGCGTTGGTGATGATCGCTGATTCGTGCATACACAGGGCTCCAGGCACAAAGGGTGTGACCGGACGAGCGCGTGTCGGCGCGGCGGCATCGGAATGCGCAACCGTCCGAGCGTCGCAGGTCGGACATCTTTCTACGATCAAGTCTAGCGAGCGCCGCCAGGATCGAATGTCGGATTAGCGGGTGGTTTCACCCCGCATTTCGATGGATGCGCGCGTGTCCGGCGCGAATTCGGGGCGCCCGCGGGGGCGGCTTGCAGTCGCGGGAATAGCGACCAATTCCAGCACCTGCTCGCCAAATTGGAACGCGGCGTGCGCGTGGAGAATTCGGACACGTCGGAGACCGTCGGTGCGTGCGTCCGCGGGCGAAGGCGTGTGCCGACGCAGCGGCGCCGGCCGCGATTCGAATCCCGTATTGGCTACCAGGACGACATAGCTCATGATGCCCACCTCCCCCGCCGCCGCCACGATCGAACAGGCGCTGGCGCACCATCAGGCCGAACGGCTGGAAGAGGCCGAGACGCTGTACCGGCAGATTCTCGACACCGATCCCCGGCACGCGGACGCGCTTCACCTCCTCGGCCTGATCGGCCATCAGTACGGACGCTATCAGGAGGCATCCGACCTGATCATGGCGGCGATCGAGATCCGGCCCGACGCGATGTACTACTACAACCTCGGCAACGTGATGCAGGCGGACAACCGTCACGCCGCCGCCGCCGAGTGCTTCCGTCTCGCGATCGAGCTGCGACCCGACTACGTCGATGCGTACAACAACCTCGGCAACGCGCTGCGGCTCGCCGGCGACGTCCGCGCGGCCGTCGATGCGTTCTGCCAGGCCATTGCGCTGAAGCCGGACAACGGCCAGGCCTACAACAATCTTGCGAATGCGCTGTTCGACCTGAACGAGATTCCGGCCGCGCTCGAGGCCTACCGGCACGCGGTCGCGCTGCGCCCCGAACTGCCGGAGCCGCGCAGCAACCTGCTGTTCGCGAGCCACTGCAGCGAAGCGTTCGACCACGACGCCTATCTCGCCGAGGCCGCGCGCTACGACGAACTCGTCACGCGGTGCGCGAAGCCGTGGACGGATTGGCTCGTCGACCTGGCTCCCCGGCTCGGGCGGCCGCTGAAGGTCGGCATCGTGTCGGGCGACCTGAAGTCGCATCCGGTCGGCTATTTCATCGAGAGCATGCTGAAGCATCTCGACCCGAACCGGATCGAGATGCATGCGTACCCGACGCGCGACGTCGAGGACGACGTGACCGCCCGCATCAAGCCGGCCTTCTCGACGTGGACCAGCATCGCCGGCCTGAGCGACGAAGCGGCGGCTGCGCGTGTCCGCGCGGACCGCATCGACGTGCTGCTCGACGCGGCGGGCCACACGGTCTACAACCGCCTGCCGCTGTTCGCGTGGAAGCCGGCGCCGCTGCAGGCGAGCTGGCCCGGTTATTTCGCGAGCACCGGCGTGGGCGCGATCGACTACGTGATCGGCGACCGTCACGTGCTGCCGCCCGCCGAGGCCGCGCATTTCACCGAGCGGCCGTGGCATCTGCCGGACAGCTATCTGTGCTTTACGCCGCCGGCCGAGCCTGTCGACGTCGGCGCGCTGCCGATGCTCGCGAACGGCCATCCGACCTTCGGCTATTTCGGCAAGCTCGCGAAGATCACCGATCAGGTCGTCGCGGTCTGGTCGCGCGTGCTGCAATCGGTCACGGGCGCGAAGCTGTTCGTGAAGGCCGAGCATCTCGACGATCCGCGCGAGCAGCAGGCGCTTGCCGCGCGCTTCGCGGCGCACGGCATCGACGCGCAGCGCCTGATCTTCGAAGGCCGCTCGCCGCGCGCCGAATACCTGGCCGCGTACTGGCGTGTCGACCTGATGCTGAGCCCGTTCCCGTATCCGGGCGGCACGACGACCGCCGAAGCGCTGTGGATGGGCGTGCCCGTGGTGTGCCGGCGCGGCGAGCGCTTCCTGTCGCACATCGCCGAGAGCATGCTGCATTCGGCGCGGCTGCCCGAGTGGATCGCGGACGACGACGCCGCGTATGTCGCGAAGGCCGTCGCGCAGGTCGGCCAGCCCGCCGAGCTGGCGGCGCTGCGCACGACGCTGCGCGCGCAGGTGCTCGCGTCGCCGCTGTGCGACGCGCCCCGCTTCGCGCGCCACTTCGAGGACGCACTGCACGGCATGTGGGCGCGGCACGTCGAAGCCGCGCGGGTCGCATCCGTGTGAGGCCGCTCACGACTTGACGGGCGTGGGCATTTCCACGTTGGCGGCAAGCGGAACATGGCGCTCCCGCGCTGAACACCGCGCCGGCCGACGTGATCGTCATTCCGACCGGCGGCGCGTGCGCGACACCGTCGTCAGGATGGCGCGCGACGGGATTGCGGCGCCGGCGGTGATGATCGGGCACGGCGGCAGGCCGATCGACTTCCGACGCGAACTGCATCCCTATTGAGCAGGACAGACGAGATGGACGGAACAGGACAGGCATTGCAGGCCGCGCTCGCGCATCATCAGGCGGGGCGTCTCGCGGAAGCGAAGACGCTGTACGACGCGATCCTCGCCGCGCAGCCGGGCCAGCCGGATGCGCTGCATTTCCTCGGGCTGCTCGCGTGCCAGTTGAAGCAGTACGACGCGGGGCTCGCGCTGATGGAGCAATCGCTCGTCGAGCGGCCGGACGCGTCGTACTTCAACAACCTGGGCAACATGCTGCGCGAAAGCGGCCGGCTCGACGACGCGATCGCGCACTATCGGCGCGCGGTGGCGCTGCGGCCGGACTATCCGGAGGCGCACAACAACCTCGGCAACGCGTTGCGCGACGCGCACGAGCCGGCGGCCGCGATGCAGAGCTGCGCGCGCGCGATCGCGTTGCGCCCCGGTTACGCGGAGGCGTACAACAACCTCGGCAATGCGCTGCAGGATCTGGGCGACCTCGATGGCGCCGCCACGCATTACGGCCGCGCGATCGAGCTGGATGCGTCGATGGCGATGGCCCACGCGAACCTGAGCGCCGTGCGTCACAAGCAACTGCGCTGCGCGGAAGCGCTCGCGCATGCGCAGGACGCGATCCGGCTCGCGCCGAACCTCGGCGACGCACATAACCACGCGGGCAACGCGTATCACGGACTGAACCGGCTCGAGGATGCGCAAGCGTGCCATCGCACGGCCGTCACGCTCAATCCGGCGGACGCCGGCGCGTGTCACAACCTGTCCGTCGTGCTGCTGAAGCTGCAGCGGCTCGACGAGGCGCTCGTGTATTGCCGGCGGGCGTTGCAGGCCGGCCCGCCGGCCGTGTTGATGCACGTCAATCTCGGCGACATCCTGCGCGCGCAGGGCAACGTCGATGCCGCGGTCCACGCCTATCGCGACGCGCTCGCGCTGGTGCGCGACGATGCCGACGACGTCGCGGCGACCGTGCTGAACCGGCTGCTGTTCAGCGCGGCGGCGTCCGCTTGCGTGAACCCCGCCGACTATCTGGCCGACGCGCGGCGCTACGGCCGGCACCTGGCCGCGCGTTCGACGCGCCATGCGCACGATCCGCGCGAGCGGGGCGCGCGCGCGCAAGGGCGGCCGCTGCGTGTCGGCTTCGTGTCCGGCGACCTGCGCCTGCACCCGGTCGGGATCTTCCTGGAAAGCGTGCTCGCGCACCTCGAGCGCACGCGCATCGACCTGCGCGTGTACGTGACCACGGACGAGGAGGACGCGATCACCGCGAAATTGAAGCCGCACGCGAACGGCTGGCGCTCGATCGCCGCGCTGGGTCCGGACGTGGCCGCGCGGATGATTCACGACGACGAAATCGACGTTCTCGTCGACCTCGCGGGCCATACGCAATCGAGCGGGCTCCCCGTGTTCGGCTGGAAACCGGCGCCGGTGCAGGCGAGCTGGCTCGGCTTCTTCGCGTCGACCGGCTGCGACGCGATCGACTACTTCATCGGCGACCGCTACACGCTGCCGGACGCCGAAGCGCATCACTTCGTCGAGAAGCCGTGGCGGCTGCCGGACAGCTTCCTGTGCTTCACGCCGCCGGCCTGCGACGTCGAGGTCGGCCCGCTGCCGATGGCGGCGAGCGGCCATCCGACGTTAGGTTGCTTCGGCCAGCTCGTGAAGATCGGCGACGACGTCGTGCGCGCGTGGTCGCGCATCCTGCACGCGCTGCCGAACGCGCGGCTGCTGCTCAAGGCGCACGAACTCGGTCGCGAGGGCGTGCGCGACGCGACCGCCGCACGCTTCGCGCGGCATGGCATCGACGCGGACCGGCTGATCCTCGAGGGCGGTTCGCCGCGCGCGGAATACTTCGGCGCGTATAACCGCATCGACGTCGCGCTGAGCCCGTTCCCGTACCCGGGCGGCACGACCACGGCCGAAGCGCTGTGGATGGGTGTGCCGGTGCTCGGCATGAAGGGCGGGCGCTTTGTCACGCACATCTGCGAAAGCGTGCTGCATGCGGCGGGCATGGGCGAATGGGTTGCTGACGGCGAGGACGGCTATGTCGCGAAGGCGATCGCGGCGGGGCACGATCGCGAGCGCCTCGCGGCGCTGCGCGCGAGCCTGCGTGCGCAGCTGCTCGCGTCGCCGTTGTGCGACGCGCGCCGGTTCGCGGCGCATCTCGAAGCGGCGTTCCTCGCCATGTGGCAACGCTATACGAACTCGGAACAGGAAGCATGAACGATATCCACGACACGCTGCAGTCCGCGCTGGCGCATCATCAGGCGGGGCGTCTCGCGGAAGCGAAGACGCTGTACGACGCGATCCTCGCCGCGCAGCCGGGCCAGCCGGATGCACTGCATTTCCTCGGGCTGCTCGCATGCCAGCTGAAGCAGTACGACGCGGGGCTCGCGCTGATGGAGCAATCGCTCGTCGAGCGGCCGGATGCGTCGTACTTCAACAACCTGGGCAACATGCTGCGCGAAAGCGGCCGACTCGACGACGCGATCGCGCACTACCGGCGCGCGGTGGGGCTGCGACCGGACTATCCGGAGGCGCACAACAACCTCGGCAACGCGTTGCGCGATGCACGCGAGCCGGCGGCCGCGATGCAGAGCTGCGCGCGCGCGATCGAGCTGCGCCCCGGTTATGCGGAGGCGTACAACAATCTCGGCAACGCGCTGCAGGACCTGGGCGAGCACGAAGCGGCGGCCGCGAGCTACGCGAAGGCCGTCGCGCACCAGCCGCAGTACGCGGATGCGTACTGCAATCTCGGCAACGCGCTGCATGCGCAGGAGAAATTCGAGGATGCTGCGGATGCCTATCGTCGCGCCATCGCGCTGCAACCGGGCTTCCGTGTCGCGCACCGGGGGCTGAGCGCGACGCTGCGCGCGGCCGGCGATCTGCATGGCGCGATCGACCATGCGCGCGAGGGGCTCGATCCGGGCGACGCAGACGCGCACTGCGTGCTGGCAAGGTTGCTGCAGCGCATCGGCGATTTCGACAAGGCGCTCGAGCTGCTCGAGCAGGCGGTCGCGATCGACCCCGCGCATGCACAGGCATGGGCGTGGCTCGGCGATTTGCGCAACCAGCAGGGCGAATACGGGCAGGCGGTGCAGGTGTGCCGGCGTGCGATCGAGCTCGATCCCGAACTGGCCGACGCATACAACTTCCTTGGCTTCGCGTATCACAACCTCAATTTGCTGGCCGCCGCGGAGTTGAGCCACCGGCACGCGATCGACCTGAACCCGGACGATGCCGACGCGCATCACAACCTCGCCGCCGCGCTGTTTCGGCTCGAGAAGCTCGACGAGGCGATGAAGCACACCGAGATCGCGAGGGCGCTCGGCATCGATCCGCTGAAGGTCCAGATGACGCTCGGCGACATCCTGTGGGCGAAAGGGGACCTCGCCGGCGCGCTGGATGCGTTCCGCTCGGCGATCCGGCACGACGTGCATCGCGCGTACTCGCGGATGCTGTTCAACATGTCGAGCTCACCCGCGTTCGAGCCGCAGGAGTGGGTCGTCGAAGCGCGCCGCTACGGCGAGCATCTCGAGCGCGATGCGCACCCGTTCGAGCACGACCGCGCGCAGCGCGTCGCGCAGGCGCAGGGGCGGCCGCTGCGCGTCGGCTTCGTGTCGGGCGACCTGCGCCAGCACCCGGTCGGCATCTTCCTGGAAAGCGTGCTCGCGCGGATCGACCGGTCGCGCATCGAGCCGCATGCCTATGTGACCTTCGTCGGCGAGGACGACGTGACCGCGCGGCTCAGGCCGAACTTCGCGAGCTGGAAGAAGGTGGTCAGCCTGGGCCGCGAGGAGGCCGCGCAACTGATTCGCGGCGACGGTATCGACATCCTGATCGATATGGCAGGCCACACCAACTGGAGCGGCCTGCCGATCTTCGGGCACAAGCCCGCGCCGGTGCAGGCGAGCTGGCTCGGTTTCTTCGCGACGACCGGTTGCCGCGCGATCGACTATTTCATCGGCGATGCGCATACGCTACCGGCCGACGAGGCGCATCACTTCACCGAGCGGCCGTGGCGGCTGCCGGACAGCTACCTGTGCTTCACGCCGCCGCCGTACGATGTCGCGGTCGGCCCGCTGCCGATGGCGGCTCATGGCGGCGTCACGTTCGGCTGCTTCGGCAAGCTGATCAAGGTCAGCGACGAGGTCGTCGCGCTGTGGTCGCGCATCCTGCACGCACTGCCGGACGCACGCCTGCTGCTGAAGGCCCATGAGCTCGGCGCCGGCGACGTGAACCAGGCGACGCTCGACCGCTTCGCGCGGCACGGCGTCGGGGCGGATCGGCTGATTCTCGAAGGCGGTTCGCCGCGTGCGGAGTACTTCGCCGCGTATAACCGCATCGACATCGCGCTGAGCCCGTTCCCGTACCCGGGCGGCACGACCACGGCCGAAGCGCTGTGGATGGGCGTGCCGGTGCTCGGGATGAAGGGCAGCCGGTTCGTCACGCACATTTGCGAAAGCCTGCTGCACGCGGCGGGCATGGGCGACTGGATCGCGGAAGACGAGGATGCGTACCTCGCGAAGGCGGTCGCGTTCGCGCGCGACCGCGACGGGCTGGCGACGCTGCGTGCAACGCTGCGCGAGCGCGCGCTGGCGTCGCCGCTGTGCGATGCGTCGCGCTTCGCACGCAACCTCGAGGACGCGCTGCACGGCATGTGGACCCGCTACGCGGCCGGCGAGACGGCGCCCCGGGACGCGTGACGAGCGGGATCGCGCCCCGGTTGGAAGCCGCGCTCGCGCATCGTCGGGCCGGCCGCCCGAGATGATCGACGCGGCCGTCGAGCGGGCGACGCGGGCGTAGCCGGCGCGATCCGGCTCGCGCTCCCGCCCGCAGGCGAAAAAAAGCCGCATTGAAGCGGCTCGACGGTACGGCGACAACGGACCGCTCGACTGGCGGCGTCTTTTAATTCGAAATGCGCGGCGGGCGAGACGCCCGGCCGGTCACAGCATGCCGGCTTTCTGGTACTGGCTCGCGGCCTTGATCCGCTCCTGGGACTGCGCAAATTCCGCAGCCAGGCGGTCACGGTCCGTCTGCGCATGCTCGGTGATCGACGCGTCGATCGCCATGATCTGCCGCACCTGGTCCAGCACGTCCGGGGTCTGCTCGCCGGACAGGTTCATCAGCAGCGGCGAGCGTTCGTCGGCGAGGGCCGCGACGCGCACCCAGTCGCGCGCATCGGCCGCCGACTGCATGGCACGGGTCAGATCGAAGGCGCGGGACAGGGTGTCGTTCGTCATGGTTCTGCTCCGAAGGGGGCGGCCAACGTTTACTTGTTGTTGGCCAGCGTGCCGGCGCTGTTCTGGCCGCCGAACAGCTGGGTCAGGTAGCGGGTGTTGTTCGCCATCGTCGCCATCAGCGTGTTCAGCGCGGTGAACTGCGCATTGTATTGCTTGGTCAACTGGTCCGAGTAGCTCTGCAGTTGCGTCGCCTGACTCTGCACACTCTTCAGATCGGCGTTGATCGCGGTGGTGCGCTGGTCGATCAGGCCGGACGTCTGCGTGTACGAGTTGATGTTCGCATTGAGCGCCTGGGCGATGCCGTTCGTCTGGTTGAAGATCGCCGTCACCGCGGAGCTGTTCGACTTGAGCGCGGTGGTCAGCGCGGCGGTGTCGACCGACATCGCGCCGGTCGAATCCACGTTGATGCCGATGCTGCCGAGCGCATAGGTCGTGCCGCCCGTCGTGACGCCGCTGCTGAGCGTCGTCGCGAGTGTGCTCCTGATCGTGTTCAGCATCGCGTCGCCGAGCAGCGGGCCGGCGGTATTCGCTGTCGAGTCGTAGCTCGACAGCGATTTCGCGGTATTCACGAAGTTGGTATACGCGGTCGCGAAATTGTTGATCGCGGTCGTCGCCGCGGCCGTGTCCTGCGACAGCGTGATGGTTTGCGTCGTGCCGACCGCTGCCTGCGACAGCGCCAGCGTGACACCCGTCAGCGCGCCCGACACGTTGTTCGACGCGCTCGACACCGGCGTGCCGTCGATCGTCAGATTCGCGTCGGCGGCCGGCGTGACCGTCGTGTACCCCGACGTCAGTTTCGAGTTGACGCCGGTGCCCGTGATCGAGATCGTGTTGGCCGCACCGGTGGCGTTCGACTGCATCACGAGATGCTGGCCGTCCGAACCGGTGATGACCGACGCGGTGACGCCGGCATTGCCGGACGCGGAGTTGATCGACGACGCGATGTCGGACAGCGACGCGCCGGCCGCCACGTTGACGTTGAATGCGGGGTTGCTGCCGAAGGTGATGCTCAGCGAGCCGGCCGAGATCGTGTCCGCCGACGTCACGCCGGCCGACGACAGCTTGTTGGCGGTCGCGAGCTGCGTGACATTGACCGAATACGAACCGGCCACCGCGCCGCTGCCGCTCTTGATCGTCGTCGCGATGCCCGTGCCGCTCGCCGTCGCGGCCAGGCTGCCGAGCGCGGTGCCGTCCGAGAGGCCGGTGAGCGCGGTCTGCAGCGCGGACAGCGCGCCCTTCAGTTGGCCGATCGCGGACAGCTGCGTATTGTCGTTCGTCTGCCGGGTCTGCAGGGCCTGCAATTGCCCGGCCGTCTTCGCGTTCACCAGCGTCGTGACGAGCGTATTGACGTCGAGCGTCGAATTCGTCGCGCCGCTGATGATCGATTGACCTGCATTCGCCAGGATGGTGCTGATGTCCGTGCTGCTGACGGGGGTCGTGGTGGCCATGCCGTTGCTCCGGTCGTCCGCGCAATCAACGTGCGCGATGCGGCGGGGCGCCGCGGTTCAATGCAAAGAGGGAGGCGTGCCTCCCTGGAGAATTCCGGTCCGGGCGGTTTCGGCGGCGTCGCGATGCGTCGCATGGCGACGCCGCCGTGCCCGGAGGCGGGCGGGCACGTGGCCCGCCGCGGGTGCTGCTCGATTAGCCGAGGAGCTTCAGGACTTGCTGCGGCAGCGAGTTCGCTTGCGCCAGAACCGAGATACCAGCTTGTTGCAGCACTTGCGCCTTGCTCAGGTTCGCCGTTTCCGTCGCGAAGTCCGCGTCGGTGATCTGCGAGCGAGCGGCGGTCATGTTGGTTGCCTGGGTTTGCGTCGTCGAGATCGCAGCCTGGAACGTGTTCTGTGCTGCGCCCAGCGTTGCCTGGAACGTGTTGACTTGCTTCAGTGCCGCGTCGATCGCCGTGATCGCCGATTGCGCGCCCGACTGGGTGGCGACGCTCAGGCTGTTCACGCTCATGCCCGTGCTGTTCCAGTTCGCCGTGCCGAAGTCGACGGTAACGACCTGGTTCGCTGCTGCGCCGATCTGGAACGTGACGCTGCCGGCGCCGCCCAGGATGGTCTGGCTGTTGAACGTCGTTTGCGATGCGACACGGTCGATTTCGCTGAGACGCGTCGTCACTTCAGCTTGCAGGTTCGCGCGGGCGCTCGAATCCAGCGAGCCGTCGCCTGCTTGTTGCGCCAGCGTACGGATACGCTGCAGGTTGTCGACCGTCGATTGCAGCGCGCCGTTGGCGGTCTGGATCATCGAGATGCCGTTGTTCGCGTTTGCAACACCTTGCGTCAGCGCATTGATTGCCGCCGTTTGCGACGTCGAGATCGCCAGGCCTGCTGCATCGTCAGCAGCGGTGTTGATGCGCTTGCCCGAAGACAGGCGGTTGATTGCTTGCGACAGTGCGCTTTGCGAGCCCGACAGATTCGTCTGCGTCGTCAGCGAAAGGATGTTGGTGTTGATGTTCAGCATTTGCTTCCTCGTTTTGGAAAATGCCTGAGATACAGACAGGTTCTGATTTCGGCGTGGCGCTTTTTTGCGTCTGGCGCTGCCCGCCTTTCCTGGTTGACGGCGGCACCCGGCGAAAACTTTAGAGGGATGTTTGAGGAAATTCGGGACGGAAGGGCCGGTTTTGCCGCGAAGGCGCGCCGGGCATGGCGGGCGGCGTGGTGGCCGTGGCGCGAGAATCGCGAGATGGGGTGGAACGTTTGCCGGTGACCGACAAAAGGGTGGTTTTGTCTGTGATTCCCTGCTATGATGGCGGGCTGAATTGAGATTTTCTGTCACGCCTTTGCCGGTTTCGGCATGTCTGCTGGCAGTCAAACGCGGCGCTGCACGCGGTTGTGAAGCGTACTCGCGGTGCTTTCCGCCTCTCTTTTCCGGCCTCCGAGGCCGTATTTCCGCTCGTTTCGCCTGTTGTGGGGACGCTCGGATGGCCGGTGCGTGGCGCTTGGCCGCTACGTTTTTGACCGTTTAAGCAATTTAGGAACGACATGACGACGATTCTTCTGAAAGAAAACGAGCCGTTCGAAGTGGCGATTCGCCGCTTTCGTCGCGCTATCGAAAAAAATGGCCTGATCGCTGAACTGCGTGAGCGCCAGTCTTACGAAAAGCCGACCGCAGTCCGCAAGCGCAAGAAGGCAGCAGCCGTCAAGCGCCTGCACAAGCGTCTGCGCAGCCAGATGCTGCCGAAGAAGCTCCACTAAGAGCATCTGACGGTTCGCCGCGAAACGGCGGAGTGTGCCTCGAAAGAGGCCGCTCCGCCGTTTTGCTTTTGCGGGCCGGGAAAGCCCCCGGACCGTTGCGGCGCGACTGTTTCGGCCGATGGCCGGCGGTGCGGCGGCGTTCGGAAGTCGATCTTCGCGCTCAGGCCTGCGCGTCAGCCCGCCTTGCGCCGGCGTGCCGGCTGCTTGCCGCCGAGCGCCGCGCATTGCGCATGGCACGGGCAGCCGGCTTCGTGATCGTTGACCATGCCGGTCGCCTGCATCAGCGCATAGCAGATCGTCGAGCCGACGAACTTGCAGCCGTACGCCTTCAGCGCCTTGCTGAGCGCGTCGGACTGCTCGGTCGAGGCGGGCGCGTCGCGGTACGACTGCCACGCATTCTGGATCGACGTGCCGCCGACGAACGACCACAGGAACGCGGCGAGCGACCCATGTTCTTCGCGGATGCGCTGCACCGCGCGCGCGTTGGTCACCGCCGATTCAACCTTCGCGCGGTTGCGCACGATGCCCGGGTTCTCCAGCAATTTCTCGATGCGCTTGGGCGTGAAGCGCGCGACGGCATCGACGTCGAAATCGGCGAATGCCTCGCGATAGCCCGCGCGCTTGTTCAGGATCGTCGACCACGACAGCCCGGCCTGCGCGCCTTCCAGGATCAGCATTTCGAACAGGTGGCGATCGTCGTGCGACGGCACGCCCCACTCGGTATCGTGATAGTGAGCGTCCGCTTCCGTCTTCACCCAGTTGCACCGCTGCGACATCGTCTGCCTCGTTTTCAGTATCGATTCGATCGCGCCAGCATAGCGGAAGCCCTTTTGGCGGGATAGCCGGCCGAACGGCAGATGGGCGCGCGGCGCCGATCCGGTTAAGCTTGGCGCCTGTTCGAATCAGCGGGATGAAGGCATGGCGGCATTACTTTTTGCGATCGGCATCGACGGCGGCGGCACGGGCACCCGCGCGGTGCTGGCCGACCGGCACGGGCGCGAGCTCGCGCAGGGGCGCGGCGGCCCGTCGGGGCTCGGTCTCGGCATCGAGCGCGCATGGGCGTCGATCGGCGCGGCGTGCGCGGACGCGTTCACGCACGCCGGCCTCGCGTTCGACTGGGCGCAGTGCGCGCTCGGCTGCGGGCTCGCGGGCGTCAACAACGCGGCGTGGCTTGCTGCATTCCGCGCGCGGGCGCCGCTCGGCGCGCTCGCGATCGAGAGCGATGCGTATACGACCGTCGTCGGCGCGCATGGCGGCGCGCCGGGGCTCATCGTCGCGCTCGGCACCGGCAGCATCGCGGCGGCGCTCGATGCGGGCGGCGCGTGCCGGATCGCGGGCGGTTTCGGCTTTCCGTCCGGCGACGAGGCGAGCGGCGCGTGGCTCGGCGTGCGCGCGCTCGCCTATGCGCAACAGGCGCTCGACGGCCGCGTGCCGCGCGACGCGTTTGCCGCGGCCCTGCTCGCGGAAACGGGTGCGCGGGATCGCGACGCGCTCGTTCAGTGGTCGTGCGACGCGAACCAGACGATCTACGCGCGTCTCGCGCCGGTCGTGTTCGCGCACCGCACGCATCCGGTCGCGAGCGCGCTGATCGCGCAGGCCGGCGACGAGATCGGCAAGATGATCGACGCGCTCGATCCTCGGCAGGCGCTGCCGGTCGCGCTGTGCGGCGGGCTGGCCGACGCGCTCGCGCCGGCCGTGCCGGCGCGGCACGCCGCCCGGCTGCGCGCGCCGCTCGACGATTCGGCGCATGGCGCGCTGCGGCTCGCGCTGCAGGCATTGCGCGCGGCGCAGGGCGGCTGAGCCGGGCGGGGCGCGAGCGGGATGGATGCCGCGCCGCGGCAGCGCCCCGGGCGGCGCGTGGCCGGCAACCGTCCGGCGCGCTGCGGGGCACGACGTTAAAATGACGCTTCTTCCGTGCCGCGAGCGCCGCTCTCCCGCCCCATGTATAAAGTCATCGCCACCGATCTCGACGGTACGCTGCTGAACAGCGACCACCAGCTCGACCCGTATACGATCGACACCGTTCGCCGGCTCGACCGCGACGGCGTGCAGTTCGTGATCGCCACGGGGCGCCACTATGCGGACGTCGCCGGCATTCGCGACGTGCTCGGCATCCGGCCGTACCTGATCACGTCGAACGGCGCACGCGTGCATACGCCGGACGACACGACGATCCATGCGCAGAACGTCGACGCAGCGATCGTGCGCCGCCTTGTGCAGCCGGAAGTCGTCGGCGCGCACGGCCGCGTGATCGTCAACCTGTTCACCAACGACGGCTGGTTGATCGATCGCGAAGCGCCGCACCTGCTCGCATTCCACCAGGATTCGGGCTTCCGGTACGACGTGATCGACATGGCCGCGCACGACGGCGCGGATATCGCGAAGGTGCTGTATATCGGCGAACCGGCCGATCTGGCGGTCGTCGCCGAGCAGATGCGCATGCAGTTCGGCGATACGCTGTACGTCACGTACTCGCTGCCCGACTGCCTCGAAGTGATGACCGCGAACGTGTCGAAGGGGCGCGCGCTGCGCACCGTGCTCGCGCGGCTCGGCGTCGATACCGGCCACTGCATCGCGTTCGGCGACAACATGAACGACATCGACCTGCTCGAAACCGCCGGTCACGCGTTCATGATGAACAACGCGAACCCCGATCTGGTGGCGCGGTTGCCGCACATTCCCCGGATCGGCAACAACTTCGACGCGGGTGTCGCCCGTCACCTGCGCACGCTGTTCTCGCTCGAAGACGACGTCGTCGCGTCCTGAGCGCCCGCCCCGGCGCCGTTTCCCTGCGCGGAAATGAAAAACGGGCGCCGCAGGGGCGCCCGTCGAAATTGCCTGCCTCGTGTTCTTCGACAGCGTGAGGCTCGCTGCTCTGCTCGCTTGACCCCGTAGTGTTTTATTCGCTTGTGCGAGCTGATGCGGGCAGCAGGTCGACGGCGTCGTCACGCCCGGCGACCAGCGGGTAGACGATCCCGGCGAGTACCGCGCCGATCAGCGGCGCGACCCAGAACAGCCAGAGCTGGCCGATCGCGTCGCCGCCCACGAACAGCGCCGGGCCGGTCGAACGTGCCGGGTTCACCGACGTGTTGGTGACCGGAATCGAGATCAGGTGAATCAGCGTCAGGCACAGCCCGATCGCGATCGGCGCGAAGCCGGCCGGCACGCCGCGCTTGTCGGTCGCGCCGAGGATCACGAACAGGAAGAAGCCCGTCATCACGACCTCGCAGATGAACGATGCGGCGAGCGAGTAGTGGCCGGGCGAGCGATCGCCGAAGCCGTTCGTCGCGAAGCCGCTGCCGACCACGTCGAAACCCGGCTTGCCGGTCGCGATCAGGTACAGCACGAATGCGCCGAGCGTGGCGCCGACGACCTGCGCGACGATGTACGGCGCGAGATCGCGTGCCGGGAAGCGGCCGGCGACCGTCAGGCCGACGCTGACCGCCGGATTCAGGTGGCAACCCGAGATGTGGCCGATTGCGAATGCCATCGTCAGCACGGTCAGGCCGAAGGCGAGTGCGACGCCGGCAAAGCCGATGCCGAGCCCCGGAAAGGCGGCGGCCAGCACGGCGCTTCCGCACCCGCCGAGCACCAGCCAGAACGTGCCGAATACCTCTGCAGCGAGACGCTGAGAAAGATTCATGTAAGGATCTCGTCCAGGTGGGTTGAAGACCCGGCGCGACGCAACGCATTTATCGCGTTACCGGGAATTGGTCTGGATTATAGGAAATGAATCGGGCCCGGGAGGGTAAACGATTGTTAAATTTGAATGGTCGACGAATGCCTTTATTAGAATAAGTCCGCATTCTCGATATAGGCGATTCGGTTAAAGATGGCAGCATTAATTCGAAGGGCAGGGCGGCAGTGCGGATGACGTAACGGATGTTGGTGTTCCGGCCGGAGTCGCCGGGGCCGCATCATCGAAAAAGGGGAGTCGAAAAATGTCTCAATACGCGAAACTCAAGGCTCAGATCGCCGATCTGCAAGCCCAGGCGGACGACGTGCGGCGCCAGGAAGTGGCGGCGGTGATCGCCGATGTCCAGCGCATGATTGCCGAATATGGCCTGACGGCCCAGGATCTGGGCTTCGCGGAGCGAGCGCGGCGCGGGCGTCCGCCGAAGAAGGCGCCGCTGCCGCCGAAATACCGCGATCCGAAGTCGGGTGCAACCTGGAGCGGGCGCGGCAAGCCGCCGAATTGGATCGTCGGCAAAAACCGCGATCGTTTCCTGATCGAGTGAGGGAAAGCCAAATAGAAAGAGCCGCATCGACGATGCGGCTCTTTTGTTTTGCGTGTCGATTTTCGCGCGGATTTACGACGTATTTCCGCGCGGATTTCCGTGTCAGGCGCCCGCGACCCGGCGCAATGCCGGTTGCTTGGTGGCCGCGCAAAGCGATTCGTAGGTCTCGACGTAACGCTGCGCCATGGCCTTCGAGCTGAAGCGCGTGTCGAAACGCTCGCGGATCGCGGTGCGCGACAGGCTGTCGATCCGGTGCAGCGCGCCGACCGCGCCCTGCACGTCCTCGACGATGAAGCCGGTCACGCCGTCCTCGATCACTTCCGGCACCGAGCCGCGGTTGAACGCGACGACCGGCGTGCCGCACGCCATCGCCTCGATCATCACCAGGCCGAACGGCTCCGGCCAGTCGATCGGGAACAGCAGCGCCTTCGCGCCGGACAGGAACGCCGGCTTTTGCGCTTCGTTGATCTCGCCGATGAATTCGACATGCGCCTGGTCGAGCAGCGGCTCGATCACTTCCTTGAAGTAGTCGGCGTCGGCCTTGTCGACCTTCGCGGCGATCTTCAGCGGCAGCCCGCTTTGCGCGGCGATCCGGATCGCGGTGTCGACACGCTTTTCGGGACAGATCCGGCCGAGGAACGCGAGGTATTCGGGCTTCACGTCCGGCCGCGGCGTGAGCAGCGTGTCGGGCAGCCCGTGGTAGACGGTGCCGGCCCACGCGGCTTGCGGCAGCGGCTTGCGCTGGTTGTTCGAGATCGACACGACCGGCGAATTCGGGAACGCGTCGAACACCGGCTGCAGCTCCGGCAGGTCGAGGCGGCCGTGCAGCGTCGTCACGTACGGCGTGTCGAGGCGCGACATCAGCGGGAACGGCAGGTAGTCGAGGTGGAAGTGCAGCACGTCGAATTCGTGCGCGACCCGGGCGACCTGCTCGAGGAGCCGCATATGGGGCGCCATCGAATCGCGAATCGACGGGTCGAGCCGCAGCGCGCGCGGCCAGGCCGCCTCGAGACGGGCCGACGTAACCGAGTCGCCGCTGGCGAACAGCGTCACGTCATGGCCGAGTTCGACGAGCGCCTCGGTGAGGTAGGACACGACACGCTCGGTGCCGCCGTAGAGTTTCGGCGGGACGGCTTCGTAAAGCGGCGCGATCTGGGCAATTCGCATGGATGTTCTCCTGTGTCGATCCGAGCGCGCGGCGGCGCCGATGCGGATCCCGTACAAGGTTGCGGAACTTGCCGACGCACGCGGTTCGCGATACGTGGCCGGGCCCTGGGCGGGGTGCGCGGAGCGCCGGCGGCAAGCTGCGGGGCGGGCCGGCACGGCTCGCGCCGCCGCCCATTGGAGTCCATTATCGATATCGCCCTGAGGGGTTCGAGTGTTTTTTCAAACACTTAAGGCTTGTTACACGATGAAATACGCGAAAACCCCGAGAAAAAGGGCACGGAATCATGAAGCGCGACAGCCATAACTATTGTTGCGCTATCGTGAAAAAGCACTATAATTTTTACCGATCCGATTGCCGGCGCCTTGCCGGCAAGCCTTCCGCTCCCGGCGCGGCGGCCATCGGCGCCCCTCGCAACCGAATCCGCGTTGCAATCCGTTTTTCCGACCGTTCCTTTCAATTCGCCTTGTCGGAAAAATTCCTACACGGTTTACAGACAAATCCTGCACGGCATACGCCACTTCGCTGATACCGACATAAATCCCGTTTGGCCAAAATTCGCCCTGTAAGACTATAAACGAGCCGACTGAGCGCCCAGTGCGCGCTGATCGAGCAAACGTTTTCATAACATGATTGGCCAAAGCACAGTTTTTTAACGGGGGAATCATGAGCGCCACCAGTGAAATGCTCAGTGAGATCAAAGAGGTTAACCTGTCGTATCTCCTCCTCGCGCAGCGACTGCTGCGGGAAGACAAGGCGATGGGCATGTTTCGCATGGGCATTTCCCAGGAACTGGCCGACGTGCTCGCCAACCTCACGCTCGCGCAGACCGTGAAGCTGGCCGCGTCGAACCAGATGCTGTGCCGCTTCCGCTTCGATGATCACGCGCTGCTGTCGTCGCTCGCCGACAAGGGCCGCAGCGATGTCGTCGCGCACGCCCACTCGGCCATCCTGATGGCCGGGCAGCAGGTCGAAGGCGTCCGCTGATCCATCCCGCCTTGCGTTCGTCCCGGCGTGCCGCGCCGGCCGGCAGCGTATTGGCCATTCATTCGCACAACGTCAAGCGGACGGTTATCACCATGGCAAGCAAAAGCGTCGTGATCGAGGTGAAGGAAATCACCCTCGCCATCGAACTCATCGAACTGGGCGCCCGGCTGCAGCTGCTGGAGGCGGAGACGAGCCTGTCGCGGGACCGTCTGATCAAGCTGTACAAGGAACTGAAGGGCGTGTCGCCGCCGAAGGGGATGCTGCCGTTCTCGACCGACTGGTTCATGACGTGGCAGCCGAACATCCACTCGTCGCTGTTCTACAACATGTACCGGTTCATGCAGGACCACGGCCGCTGCGACCCGATCCAGTCGATCGTGAAGGCGTACCGGCTCTATCTGGAGCACGTGAACCTGTCCGGCGACGAGGCCGCGCTGAGCCTCACGCGGGCGTGGACGCTGGTGCGCTTCTTCGATTCGGGGATGCTGCAGATGACGCCCTGCACGCGCTGCGGCGGCCACTTCGTCGCGCATGCGCATGATCCGCATCAAGGTTTCGTGTGCGGCCTGTGCCAGCCGCCGTCGCGCGCCGGCAAGACCCGCAAGGCCGCCGCCGCGCGCGCCGAACTGGCCGCCGCCGTGGCCTGAGCGCCGGGCCGGGCAAGGCCGGACGGGCCGCGAGCGGCGCGCGAGCGACGTCCGCGGGCCGCGCGAATCGTCTGCGCATTGCTGGTAAACACCGTCGGGCTACCGCCGGGCGGCCGCGAAAGTTTTCCTGCCGACTGCCGTAAACCTGTTTAACGGCGGTCTTCCCGCCGGTCTTTCGTGAGGGACAGGCAGTGCTGATTATCGTGGGAACACTCGTGACGCTGTTGTCCGTCTTCGGCGGTTATGCGCTGGCAGGCGGGCATCTGGGCGCCTTGGTCCAGCCCATCGAGATCCTGATGATCGTGGGCGCCGGCGTCGGCGCGTTCATCCTCGGCAACGGCGTCAAGACCATCAAGGCGACGCTGCGCGTCCTGCCGACGCTCTTCAAGGGCTCGAAATACACGAAGGACGTCTACATGGAGCTGATGGCGCTGCTTTACGTGCTGCTCGCGAAGGCACGCAAGGAAGGCACGCTGACGCTCGAGGCCGACATCGACGATCCGGAAAAGAGCCCGATCTTCACGCAATACCCGAAGATCCTCGCCGATCACCACATCGTCGAATTCCTGACCGACTACCTGCGCCTGATGGTGGGCGGCAACATGAACGCGTTCGAGATCGAAAGCCTGATGGACGAGGAGATCGAGACGCATCACACGGAAGGCGAAGGCCCGGCGCACGCGCTGATGCGCGTCGGCGACGCGATGCCGGCGTTCGGGATCGTCGCGGCCGTGATGGGCGTCGTGCATACGATGGCCTCGGCCGACAAGCCGCCCGCGGTGCTCGGCGCGATGATCGCGCAGGCGCTGGTCGGCACGTTCCTCGGGATCCTGCTGTCGTACGGGCTGATCGGGCCGCTCGCGAGCCTCGCGGAGCAGCGCGTGGCCGAGTCGACCAAGATGTTCCAGTGCATCAAGGTGACGATCCTCGCGACGCTGAACGGCTATGCGCCGGCGATCGCGGTCGAGTTCGGCCGCAAGGTGCTGTTCTCGACCGAGCGTCCGTCGTTCTCCGAGCTCGAAGAACACGTGCGCCGCGTGAAGACCAAGTGAGGCGGAGCGACCGATGAGCAAGAGCAAGGATCGCGCAATCGTCGTCAAGCGGGTGGCCCCGGCGAAGAAGGGCCACCACGGCGGCGCATGGAAGCTCGCGTACGCGGACTTCATGACCGCGATGATGGCGTTCTTCCTGCTGATGTGGCTGCTGAGTTCCGTCACGCCGGTGCAGCTGAAGGGGATCGCCGAATACTTCAACATGCCGCTGAAGGCCGCGATTCTCGGCAGCGGCGACCGCAGCTCGCAGGATTCCAGCATCGTCAACGGCGGCGGCCGCGACCTGTCGAGCACGGATGCCGGCACGCTGCGCCGCACCGACGGCACGACGTCGCTCGCCGAGCGCCTCGCGAAGGCGGGCGACGAGCATTCCCGGTCGCAGGCGCAGGGCGCGCAGGACCGGCTCGAGCAGACGCGCCTGCACGACCTGCAGATCAAGCTGATGGCCGCGATCGAGGCCAATCCGACGCTGCGCCAGTTCAAGCAGCAGATCCGCATCGATTCGACGCTGATGGGGCTGCGCATCGAGATCGTCGATTCGCAGAAGCGGCCGATGTTCGCGATGTCGAGCGACCATGTCGAGCCGTACATGCGCGACATCCTGCGCGAGATCGGCAAGACGCTGAACGACGTGCCGAACCGGATCATCGTCCAGGGCCACACCGACGCCGTGCCGTACGCGGGCGGCGAGGGCGGCTACAGCAACTGGGAGTTGTCGGCCGATCGCGCGAACGCATCGCGCCGCGAGCTGATCTCCGGCGGCATGGACGAGGCGAAAGTGCTGCGCGTGCTGGGCCTCGCGTCGACGCAGAACCTGAACAAGGCCGATCCGCTCGATCCGGAAAACCGCCGGATCAGCGTGATCGTGCTGAATCGCAAATCCGAAGAAGCGCTGATGCGCGACGACGCGACGACGACGACGCTGTCCGCCGACGCGGCCGGCTCGAAGCTGCTCGCGCAGCAGCTCGGCGGCCCGACGCCGGCGGCGCGCCCGGTCGTGGCGAGCGCCGTCGCCGTGGCGCCGAAACCCTGACGTTTCCGAGACAGACATGATCCGAACCATTCTCGCCATCGACGACTCCGCGACCATGCGTGCGCTGCTGCAGGCCACGCTTGCGCAGGCGGGCTACGACGTGACGGTGGCGCCGGACGGCGAAGCCGGCTTCGACATGGCGGCGACGGCGCCGTACGACCTGGTCCTGACCGACCAGAACATGCCGCGCAAGAGCGGGCTCGAGGTGATCGCCGCGCTGCGCAAGCTGACCGCGTACGCGCACACGCCGATCCTCGTGCTGACGACCGAAGGCAGCGATGCGTTCAAGGACGCCGCACGCGAGGCGGGCGCGACCGGCTGGATCGAAAAGCCGATCGACCCGGGCGTGCTGGTCGACCTGGTCGCCACGCTGTCCGAGCCGGCTGCTTCCTGACATGAACGCGATGAATTCAACCGGTGACCGGGCATGACTCTCGACATCACTCAGTTCTACCAGACCTTTTTCGACGAAGCGGACGAGCTGCTCGCGCAGATGGAGCAGCTGCTGCTGAACCTCGACGTCGATTCGCCCGATCCCGAGGATCTGGCGGCGATCTTCCGCGCCGCGCATTCGATCAAGGGCGGCGCGGCGACGTTCGGCTTTTCCGCGCTGACCGAGACGACGCACATCCTCGAATCGCTGCTCGACCGCGCGCGCAACCATGAGCTGACGTTGACCAAGGAGATGGTCGACGCGTTCCTGGAAACCAAGGACGTGCTGTCCGACCAGCTCGTCGACTACCGCGCGAGCGCCGAGCCGGACGCGGCGGCCGCGGCGGCGATCTGCGCGAAGCTCGAACGGCTGAAGGCCGAAAGCGGCGGCGGCGCGCCTGCCGCAGCGGCGCCTGCGCCGGCCGCGCCTGAGCCGGCCGCGCCTGCGCCGGCCGCACCTACGCCGGCCGCACCGGTTGCCGCCGCCGTCGCGCCGGCCGCCGAACCCGCCGTCGGCGGCGACCGTGCGCCCGACCATGTGGTCGAGCAGGCCGTGGCGGCCGCGCATCCGGCGGCCGATGCCGATGCCGGCGCCGACGGCCCACACCTGAAGATCACGCTGGTCGGCGTCGACGCGAAGGATCAGGCGCTGCTCACCGAAGAACTCGGCAACCTCGGCCGGATCGTCGGCCGCGAGGAAGTCGGCGCGGACCTGACGCTGTGGGTCGAATCGGAGGTGCCGTCCGACGACATCGTCGCGGTGTGCTGCTTCGTGATCGACGAAAGCCAGATCCGCGTCGGGCGCGGCACGGCGCCGGCTGCCCAGGCGGCGCCGGCCGCCGCAGCCGTGGCTGCCGAAGCTGCCGAACCGCCCGCCGCCGCGCCGCCCGCGCGCGTCGAGGTGTTCGCGCCGCAGGCCGCCGCGCCGCAACCGGCTGCCGCGGCACCCGCTCCGGCGCCGGCCCCGGCCCCGGCCCCGGCCGCCGCAGCCGCCGCGCAGCCGCAGTCGCAACCGCCCGCTCAACCGCAGCCGGCCGAACATGCGGCGCCGGCCGCCGCCGCGCATCACGACGACAAGCGCGCGCGCCCGGCCGCCGCGGCGGCAGGCGGCGCCGAAGGCAGCTCGATCCGCGTCGGCGTCGAGAAGGTCGACCAGCTGATCAACCTCGTCGGCGAACTGGTGATCACGCAGGCGATGCTGGCGGAGACGGCCAGCGCGTTCGATCCGGCGCTGCACGACCGCCTGTTCAACGGGATGGCGCAGCTCGAGCGCAACGCGCGCGACCTGCAGGAAGCGGTGATGTCGATCCGCATGATGCCGATGGACTACGTGTTCAGCCGCTTCCCGCGGCTCGTGCGCGACCTCGCCGGCAAGCTCGGCAAGCAGGTCGAGCTCGTGACGTTCGGCCAGGCGACCGAGCTCGACAAGAGCCTGATCGAACGGATCATCGACCCGCTCACGCACCTGGTGCGCAACAGCCTCGACCACGGGATCGAAACCGTCGACAAGCGCGTCGCCGCCGGCAAGGACGCGGTCGGCCAGCTCGTGCTGTCGGCCGCGCATCACGGCGGCAACATCGTGATCGAGGTGAGCGACGACGGCGCGGGCCTGAACCGCGAGCGGATCCTCGCGAAGGCCGCGAAGCAGGGCATGCAGATCTCCGAGAACATCAGCGACGACGAAGTGTGGCAACTGATCTTCGCGCCGGGCTTCTCGACCGCCGAGACGGTGACCGACGTGTCGGGCCGCGGCGTCGGGATGGACGTCGTGAAGCGCAACATCCAGTCGATGGGCGGCCACGTCGAGATCTCGTCGCAGGCCGGCCGCGGCACGACCACGCGGATCGTGCTGCCGCTCACGCTCGCGATCCTCGACGGGATGTCGGTCAAGGTCGGCAGCGAGATCTTCATCCTGCCGCTGAACTTCGTGATGGAGTCGCTGCAGCCGTCGAACGACGACATCTACACGGTCGGCAACGGCGAGCGCGTGGTGCGCGTGCGCGGCGAATACCTGCCGCTCGTCGCGCTGCACGAGGTGTTCTCGGTCGACGACGCGCGCACCGACCCGACCCAGGGGATCGTCACGATCATGGAAACCGAGGGGCGCCGCTTCGCGATGCTGATCGACGAGCTGGTCGGCCAGCAGCAGGTGGTCGTGAAGAACCTCGAAACCAATTACCGCAAGGTGCACGGCATCTCGGCGGCGACCATCCTCGGCGACGGCAGCGTCGCGCTGATCGTCGACGTCGCGGCGCTGAACCGCGAAACCCGTGCGATGCACGGCGCCCGAGCGGGCGCCGAGCTCGCCGTCTTCTGACTCTCGCCATTCAACCGATTGGGGGCAAACGTGTCTGCTGAAGTCCAAATGATCAATACCGCCGCGGCGAACGCGGCAGCGACCAGCCGCCGCGACGCCGAACACGGCGACGCGACGGGCCAGGAATTTCTCGTCTTCACGCTCGGCGACGAGGAATACGGGATCGACATCCTGAAAGTGCAGGAAATCCGCGGCTACGACAGCGTCACGCGCATCGCGAATGCGCCCGAGTTCATCAAGGGCGTGATCAACCTGCGCGGGATCATCGTGCCGATCGTCGACATGCGGATCAAGTTCCACCTCGGCCGCGTCGAGTACGACCACCAGACCGTCGTGATCATCCTGAACGTGTCGAACCGCGTGGTCGGGATGGTGGTGGACGGCGTGTCGGACGTGCTGACGCTGCAGACCGACCAGATCATGCCGGCGCCGGAATTCGGCGCGACGCTGACGACCGAGTACCTGACGGGCCTCGGCACGGTCGACGGCCGGATGCTGATCCTGATGGACATCGAGAAGCTGATGTCGAGCCGTGAAATGGCGCTGATCGAGACACTCGGCGGGTAAGCGCGCCGCGCGCGCAGCAATTTCGGGAGAATCTGCAATGTTGCATAACTGGTCGATCCGCACGACGCTCACGGCGGTCGGACTCATCCTCGTGTGCCTGACCGCCGCGGTCGGCGGGCTCGGCCTCTACGCGCTCAATCACGCGAGCCGCTCGCTCGACGAGATCGCGCACGTCGACCTGCCGGCGATCCACACGCTCGACGACGCGGCCGCACAGCTGCTGCGCTCGCGCGTCGCGCTCGATCGCTTTCGTACGCTGACCGAAGGCGGCAATGCGGCCGAGGCGGCGAAGGTGCTCGACCGCGCGCAGGAGCTGTATGGGAAGTCGAACCAGAACTGGCAGGCGTTCCAGTCGACGCCGAAGCTCGGTGTCGATCAGGCGCTTCTCGACGAGCTCGCCGCCCGGCACACGACGATCGTGAAGGAAGGCGTCGAGCCGGAGTTCGCCGCGGCGCGCGCGGGCGACATGGCCGCGTACCACGCGATCGCCGACACGAAGATCAGCCCGATGTTCATTGCGTTCGACCAGACGGCGGCGGCCGTGATCGCCGCGCTGACGAAGCGCGCGGAAGACCGTCAGGCCGAGACGCAGTCGCAGATCTCGATGATGATCGTGTTGATCGCGGCCGGCATCGCGATCGCGTTCGTCGTCGTGATCGCGATCCGCTTCGTGCTGCGCGGGCTGATCGTCCAGCCGATCGAGGACGCGATCGCGCATTTCGAGCGCATTGCCGGCGGCGACCTCACGCAGCCGGTCAACGTTGCCAGCGCGAACGAGATCGGCCGCCTGTTCGGCGGCATCAAGCGGATGCAGGACGCCGTCACGACGATGGTGCAGGCCGTGCATCGCGGCACCGAATCGATCGACGTCGGCGCGCGCGAGATCGCGACCGGCAACATCGACCTGTCGCAGCGCACCGAGGAGCAGGCCGCGTCGCTGCAGGAAACCGCGTCGAGCATGGAGCAACTGACGGGCACCGTGCGGCAGAACGCGGAGAACGCGCGGCAGGCGAGCCAGCTCGCGGTGAACGCGTCGGACATCGCGACGCAGGGCGGCGACGTGGTCGGCCAGGTCGTGTCGACGATGCAGGACATCGCGGCGAGCTCGGGCAAGGTCGTCGACATCATCGGCACGATCGAAGGCATCGCGTTCCAGACCAACATCCTCGCGCTGAACGCGGCCGTCGAGGCGGCGCGGGCCGGCGAGCAGGGCCGCGGCTTCGCGGTGGTCGCGGGCGAGGTGCGTTCGCTCGCGCAGCGCAGCGCGAGCGCCGCGAAGGAAATCAAGCAACTGATCGGCGATTCGGCCGAGAAGGTCGACAGCGGGTCGGCGCTCGTCGCGCGCGCCGGCACGACGATGGACGAGATCGTGCAGGCCGTGCGCCGCGTGACCGACATCATGGGCGAGATCAGCGCCGCGTCCGACGAGCAGTCGACCGGCATCGAGCAGGTCAACCGCGCGGTCGGCCAGATGGATGCGGTCACGCAGCAGAACGCGGCGCTCGTCGAGCAGGCGGCGGCCGCGGCCGCGTCGCTCGAGGAGCAGACGCGCCAGATGAAGGCGATCGTGTCGGGCTGGCGCGTCGCGGGCGGCATCGCGCTCGCGCCGGCGCGCAGCGTCGCGCGGCCGGTGGCCCACGAACCGGCGGCGCTGCCGTCGGCGTCGCGCCACGATGCGCCGGTCGCCGCGCTGCCGGCGCCGCAGCCGGCGGCCCAACCGGCGGCCCAACCGGCGGCCCAACCGGCGGCACGGCGCGCCGCGCCGGCGTCGCGCACGGCTGCCACGGCTGCCGCGACCGCGGCGCCCGAATCGACGCGTGCGGCCGATGCCGCCGCGCGGACCCAGAAGGATGCACCGGCTTCGCGTGGCGGCACCGCCGCGGGCGGCTACGGCCCGCGTCTCGCGAAGACGGCCGCGCCGGCGGACAAGCCGGCCGCGAAGCCCGCGCTCGTGCGCCCGGCGCTGAACGGCGAGAAGCCGGCGCCCGCGACCGCCGGCGCGTCCGACGACGACTGGGAGACCTTCTAAGCCATGCAGCACGCGCGCGCGCCGTTTCGACCCGATGCACCGGATGCCTCGCCCCGCGCGGGCGAGCCGGGGCGCGACTTCGCGTTCACCGGCGCGGATTTCGCGCGCATCCGCGCGCTGATCCATCAACGCGCGGGCATCTCGCTGTCCGAGCACAAGCGCGACATGGCCTACAGCCGGCTCGCGCGACGGCTGCGGGCGCGCGGCCTCGACACGTTCCGCGACTACCTCGACCTGCTCGAGCAGGAAGACGATCCGCTCGAGTGGGAAGCGTTCACCAACGCGCTGACCACCAACCTGACCGCGTTTTTCCGCGAGGCGCACCATTTCCCGATCCTGGCGGAATTCGTGAAATCGCGGCCGGCGCCCGTGTCGGTCTGGTGCTCCGCGGCGTCGACCGGCGAGGAGCCGTACTCGATCGCGATCACGCTGATCGAGGCGCTCGGCGATTCGGCCGCGCGCAGCGCGACGATCCTCGCGACCGATCTCGACACGCAGGTGCTCGCGAAGGCCGAAGCCGGCATCTACACGTACGACCAGGTCAAGCACCTGTCGCCGGAGCGGCTCAAGCGCTTCTTCCTGAAGGGTACGGGCGCGCAGGCCGGCCGCGTGAAGGTGCGCCCCGAGCTGCGCGCGATGATCCGCTTCGAGCAGCTGAACCTGACCGATGCGGACTACGGGATCGCGAAGCCGTTCGACGCGATCTTCTGCCGCAACGTGATGATCTATTTCGACAAGCCGACGCAGGGGCAGGTGCTGTCGCGCTTCGATCCGCTCGTGAAACCGGGCGGGCTGCTGTTCGCCGGCCATTCGGAGAACTTCACGTACGTGACGCAGGCGTTCCGGCTGCGCGGGCAGACGGTGTACGAACTGACGCGCGACGTCGAGCAGGGCGCGCGCTCGCGCGGCGCGCAGGCGAGCGCGGCGGCCGCGATGCCGTCGCGCGCGCGGGCCGCGGGCGGCGCGCCCGCCTATGGAGAGCGCGGATGAGCGCACTGCCGATCGCGACCAATCGCTACTTCGACAACCACTTCGAGCGCCCCGGCGTGAAGCTGTTGCCGAACGAGTTCTACACGACCGCCGAGGACATGGTGCTGATGACCGTGCTCGGCTCGTGCGTCGCCGCGTGCCTGCACGACCCGTACGCGGGCATCGGCGGGATGAACCATTTCATGCTGCCGGACGACGGCGCCGATCCGGGCGCGGCCGCGTCGGAATCGATGCGCTACGGCGCATATGCGATGGAAGTGCTGATCAACGAGCTGATCAAGGCCGGCGGGCGCCGCGAGCGCTTCGAGGCGAAGGTGTTCGGCGGCGCGGCCGTGCTCGCCGGGATGACGACGATCAACATCGGCGATCGCAACGCGGATTTCGTGCGCCGCTACCTCGCGCTCGAGCGCATCCGCATCACCGCGGAAGACCTGCAGGGCGTGCATCCGCGCAAGGTCGCGTTCATGCCGCACAGCGGGCGCGCGATGGTGAAGAAGCTGCGGCTGCAGGTGCCGGGCGTGACCGAACGCGAAGCCGCGCTCGCGCGCGAGGCCGAGCGCGCCCGTCGCGCGCACGTCGAGCTGTTTGCCGCGAAGCGGCCTGCCGCGCCGCAGCCGGCGCGCCCGCGCATCGAGCTGTTCGGCGGACGCGGCGCCGCGCCGGCCGGCGGCGGTAGCGCGGCCGCGGCCGGCGCCGCGCGGACGGCGAACCTATCAAGAAAGCAGGAGGCATGACCGCAGTGCAGAAGATCAAAGTGTTGTGCGTCGACGATTCGGCGCTGATCCGCAGCCTGATGACCGAGATCATCAACAGCCAGCCCGACATGACGGTGGTCGCGACCGCGCCCGATCCGCTCGTCGCGCGCGAGCTCATCAAGCAGCACAACCCCGACGTGCTCACGCTCGACGTCGAAATGCCGCGCATGGACGGGCTCGACTTCCTCGAGAAGCTGATGCGCCTGCGGCCGATGCCGGTCGTGATGGTGTCGTCGCTGACCGAGCGCGGCTCGGAAATCACGCTGCGCGCGCTCGAACTCGGCGCGGTGGATTTCGTCACGAAGCCGCGCGTCGGGATTCGCGACGGGATGCTCGACTACGCGGAAAAGCTCGCCGACAAGATCCGCGCGGCGTCGCGCGCGCGCGTGCGCCAGGCGCCGCAGCCGCAGGCCGCCGCCCGCACGGCGGACAGCGCCGCGGCCGCGCCGATGATCAACAATCCGCTCGTCAGTACCGAGAAGCTGATCATCATCGGCGCGTCGACGGGCGGCACCGAGGCGATCCGCGAAGTGCTGACGCCGCTGCCGCCGGACGCGCCGGCCGTGCTGATCGCGCAGCACATGCCGCCCGGCTTCACGAAATCGTTCGCGCAGCGGCTGAACGGCCTGTGCCGGATCGCGGTAAAGGAAGCCGAGCACGGCGAGCGCGTGCTGCCGGGCCATGCGTACATCGCGCCGGGCCACGCGCACCTGTTGCTCGCGAGAAGCGGCGCGAACTATATTGCGCAACTGTCGGACGAGCCGCCGGTGAACCGGCACCGCCCGTCGGTCGACGTGCTGTTCCGCTCGGCGGCGACGCACGCGGGCAAGAACGCGATCGGCGTGATCCTCACCGGGATGGGCCGCGACGGCGCGGCCGGCCTGCTGGAAATGAAACGCGCGGGCGCTTACACGTTCGCGCAGGACGAGGCGAGCTGTATCGTGTTCGGGATGCCGCGCGAGGCGATCGCGCTCGGCGGTGCGGACGAGGTCGCGCCGCTCGCCGACATGAGCCGCCGCGTGATGGCGCGCCTGGCGACGATGGGCGACCGCGTGCAGCGCGTGTGAATGGACTGTCACGGGGCGCGTGCCACGATACGCGTCCCGACGGAAACGAATCTGGAAAGGAACGACGATGGACAAGAGCATGAAAATCCTGGTGGTGGACGATTTCCCGACGATGCGCCGGATCGTCCGCAACCTGCTCAAGGAACTGGGCTACACGAACGTCGACGAGGCCGAGGACGGCGCGGCCGGCCTCGCGCGGCTGCGCGGCGGCGGCTTCGACTTCGTGATCTCGGACTGGAACATGCCGAACCTCGACGGTCTCGCGATGCTCAAGGAGATCCGCGCGGACGCGACGCTCACGCACCTGCCGGTGCTGATGGTCACGGCCGAGTCGAAGAAGGAGAACATCATCGCGGCCGCGCAGGCCGGCGCGAGCGGCTACGTCGTGAAACCGTTCACGGCCGCGACGCTCGACGAGAAGCTGAACAAGATCATCGACAAGATGGCCAAGGCCGGGAGCTGAACGTGAACGAGCCGATCCATGCGGCGCTTGCCGGCGCGGCGGTCAATGCCGACGGCCATGCCGAAGGCGCCGATTACGCGAGCGACCGGATCCTCGCGCGCATCGGCCACGTCACGCGCACGCTGCGCGATTCGATGCGCGAACTCGGGCTCGACAAGCATGTCGAGCGCGCGGCGGAAGCCGTGCCCGATGCGCGCGACCGGCTGCGCTACGTCGCGACGATGACCGAGCAGGCCGCCGTGCGCGTGCTGAATGCGATCGAGATCGCGAAGCCGATGCAGGAGCGCGTGCAGAACGAAGCCGAGGCGCTCGATGCGCGCTGGGCGCAGTGGTACGCCGCGCCGATCGAGCATGCGGAAGTGCGCGAGCTGATGGACGATACGCGCGCGTTCCTGCGCACGCTGCCCGAATCGACGGCGGCGACTCGCGCGCAATTGCTCGAGATCATGCTTGCGCAGGATTTCCAGGATCTGACCGGGCAGGTGATCAAGAAGATCATGGACATGGTCTACCTGATCGAGCAGCAGCTCCTCACCGTGCTCGTCGAGAACATCGCGCCGGAGCGGCGCGAGCAGTTCGCGGCCACCGCGGCGGCATTCGCGGCCGAAGCGATGAGCGCGACCGGCAGCCCCGAATCGCTGCTGAACGGCCCGCAGATCGCGCCGGAAGGCAAATCCGATGTCGTTCAGGACCAGGGGCAGGTCGACGACCTGCTCGCGAGCCTCGGCTTCTGATCCTGCCGCCGCGCATCCGCGCGCCCCATTGCCGGGCGCCCCGTTCTGCGGGGCCGCCCCGATGCGCGCATGCCCCGTCGCGGTCTCGTTTCCCACGCCCGCCGCCGCTGCGCGGCGCGGCGTGATCCTGCGTCGAATTGACACGCTGACACACTCCGCAGGCATACTACGCGTCAGCAGCAACGTAGCGTCATTCGTACGATTCATAAGTGGGCAGGCGGCGCGGGCCGATGGCGGCGCCGTCGGCACCGAAGCCTTGGGGGGGGAACGTGAAGCTGAAACGCTTGGGCTGGACCGTCGCGCATGCGACGGCTGCAATGGGTGTGCTGTGGGCCGTCCACGCACACGCGGAACTGGGCGGCGCGCCGATGTCGCCGCCGGCGGACGATCAGGCCGCCACCGTGCGCGCGCTGCAGCGCGCGATGCGCTCGGCGGACGGCGTGCAGACGAGCACGGCCGCCTATACCGTGCGCGAGATCACGCTCGGATCGGGCACTGTCATCCACGAATACACGTCGGCCGCCGGCAGCGTGTTCGGCCTCGCGTGGCGCGGGCCGACGATGCCGGATCTCGCGTCGCTGCTCGGCAGCTATTTCCCGCAGTACACCGCCGGCGTCCAGGCGGCGCACCGGGCGCGCGGCTGGCGTGCGCCGGTGACCGTCGAGACGAGCGGCCTCGTGATCCGGACGGGCGGCCACATGGGCGCCTTCTCCGGCCAGGCATGGCTGCCGTCGGCGCTGCCGGCCGGCGTGGCCGGCACCGATATCCAGTGACAGCGGGAGAGCGATCTTGAGCATGACTCGTACATTCAAGCGCTGGTTCGGCGTGCTGGGCCTCCTGGCCGCGACGGCCGTGCTCGTGACGGCTTGCGGCGGCGGCGATGGCGGCGGCAGCAGCAGTTCGGGCAACAACGGCAATACCGGCAATACCGGCAATAACGGCTCGGGCGGATCCGACGGCAACAGCGGCAACACGGCCGTCATCACGGTCGCCGCCGGCGCCGCGAACGTGATCAACATCCCGACCATCAGCGTGAAGGTCTGCGTGCCGGGCACGTCGAACTGCCAGATCGTCAACAACGTGCTCGTCGATACCGCGTCCTACGGGCTGAGGCTCGTCGGCAGCGCGGTGTCGGGCGTGCACGACAGCCTGCCGCAAGTGACGAGCGGCGGCGCGCCGGTCGCCGAATGCGGCAAGTTCGTGTCGAGCTACACGTGGGGCTCGGTGCGCACCGTCGACCTGTCGATCGGCAGCGAGCAGGCCGCGTCGCTGCCCGTGCAGATCATCGGCGACCTCGGCACGACGAACGTGCCGAGCTCGTGCACGAACGGCGGCGCGTCGGCCAACTCGACGAGCGCGCTCGGCGCGAACGGGATCCTCGGCATCGGGCCGGCGCCGTACGACTGCGGCACGACCTGCGCGACGTCGACGTCGACGAACAACAACTACTACGCGTGCCCGAACGGCGACAACGCGAGCTGCACCGTCACGCTCGTGCCGCTGGCGCAGCAGGTGGCCAACCCGGTGCACCGGTTCGCGAACAACGACGGCGTGAGCGTGCAGATGCCGGCCATCTCGAGCAACGGGCAGGGGAGCGCGACCGGCACGCTGACGTTCGGCTTGCCGAACCTGAGCGGCAAGACGGTGCTGACGTCGACCACGACCGGCGACGTCAGCGCGACGTTCCAGGGGCGCAACGTGACCGCGTTCTTCGACACGGGCTCGAACGCGTATTTCTTCAACGATTCGGCGCAGACGGTCTGTTCGAGGAATACGGAGTTCTACTGCCCGTCGGCCACGACCACCTATTCGGCCACGCTGAGCGGCCAGAACGGCGCGTCGGGCACCGTGTCGATGCCGGTCGCGAACGCGGATTCGTTGTTCTCGAACGCGTCGACGTTCGCGTTCAACGACATCGCGGGGCCGTTCGGCTCGTCCAACTGGCTCGACATCGGCATGCCGCACTTCTACGGCAAGACGATCTACTTCGGGATGGACAAGACCGCGAGCGGCGGCGCGCAGCCGTTCGTCGCGTTCTGACGCGGCGTCGCCGGACGCAGGAACGAGGGGGCGAGCGATCGCCCCCTTTTTTATTCCGGCGCGCCGCGCGTGCGCTACGGACCGCATCGCCGCCACGCGCCGACATAGCGCCTACGATGTAAGACCGGCACCGGTGCCGGCAAGACATCGAAGGAGACAGCGCATGAACCCGCGTATCCAGCGCATCACGCCGTTCCTGTGGTTCGACCGCGACGCCGAGGCGGCGGCCGGTTTCTACGTATCGGTGTTCGACAACGCGCGCATCGTGCACGTCGCGCGCTACGGCAAGGCCGGCGCGCATGCGTCCGGCAACGCCGAGGGCGCGGTGATGACCGTGTCGTTCGAGCTCGACGGGCAGGCGTTCGTCGCGCTGAACGGCGGCCCCGTGTTCCAGATGACGCCGGCCGTGTCGTTCGTCGTCAACTGCCGCGACCAGGCCGAGATCGACCATTACTGGACGCGCTTGTCCGAGGGCGGCGACGAACGTGCGCAGCAATGCGGCTGGCTGCGGGACCGCTTCGGCGTGTCGTGGCAGGTCGTGCCCGTGCAGATGACCGAACTGATGACGGGCGACCCGGCCCGCGCCGAGCGCGTGATGGCGCAGGTGATGACGATGAAGAAGCTCGACCTCGGCGCGTTGCAGCGTGCGGCGGCCGGTTAGGTCGCTCAGGTCGGTCAGGCTGTTCGGGCCGGCGATGGCCGGCCGTGCCGTCCCGACGCCGTAGGGCGCGATTCGGACGGAACCGGCGATGCCGAAAGGCACCGCGACCGGCGCGCCTGCGTATCGCCGGCCGGCCGGTTAATCGAATAAGGGCACTCGAATCGATTATCGATTCGCGCGATTTCATTCGGATGTAATCAAAGCCGGATTATCCGGGACGGTCGCCTCTGTCAGATCTTCACGATTATTGAAATGACGCGGCATGCAAGCCCGGGACGCGAAATCCGCTCTTGCAGCCGTTCCCGCGTCATTTGAATGCGTATTGCCCCATATGCCAAAATAGATGGAAGCCACCGAAATTCGATCATATAATTCCGGCGTTGTTTCCGGGGTGCCAATATAAAACAGGAGGGTAATAAAATGAATTTTTCCGAAGCCGTTCGTGCCGCACTGAATAAATACGCGACATTCGAAGGCCGTGCGCGTCGTGCCGAATACTGGTATTTCGCGCTGCTGAGCTGCGTGCTGTCGATCGTCGGCCAGATCATCGGCGCGGCGGGCCGCGATGCGGGCCTGATCACGCTGCTGCTGCTCGGCGTCATCTCCCTCGTGTCGCTCGCGCTGATCATTCCGGGCATCGCGGTCAGCGTGCGCCGCCTGCACGATACGGGCCGCTCGGGCTGGTTCCTGCTGCTCGCGCTGATTCCGATCGTCGGCGGCATCCTGCTGCTCGTGTGGATGTGCTCGCGCGGCACCGAAGGCCCGAACCGCTTCGGCGCGGACCCGATTCCGGCGGCCTGACCGACGCCTGCCCCGACCGACGCGCGTCGCCGTTCGTCGGGGCCTGCTTTTCCCGCCTTTCCCGTTTTTCCCGTTTCTCGCGCCTTTCCCGCCCGTCGTTTCACCGTTCCCCGCGCATTCCGCCGCTGCCGCCTCGCTTGCGGCCGCCGCGTCGCCCATGCTCGGGCGGCTCCGTTTTTCCGCCGCGCCGCGCGCCGTTCCAGCCGCGTTCGCGGGCGCTCGCCCGATTCCCCGAAATACCCCCCTTTCCCGGCTTTGCTCGACCGATCGGCGTTTGACGCCTCCATGAATAATCGGTGTCACTGGAAAGCGGCATTCCGCCGTACCCGACTGGAGGCCCCGTGGCAGACGAGAGCGATCTCGACAAGACCGAAGCCGCCACTCCCAGGCGCCGCGAGAAGGCGCGCGAGGAGGGGCAGGTCGCGCGTTCGCGCGAACTGGCTTCGTTCGCTCTGCTCGCGGCGGGGTTCTACGGCGCATGGCTGCTCGCGGGCCCGTCGGGCGGGCATCTGCAGGCGATGCTGCGCGGCGCGTTCACGTTCGATCGCGCGACCGCGTTCGACACCCACCGGATGCTGTCGGCGGCCGGCAGCGCGAGCCTCGAAGGCTTCGCCGCGCTGCTGCCGCTGCTCGCGCTCACCGGCGTCGCCGCGCTGCTCGCGCCGATGGCGCTCGGCGGCTGGCTGATTTCGCAGAAAACCTTCGAGCTGAAGTTCGACCGCCTGAACCCGATCTCGGGCCTCGGCCGGATCTTCTCGATCCAGGGGCCGATCCAGCTCGGGATGTCGATCGCGAAGACGCTGGTCGTCGGCGGGATCGGCGGCATCGCGATCTGGCGCAGCAAGGACGAACTGCTCGGCCTCGCCACGCAGCCGCTCGGCGCCGCGCTGCCCGATGCGCTGCATCTGGTCGCCGTGTGCTGCGGCACGACGGTCGCCGGGATGCTGGTGGTCGCCGGGCTCGACGTGCCTTACCAACTCTGGCAGTACAACAAGAAGCTGCGCATGACGAAGGAAGAAGTGAAGCGCGAGCATCGCGAGAACGAAGGCGATCCGCACGTGAAGGGGCGGATTCGCCAGCAGCAGCGCGCGATCGCGCGGCGCCGGATGATGGCGGCCGTGCCGAAGGCCGACGTGGTGGTCACGAACCCGACGCACTTCGCGGTCGCGCTGCAATACACGGACGGCGAGATGCGCGCGCCGAAGGTCGTCGCGAAGGGCGTGAACCTCGTCGCCGCGCGCATCCGCGAACTCGCGGCCGAACACAACGTGCCGCTGCTCGAAGCGCCGCCGCTCGCGCGTGCGCTGTATCACAACGTCGAACTCGAACGCGAGATCCCGGGCTCGCTGTACTCGGCCGTGGCCGAAGTGCTCGCGTGGGTCTACCAGCTCAAGCGCTTCCGTTCGGAAGGCGGCGCGTTCCCGGCGATGCCGGTCGATCTGGACGTGCCGGCCGAACTCGACAAGGGCACGTCGGTCGCCGCCGACGACGAACGTGAAGAAGCCGAGGACGCCCTCGGCAAGCAAGGGAACGCAGCATGAGCACCCCGACCACCGGCCTGTTCGCGAAGCGCCCGAACCCATTCGCAGGCAAGAACCTGCGCGCGCTCGCGGGGCCGATCCTCATCTGCATGATCCTGGGGATGATGATCCTGCCGCTGCCGCCGATGCTGCTGGATCTGCTGTTCACGTTCAACATCGCGCTGTCCGTGATGGTGCTGCTCGTCAGCATGTACACGATGAAGCCGCTCGACTTCGCGGCGTTCCCGAGCGTGCTGCTGTTCTCGACGCTGCTGCGCCTGTCGCTGAACGTCGCGTCGACGCGCGTCGTGCTGCTCGAAGGCCACACCGGCCCCGACGCGGCCGGCCAGGTGATCGAGGCGTTCGGCCACTTCCTCGTCGGCGGCAACTTCGCGGTCGGCATCGTCGTGTTCGTGATCCTGATGATCATCAACTTCATGGTGATCACGAAGGGCGCGGGGCGGATCGCCGAAGTGTCCGCGCGCTTCACGCTCGATGCGATGCCCGGCAAGCAGATGGCGATCGACGCCGACCTGAACGCCGGCCTCATCAACGAGGAACAGGCGCGCAAGCGGCGCCTGGCCGTGTCGCAGGAAGCCGAGTTCTACGGGTCGATGGACGGCGCGTCGAAGTTCGTGCGCGGCGACGCGATCGCCGGCCTGATCATCATGGCGATCAACGTGATCGGCGGGCTGATCGTCGGGATGGTCCAGCACGACATGTCGTTCGCCGCGGCCGGCACCAACTACACGCTGCTGACGATCGGCGACGGCCTCGTCGCGCAGATCCCGTCGCTCGTGATCTCGACCGCGGCCGGCGTGATCGTGTCGCGCGTCGCGACCGACGAGGACATCGGCACGCAGATCACCGGCCAGCTGTTCACGAACCCGCGCGTGCTGAACATCACCGGCGCGATCATCGTGCTGATGGGGCTGATCCCGGGCATGCCGCACTTCGCGTTCCTCGCGCTCGGCGGCGGCGCGATCTGGCTGGCGCGCACGCAGACCAAGCGCGCGGCGGCCCGCAAGGCGGCCGGCGACGTGACCGACATCGCGCCGCCCGCCGTGCTGCCGGCCGACAGCCACGAAGCGACCTGGGACGACGTGCAGCTGATCGACCCGCTCGGCCTCGAAGTCGGCTACCGGCTGATCCCGCTCGTCGACAAGAACAGCGACGGCGAGCTGCTCAAGCGCATCAAGAGCATCCGCAAGAAATTCGCGCAGGAAATCGGCTTCCTGCCGCCGGTGATCCATATCCGCGACAACCTCGAACTGCGGCCGAACGCGTACCGGATCGCGCTGAAAGGCGTCGAGATCGGCTTCGGCGAAGTGTTTCCGGGCCAGTGGCTCGCGATCAACCCGGGCCAGGTGACGGCCGCGCTGCCGGGCGCCGTCACGCAGGATCCCGCGTTCGGGCTGCCGGCCGTGTGGATCGACGTTGCGCTGCGCGAGCAGGCGCAGGTGTACGGCTACACGGTGGTCGACGCGAGCACGGTGGTCGCGACGCACCTGAACCATCTCGTCGTCCAGCACGCGGCCGAGCTGCTCGGCCGCCAGGAAGTGCAGGCGCTCGTCGAGCGCACCGGCAAGGACGCGCCGTCGCTCGTCGAGGACCTGGTGCCGAAGACGATCTCGCTCACCACGCTGCAGAAGGTGCTGCAGAACCTGCTCGAGGAAGGCGTGCCGATCCGCGACATGCGCACGATCCTCGAGGCCGTGTCCGAGCATGCGGGCCGCGGCGACGCATTCGAGATCACGGCGGCGGTGCGGCTCTCGCTCGGCCGCGCGATCACGCAGCAGTGGTATCCGGGCAACGGCGAAATGCAGGTGATGGGCCTCGACGCGAATCTGGAGCGCGTGCTGTCGCAGGCGCTCGCCACCGGCGCGAATCCGGGCCTCGAACCCGGCCTCGCGCACAACCTTCTGACCGGCACGCAGCAAGCGATGCTGCGTCAACAGAATCTCGGGCTGCCGCCCGTGCTGCTGGTGCAGCACGCGCTGCGCGCGATGCTCGCGCGTTTCCTGCGCCGCAGCCTGCCGCAACTGAAAGTGCTGTCGTACGCCGAAGTGCCGGACACACGCACGATCAAAGTCGTTAACGTCATCGGGGGTTCCGCTTGAACATTCGCAAATTCACCGGCGCAACGAGCCGCGACGCACTTCGTCTCGTGCGCGAGGCGCTCGGCGCCGACGCGGTCGTGCTGTCGAATCGCACGCTCGATGACGGCAGCGTCGAAATCGTTGCACTCGCCGATTCGGATCTCGCCGCGGTGGCGCCGCCGGCCGCGCGTCCGCGCCTCGCCACGTCGCGCGCGCCGGAATCCGTGCCGGCCGCCGCCGTGCCGGGCATCGTGTCGCGCCCGGGCATCGCTCCGCGCCCGGCCGTCAATCCGTATGCGGCGGGCGAAGGCGGGCTGCCGGACGTGTTCTCGTCCGTGTTCGGCGCGAGCGCCGACATGCAAGACGCGGATGCGCACGCGGCGCCGATCGATGCGGACGCGCCCGCGGCGGCAGCGCCGTCGAGCGCCGCATCCGCCGCGGCAGGCATGCCGGCCGCCGGATCGTCCGCGCCTGCTTCCGAACCCGCACCGTGGCTCGTCGAGCACGCGAAGCGCCTGACGCAGCAGCGCGACGCGCTGATCGCCCGTGCGCAGGCGTCTGCCGAGCCGCAGGCGAGCGCGCCCGCGCCGCAAGCCGCCGCCCGCGCGACGCCGCCCGACTGGGCGCGCGACATCGTGCGCGACGCCGAACGCCGGTCGCCGGCCGCCGGAGCGCCGGCCTCTGCGAAGCGCGCAGCCGACACGGGCGCCGCATACGGCGCCAGGGCGACGGAACGCACGCACCTGTCCGCCGACACGGCCGCCGTGGTGGCCGATGCGGTGAAGTCGCGCATCGAGCGGATCGTCAACGACACGGTGATGCAGGAGCTGGGCGAGCTGCGCGGGATGATGGAAGAGCAGTTCGACAGCCTGATGTGGCACGACCGCCAGCGTCGCGGCCCCGTCCACGGCGCGCTGACGAAGCACCTGTTCGCGGCCGGCTTCTCCGCGCAGCTCGTGCGGATGCTGGTCGACAACCTGCCGTCCGGCGACGGCGCGCAGACCTTCGAGCAGGCCGCCGAATGGGCGCAGTCGGTGCTCGCATCGAACCTGCCGGTGCTGGACAGCGAGGACGCGCTGATGGAGCGCGGCGGCGTGTTCGCGCTGATGGGCCCGACGGGCGTCGGCAAGACGACCACCACCGCGAAGCTGGCCGCGCGCTGCGTGATGCGCTTCGGCGCGAGCAAGGTCGCGCTGCTGACCACCGACAGCTACCGGATCGGCGGCCACGAGCAACTGCGCATCTTCGGCAAGATCCTCGGCGTGCCGGTTCACGCGGTGAAGGATGCGGGCGACCTCGCGCTCGCGCTGTCCGAGCTGCGCAACAAGCACATCGTGCTGATCGACACGATCGGCATGAGCCAGCGCGACCGCGCGGTGTCCGACCAGATCGCGATGCTGCACGGCGCGAACGCGCCGGTGCAGCGCCTGCTGCTGCTCAACGCGACGAGCCACGGCGACACGCTGAACGAAGTCGTGCAGGCGTACCGCAGCGCGGGCGAGCATCCGGACCTGGCCGGCTGCATCCTCACGAAGCTCGACGAGGCGACTCACCTCGGCGGCGTGCTCGACACGGTGATCCGCTACAAGCTGCCGGTCCACTACGTGTCGACCGGCCAGAAGGTGCCGGAGAACCTGTACGTCGCATCGACCAAATTCCTGCTGAAGAGCGCGTTCTGTGTACCGCGCGACGGCTCGCCCTTCGTGCCGCAAGACGAGGACATGCCGACGCTGCTTTCCGCACTGACCGCACGTTCCACCGCCGAGCTGCACGAGGTGCGATTTGGATAAACGGATCATCGATCAGGCCGAAGGGCTGCGGCGCCTGCTGGCCGGGCGCGCGTCGCGCATCGTCGCGGTGACGGGCGGGCCCGCGGGCGTCGGCTGCACGTCCACCGTCGTGAACCTCGCGGCGGCGCTCGCGTCGCTCGGCAAGGACGTGCTCGTCGTCGACGAGCGCGCCGACGTGCATTCGGCCAGCGCGACGCTCGCCGGCGCGTGGCTGCGCGACGGCGAACGCACGCGGGTGGCGGCCGGCTTCGGCCTGTGCGGCGCCGCGCGGCTCGCGCGCGCCGGCTACGGCGACGCGCAACTGAGCGACTTCATCGACGGCCCGGCCGACATCGTCCTCGTCGACGCGCAGCTCGGCGCCGACGGATCGTTGTCGGCGCTCGCGCGCGAAGCGCACGACGTGCTGATCGTCACGCGGGTCGCCGCGCAGGCGATCACCGAGGCGTATGCGTGCATGAAGCGGCTGCATTTCGCGCACGCGTTCGCGCAGTTCCGCGTGCTGACCAATCAGGTCGCCAGCCACGCGGACGCGAAGACGGCCTTCGACAACCTCGCGGGCGTCGCGAGCCGCTACCTGACCGTGTCGATCGCCGACGCGGGCTGCGTGAGCGCCGATCCGCTCGTCGAGCACGCCCGCGAACTGATGCATGCGGTGGTCGACGCGTTCCCGTCGTCGGCTGCCGCGCGCGACTACCGGCAGATTGCCGCCGACCTGTTGTACTGGCCGATGCGCCCGGGTTCGGGCGCGGGCCGCGCGGTCCATGCCGGCGGCAAGCCGTCGTATGAGGCGGGCGCGGCACACGTCGCGTGAGCGCCACCCGAAGGAGGGAGCCATGATGTACAACGCTCAAGGAAAGATGTCCCAGGCCGACGTGCTCGCGCAATATGCGCCGCTCGTGCGCCGCCTTGGACTGCAGCTCGTCGCGAAGATGCCGGCGAGCGTCGATCTCGACGATCTGATCCAGGCCGGCATGATCGGCCTGATGGACGCGGCCGGCCGCTACAAGGAAGACCAGGGCGCGCAGTTCGAGACCTACGCGACGCAGCGGATCCGCGGCGCGATGCTCGACGAGCTGCGCAGCAACGACTGGCTGCCGCGCAGCCTGCGCAAGACGTCGCGCGAGGTCGAGCACGCGGTGCACCAGGTCGAGCAGCACCTCGGCCGCTCGGCGACCGAGACCGAAATCGCGCAGCACCTGAACATGCCGCTCGACGAATACCAGGGGATGCTGCAGGATCTGCACGGCAGCCAGCTCATCTACTACGAGGATTTCGATCGCGCGGCCGACGACGAGCCGTTTCTCGACCGTTATCGCGTCGATCATGCCGATCCGTTGTCGGCGCTGCTCGACGAGCACCTGCGCGAGGCGCTCGTGGAGGCGATCGAGCGGCTGCCGGAGCGCGAGAAGCTGCTGATGTCGCTGTACTACGAACGGGGTCTGAATCTGCGCGAAATCGGCGCGGTGCTCGAGGTGAGCGAATCGCGCGTGTGCCAGTTGCACAGCCAGGCCGTCGCGCGCCTGCGCGCGCGGCTGCGCGAACAGGCGTGGGTGGGCGCCGAGTCCTGACCCCGGCGTCCTGCCCCGTTGGCCACGGCCGCGCGCGCCCGCGCCGCGCGCGTCTCGTGCCTACGCATCGTCCTTGCGCATTTCGCGCGCCGATTTGCTACAATCCCCTCCGTTTTCCGAGGAGCGTTGCGACGGGCCATCAGTGTCCGCCAGGCTCGGAGAGCTTCACCAAGCAGCCGTGCGGCAATTTTCCCGCCGGCCCCGCTTCCTGAACGGCGCTCACGTCACCAATCTAGAAACTTTTTAGAAAGGAGGGCGTGATGAACGCCATTATCGATTCCAAGGCTTCCCACGATTACGTCGTCGCCGACATGGCGCTGGCCGGCTGGGGCCGCAAGGAACTCAACATCGCCGAGACCGAAATGCCGGGCCTCGTGCAGATCCGCGACGAATACAAGGCGCAGCAGCCGCTGAAGGGCGCGCGCATTGCCGGTTCGCTGCACATGACGATCCAGACGGGCGTGCTGATCGAGACGCTGAAGGCGCTCGGCGCGGACGTGCGCTGGGCATCGTGCAACATCTTCTCGACGCAGGATCACGCGGCGGCCGCGATCGTCGAAGCCGGCACGCCGGTGTTCGCGTTCAAGGGCGAGTCGCTCGACGAATACTGGGAGTTCTCGCACCGCATCTTCGAATGGCCGAACGGCGAATTCGCGAACATGATCCTGGACGACGGCGGCGACGCCACGCTGCTGCTGATCCTCGGCGCGAAGGCCGAGAAGGACCGTTCGGTGATCGCGAAGCCGACCAACGAGGAAGAAGTCGCGCTGTACAAGTCGATCGCGGCGCACCTCGACGTCGACGCGAACTGGTACTCGAAGCGCCTCGCGCACATCAAGGGCGTGACCGAGGAAACCACGACCGGCGTGCACCGCCTGTACCAGATGGAAAAGGACGGCCGCCTGCCGTTCCCGGCGTTCAACGTGAACGACTCCGTCACGAAGTCGAAGTTCGACAACCTGTACGGCTGTCGCGAATCGCTCGTCGACGGCATCAAGCGCGCGACCGACGTGATGATCGCGGGCAAGGTCGCGGTCGTCGCGGGCTACGGCGACGTGGGCAAGGGCTGCGCGCAGTCGCTGCGCGGGCTGGGCGCGACCGTGTGGGTCACCGAAATCGATCCGATCTGCGCGCTGCAGGCGGCGATGGAAGGCTACCGCGTCGTGACGATGGAATACGCGGCGGACAAGGCCGACATCTTCGTGACGGCGACCGGCAACTACCACGTGATCAACCACGATCACATGAAGGCGATGCGCCACAACGCGATCGTCTGCAACATCGGCCACTTCGACTCGGAAATCGACGTCGCGTCGACGCGCCAGTACCAGTGGGAAAACATCAAGCCGCAGGTCGACCACATCATCTTCCCGGACGGCAAGCGCGTGATCCTGCTGGCCGAAGGCCGCCTCGTGAACCTCGGCTGCGCGACCGGCCACCCGTCGTTCGTGATGTCGAACTCGTTCGCGAACCAGACGCTCGCGCAGATCGAGCTGTTCGTGCGCGGCAACGAGTACGAGAACAAGGTGTATGTGCTGCCGAAGCATCTCGATGAAAAGGTCGCGCGCCTGCACCTCGCGCGCATCGGCGCGAACCTGTCGGTGCTGTCGGACGAGCAGGCGTCGTACATCGGCGTGCAGAAGGACGGCCCGTTCAAGCCGAACCACTACCGCTATTGATCCTGATGCGCGGCCGCCGCCGCGCCGTGCGCCCCGCAACGGGCGTGCGCGGCGCGGCGGCGCTCCCCGATCGTACCGATCGACAACCGAACCGGAGCCCTCCATGAGCGTCATCCTCACCTGGGTCATCAACGCGCTCGCGCTGCTGATCATCACGTACCTCGTGCCGTCGATCCACATCAAGAGCTTCGGCACCGCGCTGATCGTCGCGGTCGTGCTCGGGCTGATCAACACGGTGATCCGGCCGGTGCTGATCCTGCTGACGCTGCCCGTCACGATCGTCACGCTCGGGGTGTTCATCCTCGTCGTGAACGCGCTGTGCTTCTGGTTCGCGTCGTCGCTGCTGAAGGGCTTCGAGGTGTCGGGGTTCTGGTCCGCGTTCTTCGGTTCGATCCTGTACAGCATCGTGTCGTGGCTGCTGTCCGCCCTGATCTTCGGCCAGCGCGACTTCGGCTGAGCGCGGGCGGGCGCAGGCCCAATCCCATCGAATCATGAAATCGATCGAACTCTCGTTTGAATTCTTCCCGCCGAAGTCGGCGGACGGCGTCGAAAAGCTGCGCGCCACGCGCGCGCAGCTGCTGCCGCTGAAGCCGAAATTCGTCTCCGTGACGTTCGGCGCCGGCGGCTCGACGCAGCAAGGCACGCTCGATACCGTGCTCGACATGCAGAAGGACGGCCTCGAGGCCGCGCCGCACCTGTCGTGCATCGGCTCGTCGCGCGACAACCTGCGCGCGATCCTCGACCAGTACCGCTCGCACGGCATCCGGCACATCGTCGCGCTGCGCGGCGATCTGCCGTCGGGGATGGGCGAGGTCGGCGAGCTGCGCTATGCGTCCGAGCTCGTCAGCTTCATCCGCGCCGAGCACGGCGACTGGTTCCACATCGAGGTCGCCGGCTATCCGGAGTACCACCCGCAATCGCGCTCGCCGAAGGCCGATCTCGAGAATTTCGCGCGCAAGGTGAAAGCCGGCGCGAATTCCGCGATCACGCAGTACTTCTTCAACGCGGATGCGTATTTCCGCTTCGTCGACGATACGCGCAAGCTCGGCGTGGACGTGCCGATCGTGCCGGGCATCATGCCGATCACGAACTTCTCGCAGCTGATGCGCTTCTCCGAGATGTGCGGCGCCGAAGTACCGCGCTGGGTCGCGCGCCGGCTCGAGAGCTTCGGCGACGATCGCGAGTCGATCCGCGCGTTCGGCGCGGACGTCGTCACGAGCCTGTGCCAGCGCCTGATCGACGCGGGCGTGCCGGGGCTGCACTTCTACACGCTGAACTTGGCGACCGCCACGCGGACGATCTGCGAACGGCTCGCGGTGTAACGAGCGCCGTCACGCGGTTGCCTGCGTGAAAGCCCCGCCGGTTTGCGCCGGCGGGGCTTTTTTATCGTGACGCGCCGCGCATGCCGCGCGGCGCAAGCCGCCGAATCAGCGCCGTGCCTGCATCAGCGGCGGGCGGCGGTCGAACCACGGCCGCGCCTGTTCGAGCTGCCGCGCGAGCCGGAGCAGCAGCGCGTCGTCCGCGTGGCGCGCGGCGAACTGCACGCCGATCGGCAGCCCGCGCGCGTTCCAGTACAGCGGCACCGACATCGCCGGCTGGCCGGTCAGGTTGAACAGCTCGGTGCAGCCGGCCCACGCGAACGCCTTCTCCGACGATTTCGCGAGCATTTCCTTCAGCAGCGGCTTCACCGGCAGCGCGGCGACGAGCTTCATCTGCGCGGATTCGAACGGCGTCGGCTGCAGCTCGCCGATCTTCACCGGCGGCCCCGCGAGCGATGCGCACAGGATCGCGTCGTAACGCGACACGAGACCGGCGACCTGCACGGTGAGCTGGCGCTGCCATTCGAGCACGTCCGGCAGGCGCGTGCGCGCGAGACGCCGGCCGACCACCGCCATCGCCCACGTCGCGGCCTCGAATTCGCCGCGCCGCGGTGTGCGGCCGGTCAGCGCGCGCGCGCCGAGCACCATGTCCTCGGCGATCGTCGCCCACAGCGTCAGAAAGGTTTCGGCCGCGCGCGCGTAGTCGATCGGCAGCGTCGCGGGCTCGACGTGATGGCCGAGCGATTCGAGCAGCGCGGCCGCATCGTCGAGCGCCGCGCGTGTGTCGTCGGCGAGCGCCGGCGCGAGCATCGGATCGACGACGAGGCCGATCCGCAGCGGGCCGGGCGGCGTATCGAGCGCGCCGAGGAAGGTGCCGGGCGCGCCGGGCGGCAGCGTCTGGCCGGTCGTCACGTCGAGCAGCAGCGCACTGTCGCGCACGCTGCGCGACACCGCGTGCTGGACGACGAGTTCGCCGTTCGACGGCAGGTCGACGAGCACCGGGTTGCGGCTCGGCTTCAGCCCGAACAGCCCGCAGCACGATGCCGGAATGCGGATCGAGCCGCCGCCGTCGGACGCATGCGCGAGCGGCACGATGCCGGCCGCGACGGCCGCCGCCGCGCCGCCGCTCGATCCGCCGGGCGTGTGGTCGAGATTCCACGGGTTGCGGCACGCGCCGAACAGTTCCGGTTCCGTGTACGGCATCTGGCCGATCTCGGGCGTGTTGGTCTTGCCGAATATGTTCAGCCCCGCCGCGCGGCTGCGCGCGATCACCGGCGAATCGTCGGCCGGCACGAAGTACCGGTAGTGCCGGCTGCCCATCGACAGCGGCAGCCCGGCGACCGCCGCGCCGAGATCCTTGACGAGATACGGCACGCCCGCGAACGGCGCGTCGGCGCCGGGTGGGCGCGCGGCCGCCGCACGCGCGCGCGCGGCTTCGTAGTCCTGCAGCACGATCGCGTTGATCGCGCCGTTCACCGCTTCGGCCTGACCGATCGCCGCGTCGAGCAGTTCGCGCGGGCTGGCGTGGCGGTCGCGCACGAGCGCGGCGAGGCCGATTGCGTCATGCGCGAGATAGTCGGAGTGCATCGCGGTCACCCCCGTTGTGACTCGTGGCGATGGTGCGAGCATAACGCGGGCCCGGCGTGGCGGGCTCGCGGCAGGGCCTGTTTAGAGATGCTCGGCGAGGAAGGTCAGCGTGCGGCCGTGCGCGAGCGCCGCGGCGCGCTGGTTGTACGACGCGCGGTCCGTGCAGTTGAAGCCGTGCTCCGCGCCAGGGTACACGTGGAACGACGCATCGCCGTGGCCGGCGAACGCGGCCTTCACCTGGTCGACGGCCGTGAGCGGAATGCCGTGGTCGTTTTCCGCGTAGTGGAACAGGATCGGCTGCGTGACCTGGCCGGCGAGGTCCAGCGCGTTCTGGATGCCGCCGCCGTAATAGGCCACCGCCGCGTCGAGCTTGCCGGTCGCGGCCGCGCGATACGCGAGCTGGCCGCCGAAGCAGTAGCCGATCGCGGCGAGCTTGCCGGCCACTTCGGGGCGTGCGCGCAACACGTCGGCCGTCGCGACGATGTCCGCGACCGCGAGACCCACGTCGGTCTTCTTCAGCAGCTCGATGCCCTTGTCGCGATCCGCGCCGTCGTAGGTCAGCTCGACGCGCGGCTGCGTGCGCCAGAACACGTCCGGCGCGAGCGCGACGAAGCCGTCGGCCGCGTACTGGTCGGCGACCGCGCGGATGTGCGCGTTCACGCCGAAGATCTCCTGGATGATGATGACGGCAGGGCCCTTGCCGCGCTTGGGCAGTGCGAGATAGCCGCCGAAGCTGTCGTTACCGGTCGGGATGTCGATCCATTGGGCAGTCACGTTCTGAACTCCTGCGTGCGGGGTGCGCGAGGCGCACCGGAGAGTGAAAAGAGGGCGGCCTAGTGTGCCACCAATCGACCGGTGCTGCAGCGCACGCGGGCACTTCTCGCGCAGCGATCGTTTCGATCTCGATTTTTCATTTTTCGACGCCGCGCCGCTTCGATAGAGTCGATGTGTCGGCCTTTACAAAGCGCTTTCGCGCATCGTCATCGAAGGATTCGCCATGTCCGTCCGCCCGTTTTCCACGCCCTTTTCCGAACGCTTCGGCCTGCGCCTGCCGCTCGTGCAGGCGCCGATGGTCGGCGCGACGACGACCGCGATGGTTGCCGCCGCGTCGAATGCCGGCGCGCTCGGCAGCCTCGGCGCCGGCGCGCTCGCGCCCGAACGTATCGAGGCCGAAGTCGCCGCGATCCGCGCGGCGACCGATCGCCCGTTCGCGATCAACCTGTTCGTGTTGCCCGATGAAGTCGCGCCCGACGCGGCGACCGTCGCGCGCGCACTCGCGGCGATCGACCCGCTGAATACCGCGCTCGGCCTGCCGCCGGGCACGGCGCCCGCGCGCTACGCGCCCGATTTCCGCGCGCAGCTCGATGCGCTCGTCGCGCTGCGCGTGCCGGTCGCGAGCTTCACGTTCGGCGTGCTCGACGCGGCCGACGTCGCGCGCCTGAAAGCCGCCGGCACTTATGTGATCGGCACCGCGACGCACGTGGCCGAAGGGCGCGCGTGGCAGGCGGCCGGCGCCGACGCGATCTCCGCGCAGGGCGCCGAGGCGGGCGGCCATCGCGGCACCTTCATCGGTGCCGCCGACGACGCGCTGATCGGCACGCTCGCGCTCGTCCCGCAGCTCGTCGACGCGACGGGCCTGCCGGTGCTGGCCGCGGGCGGCATCATGGACGGCCGCGGCATCGCGGCCGCGCTCGCGCTCGGCGCGCAGGCCGCGCAACTCGGCACCGCGTTCCTCACGTGCGCGGAAAGCGCGATTGCGGCGGACTGGAAGGCGCGCCTGCTCGCGAGCGCCGATACGTCGACGCAGGTCACGCGCGCGATCACCGGCCGTCACGCACGCGGGCTGCGCAACACGCTGATGGCGCGGCTCGGCGAGCACGCGGCCGACGTCGCGCCGTATCCGGTGCAGAACGCGCTGACCCAGCCGCTGCGCCAGGCGGCCGCGCGCGCGAACGACGGCGACTATCTGTCGCTGTGGGCCGGCCAGGGCGCGCCGCTCGCGCGGCGGCGCGGCGATGCGCTGACGACGTCGCAACTGGTCGCCGCGCTCGACGCGGAATGGCGCGCATCGGCGGCCTGAACACCGGTTCGGCCGCTTGAACGGTTCATGTCGGGCGACGAAACGCGCGGGGTGTCACGCGCGTTTCATTCAATGATCCAGGTCACAAAATACCGAATCGAAATGCCCGCGCGAATCGATTGAAACGACCTTTCGACAATATGTCGAAATTAGCGGAAACCCTTATCCACCGGGGCTTGCAGCGCTATTCGATCATCCTTCCAGAGCGCGTATATCGGTAGTGTTACCACTAGCCCAAAAAAATCCCACAAATTAATTTGATCACCTACACTTGCGCGCAAGTACGAGCGGGCGGCTGCTAAAAGCGGCGGTTTTCACGTGCTTGAGGCCAAGTGCATGAAGGATGCAACCGGCGAATCGTCCAGTGATGGCAAACACGGGGATGGCAGCGGGGCACCGGGCGATGGCGTTTTTTGGGACCGAACTGGAGACTTACATGAATATCAAGATGCAAAAGCTGTTGCCGATCACCGCAGCGGCAATGCTGTGCGCTGCAGCTGCAAGCAACGCGTCCGCCGATCAAGTCGTCAAGATCGGCCACGTCGCGCCGTTGACGGGCGGCATTGCACACCTGGGTAAGGACAATGAAAACGGCGCGCGTCTCGCAGTCGAGGAGATCAACGCGAAGGGCCTGACGATCGGCGGCCAGAAGATCACGCTGCAACTCGACGCACAGGATGACGCCGCCGACCCGCGGCAGGCGACGCAGGTTGCGCAGAAGCTCGTCGACGACAAGGTCGTCGCGGTGGTGGGCCACCTGAACTCGGGCACGACGATCCCGGCCTCGAAGATCTACAGCGATGCGGGCATCGTGCAGATCTCGCCGTCGGCAACCAACCCGGCCTACACGCAGCAAGGCTTCAAGACCACGTACCGCGTGGTGGCGACCGATGCGCAGCAGGGCCCGGCACTGGCGAACTACGCGCATTCGAAGGGCATCAAGAGCGTGGCGGTGGTCGACGATTCGACCGCGTACGGCCAGGGTCTCGCGAACGAATTCGAGAAGAAGGCGAAGGCGCTCGGCCTGAAGGTGCTGTCGCATGACGCGACCAACGACAAGGCGGTCGACTTCCGCGCGATTCTGACGAAGATCAAGGGCGAGAACCCGGACGCGATCATGTACGGCGGCATGGACGCCACCGGCGGCCCGTTCGCGAAACAGGCGAAGCAGCTCGGCCTGCGCGCGAAGATCTTCGCGGGCGACGGCGTGTGCACGGAAAAGCTGGCCGACCTGGCCGGCAACGCGACCGACAACATCGTGTGCTCGGAAGCCGGTGCCTCGCTCGAGAAGATGCCGGGCGGCGCCGCGTTCAAGGCGAAGTACGAGAAGCGCTTCGGCCAGCCGATCCAGATCTACGCACCGTTCACGTATGACGCCGTGTACATCATCGCCGACGCGATGAAGCGCGCGAACTCGACCGACCCGGCGAAGATCCTCGCGGCGATGCCGGCGACGAAGTACACGGGCGTGATCGGCACGACGACCTTCGATTCGAAGGGCGACCTGCAGCACGGCGTGATTTCGCTGTACAACTACAAGGACGGCAAGAAGACACTGCTCGACGAAGTGAAGATGTAACGCGAAGCGGTCGACAGGAGGGTGAAGACGCGCATGCGGCAACGCATGCGCGTTTTCTTTTTGGGCCGGCGTGCGCCGCCGCGCCGTCAGATCTTCAGGTGCGCGAGCACCTTGGGGGCGACGAGCGCGACGAGCGCCGCGCACAGCGCGACGACCGACAGGCCGATCGTCAGATTCGCGGCCTGCGCGACCGCGCCGATCACGACCGGCCCGAACAGCAGCCCGAAATACGCGAGCCCGGCCACGTGCGCGAGCCCTTCGGCCGCATGGATGCCCTTCACGCGCGCGGCGGCCGCGAACAGCACCGGCATCATGTTGGCCAGCCCGAGCCCCATCAGCGTGAAACCGGTCAGCACCGCGACCGGATTCGGCAGCAGCAGCGCGCCGATCATCCCCGCGCAGGCGAGCGACGCGCTCGCGAACACGAGCTGCGGCGCGCCGAAGCGGGCGCGCACGGCGTCGCCCGCGAAGCGCGCGACGGCCATCCCGCCGGAGAACGCCGCGTACGCGGCGCTCGCGAGCGCGGGGCTCGCCGCGACCACGTCGCGCATGTAGACGGTCGCCCAGTCGTACATCGCGCCTTCGGCGATCAGCGCGATCAGCGCGATGCCGCCGAGCATCCACAACGCGGGCGAGCGCCAGCGGTTGCCGCCGCCGTGCGCCTGTTCGTGGTGCGGCACGTGCGGCAGCACGGCCGGGCTCGCGGCCACGAGCACCGCGGCGCTCGCCGCCGCCGCGAGCGCGAGATGCGCGGCCGGCGCCATGCCGGCCGACAGCAGCGCGCCGCCGGCCGCCGCGCCGGCCATCCCGCCGATGCTGAACATCCCGTGCAGCGACGACATGATCGGCTTGCCGAGCGCGATCTCGACCGCGCTGGCCTCGGCGTTCATCGCGACGTCGAGCGTCGCCATCGAGAAGCCGAACAGCGCGAGCACCACGAGCAGCATCCAGTAATCGGGCACGACGAGGATCAGCGCCGCGCACGCCGACATCACGAGCCCGCCGGCCAGGCACGCGGTGCGCGAGCCGACGCGCGCGATCCAGCGCGCGATGGTCAGCATCGCGGCGATCGACCCGCCGGCGACCGCGAACAGCGCGATCGACAGCCGCCCGGGGCTCAGCGCGAACTTGTCGCGCACGGTCGGCACGTGCACGCCCCACGACGCGTACATCATGCCGGCGACGAAGAACAGCGCCATCGACGCCGTGCGCGCGCGCTGGCGGGCCGGCAGCGGCAGCACGCGATGCGTGTCGGGCGGCGCGGCGAACGGGGACGGCGATTCGGGGGAAGAGGATTCGGACACGGGGCGGCTCGTCGGGAAAAATGCGCGGGCGCACGCGGCGCCCGTCGGATGGATCCGATTCTATCGAACCGCTTACGATCCTGCCGGGCGATGGCCGTTCGGCCGATGCGCGGTCGATCGGGCCGACCCGCGGCAGCGGCCCGGTCGCGCATTGGCCGTTCGGTCGATGCGCGGCGGGCGGCGCCCGCGGGTAACATCGAAACCCTGGCCGACGCGCCGCCTTTCGACCGCAGGAGTCACCTTGAACATCGATCCCGCCCTCGCCCTGCACCTGCTGCACCGCTGCGCGTTCGGCACGCTCGCCACCCATGCGCGCGAACCGCAGGGCTTCCCGTATCCGACGGTCGTGCCGTTTGCACCCGATGCAAGCCATCGGCCGGTGATCCTGGTGAGCGGCCTGGCCGAGCACACGCGCAATCTCGCCGCCGATCCGCGTGCGGGCTTTCTCGTTGTCGACGCAAGCGCCGGCGATGTGCCGAACGCCGAGCGCGCGACGCTGCTGGGCCGGTTCGTGCCGCTCGGCGACGATCCGCACGTCACCGCGCGCTACCTGCGCTACGAGCCGGACGCCGCGCGCTATCTCGCGCTCGGCGATTTCGGGTTCTGGGCGCTCGAGATCGAGCGGCTGCGCCATATCGTCGGGTTCGGGCGGATGGGCTGGGTCGACGGCGCGCATCTCGATGCGCTGCCGCCGCTCGCGTTCGACGACGAACAGGCGCTGTGGGCGGCATACGACGCGGGCGATGCACGCCGCGACGGGCTCGATCTGCTCGGCGTCGATCGTCATGGCGCGGACTGGCGATGCGGCGGCCGCCGCGTGCGCACGCCGTTCGACGCGCCGTCGGCCGACCTCGGCGCGCTGCGGGAGCGGCTGATCGCCCGCGCAAAGGATGTGACGTGACGTCACGGGTCAGCGATTTGTTCGTTTAGCAAACGGCGTCATGTGGTTTTCGTCAAACTCTCGTCCGATGAAAGCTTTGATTTTTTGAGTGCAGGGTAATTGCGTATGTTGAAAGACCTAATGGTCAATCGCTAATGTCCTAATCTCTATGGAGGAGCGTAAAAATTTGAGAAAAGGCCGCGGCCGGTCAAAATGACATGTGCGAATTACAATTGATCTCGGGATTTTCATGAATCTCGCTTCTATCAAATCTTTTTTGTGCTAATCTCTGCCTTCGAAAATCCGAGGCACATATATTTCATGAATGGTGAGCTGGCTGCAGACCGGCGCCATTGGTCAGATAGATAGAAAGGGAAACTATGTCTTCTTACAAGGACCTGCTGGCCCAGCGGGAGAAGCTGGAGAAGCAAATCGAAGAAGCGAAGTCGCGTGAATACGCTGAAGTGCTGAATGACGTGAAGCAGAAAATTGCCGACTACGGCTTTTCGCTCGCCGAACTCGGTCTCAGCCGCGCGAAGGCCGGCAAGGTCGGTCGTCCGCGCGCAGGCGTGGCCGCCAAATACCGCGATCCGGAAACGGGCGCGACGTGGTCGGGTCGTGGCAAGCCGCCGCGCTGGATCGCCGGCAAGAACCGCGAACAGTTTGCGATTTAAACGTTCGTTTAGGTTGTTCGCTCTTCGAAAGAGCCGCGTGTCCGTCGAGGAGCGCGGCTTTTTTGTTTTCCGGGCATAGGCGCGCCCGTCCGCCTCGTCATGAAACTGCAAGCACGTCGTGTGAATGAAAATGCGACACGTTCGCATAAGCGATTGATTTAAATGAGAAATTTGTGGGTATTGGAAGGGCTTGCGGGGCGCCTTTGATAGAATTGCGTACCGCACACCGATATCTCATATTTCATGTCCACGTTTTCCGGCGACGCGCAGAGCGCAGATAAGCACGCAGTTGCGCGCAAGAGCACGCTCGTCAGTATTGTCCTCAATGTCGTTCTTGCGACATTTCAGATCGTCGTCGGCGTGATTGCGCATTCGCAGGCATTGATTGCGGACGGTGTGCATTCGATTTCCGATTTGATCTCGGATTTTGTCGTGCTGGTTGCGAATCGGCATAGCGGCGCATCGCCGGATGCCGACCACAATTACGGCCATAGCCGCTACGAGACGGTCGCGTCGCTGTTTCTCGGGGCGATCCTGATCGCGGTCGGTATCGGCATGCTCTGGCGTGCCGGCGACCGCCTCGTTAATCTCGAAAACATTCCGGCCGTGCATTTTTCCGCGCTGATCGTGGCGCTCACGGTGCTCGTGTCGAAGGAAGCGCTGTTTCGCTACATGCTGCGCGAAGCGCGGCGCGTGCGCTCGGCGATGCTCGTCGCCAACGCATGGCATGCGCGTTCGGACGCGGCGTCGTCGCTCGTCGTCGCGATCGGCATCGTCGGCAGCCTGGCCGGCGTGCGGCTGCTCGACCCGATCGCGGCGGCGATCGTCGGCTTCATGGTCGCGCGCATGGGCTGGACGTTCGGCTATGACGCGCTGCAGGATCTCTCAGACCGCGCGCTCGATACGGCCGACACGGCCGAGATCCGCGCGCTGCTCGTCGCGACGCCCGGCGTGCGCGACGTACACGACCTGCGCACGCGCAAGATGGGCGATGCCGCGCTCGTCGATGCGCACATCCTCGTCGATCCGAAGATCTCCGTCTCCGAAGGGCATTACATCGCCGAGACCGCGCGGGCGCGGGTGCTGTCCGACCCGCGCGTGCTCGATGCGCTGATCCATGTCGACCCGGAGAACGACGCGGCGCGCCGCCCGGCGCTCGCGCTGCCGCCGCGCGGCGAACTGGCGGCGCGGCTCGAGGCCGCGCTCGCGCAGCGTGGGCTCCATGTGGCGGCGATCAACCTGCATTACCTGAGTACGGGGCTCGAGGTCGACGTGACGCTCGACGGCGATCCGCGCGACACCGATGCGGCGCTGGCCGGCCGGCTCGACATCGACACGCTGAAGCGCGAATTCGGCGCGCGCCGGATCGGCTTCACGCGCACGTTGCCCGTGCGGACGTGACCGGCGGCCGGCAGCCGCGAACGCGGCCCCCGCGGGGCAGGGCCGCGCGTTACAGCGGCAGTTGCGTGTCGAACTTGATTTCGCGCAGCACGACGCTCGTGCGCACCTGCGACACGGCCGGGATCTTGAAGATGCGTTCGTGCAGGAACACGTCGTAGGCCTTGATGTCCGGTGCGACGATCTTGAGGATGTAGTCGGCTTCGCCGGTCGTGCTGTAGCACTCGGTGACTTCCGGGCAGGTCGCGATCTCGCGCTCGAACTGCTCGACGCCGCCTTCGTTGTGGCGCGTCAGGTGCACGTGCGCGAGCGCGCAGACGTGCAGGCCGAGCTTCTCGCGATCGAGCAGCGCCGTGTAGCGCTGGATCACGCCCGACTGTTCCATGTCCTTGATGCGGCGCCAGCACGGCGTGCTCGACAGCCCGACCTGGTCGGAAATTTCCTGAACCGAACGGCGCGCGTCGAGCTGCAACAGGCGAAGGATTTTTTGCGAAAAGGAATCGAGCGTCACCTGCGCCTCCATGCGGCAGCTACAACACGCTCAATGTTAGAGGGCCGGAAAAGGAAAGGCAATCTGGCGACGCGTGACTGAGCGGGATTCGCTAATTTGCGCGCGGATCCGTGGGATTTTGTCCCGCCCCCGCGCGGTCCGACCGATCGGTGTCCGACACGGCCAGGCCCGCGAGCGCCGCTTGCTGCCGGCGCAGGTCGGCGAGCATGTTGCAGAACAGCGCGCCTTGCTCGATCGCGTCGTCGAGCGCGACGTGCGTGTGCGGATGGTCGTCGAACCAGTGCTTCGGAAAGCGCGGCTTGATCGCCTTGCGGTACGGCAGGCCCGTCATCGCGAACGCGAGCGTCTTGATGTCGAGCGCCGACCACGAGAACGGGCAGCGCCCCGCGAACCGCATCATGTACCAGAACATGAACGTGAAATCGAAGCCGGCCGGCATCGCGACGAACACCGGCTTGCCGGGCAGCGCCTCGACCCATTCGACGTACGCGACCAGCGCCGCGTCGGGCGCCTGCAGGTCGCGCCGGCACGCGGCCCAGGCTTCCGGCTCGGTCTTCCACCAGGCTTCCTGCACCGGGTGCGCGTGCGCGCCGGGCAGCGTCTCGAGGTTCGCCGAGAACGTCGCGATCAGCTGCTTGTCCTCGGTATAGGCGGCCGACGCGAAGCTCAGCATCGAATGCGGGCCGGGAATCGGGCCGTCGGCCTCGACGTCGGTGCTGACGTAAATTTCCGGGATGGCGGTCTGGTTCATCCGAATACCTTGTCGGACACGAACGGGTTCGTGCGGCGCTCGTCGCCGAACGTCGACACCGGGCCGTGGCCGGGCACGAACGTGACGTCGTCGCCGAGCGGCCATAGCTTGTCCTTGATCGAACGGACGAGATCCTCGTGATTGCCGCGCGGGAAATCGGTGCGGCCGATCGAGCCCGCGAACAGCACGTCGCCGACGATCGCGATGCGATGCGCGCGGCTGAAGAACACGACGTGGCCGGGCGTGTGGCCCGGGCAGTGATAGACCTCGAGCGTCTCGTCGCCGAACCGCACGGTGTCACCGTCGTTCAGCCACCGGTCGGGCTCGAACACGTCGGCGGCCGGAAAGCCGAAGCGCTCGCTCTGCGTGGGCAGATTCTCGATCCAGAAGCGTTCTTCTTCCTGCGGCCCCTCGATCGGCACGCCGTAGCGCGTCGCGAGCGTCTTCGCGCCCGCGCAGTGATCGATGTGCCCATGCGTGAGCAGCACCTTCTCGACCTGCACGTTCTGCCGCGCGACTTCCTGTTCGATCCGGTCGAGATCGCCGCCCGGATCGACGACGGCGGCGCGGCCCGTCTTCTCGCAGACGAGCAGCGAGCAGTTCTGCTGGAACGGCGTGACCGGAATGAGCGTGACTTTCATGGAGGCACCGGCGGCTAAAAGGAGCGATTGTACCGGTCGCGCGCGCGGCCTGCCGGCCGTGCGACGCACGCTTCGCCGCGCGGATCAGGGCATTCCCCGAGCATGCCGATTGTTACAACCATAGCGAGAATCAATGGTCCGCCGGGGGCGCTTTTCGAGACAAGGTTTTGATTTATGTATAATGCGCCCCATTGCGCGTGAATTTCACGCCATTCGCTGGTGTATCGGCCCCGTTAAACGAGGCGTCGGATTCACCGTCAAGCATCGACCGCCGGGGAGTCCGGCGGTGTATCCAGCACCGAGCACTCGGTGCTCACGTCTTGTCCGGCCGGGTGCTGCGCGCCCGCCTGCGGCCCTGCTGCCGCGCCGCCGGATGAGGCCTGTGCCGCCGTTCCTGTGCGTTGCTCGTAGCAACGCGCGCGAACGTGGAGCCATGTTCGATGGCGGCATGTGGGGTCTGGTCAGGCTGTTGGGGACAGGTTGCGCCAGACGTGAAAGCTAATCAGGACGGTTGCGGCCTAGACGAACGCCGCGCCCATGCTAGCCGCCTGCTCGCATTCGAGCGGGGCGTGCACGCATTTGCCGTCCGGGCCGCATATGTCTGCGTTGTGAAGCAGCGTTGTATCGATGCGGCCCGAACCAGAAGGCGACACGTCGATGAATTTACGTTTTCCGAGCCGATTCGGAACCATTGCATTGTTTTTTGCGCTGACGGGCTGTGCGGTGCCATCCAGCCAGACCACCGGCAGCGTGAACCAGAAGAAGGCGGTCGACAAGACGGCCGCTGCCGCGAAGGCGGACGACGACAAGCAGCCGCTCAATTTCGATTCCGCGCTGGCATCGATGCCGGCTGCCGACAGCAAGGACGCGAAGCAGTCGTCGCTGGCGGACGCCGAGCCGATCGACGGCAAGGATGTGTCCGATTTCCGTCAGACCGGCCGCGCATCGTGGTACGGGCGGGATTTCCACGGCCGCCGCACCGCGAACGGCGAACGCTTCAACATGAACGCGCTCACCGCCGCGCACCGTACGCTGCCGCTGTCGTCGTACATCAAGGTGACGAACGCATCGACCGGCAAGTGGGTCGTCGTGAAGGTCAACGATCGCGGGCCGTTCAAGCGTGGCCGCGTGCTCGACCTGTCGTATGCGGCGGCCAAGATGATCGGCCTCGTTCACGCCGGCACCGGCCGCGTGAAGATCGAAGGGCTGTCGCCGCAGGAAGCGCGCGAGGCGCGCGACGAAATGTTCGCGTCGATCTCGGCGAAGTAACGCGGCGCGACAACCCGCCGCAACAACCCGGCGGATCGTCCGCTCATGCGCAAAGGGCTGCCTTCCGGCAGCCCTTTGTCGTTTCCGCGCGGCGGCTGCGCGCGTCAGCCCTCGTTGCCGTCCTTCAGCATGAGCGCACGCGCATACAGCGTGTTGCGCGATGCGCCGGTCAGCGCGGCCGCGAGCTTGGCGGCGCTCTTCACCGGCACTTCTTCCAGCAGCAGCCTGAGCAGCGCGTCGTGCGCGGTGTCGTCGGCTTCGCCGCTTGCCGCCGGCGCGCCTTCGACGATCAGCACGAACTCGCCGCGCTGCCGGTTCGCATCGCCGGCGAGCCAGCTCTGTCCTTCGGCCAGGGTGCCCTGGAACAGCTGCTCGTGTAGTTTGGTGAGCTCGCGCGCGATCAGCAGCCGGCGCGCGGGGCCGAACGCGTCGGCGAGCGCGTCGACGGTTTCGGCGATCCGGTGCGGCGCTTCGTAGAACACCAGCGCATAGGGGTGCGACGCCAGCGCCTGCAGCGCGGTCGCGCGCTGTTTCGCCTTCGGCGGCAGGAAGCCCGCGAACGTGAACGCGCCGGCCCAGTCGCCGGCCACGCTCAGCGCGGTCACGGCCGCGCTCGCGCCCGGCAGCGGAATCACCGTGAAGCCGGCCGCGCGCACGGCGTCGACGAGCCGCGCGCCGGGGTCCGAGATGCCCGGCGTGCCGGCGTCCGACACGTAGGCCACGCGTTCGCCGCCACGCAGCAGTTCGATCACGCGCTGCGCGGCTTCGCGTTCGTTGTGCTCGTGCACGGCCACGAGCGGTTTCGAGATCCCGTAGCGGGCGAGCAGCTGGCCCGTGTTGCGGGTGTCTTCGGCCGCGATGCGGTCGGCGAGGCCGAGCACGTGCAGCGCGCGCAGCGTGATGTCGGCCGTATTGCCGATCGGCGTGGCGACCACGTAGAGCGCGGCGTCCGGGTAGTGCTGCGTATGCGCGAGTTCGAGGAGGGCAGTCATGGCAGGCAATGCACGCAATCGCGGCACGAACGGAACAAGGACGGCATTGTGCCACGCGGCGCCGGCGCGGCCGGAGGGCGCGAGCGGTCGGCCGCGTTCGGGCGACAACTTTTCCGGCGCGGCGCGATCCAAACCGGTCGGCGCGGCGTTCGAGCAGCGCGCGCGGCAGTTTCTCGAGCGTCATGGCCTCGGGTTCGTCGCGGCGAACGTGACGATGCGCGGCGGCGAGCTCGATCTCGTGATGCGCGAGCCCGACGGCATGCTGGTGTTCGTCGAGGTGCGCGCGCGGCGCAGCACCCGGCATGGCGGCGCGGCCGCGAGCGTCGGCTGGCGCAAGCGGCGGCGTCTGGTCGCGGCGGCGCTGCAGTTCTGGTCGCGGCACGGGGCCGGCGCCGCGTGCCGTTTCGACGTCGTCGCGTTCGAGGCCGGACGGCTTGCGTGGCTGCGCGACGCATTTCGTACCGACGATGCGTAGCCGCGAGCTGTGACGAGATGTAAAGAGTTCTTGCCGGACCCCCGGAGAGGGCGCCGGAGTACGGTAAACTCGCCGCACCCACGATGTCGCGCGAGTTGTGCCGCGCGCCCAGTTCACCAGGAATCGATGTCAGTCGAACGTATTCAGCAACAATTCCGCGACAGCGCCGCGCTTCACGCCGAAGCGGCCGATGCGCTGTCGCTGCCGATCGCAGCCGCGGTCGATGCGATGTTCGCCGCACTGGCGAACGGCAACAAGATCGTCGCGTGCGGTGACGGCCCGTCGGCCGCCGCCGCGCAGTATCTCGCCGCGTCGCTCGTCGGCGGTTTCGAGCGCGAGCGTCCGGGCCTGCCCGCGATCGCGCTGGCCACCGACGCATCGCAGGCCGGCCTCGCGGGCGCGGCGGCGGCCGAGCAATTGTTCGCGCAGCAGGTGCGCGTGCTGGGCCAGACGGGCGACATCCTGCTGGTGCTCGATGCGGGCGGCGCGTCGCCGCGAGTGCTGGCGGCGATCGACGAGGCGCACGAGCGCGAGATGACCGTCGTCGCATTGACGGGCGGCAACGACCACACGGTCGCGGCCGCGCTGTCCGATACCGATATTCCGATCAGCGTGCCCGCCGTTCGCGCGGCGCGCATCCACGAAGTCCATCTGCTGACCATCCACTGCCTGTGCGACGGCATCGACGCGATGCTGCTGGGTGAGGATTGAACGAAGGAGAGCCGTCGATGAATCAAAGCCGCGTCAAAGGGACGCTCGTCAGAACTACGTTGCTCGTCGCGCTGACGGGGGGCCTTGCCGTGTCGCTGCAGGGCTGCGTGCTCGGCGTGCTGGGTGCCGCGGCAGGTGGCGGCGCGTTGATCGCGACCGATCGCCGTACGCTCGGCGCTCAGACGGAGGATCGCGAGATCCAGGTCAAGTCGCTCACGCAGATCAACAACGGGCTGCCGGACCAGTCGCACGTGAACGTGACGGTGTTCAACCGCCGCGTGCTGCTGACGGGCGAAGTGCCGAACGATGTGTCGAAGCAGCGTGCCGAGGAAATCGTGCGCGGCATCAACAACGTGAACGGCATCGTCAACGAGCTGTCGGTCGAGCCGGCGTCGTCGCTGTCGTCGCGCGCGAACGACTCGTACCTCGAAGGGCGCGTGAAGTCGGAGCTGATCGCGACGAAGGGGATCTCGGCGAACTACTACAAGGTCGTCAGCGAACGAGGCAATATTTACCTGATGGGCCTCGTGACGGTGGACGAAGGCAATCGCGGCGCGGAGGCCGCGAGCCAGGTGCCGGGCGTCGAGAAGGTCGTGAAGGTGTTCCAGTACGTGAAGCCGCAGGACGCGCAGGCGCTGCAGGACGCGTCGCCCGCGAGTGGCGCATCCGGCGCGCAGGCGGCCGCCGCACCGGCGGACAGCGCGACGGTGGGCGCGGTGCCCGACGCGCCGGTGCAGTCCGCGCCGCTGCAGCCGCCCGCGCCGATCTCGAATTCGTCGAGCGTGCATCCGGGCAATCCGAAGGCGAAGGCGCAATGACGGGCAGGCAGATGACGCAGATGAAACGATGGATGGTGCAGGGCGCCGCGGCCGCGGCGTTCGTGGCCGGTACGCTGGGCGCCGCGCACGCGGACGTCGGCGACGGCCTGAAGGTTGCGCGCAGCAACGCGTGCATGGGCTGCCACGCGGTCGACCGCAAGCTCGTCGGCCCGTCGTTCAAGGATATCGCCGCGCGCTACAAGGCCGATCCGCAAGCCGTCGCGAAGCTGTCGAAGAAGGTGAAGGACGGCGGCTCGGGCGTCTGGGGCGCGATTCCGATGCCCGCGCATCCGCGCATGAGCGACGCCGACGTCCGGTCGGTGGTCGAATGGGTGCTGGCCGGCGCGCCGTCAAAGTAAGTTTTCAGGGGCGATTCAACCCCTATTGCCAAGCGCGGAAATGCGTGTGTATGATGCTTGACTGTTGGGGCGGTAGCTCAGCTGGGAGAGCGTCGCGTTCGCAATGCGAAGGTCGGGAGTTCGATCCTCCTCCGCTCCACCAACGGAATTTGAAAGGCCCGATCGCGAGATCGGGCCTTTTTGTTTTTCCGCGGGACCGTGGCCGGCGCGCTAAGTCGTCAACTCATGGATCACCCTGACCGTCGGCACCGCCAACACGGCGAACCCCACCGTCATGACCGCGAGCACCGCGGTCCTCTTCCGCAGCAGTGCGCAGAGGGCGATCGACAGCCCATAGAACGCGCAGGTCAGAATGATGATCCACCACAGCGCCGCATAGCCCGCGCCCCCTTCGAAATTCGATACGTTCTGCGTGATCCGGGGCGCGAGATACCCGGCGACGGTCGTGCTCGCGGGCAGGCACAGCACTGCATACAGCACGAAGACGATGATCTGTCGCGGTGTCGGATCGGATGACGTCATGAAAAGCGTTCTTGTGCGGAGGGGCGAGGGTACCCGACCGTCCGCCGCGCGGGCCGAGCCAGGTAGCCGGCAGAATGCAGCCGTTTCCCACGTTTGGCAACCGCCCCCCCTCGGCCCACGCGCCGTCCCGCCACCCGCGCCCTAAACCCGCCCCAGACTCGGCCGCTTCGGATCATACGTCCATCCCGGCACCAGATAACGCATTGCCACCGCATCGTCGCGCGCCGTACCACCCACCGCGTTGTACAGCGCATGCGCGGCCTCGACCTGCGCCATGTCGATCTCGATCCCGAGCCCCGGCCGTTCCGGCACGGCCACCTTGCCGCCGACGATCGCGAGCGGTTCGCGCGTGAGCCGCGCGTCGCCTTCCTGCCAGATCCAGTGCGTGTCGATCGCGGTGATCGTGCCGGGCGCGGCCGCCGCCGCATGCGTGAACATCGCGAGCGACACGTCGAAGTGGTTGTTCGAGTGCGAGCCCCACGTGAGCCCCCAGTCGCGGCACAGCTGCGCGAGCCGCACCGAGCCCTGCATCGTCCAGAAATGCGGATCGGCGAGCGGAATGTCGACCGCCTGCAGCCGCACCGCGTGATCCATCTGCCGCCAGTCGGTCGCGATCATGTTCGTCGCGGTCGGAATCCCCGTCGCGCGGCGGAATTCGGCCATCACCTCGCGGCCCGAATAGCCGCCTTCCGGCCCGCACGGATCTTCCGCATACGCAAGCAGGTGGCCCTGCCCGCGGCACAGCGAGACGGCCTCGTCGAGCGACCACGCGCCGTTCGGGTCGAGCGTCGTGCGTGCGTCGGGAAAGCGCGCCTTGATCGCCGCGATCGCTTCCATCTCGTCGGCGCCGGCCATCACGCCGCCCTTCAGCTTGAAATCGGCGAAACCGTAGCGCTCGACCGCGGCTTCGGCCTGCTGCGCGATCGCGGCCGGCGTCAGCGCCGCCTCGTTGCGCAGCCGGAACCAGGCGTCCGATGCGTGCGCCTCGTCGCGATACGGCAGATCGGTGCGGCGCCGATCGCCGAGATAGAACAGGTACGCGAGCATCGGTACCGCGTCGCGCTGCTGGCCTTCGCCGAGCAGTGCCGCGACCGGCACGTCGAGGTGCTGGCCGAGCAGGTCGAGCAGCGCGGCTTCGATCGCGGTGATCACGTTGTCGAGCCGCAGGTTGATCTCGTGCGGCTGCCGCAGCACGGCCGCCTCGCCGGCCGACGTCACTTCGTGGCGGATCGTGCGGCCGGCACCGGCGCCCGCGCCGGACAGCGCCGCGCGCACCGCGTTGAGCGTCGCCTGGTAGCGCCCGATCGACTGCCCGACCACGAGATCCGTCATGCGCTCGAGCGCGTGGCGGATGCCTTCGCCGCCCGGCACTTCGCCGACGCCCGTATGTCCGCTGCTGTCGTCGAGGATCACGAGGTTGCGCGTGAAGTACGGCGCGTGCGCGCCGCACAGGTTGAGCAGCATGCTGTCGCGGCCGGCGACGGGAATCACCTGCATGCGCGTGACGCGCGGGGTGCCGGCACGGCTGGGTTCGGACATCGGTTCGCTCCTGGTTCCGGTGGCGCGCGGGCCGCCGGACGCGCCGGCGCGGCCCGCGCCGTTCATTGAAGCTCGACGCGGCGAATCTCGCCGACGACGAACAGGTAGCAGATCACGGCGACGAGCGCGTGCGCGACGACGTAGACGAGCGCGCCGTTGAACGAGCCGCTGCGGTCGACGATATAGCCGATCGCGATCGGCGTCGTGATGCTGGAAAGATTGCCGCACGTGTTGAGCAGCGCGCCGCTCAGCCCCGCGATCTGGCGCGGCGCGGTGTCGGCGTTGACGGCCCAGCCGAGCGCGCCGAGCCCCTTGCCGAAGAACGACAGCGCCATGAACAGCACGACGAGCACGTGCGAATCGGTGTAGTTGCAGACGATCATCGACATCGACAGCAGCATGCCGATCACGATCGGCACCTTGCGCGCGACTGACAGCGACCGGCCCTGCTTGAGCAGCGCATCGGACACGATGCCGCCGAGAATCCCGCCGAGGAACCCGCACACGGCCGGGATCGACGCGACGAGCCCCGCGTTGAGGATCGACATCCCGCGCGCCTGTACGAGATAGACGGGAAACCACGTGATGAAGAAGTAGGTGAGCGCGTTGATGCAGTACTGCGCGACGTACACGCCGACCAGCATCCGGTTTCTCAGCAGCGCCTTCACGTGACGCATCGACGGGCCGCCGTCGCGTCCGCCCGTCGTCTGGTCGATGTTGACGAGCGCGCCGCCTTCGGCGAGGTAGTCGAGTTCCGCGCGATTGATGGCCGGATGGTCCTTCGGGTCGTACATCGTGCGGTTCCACACCAGCACGAACGTGAAGCCGAGGACGCCCATCACCGCGAATACCGACTGCCAGCCGAACGCGTGCACGAGCCAGCCCATCAGCGGCGCGAACACGACGGTCGCCGCGTACTGCGCGGCGTTGAAGATCGCCGATGCGGTGCCGCGTTCGGCGGCCGGGAACCACGCGGACACGATCCGGCTGTTGGCCGGGAACGACGGCGCCTCGGCCGCGCCGACCAGGAAGCGCAGCCCGAACAGCAGCGCGAACGCGGCCGCGCCGCCGAAGAAGCCGATTCCGCCCTGCAGCAGCGTGAACAGCGACCAGAAGAAGATGCTGAATGCATAGACGACGCGCGATCCATAGCGGTCGAGCAGCCAGCCGCCCGGCAGTTGCGCGATCACGTACGACCAGCCGAACGCGGAAAAGATGAAGCCCATCTGCACGTGCGTCAGGTGCATCGAGCGGGCCAGCGCCGGGCCGGCGATCGCGATCGCCGCGCGATCCGCGTAGTTGATCGTCGTGACCGCGAACAGGACGGCCAGCACCAGCCAGCGCACGCGGGTGCGCCGGGCCGTTGCCGACGCGGACGCCGGCAGCGCGTGAAGCGGATTCATGACTTGTCTCCTCCGAAGGGCGGAAGGCGCCGTCGTGCGGCAGGCGCGTCGGGTGCGCGCGTAATGTATGGATGCCGCCGGCGGAGGCCGGGCACCGGACGCCGAGGCGGGCAGGGCGTCGGGGCCATTCTGTCATGTCGATATTTGCGCTTTCATGCCAATTGCTGACTTGATCGATTCAGCATTTGAATCGATCGGCGCGGTCACGTGCGCGCGTCGTCCGTGCCGCTGTCGTGAGGGTGCGTCGCCGCGCCGCGCACGCAGCTTGCCGACGATGCCGGCGTGCGGTTCGAGCCTGCCGCCGCGTCGTGGGCGTTCAAAAGGCATATGTCGCTCGACGACGCGCTGGCCTGCGCACGCGCCATTGTGGTGCCATCGCGGCCGCCCTCGCAGGATGGAATTCGACGGCGACGATTTTTTTACCCGGATAATATTGACATTCAATTAATACCCGGATAAAAATAGCGTCATTCCGATTCCAGCCCGCAGGCGACCACGATGACCTCTTCCACGCTTCTTCCTTCGTACACGGCCTTCGATGGCCACCGGCGGCTCGCATCGGGCCCGCTCGCGGCGGTCGCGCTTGCGGTCCGGCAGGCAGCCGGCGATGCGACGTCCGGCACGATCCTGATCTTCGACGATGCAACGGGCCGTTCCATCGACCTCGACCTGCGCGGCACGGCGGACGACATCCGCGCGCGCTATGCGGCGCTGTCTGGCGACACATCCGGCGGCGCCGGCGAGCCGGCAGGCGCGGGCCCAGGCCCAGGCGCTGCCGAACAGCGCGGCCGCGGCCGGCCGAAGCTCGGCGTCGTGTCGCGCGAGGTCACGCTGCTGCCGCGTCACTGGGAATGGCTCGGCGCGCAGCCGGGCGGCGCGTCGGTCGCGCTGCGCAAGCTCGTCGAGGACGCGCGGCGCACGCACGCGGCGGCCGACCGGCACCGCGACGCGCAGGCGCGCGCGTACCACTTCATGTCGGCGATGGCGGGCGACCTGCCCGGTTTCGAGGAAGCCGCGCGGGCGCTGTATGCGAACGATCCGGCACGGCTGGCCGAGCTGATCGCCGGCTGGCCGGACGACGTGCGCGACCATGCGCTCGCGCTGGCGCGCGGCGATCTGCCGCCCGCCGCCGAAGACTGCTGACGGAGCGCCGACGCGATGACCGTATTCGACCTGAACCGTGGCGCGATCGCGCCGGTCGCCGACGAAGTCGACATCGTCGACCTGCGCGTGACGGGCGCGATTCCGCGCGAACTCGACGGCACGTTGCTGCGCAACGGCCCGAATCCGCCGGGCGGCCGCTTCGAAGGCAACGACATGCTGTCGTGGTGGCCGGAAGCCGCGATGCTGCATGCGATCGCGTTCGACGGCGGCCGCGCGGCCGGCTACCGGAACCGCTGGGCGCGCACGCAGCGCTGGGCCGCGGTCCACGCACCGGGGCAAGTGCCGCATCTGCCCGATACCAATCCGAACGTGAACGTGCTGCAGCATGCGGGCGAATTGCTCGCGCTGGCCGAGGGCGGCGCGCCGCTCGCGACCACCGCCGCGCTCGATTCGTTCGGCATGCCGGCGCGGCACGCGGGCTTCGACGGCGGAATGACCGCGCATCCGAAGGTCGATCCGGCCACCGGCGAGCTGATCCTGTTCCGCGCGGACTGGCGCGCGCCGTGGCTGCGCTACGGCGTGATCGACGCGATGGGTGTGAAGCGTGTCGACGTCGAGATCGACGTCGGCGCGCCGTCGATGATGCACGACCTCGCGATCACCGAAACCCGCAGCCTGCTGCTCGACCTGAACGTCGGCTACGACTTCTCGCTGCTGAAGCTGGGCCACCGGATGCCGCTGCGCTGGCACGACGACCGGCCCGCGCGCATCGGCGTGCTGCCGCGCCACGGTGGCGACGTGCGCTGGTTCGGCGTCGAGCCGTGCTTCATCCAGCACGTCGTGAACGCGTACGACTGCGACGCGTCGTGCATCGTGCTCGATGCGGTGCGCTATCCGTCGTTCCTGCGGCTCGACCCGCGCACGGGCCGCTTCGCGGACAACCCGGTCGGCGAGCTGTGGCGCTACGTGATCGACACCGCGAACGGGCTGATCGACGAAGGGCCGCTCGCCGACGGCGGCATCGAGCTGCCGCGCATCAACGAAAGCCGGACCGGGCGCCGCTACCGCTATCTGTATGCGGCCGAGCAGCCGACCAACGTGGAAATGCGCGGCGTGATGCGCTTCGACCACGCGCGCGGCACGACGACGCACTACGCGGTGCCGGCCGGCGACCAGAACGGCGAGCCGGTGTTCGTGCCGCGCCCGGGCGGCGCGGACGAGGACGACGGCTGGCTGCTGGTGATGGTCTACCGCGCGGCGACGGACACGAGCGACGTCGTGATCCTCGATGCGCGCGCGATCGATGCGGGGCCGGTTGGGACGGTGCATCTGCCGCGGCGCGTGCCGGCCGGGTTCCACGGCGCGTGGGTGCCGCGCGAACGTTGAACGTGCGCGGCGGCGGCGCGCGTCACCGCGCGCGCAGCGCGTCGACGATCTTCAGCCGCGCGGCGCGCATCGCCGGCAGAAACCCGCCGACGAGCCCCATCGCGAGCGAGAACAGGAGCGTCTTCACGACGATCGCGGGCGTCAGCACGAAGCGGAACGACAGGTCCGAGAAGGTCTGGAAATTGGTCGTCGAGAACGACGCGAATTGCATCAGCGACGCGCACGCGAGCCCCGCGACGCCGCCGACGAAGCCGAGCAGCAGCGCCTCCAGCAGGAACGCGGCGAGCACGCTGGTGCGCTTGAAGCCGAGCGCGCGCAGCGTGCCGATCTCGGCCACGCGGTTCGCGACCGACGCGTACATCGTGATCATCGCGCCGATCATCGCGGCGATCGAGAAGATCGTCGACAGCGTGATGCCGAGGATGTTGATGAAGGTCGACAGCGCCTTCGACTGGTCGCCGTAGAAGGTTTGCTCGCGTTTCGCCTTGTCGGTCAGCCGCGGGTCGACGTCGATGTCGGCCTTGAAGCGCGCGAAGCCGTCCGCGCTCGGGATGCGCAGCACCATCGACGAATAGCTGGTGCGCCGGAACGACTGCATCAGCTGGTCGACGTCGCCCCAGATCTCCGAATCGAAGCCGCTGCCGCCCGCGTCGAAGATGCCGACGATGGTCCAGTCGCGCTGCGCGAAATGCAGGCTGTCGCCGAGCTGCGTGCCGCTGAAGCCTTTCGCGATCGCGCTGCCGACGACGATTTCCGACGAGCCCGGTGCGAACGGGCGGCCGGCCACGAGCTTCACATGCGGGCGCAGCGCGAGGCCGGCCGGCGATACGCCGCGGATCACGACGTTCGACGGCTTGCCGGTCGACGTCTTCACGAGCGAGATCAGCACGACGGCTTCCTTCGACACGAGCGGCCGTCCGTCGGGGCCGAGCGCGACGGCCGGGTGCATCTCGAGCGCGTTGGCCTGCTGATGGTCGATCGAACTCTGGATCTCGGTCTCGGCGCCCTTGCGGATTACCACCGCGTTGTCGGGTTCGCCGGTCGACACGAGCGTTTTCGTGAGGCCGGCGTCGAGCATCTGCACCGTCGCGAACACGAAGATCACGAGCGCCATCCCGCCGGCGGTGAGCGCGGTGGTGAGGCGCCGGGTCCACAGGTTGCGCGCGATGTAGGTGAGCGGAATCGCCATGCGAGCCACTATCCGATCGCCCGCAGGCCTTCGACGACGCGCACGCGCGCCGCCTGCCATGCCGGCACGATTGCCGCCGCGAGGCCGACCGCGACCGAACACGCGGCCTGCAGCACGACCGTCTCGGTCGACACCTTGAACACCGGGAAGATGCCGCCGGCCGCCTGCTTGAACAGGCTTGCGGCGGGCGGCGTCGCGAGAATCCCGAGCCCGCCGCCGGCCACCGCGATCACGACCGATTCGCCGAACACGATCAGCGCGAGGAACCCGGGGCCGAAGCCGAGCGCCTTCAGCGTCGCGTATTCGGCCGTGCGTTCGCGGGCGCTCATCGCCATCGCATTGGCCATCACGGCCATGATGATCAGGATCACCACGTACGACACGAGGCGGATCGCCGCGATGATCTGGTTCGACATCGCGACGAAGCCGAGCTGGAACGCCTGCTCGGTCTCGGTCAGCGTTTCGGCGAGCGAGTTCCTGAACACCGCGTCGACGCTGCGCGCGATCGACGCGCCGTCGTCGGGGTTCGCGACGCCGAGCACGAACACGCCGACCTGGTCGGCCTGCTTCGGCGTGCGCTTGCGCACCGTCTCGTTCAGGTAATCCCAGTGGAACACCAGCTGGCGCGTGATCGTCGAATCGTCGCGGCCGTCGAGAATCCCGCGCACGACGAAATCCCACGTGCCCGGATAGATGGTGCCCTTCAGCGGGATCACGTCGCCGACCTTGAAGCCGAACTGCGTCGCGAGCTGGCGGCCGACGAGGCAGCCGCGGCGGTCGCGGTCGTAGTCGGCGCGCTGCTGCGCCGGCAGGATGAATTCGGGATACAGGTCGAGATAGTTGTCCGATACCGCGAAGCTCGCGAAGAAGTTTTTCGGGTCGCGGTAGATGCCGCCGAACCAGTTCGAGCGGACCACGGCCGTCACGCCGTCCACGCCGCGGATCCGGTTCTCGTAGCTGACCGGCAGCGGAAACACCAGCGAGATCGCGTTGCGCGTGACGAGCCGGCCGCTGGACGCGGCCGCCGCGCCCGCGTACCACGCGTCGACGACGGTGTGCAGCAGCCCGAACGCGAGCACGGCGATCGTGAGCCCGAGCACGGTCAGCAGCGTGCGCAGCCGGTGCCGCAGCGCGTTGCGCGCGATCAGCTTCAGCACATACATGGCGCGCGCTCGCGTCGGTCAGGCCGCGTGCCCATCGATCAGCTCCCCTTTTTCCAGATGGACGAGCGAGCGCGCGGCGCCGGCCGCGTGCGCGTCGTGCGTCACCATGATGATCGTCTTGCCGAGTTCGGCGTTCATCCGCTGCAGCATCGCGAGCACGTCGGTGGCCGATGCGCGGTCGAGGTCGCCGGTCGGCTCGTCGGCGACGATCAGCACCGGATCGGTGATCAATGCGCGCGCGATCGCGACGCGCTGCTGCTGGCCGCCCGACAGCTCCGACGGGTAATGGCTCGTCCGGTCGCCGAGATTCACCATGTCGAGCACGAGTTCGACGCGTTCGCGCCGCTCGCGGCGCGACAGGTGCGTGAGCATCAGCGGCAGCTCGACGTTCTCGAACGCGGTGAGCACCGGCATCAGGTTGTAGAACTGGAAGATGAAGCCGACGTTCGCCGCGCGCCATTCGGCCAGTTGCGCCTCGGCGAGTTGCGAGATGTCGAGGCCGCCGACGCGCAGCTCGCCGCTGTCGGGCCGGTCGATGCCGGCCACGAGGTTCAGCAGCGTGCTCTTGCCGGAGCCCGACGGCCCCATCAGCGCGACGAAGTCGCCCTCGCCGATGTCGAGCGTGATGTCGGTCAGCACGGGCACGATCTGGTTGCCGCGCCGGTACGACTTCGCGACGTGGTTGAGCTCGACGAGGGGCGGCCGGGCGTCGTTCACGCGCGCTACTTCTTCGCGACGGTCACTTTCGCGCCGTCCTTCAGCTTCGCGCCCGGCGCGAGCACGACCGTGTCGCCGGGCGTCACGCCGCGCACCGCGACGAGCTCGCCGATCCGCACGCCCTTCGTCACGGCCACCGCATGCACGGCGTCGTCCTTCACGACGAACACGACCGGCCGGCCGTCGCGCTCCACGACCGCGCTGGCCTGCACGGCGGTCACCGGCTGCCGGTCCTGCGGCGACGCCGGCTTCGACTGGAACGCGATCTTCGCGCTCATGTCGGGCAGCACGCGCTCGTCGCGGTCGACGAAGCGCACCTTCACGAGCACGGTGGCCTTCGAGCGGTCGACCGTCGGCACGATGCGCGACACGCGGCCGGCGAAGCGCATGTCGGGCAGCGCGTCGAGCTGGATCTCGCACGGCTGCTCGGCGCGGATCTTCGCGATGTTCGATTCGGCGACGTCGGCCTCGACCTCGAGCGTCTCCATGTCGGCGATCGTCACGACCGCGCCCTTGCTGTCCGACGCGGACGAGAACGGCGTGATGTTGTCGCCGACGTTCGCATGCTTGGCGAGCACGACGCCGTCGAACGGCGCGCGGATCACCGTCTGGTCGACCGCCACCTGCGCGGCCTGCGCGTTCGCTTGCGCCGACGCGATCGCGGCCCGGTCGCTGTCGAGCGTCGCGCGCGCCTTGTTCACGCGTGCCGTGTCGGTGTCGAGCTGCGCGGCGGGCACCGCGCCCTTCGGCGCGAGTGCGGCGGTGCGGCGCAGCGCGATCTCGGCGTCCTTCAGCTCGGCCTGCGCGACGCCGAGGTTCGCGCGGGAGACCTGCACCTGCGCGCGCGCCTGGGCGAGCGACGCGCGCACGTCGCTGCTTTCGAGCCGCGCGATGATCTCGTCCTGCTTCACGCGCGTGCCTTCGAGCACGCCGAGCCACTCGACGCGCCCCTGGCCCTTCGAGGCCACCGCGGCCTTGCGCTGCGGCACGACGTAGCCGGTCGCATTGAGCTGCGTGTCGTTCTGGTACGGGTAGGCGGACGTGACGGACGTGGTGTCGACGGTCGGCCGGCCGGTGAGCGCGAGGCCGGCGGCGATCGCGGCGGCGACGAGCGCGGCGGCGACCGCGTAGCGCACCCAGCGGCGCCGGCGCGGCACCGGGGCGATCGGACGCCGGTCGATTTTCAGTTTGTCCAGATTGTGATCGGGCAATTTGAGCGCCTCGAGACGGCGGCGGTCGTGCGACCGGCCGCGATCCGGTTTCCGGGATGGACGCCAGTATAAGCGTCGCCCCGGCGCCGCGCGAGCCGGTTTGCGGCGCCGCGCGGCGGCGGCCCGTCCGGCCTGCCGGCGCCGGCTGACGCGCCCGCCCCCGGGGAAACCCGAGGATGCAAGCAACGTGTCAACTTGCCGCGAAGGCGGTGCGTTATGGAACCAGTGCGTCAGGTTTTGTCGCGACGGAACGGCGAAAGCCGGCCTCGCGGCCTGGGGCTCCGATGCGAATGCCTCGCATCTTTACTTACCGGTACGTTTGATTTTTTCTCCGCTAAAGGAAGAACAATGAAGAAGACGCTCGCTTCGATCATCGCCGCAGCATTCGCACTCGCATCGGTTTCGGCATTCGCCCAGGAGACGGCGTCGGCGCCGGCAGGCGCGATGGCGCCGGCTTCCGCGCCGATGAAGAAGGATCACAGCAAGCCGAAGCACCAGCTGAAGCATCACGGTTCGAAGAAGGGCCAGGCGAAGAGTGCAGCCGCATCGGCCGCCGGCACGAACGACGCAGGCGCGCAAAACTAAGCGGCTCGCCGCCACGGCCGGCGTTGCCGGCCATCGGTCGGCCAACCCCGCATGCTCCGGCATGCGGGGTTTTGTTTTTTCAGGCGCCCGGTGCGCACCGCGCCCGGCCGGCGGCCGGTGGCGGGCGCTGCAGAGCGCCGGCATCTGTGCTTAACTCGCGGCTTCACGATGCGAAGGAGCGGGACATGGATCTCGGGTTTATCGGGCTGGGCGAAATGGGGCAGGCGATCGCGACGAACCTGCTGAAGGCGGGCCACACGGTGCGGGTCTGGAACCGGTCGCGCGAGCGGGCCGAGCCGCTGGCGGCATTCGGCGCGCAGGTCGTCGACACGCCGGCCGACGCATTTCGCGGCGACGCGGTGTTCTCGATGCTCGGCGACGATGCGGCCGCGCGCGCGGTGTTCGACGACGCGCTGCTGGCGCAGGCGCCGCGCGGGCTGATCCACGTGAACATGGCGACGGTGTCGGTCGCGCTCGCCGAATCGCTCGCGCACGCGCATGCGTCGCGCGGCATCCACTATGTCGCCGCGCCGGTGATGGGGCGGCCCGACGTCGCGGCCGCCGCGCGCCTGACGATCATGGCGGGCGGCCCGGCCGAGGCGATCGACCGCGTGCAGCCGCTGTTCGATGCGATCGGCCAGAAGACCTGGCGGTTCGGCTCGCTGCCGCAGCACGCGAACGTCGCGAAGATCGCCGCGAACTTCACGCTCGCGTCGGCGATCGAGACGCTCGGCGAGGCGTCCGCGCTGCTCGGCGCGCACGGCGTCGCGATGCGCGATTTCCTCGACGTGATCACCAGCAGCGTGTTTCCGGGGCCCGTCTACGAAGGCTACGGCGCGATGATCGCCGAGCGGCGCTACGAGCCCGCGCGCTTCAAGGCGCGGCTCGGGCTGAAGGACGTCCGGCTCGCGCTGGAGGCGGGCGACGCGACGTCGGTGCCGCTGCCGGTGGCGAGCGTCGTGCGCGACAGCCTGCTCGACGCGCTCGCGCACGGCGGCGGCGACCAGGATTTCGCGGTGCTCGGCGAAGCCGCGCTGCGCCGCGCGGGCCGGTGACACGCGACAGAAGCGCGGTGCGCGCGGCATAATCGGCGGATCGTTCCCCTATTCCAGACAGAGGCAGTGATGAATTTGCATACGTGGTGGCTTTTCGTGGCGACGGTGTTCGTCGTGTCGGCGATTCCGGGCCCGAACATGCTGCTCGTGATGACGCACGGCGCGCGGCACGGGCTGCGCCGCTCGTCCGCGACGATGGCCGGCTGCCTGAGCGCGCTGGTGCTGATGCTCGCGGTCTCCGCGGCGGGGCTCGGCGCGGTGCTCGAGGCATGGCCGGCGACGTTCAATGCGTTGCGCTTCGCGGGCGCGGCCTACCTGATCTATCTCGGCGTGAAGGCGTGGCGCGCCCGCGTGGACGATGCGCCGGCAGCCGACGTCGATGCCGTGTCGCAAGGGGCATCGGCCTCGCGCGTCGCGCTGTTCCGCAATGGCTTCCTGGTCGCGGGCAGCAACCCGAAGGCGATCCTGTTCGCGGCCGCGCTGCTGCCGCAGTTCATCAACGCGGCCGAGCCGACGCTGCCGCAGTTCGGCATCCTCGTCGTCACGTTCGCGGTGATCGAGGTGAGCTGGTATCTCGTCTACGCGGCGTTCGGCACGCGCATCGGCGCCACGCTGAAGAGCCAGAGCGTCGCGAAGGTGTTCAACCGGCTGACGGGCGGCCTGTTCGTCGGCTTCGGCGCGATGATGGCGCTGGTTCGCCACTGATTTCCGGCGACCCCGGCGTACCGAACGCCTCGTCCCTTGCAAAAGGGCGGGGCGTTCGGCTGTTGGGCGGTGCTTTACCGCTGCGTGCTCACGCACGCGGCCGATCCAGCGCCGCCGCGCCGGCGCCGCGTCCGGCCGCCAGCCCGAACACGGCCGCCGCGCCGGCGAACGCGAACCCGACCCCGCACACCGCGCTCCAGCCGCCCCATGCCCATGCGCTGCCCGCGAGCGCCGCGCCGAGCGCGCCGCCGACGAAGAACAGCCCGAAGAACAGCCCGACGAACAGCCCGACGAACAGCCCGTTCAGGCGTCCGCGCGCGGCCGCGTTCAGCAGGTTGATCGCGCGGCGGCCGATCGTCTGGTCGACGATCACACCCGCATCGAGCAGCGCCGCGCCGCCGGCCAGCAGCGCGAGCGCGACACCGCGATGCGCGTGCGCATCGAAGCCGAACCAGCCTGCGCCGGCGACGCCGAGCACGACGAGCGCCATGAGCATCGTGCCGTGCGCGAGCCGCTGCGCGGCCGGGCAGACGGCGAGCGTCGCGACGATCAGGCGGCGGTTCTCGAGCAGGTCGACCAGCGGCACGAGCAACACGAGCCCGGCCGCGTAGCCGAGCTGCGGGAGCATCGCGACGAGACCGGCGAGGCCGGGCGGCAGATGCAGATCGGCGCTGATCGGCCCGGTCAACGGCTGCGCGGCGAACAGGTCCATCACGATCACGCCGACCGTCGCGGCGAAGAACAGCGTCATGCCGGTGCTCAGCGCAGCCGGCACGGCGACGGGCGGGGAAACGGGGGCGGCGCAACGAGGGGCAGGGCAGTTCATCGGAAACCTGGGGGCGAGCGAAGGAACTCCCATCGTAGGTGTCCGATGTCTATGCGACATCGTGCACGACACGTTGCCGGGCCGCCTGATGCGGCCGGTCGAGCTGCTGCGCGACGCGCTGGGCGAGGTGCTCAAGCGGGAGAACGAAAAGGGGTCAGGCGCCGTGACAACGAACTAGAGGCCGCATTCGAGGGAAAATCCTTATTTTCCCTACGGAAATGTTGCATTGCGGAAACCGATTCGCTATGATTGCACCTGTCTCCTCCATGTCTCCTCTGATATGGATTCAGCCCGCCGATCAGGCGGGCTTTTTTTTTGCCTGCGATTGTGTCGCAGCGCTCCATTTCCATTCGCCGGCTGCCGCCGCGCACTCAGAACTTGTACGTCATCCCGACGTAGCTGATGATCGGGTCCGCCTTCAGGTCCGATTTCGACTCGGCGAGCACCGAGCCGTCCGCCGCCTTGATCGTCACCGTCGACGTCGTCTTCAGCGGAATGTAGGTCACCGACGCGACCAGCCCGAAGTGTTCCGTCACGTTGTACTGCAGGCCCGCGTTGAACACCGGCTGCCAGGACGACGACGCCTTCGCCTCCACCGAGGTCGTCCCCGGCTTGCCCGCGCCCGCCGCGAGGATCGCGCCGAGGTTGTCCTGCGTCTGCTTGATGAAGTTCGTGTTGAGCTGCAGGTCGCTGAACCAGTTGTACGACACGCCGAGGCCGAGGAACGGCCGGAACTTCGCGGTGGCCTGCCCGAAGTAGTACTGCAGGATCACCGCCGGACTCCACTGCCGCACGCTCTTCACGATGGGGTTGACCGACCCCAGCCCGATGTTCTGCGTGCCGAGCGCGCCGGCCGGGCCCGGCGGCTTGATCGTGCCCTGGCCCGACACCTTGAACACCGGCGGCACGCCGGCCACCGACGTGACCGCGATGTGGTCGGTCAGGAAGTGGCTGATCGTCAGGCCGACGGTGTCGGCGCCGCTCGTATGCAGCCCGGTGCCGGCCGACGTGAACGACGGCGGCAGCCGCAGCGGCGTGTTGATCGGCGTCGGCGCGACGTTGGTCGTCATCGGCGTGCTGCTCTGCTGCGGCATGACGTGGAACCAGCCCAGCGTGACGACGTTGCTGCCGGCGCTCTGCGCGTGCGCGGCGAGCGGCGCCACGGCGGCGGCGCCGGCCGCCGCGCAGAGAAGGGTTTTCTTCATCACGGCTTTCCCCTCCGTTTACTGGACGAATGCGCCGATCGTGAAATACGGCGTCGATCCCGCGTTGTCGAGGAAACCGAACACGCCACCCGAGAAGATGAACTTGCCGGTCGGCGACGTGCTGCTCGAACCCGTATGGATCGTCGTGACCGTGCCCGGCACCTTCTGCGTGTAGTCGAGGTCGAGCACTCTCGTGAGCGACGCCTGCGACGGCTGGAACGGATCGAGCAGCGTGGCCTGCTTGTCGATCAGCGCGGTGGTCCGGTAATCGAACTGGCTGTCGACGCCGATGTACTCGCCGTTCTGCGAACCGGCCGCGACGGCCGTCTGCGGCGCGAGGATCGAGATGCTCGATTCGTCGTCGGCGGTCAGGCCCGGCACGCCGTTGCTGTCCGGCGTCGGGTTCGGGTTCGCGACCCCGGTGCGCACGAGGATCGGCACGAGCTGGTTGCGCAGCTTGCCGACGACCATGAAGCCCTTGCCCTGCGGCGTGGCCGACAGCGTCGGCTTCAACTGGCTCGCGTAGTTGTTCGACTGGAACGCGCCGCTGCCGTCGGCCGACTGCACGAAGTTCGTGCCCTGCTGCGTGCACGCGCCGCCGGCGAACTGGCCGGTCGTGTCGCACTTGGTCCACGTGCCGTCCGCGTTGATCGTCACCTTCGCGTCGATCGACGCCGGGCCGAATTTCTGCGACGGCACCTCGCCGAAGCCGATGTGGCTGTACGTGCCCGCGACCTTCGTGATGTCGGTTTCGATCGACGAGAAGCCGATGAACGGGTAGTACGGGAATGTCGTGTCGGGCACCGCCGCCTGGCCGAGCACGCCGTCGAACTGGATCTCCTTGCCGGGAATCGTGCCGCCCGCGACGCCGAATCCGACGAAGATGCGCGCCGGACGCGACGCATCGAGGCTCGCGCCGTTCAGCCGGAACGCGCACTGGTTCAGCTTGTTGGTCGGCAGCAGCGTTTCCTGCGTGAGCGTGCCGCTGTCGACGGTGCCCGCGCGGGTCGGCGTGACGGTGCCGGTCTTTTGCGGCACCGCCGATTCGACGTAGGTGACCTGCCAGGTCATCTTGGTCGTGTCGAGCTGGACCTTCGCGAGTTCGCCGCTGCCCGCGCCGCCCGTAAACACGGTGTTGTAGTCGAGCGTGGCGGGGCAAAGCCGGTCTTCGACGAGCGGCGGCGGGTTGTCGCTGCCGCCGCCGCAGGCGGAAAGAAGGGGGGCGGCAAAGGCCGCCGCCAGAATGAGGTTGCGCTTCATGTTGCTCCTCCAGATTTGTCTTGTGCGGCGGCCAGCTCCCTGTCGGCCGCTTCTGTTGGTCGTGCTCGTCTTGTTCGCGCCGTGCCGGACGCTTTCGTGCCTTCCCTGCGTCACGCGGCGGCAGGCCGGCCGCCGCGTCCTCGCCCGCTACTTGCTGATCTGCGCGCCCACGCCGAAATACGGGGTCGACGACGTCGTCGAATTCGCCGACGTCGACGTGACGCCGCCGTTCACCGTGCCCTGGATCAGCGCCGCGTACAGCCCGCCCGTCGCGATCACCACGCCCGATGCGGACGGGTAGCTCGCGCCGCTCGGCGGAGTGGTCTTCGCGTTCAGCAGGCCCGGCGTCGTCTGGCCGTAGTCGAGCGTGAAGCCGTCTTCCTCGGCCTGCGTGGACGGGTTGATGAACGACGCGTTGCCGCCGCGGATCAGCGCGGCCGTGTACTTGAAGTTCGAGTCCGCGCCCGCGTAGCCGCCGTCGATCGTGCCCGACGTGACGGCCGTCGCCGCGCCGAGCACCGCGATGCCCGATTCGTCGTCGACCTGCGCATCGAGGTGCAGCGGCGGCGTGCCGAGATTCACGTTGCCCGTGCGCACGATCACCGGCACGGTCGCGCCGTTGAGCTGGCCGATCACCATGTGCGCGGTCGCCGACTTGCCGGTCGCGCCGACGATCGGCAGTTGCGTCTGCGGCAGCGTCTGCGGCGCCTTGGCGCTATCGAAGTAGCCGCCGTTCGGGCTCGTCTTCCATGGATCGCCGGTCGTCTGGCAGCCGCCCGACCCGCTCGACGTGCACGCGCCGTTCGCGTCGAACGTCTCGCTCGAGGTGGAGCCCTTCGTCGCGTAGTTGCCCGACGGCACGAGGTGGTAGAGCAGCGCGTTGTACGTGCCCGGCAGCTTCGAGAGGTCCGTCGTCGTGTTCGCGAAGCCGAGGAACGGATAGAAATCGAAGTGCCGGTTCGGCACCTGGCCGACGTTCTGCACGACGCCCGGGATGATCGTCAGCCCGTCGTACTGGATCGTCGCGCCGGGAATGCCGCCGCCCGCGACGCCCATGCCGACCAGCAGCATCGGCGGGTTCGCCTGGTTGAAGTCGGCGGCCGTCGAATAGGTCGAGCCGTCCGGCGCGGGGCCGGTGCCCGGCGTGAGGACGAACGCGCAGCGGGTCTGCTCGGCGGTCGGCAGCGTGCCGGTCGGCGGATGGATGACCTTGCCGGTGATGGTCGTGCCGACGCGGCTCGGCGTGACGGTGCCCGTCTTCAGCGGAATCGGCGATTCGAGCCACTTGAGCGTGTACGTCATCGCGACCGCGTCGATGTTGACGCTGACGATCTCGCCGCTACCCGCGCCGCCGAGATACGTGCTCTTCACGATATCCGCGTCGGCCGGGCACAGTGCGCCGTTGATGGGCTGCGAAGGCGGCTGCCCTTGCGTGCCGCAGCTCGAGCCGGAACATTGGGGTGCATTGATCGGCGCGAGCGCGCCGCCCGAGTCCCCCCCACCACATGCAACCAGGAAAGGGGCAATGGCAAAGGCCGTTGCCACCCCCTTCGATAAGGTGTGCGACATGCCGCTGTCTCCAATCGTTTAATTGTGCGAGCTAATGTCGCTGCCTGTGTTTTTGCTGTCAATTGATGAACCCGTCTAAAAAAGGCGATTGAAACGGGATCGTCTAATTGAATGCTTGCCCAATAAGGCTATCGGTAAGAATTTAAACGCGAGACCGGCCGCCGAAAGCTGCCGCAGTGGGGGATGCGCGACGCCCGACACGCTCTCGCGGCGCCTTCTCGCGTATAACGGCAGCGTTTAAACAGACGGTATCCGGTTTATCCCTATTCGGGATTGACTGGATAAGGAGGGGGCTGGATTAATCCACTTGTAATCGCGCAATCGAAAGCTTGTAAATATTTGTAAATGCGCGGTGTAGTGGTTTTATATATTGCCTGACACGGGTAAATAAAAAGCCGGCCAATGGCCGGCTTTGCATGGCATGCGATGTTGAATCAGCGTTTGAGGCCCGCGTCCTCGGCCGCGCCGATGTTGAGGTTCATGCACTGGATCGCGGCGCCCGACGCGCCCTTGCCGAGGTTGTCGAGGCGCGCGACCGTGACGAAGCGCTCCGCGTTGCCGAACACGAACAGGTCGACACGGTTCGTGTCGTTGTTCGCCTGCACGTCGAAGAAGCCGCCGTCGAGGTTCGCGTCCGCATCGAACGGGGCGACGCGCACGAACGCTTCGTCCGCGTAGTATTCGGCGAACACGCGCTGCACGTCCTGCGGCGTCGCGCGCTTCGCGAGCTGCTCGGGCGTGAAGTAGGTCGTCACCGCGAGGCCCTTCAAGAACGGGCCGACGATCGGCGTGAAGATCGGCGCGTGCGCGAGGCCCGTGTGCGCGGCCATTTCCGGCAGATGCTTGTGCGCGAGGCCGAGCGCGTACGGGCGCGGGCTCGCGAGCTTGCCGCCCGGCGCGGCGCTTTCGTACTCGGCGATCATCGACTTGCCGCCGCCGCTGTAGCCGGTGATCGAGTAGCTGTGCGCGGCGAACGTCGGCGCGACGATGCCCGCATCGACGAGCGGACGCATCGCGAGCACGAACGCCGACGCGTGGCAGCCGGGCACCGCGATGCGCTTCGACGTACGAATCTTCTCGCGCTGCGCGCGGGTCAGCTCGGGCAGGCCGTAGGCCCAGTCGGCGCTGGTGCGGAACGCGGTGCTCGCGTCGATCAGCGTGGTGTTCGGGTTCTCGACGAGCGAGGCCGATTCGCGCGACGCGACGTCCGGCAGGCACAGGAACGTGACGTCCGACGCGTTGATCAGGCGGCGGCGCTCGTCGACGTCCTTGCGCTTCGCTTCCTCGATGCGCAGGATCTCGATGTCGCTGCGTGCCGACAGGTATTCGAAGATCTTGAGGCCGGTCGTGCCTTCCTGGCCGTCGACAAAAACTTTGGTGCTCATTTCGCTCTCACTGAATGAAACGGGAGCCGCGGCGCCCTGAAACCGCCATTTTAAGACGTCATCCGGCGGCACTGCACCGCGCGGGGCGAAAAAAGACGGCCCGCGGGCCGTCTTCGTGTCCGTCTTTGCGTCCCTTCGACGCCCGCCGGTACGCGCGCGGGCCGCAGGAGGGGCGCGTTCAGCGGGCGCCGGCGTCCCAGCGGGCGGTCGCTTCGGCGACACGCCGGCCGAATGCCTTGCCGGTCTCGAGGTCGCCCGGCAGCGGCCCCTCGTCGGGCGTCGCATCGGCCGGCGACTGCGCGAGCAGGCCCGTCGAGCCGCCGAGGTAGTTGATGTCGTTGCGCGTGGCCGCCTTCGAGTTCGCCGGCATCAGGCTCGTGCCGACCCACACCATCCCATGCTGCATCGCCAGCGTGACGAAATATTGAATCGTCGAGAACTTGTCGCCGTTCATCGTCGCGGAGTTCGTGAAGCCCGCGGCGATCTTGTCCTTCCATTTCTGCGTGAACCACGCTTTCGACGTGGCGTCGGCGAATTGCTTGAACTGCGCGGACGGGCCGCCCATGTAGGTCGGCGCGCCGAAGACGATCGCGTCCGCCGCGTCGAGCGCGGCCCAGCCTGCGTCGTCGAGGTCGCCGACGGCGATCAGGCGCACGTTCGCGCCGGCGTCCTGCGCGCCGGCGTGCACGGCTTCGGCCAGTTTCTGCGTGTGACCGTAGCCGCTGTGATAGACGATGACGATGTTCGACATGAAGCGTTCTCCGGAAAGGGACGGGAACGGCGGACCGCCACGGCTCGCCGCGTCACGCGTCGCCGGCGGGCGGCGCGACGGTCGCGCGGCAGGGGATGCCGCGACCGGTGACGACGAGTCTAGCAAGCCGAAATGACGAGACGACGTGCGCGTGCGGCGCCTGGAAAGGCGCGGCGGCCGGCAATTGCGGCGGCGCGACTACTGGCCGTAAGTGACCGTGAGCTGCGCGGTGCCGATCGCGAGCGTGCCGATCTCGTGCTCGAACATCGGCGCGGGGCGGCCCTGCGAGATGCGCAGGTCGGTGCCTTTCAGCGCGTAGACGGTGATCACGTAGCGGTGCGGCTTGCCGGGCGGCGGGCACGGGCCGCCGTAACCGTCGATCCCGAAATCGTTGCGCGCCTCGCTCGCGCCGATGCGGCGCAGGAAGCCGGAGGCGCTCGCGTCGGCCGGCAGGCTCGTGACGGTCGCCGGAATGCCCGCGACGGCCCAGTGCCACCAGCCGTGCCCGGGCGCGTCGGGATCGAAGATCGTGACCGCGTAGCCGCGGGTGCCGGGCGGCGGGTTGCGCCATGCGAGTTGCGGCGAGCGGTTCGCGCCCTTGCAGTCGCCGCGATCGAACACGTTCGCGGGCCGCACGCGGGCGCCGGGCGTCAGGTCGTCGCTCGTCACGGTGAACGGGCCTTCCGCATGCGCGGGCAGCGCCGCGAAAACGGCGGCGCACAGGAGGGCGGGGAGGAGCAACGGAGACGGGCGACCCGATGGCGCAGGCGGAGTGATCCGGCGATCCACACGCATATGGCGCTTCTCCCGTCACGTGGGCCGGGCCGCGGCGCCCGGCATTGTTGGCGTGGTGTGTTGCCCGCGCCGCTCGCGGCGGCAATGGATCAAGTCTAGCATTAGGGTTCGATGAGCGACGCACGCCGGCGCCCGCGATTGCGATCGGTCAGGGCGCCGGCCGACGGACGAAAAAAAGCCGCCTGCGATGAAGCAGGCGGCTCTTCAGCCAGCGCGCCGGCACGCATGCCGGCGTGGCGTCATTCCTTCGGGGCCGTCGCGCCGCCGTGCGCGGCCGACCATTCGGCCGGTGCGTGCAGGAATTTCTCGACTTCGTCGAGCGTCTTCGTCTCGAAGTAGCCCGACGCTTTCGCGACGCGCAGCACGTCCCACCACGTGGCGAGCGCGTGCAGGTCGACGTCGATGTCCTTCAGGACCGACACGCTTTCCTTGAAGATGTCGTAGTGGAACAGCACGAAGCAGTGGTTCACCGTCGCGCCCGCGGTGCGCAGCGCGTTGACGAAGTTGATCTTGCTGCGGCTGTCGGTCGTCAGGTCTTCCACCAGCAACACGCGCGAGCCTTCTTCCAGATGGCCTTCGATCTGCGCATTGCGGCCGAAACCCTTCGGCTTTTTGCGCACGTACTGCATCGGCACCATCATCCGGTCCGCGATCCATGCCGCGAACGGGATGCCGGCCGTCTCGCCGCCCGCCACCGCGTCGATCTGCTCGAAGCCGATGTCGCGCGTGATCGTCGTTTCCGCCATTTCCATCAGCGCACGGCGCACGCGCGGATACGAGATCAGCTTGCGGCAGTCGATATAGACGGGGCTTGCCCAGCCGGACGTGAAGATGAACGGTTTTTCGGCATTGAAGTGCACCGCCTGCACTTCGAGCAGGATTTTGGCGGTCGTATCCGAGATCGACTGACGATCGTAGCCTGTCATGGGCATTCCTTGGGTGATGAGCGAGGAGCGGGCGCGGGCCCGGTGGCGCAGCAAGAGAACCCGCCGGGGGGCCGGGGCGCGATCGGCAGGCCAATCGCATCGCTGCGCGCGTAGCCCGCTATTTTACCCGATTCAGGCCAGTTTTCGGCGGAATTCGCGCGTGCCGCCGCGCCGCTCATCACCGGCGAAACAAACGGGGCGCGACCGTCCCGATGCGGATGCCGGGGATGCGGCGGTGCACCAACGGAGGTCATTTAGGGGGTGTACACTAGGCGACCCTAAGAAATCGTTCAGTACTTTGTACTTTCCTCTTGCCACCCGCCAAGGTTCGATGGCGTGCCGATCCGGCGCGTCGCGGGCCGTCTCGCAGTCGACCATCCCCTCGATTCAAGCAGACGCGGCCGAAGGTGCTGTGTACTGAGTCGTCAATATTTCGCATGTCTCTCGCAGGTCAATCATGGACGAACAACTGAAGCAGGCCGCTCTCGCTTATCACCTGAACCCGAAACCCGGCAAGATTTCGGTCACCCCGACCAAGCCGCTGTCGAACCAGCTCGATCTGTCGCTCGCGTATTCGCCGGGCGTCGCCGCCGCGTGCGAGGCGATCCACGCCGATCCGCTCGACGCGCAGAAGTACACGTCGCGCGGCAACCTCGTCGGCGTCATCACGAACGGCACGGCCGTGCTCGGCCTCGGCAACATCGGCCCGCTCGCCGCGAAGCCGGTGATGGAGGGCAAGGGCTGCCTCTTCAAGAAATTCGCGGGCATCGACGTGTTCGACATCGAACTGTCGGAGTCCGACCCCGACAAGCTCGTCGAGGCGATCGCGATGCTCGAGCCGACGCTCGGCGGCATCAATCTCGAGGACATCAAGGCGCCGGAATGCTTCTACATCGAGCAGAAGCTGCGCGAGCGCATGAAGATCCCCGTCTTCCACGACGACCAGCACGGCACCGCGATCATCGCGTCGGCCGCGATCCTGAACGGCCTGAAGGTCGTCGGCAAGCAGCTCGCCGACGTGAAGCTCGTGTGTTCGGGCGCCGGCGCGGCCGCGATCGCGTGTCTGGACCTGCTGGTGAACCTCGGCCTCACGAAGACGAACATCCTCGTCGCCGATTCGAAGGGCGTGATCTACGAAGGGCGCGGCAACCTCGATCCGTCGAAGCAGCGCTACGCGGCGAACACCGACGCGCGCACGCTCGCCGACGCGATCGTCGGCGCGGACGTGTTCCTCGGCTGCTCGAGCGCGGGCGTGCTGAAGCAGGACATGGTCAAGACGATGGGCGACCAGCCGCTGATCCTGGCGCTCGCGAACCCGGAACCGGAAATCCGCCCGGAAGACGCGAAGGCCGTGCGCCCGGACGCGATCGTCGCGACCGGCCGTTCGGACTACCCGAACCAGGTCAACAACGTGCTGTGCTTCCCGTTCATCTTCCGCGGCGCGCTCGACGTCGGCGCGACGACGATCACGGAAGAAATGAAGCTCGCATGCGTGCGCGCGATCGCCGAGCTGGCCCAGGAGACCGACCAGAGCGAGGAAGTCGCGAAGGCGTATGAAGGCCATTCGCTCGAGTTCGGGCCGGACTACCTGATTCCGAAGCCGTTCGACCCGCGCTTGATCATCAAGATCGCGCCGGCCGTCGCTCAAGCCGCGATGGATTCGGGCGTCGCCACGCGCCCGATCCAGGACATGGACGCGTACCGCGAGCAGCTCGGCGCGACCGTCTACCGTACCGGCATGGTGATGCGTCCGGTGTTCGCGACCGCGAAGCAGAAGGAAGCCCGCATCGTGTTCGCCGAGGGCGAGGACGAGCGCGTGCTGCGCGCCGCGCAGTTCGTGCTGCTGGAAAAGATCGCGAAGCCGATCATCATCGGCCGCCCGTCGGTCGTCGACATGCGCCTCGCGAAGATCGGCTCGAAGCTGAAGGCCGGCACCGATTTCGAAATCGTCGATCCGGAAGACGATGCGCGCTACCACCGCTACTGGCAGGCGTATCAGGAGATCGGCGCGCGCGACGGCGTGACGCCGGAAGTCGCGAAGGCCGCGATGCGCAAGTTCAACACGCTGATCGGCGCGATGCTCGTGCACCTGGGCGATGCGGACGGGATGATCTGCGGGATGATCGACACGTTCCACAGCCACCTGAAGTTCATCGAGCAGGTGCTGGGCCGTGCGAAGGGCGCCGAGCATTTCGCCGCGATGAACCTGCTGATGCTGCCGGGCCGCAACCTGTTCGTGTGCGACACGTACGTGAACGAGCTGCCGAGCGCCGAGCAGCTCGCGGACATGACGATCCAGGCCGCGGCCGAGATCGAGCGCTTCGGCATCGCGCCGAAGGCCGCGCTGCTGTCGAACTCGAACTTCGGCAGCGCGCCGTCGGCGTCGTCGCGCCGGATGGCCGAGGCCCGCAAGCTGATCGTCGAACGTGCGCCGAACCTCGAAGTCGACGGCGAAATGCACGGCGACGCGGCGCTGTCGGAACTGATCCGCAAGCAGGCGTTCCCGGGCACGACGCTGTCGGGCGAAGCGAACCTGCTGATCATGCCGAACGTCGAAGCGGCGAACATCGCGTACAACCTGCTGAAGATGGTCGGCGGCGAAGGCGTGACGGTCGGCCCGTTCCTGCTCGGCGCGGCCAAGCCGGTCCACATCCTGACGCCGGCCGCGACCGTGCGCCGGATCATCAACATGACGGCCGTTGCCGCCGCGAACGTGAACACGAAGTAAGTCCACGCTTGCGGGTGCCGCGCGTCACGCGCGGCGCAATGAAAAACGCCACGGAACCAGCGTTCCGTGGCGTTTTTTTTGTGAACCGCAAGGGGCGACGGGGGCGCGGGGCGAGCGTCCGGCCCGCGAACGCCCGCGGCGCCCGCCGTTACGCGACCTGCTGATGCGACTGGCCGCCTGCCGGCGAACGCCACTTCGCGAGCAGCGTGTTCCACTTCTGCCGCACCGCGCGCAGGTTGTTCTCCTTCACGTGGCCGTAGCCGCGAATGCCGTCCGGCAGCGCCGCGAGCTCCAGCGCGAGCGGCCGGTTGGCCGCGTTCAGCCGGGCCAGCACCTCGCCGATCAGCGCTTCGTACTCGCCGATCAGCGCGCGCTCGGTGCGGCGCTCCTCGGTGCGGCCGAACGGGTCGAGCCCCGTGCCGCGCAGGAACTTCGCCTTCGCGAGCAGCCGGAACGCCGACATCATCCACGGGCCGTACGCCTTCTTCACGAGATGGCCGTGGGCGTCCGTCTTCGCGAACAGCGGCGGCGCGAGGTGGAATTTCAGCTTCCAGTCGCCTTCGAACTGCGCGGCCAGGCGCGCGACGAACGCGGGATCGGACTGCAGTCGCGCGACCTCGTATTCGTCCTTGTACGCCATCAGCTTGAACAGGTTGCGCGCGACCGCTTCGGTCAGCGGCTCCTGCACCGCGTCGCCGTCCGCCAGCGCGCGCTCGGCGGCGCGCACCTTGTCGACGAAGGCCGCATAACGCGACGCGTACGCGGCGTTCTGGTACGCGGTCAGGAATTCCACGCGTTTCGCGATCAGCGCGTCGACCGCCTTCTTCGTGTGCAGCGCGATCACCGTGGCGCCTTGCGCGGGCCGGGCGTCGCCGGCCGCGGCCTGCTTCACGCCGGCCAGGTCGTACGCGGCGCGGCGGCCCCAGTCGAACGCCGCGCGGTTCTTGTCGACCGACACCGCGTTCAGCTCGATCGCGCGTTCGAGCGACGCGAGCGTCAGCGGCAGCCAGCCCTTCTGCCACGCGTAGCCGAGCACGAACGGGTTCGTGTAGATCGCGTCGCCGAGCAGCGCGACCGCGAAGCGGTTCGCGTCGATGAAGTCGACCGATTCACCTGCCGCCGCGCGGATGTCGTTCTCGGCGGACAGGCCCGGGAATGCCCAGTTCGGGTTCTTGATGAACTCGGCGGTCGGCGTCTGCGCGCTGTTGACGACCACGCGCGTCGTGTCGTGCCGCATCCGCGACGTGCACTCGTCGCCGGCCGTGACGATCGCGTCGCAACCGATCACGAGATCGGCTTCGCCCATCGCGATCCGCGTGGCATGAATATCGGTCGGCGCGTGCGAGATCTGCACGTGGCTCATCACCGCGCCGCCTTTCTGCGCGAGGCCGGTGACGTCGAGCACGGTCACGCCCTTGTTCTCCAGGTGCGCGGCCATCCCGAGCAGCGCACCGATCGTCACGACGCCCGTACCGCCCACGCCGGTGACGAGCACGCCGTACGCACGGTCGATCGCCGGCAGCGTCGGTTCCGGAATCGGCGGCAGCGCACCGCCGTCGACCGCCACCGCCTTCGGCTTCTTCAACTGGCCGCCCTCGACCGTGACGAAGCTCGGGCAGAAGCCCTTCACGCACGAAAAGTCCTTGTTGCAGCTCGACTGGTTGATCTGGCGCTTCGTGCCGAATTCGGTTTCCAGCGGCTCGACCGACAGGCAGTTCGACTGCACCGAACAGTCGCCGCAGCCTTCGCATACCGCCTCGTTGATCACGACGCGCTTGGCCGGGTCCGGATACGTGCCGCGTTTGCGGCGGCGGCGCTTCTCGGTCGCGCAGGTCTGGTCGTAGATCAGGATCGTCGTGCCTTCGATCTCGCGCAGCTCGCGCTGCACGTCGTCGAGCTGGTCGCGGTGATGGACCGTCACGCCCGGCGCGAGCAGCGCCTTCTGGCTGTCGTACTTCTCCGGCTCGTCGGTGACGATCACGATCTTCTTCGCGCCTTCGGACGCGAGCTGATGCGTGATCTGCGGCACCGTCAGCACGCCGTCGACCGGCTGGCCGCCCGTCATCGCGACCGCGTCGTTGTAGAGGATCTTGTAGGTGATGTTCGCCTTCGACGAGATCGCCGCGCGCACCGCCAGCAGGCCCGAATGGAAATAGGTGCCGTCGCCGAGGTTCGCGAACACGTGCTTTTCGTCGGTGAACGGCGCCTGGCCGATCCACGGCACGCCTTCGCCGCCCATCTGGCTGAAGGTGCTCGTGCTGCGGTCCATCCACACGGTCATGTAGTGGCAGCCGATCCCGGCGATCGCGCGCGAGCCTTCCGGCACGTTGGTCGACGTGTTGTGCGGGCAGCCCGAGCAGAACCACGGCTTGCGCTCGGTCTGCACGTGCGGTTTCGCGAGCGCCATTTCCTTCGCGTTGATCACCGCGAGCCGCGCGGCGATGCGCGCGCGCACGTCGGACGGCAATTCGAACTTCTCGAGCCGCGTCGCGATCGCCTTCGCGATGATCGCGGGCGACAGCTCGTAGTGCGCGGGCAGCAGCCAGTTGCCCATCGGCACCGACCATTCGCCGCCGGCGCCGTCCTTCTCGTCGAACTTGCCGAACACGCGCGGGCGTTGCGCGTCGGGCCAGTTGTACAGCTCTTCCTTGATCGCGTATTCGAGGATCTGGCGCTTTTCCTCGACGACCAGGATTTCGTCGAGGCCGCGCGCGAACGCCTGCGCGCCCTGCGCTTCGAGCGGCCACACGCAGCCGACCTTGTAGAGCCGGATGCCGATCCGCGCGCAGGTGTCGTCGTCGAGGCCGAGGTCGGTCAGCGCCTGGCGCACGTCGAGATACGCCTTGCCGCCGGTCATGATCCCGAAGCGCGCATGCGGCGAGTCGATCTCGATCCGGTCGAGCTTGTTCGCACGCACGTAGGCGAGCGCCGCGTACCACTTGTAGTCGAGCAGCCGCGCTTCCTGCACGAGCGGCGGATCGGGCCAGCGGATGTTCAGCCCGCCTTCCGGCAGGATGAAATCGGTCGGCAGCACGATCTCGGTGCGGTGCGGGTCGATGTCGACCGACGCCGACGATTCGACGACGTCCGTCACGCACTTGAGCGCGACCCACAGGCCCGAATAACGGCTCATCGCCCAGCCGTGCAGGCCGAAGTCGAGATATTCCTGCACGTTGGACGGGAACAGCACCGGCAGCCCGCAGGCCTTGAAGATGTGTTCGGACTGGTGCGCGAGCGTCGACGATTTCGCCGCGTGGTCGTCGCCGGCCAGCACCAGCACGCCGCCGTGCTGCGACGACCCGGCCGAGTTCGCGTGCTTGAAGACGTCGCCGGTACGATCGACGCCCGGGCCCTTGCCGTACCACATGCCGAACACGCCGTCGTATTTCGCGCCGGGGTACAGGTTCACCTGTTGCGAGCCCCACACGGCGGTGGCGGCGAGATCTTCGTTGAGGCCGGGCTGGAACACGATCTGGTGGGCGGCCAGGTGCTGCCTGGCTTTCCAGAGCGACAGATCGAGGCCGCCGAGCGGCGAGCCGCGATAGCCGGAGATGAAGCCGGCCGTATTGAGACCGGCGGCGCGGTCGCGTTCCTGCTGGAGCATCGGCAGGCGCACGAGGGCCTGGATGCCGCTCATGTACGCGCGGCCGCGTTCCAGCGTGTATTTGTCGTCAAGCGTGACGGACTTCAGCGCGGCTTCTAGCGACGCGCGTTGGTCTGCGTCTAGCGGGGCATTCATTAACTGTCTCCTCCACCCGGTCTGGGATCACCAAAACTTCGGTTGCGTCGGCATCTTTTGGGCGCGTCTGCAGTGGCCGGCATGTTCGCCGGTTTTAAGGGATGGTAGCACTGGGGCAAACCCGCCGCCCATCGGTCGCAACGCGGGGGAAAGGGCGGCCGTGCACCATCAAACGGGGTGAGAGGATGCGTTACATCATGTAAAAGCATGTAAAGCGGCGTTGATCTGCGGGCAAATGCCGTTAATCTTGTCGACCTGCCGGAGGTGCCCGGCCGCGTAGGTTCGTTCCGACGCAGTCGGGGAGGCGCCGGCAGTTTTACAGGAGGTGCAATGAACACACGTCATATCCAGAGTTTCCTGATCGTGTCCGCCGCGTTTTTCTCGATGACGGGCCCGGTGCACGCGCGCGGCGCGAGCGCGCTGGCGGCAGCCGGCGCGCAGATGCGCCAGATCGTGCCGGCCCAGGACGCCGCGGCCCAGTTGTCGGCCGAGCGTGCCGCCGAGTCGACGGCGAACGTGCGTTGACGCGATCGCGCGGCCCGCGACCCGCGGGTTTGCGCCGGCATGCGAAAAGGGTGGGAATCGTCGGATTCCCGCCCTTTTTTCTTTGCGCGGCCGGCTCGCGCGGTCGCCCCGGGCCGCCGCGCGGCCGATGCGTCAGGCCTTGTCCTGCACGACGCCGCGGCGGATCTGGTCGAGCTCGATCGATTCGAACAGCGCCTTGAAGTTGCCTTCGCCGAAGCCCTGATTGCCCTTGCGCTGGATGATCTCGAAGAAGATCGGCCCGATCTGGTTCTCGGTGAAGATCTGCAGCAGCAGGTCGTCGCGCGCGCCGTCGATCAGGATCTTGCGCTTCTTCAGCTCGTCCAGCGATTCGCCGTGGTTCGGCACGCGGCGGTCGACCAGTTCGTAATACGTGTCGATCGTGTCGAGCAGCTTCACTTCCTTGCTGCGCAGCCCGTCGACCGCCTGGTAGATGTCGCTCGCGCCGAGCGCGATGTGCTGGATGCCTTCGCCGTGATACGCGTCGAGATATTCCTGGATCTGGCCGGCCGTATCCGAGCCTTCCTCGTTGATCGGGATGCGGATCTTGCCGCACGGCGACGTCATCGCCTTCGACTTCACGCCCGTCACCTTGCCTTCGATGTCGAAGTAGCGCACTTCGCGGAAGTTGAACAGGCGCTCGTAGAACTCGGCCCATTCCTGCATGCGGCCGCGATGCACGTTGTGCGTCAGGTGATCGATGTAGGTGAGGCCGTGGCCGACCGGGTTCGGATTCGCGCCGGGAATCGGCTCGAAGTCGACGTCGTAGATGCTGATGTCGCCGATCGCGCCCGGTTGCGCGCCGTTCTTGCCGCGCCAGCGGTCGACGAAGTAGATCAGCGAATCGCCGATGCCCTTGATCGCCGGGATGTTCAGCTCCATCGGGCCCGTCTTGTTGTCGAAGCCCCATGCGCCGAGTTCCAGCGCGTGCTTGTACGCCTTGGCGGCATCCTGCACGCGGAACGCGATCGCGCAGATCGACGGGCCGTGCAGCCGCGCGAAGCGTTGCGCGAACGAATCGGGTTCGGCGTTGATGATGAAGTTGATGTCGCCCTGCCGGTACACCGTCACGTCCTTGTGGCGGTGGCGCGCGATCGCGGTGAAACCCATCCGTTCGAACAGTTGTCCGAGTGCTTTCGGGTCCGGTGCCGTGTATTCGATGAATTCGAAGCCGTCGGTGCCGACGGGATTGTCCCAGGTGGGGATCTGCATGTCGTGTCTCCTGTGCGGGGCGATCGGCCGGGGCGGCGTGCGCGTGCCCGGCGTGGTTCGGTGTCGACGGCCGCGCCCGCGATGAGCGGGCGCGGCAAGCCGAGACATGCGACAGAGTGTAGCGGGCGCTCGCGAGCGGAAACTTGCGAACTTAATCGCCCGCGCCTACGATGGCGCAATTTCCAGTCTCAAAATAATCAGTGGAGGGCAGAAGATGGCGCAAGCCGAATTGGATGCCATCGACCGGCGCATTCTCGCGATTCTTCAGGAGAACGGGCGCCTGTCGAACCAGGAGATCGCCGAGCGCGTGAACCTGTCGCCGAGCCCGTGCCTGCGGCGAATCCGGCGGCTCGAGGAAATCGGCGTGATCACCGGCTACGTCGCGCTGCTGAATCCGCAGAAGCTCGGGCTCGACCTGCTCGCCTACGTGAGCGTGCGGCTCGAAAAGCGCGGCGGCCTCGCGCCGATGCGGGCTGACGAGACGTCGGCGCGCGCGGGCGCGACCCATGCGGAGCTGTTCCGCGCGGCCGTGCAGACCTGGCCGGAAGTGGTCGCGTGCCACGCGATGACGGGCGACATGGATTACCTGCTGCGCGTGCAGGTTGAGGACATGGCGCATTTCTCCCGCTTCGTGCAGGAGCATCTGCTGCATCACCCGTCGGTGATCGACGTGAAAACGAGCTTCTCGCTCGATTGCTTCAAGGAAACGACGGCGTTGCCGATCCGTTCGGTGCGCTAGCGCGGCGGGGAAGGGAGGAGGGGGCGCCGGGCGCGCCGCGGGCGCGGCCCGGCTGGCCGACGTCGTCGACGTCAGGCCGTCTGTGCGGCAGGCATCAGCGATTCGATGAACTTCGTCGTACGGCGCGCCTGGCGCTTCATCGCGTAGTCGAACACCGCGGCCTGTTCCTGCAGCATCTCGGTGATGATCGTCGAGTGGTCGGCCGGCGGCAGCGACAGATACGCATCGGCTTCGCCGTACGCGTACTCGATCCGCATCCCGGACTTCTTCGCGATGTGCATCATCGTCGCGTTGCGCGACAGGCAATGCATGTAAAGCATCGTCACGTGCGTGTTGCGGCTGCGGATCGCCGCGCGCTCGAACAGCTTCGAGCCGACGCCGCGGCCGCGCGCGCTTTCGAGCACCGACACGCCGAATTCGGCCGTGCGCGTGTCGCCTTCGGCCGGCAGATAGGCCAGGTGGCCGATGCCGATCAGTTCGAGTTCGTGGTCGAACACGCCGAACACGGTATCGCGACCGAAATCGATCGTGCGGACATAGTTCTCGATCACGTGGTCGGGCACCATCTGGCCGAAGCGCAGCAGGCGGTCCTCTTCGTCGAGCGAGAGAAAGTGGGTGAGCATCTGCTCACGGTCTTTGGAAGCCAGTTCCCTGACGAGAACCGGCGCAGTACCGACCTTGCCGACAGCATCGGCACGGCCGTTGAATTGCGTGTTCATCGTGGGTTCCTCAGTGTGGGCGCACAAACGGGTTGTGCAATGCAGCAGCATTTTACCCGAGCGGGGTTGGGGAAAACCCGTATTTGACGGTGTTTGTGCTGAGGAGGAATTCTAAATCCGCTTAGTTCATTCTGTAACGCATTGATTTTGAACGGATTTAAAATTCATCATATGAAATGCGCGACGGGCGGTCGGCTGTGCCCGTCGCGCAACGCATGCTGCCGCGCGGCAATCAGGCCGCCGTCGACAGTCCGCGTTCGATCAGGTCGATCACCTGTTCGGCGAAGTCGCGGTAACCAAGGCGGCCGCCCGGCTTCAGCCACGTGAAGGTCCAGTTGATCATCCCGAACACCATCATCGTCACCGAGGTCTGGTTTTCCTTCGAGATGCGGTCCGGATACGCGCGCGCGAGCTGCCGCGTGAACGCCGCGACGATGTCGCGCTGGCGGTCGAGCACGATTTCGCGCTGCGCGTCCTCCAGATACTTCACGTCGTTGAGCAGCGCGACGTGGCGGCTGTGCGACGTCTCGTATTCGGCGAGGAACGCGCGCACGAGCTCGGCGAACGCGTCGCGCTCGCTGAGCCCGCGCCGCTGGCTCGCGCCCTCGACCTCGGCGATGATCAGCATCAGCCGTTTCGTGTAGCGGTCGAGCAGGTCGAACAGGATCGCTTCCTTGCTCTCGTAATAGTGATAGAGCCGCGCCTTCGACGTGCCGCTCGCGGTCGCGAGATCGGACATCGACGTGCTCGGGTAGCTCGTCTGCGCGAATTTCTCGGCGGCCAGATCGAGGATCTGCTCGCGCTGGGATTCGTGGTCGGGCGCTCGGGTTCGGGCCATGGTCGAATGCGGAAGATTAGCGATGCGCGGCGGCGCGCACCTGCGTGGAAGAGAGGGCGTCGGGCGCGTCGTCCTGCAGCTCGAGCCGGCCGGCTGCCGCGAGTTCGCGGCAGCGCCACCACGCGATCGAGTCGCTGACGAACAGCCCGCCGCGGTCGGCGGCGGCCATGATGCTGCCGACGAGGCGCCGCGCGGGCTGCCAGTCGGGTTCCGCGCGCGCGACGATCAGTGCGTCGAGATCGGCGTAGTAGCCGCTCTTGATCGTGTTGCTGACCCAATAGCGCAGCTCGGCGTTCAGGTGCTTCGCCTCCTGCCATTCGAGCGCGAGGCGGCCGATGCGCAGGACCGAGACCGGCGCGGCCGCCGGGCGCTTGCGCGCCAGCTCCGCGGGCGAGAACATCCCGGTCGCGCACGCCTGGTCGGTACGCGACAGCGCTGCGCGCTGCGCGGCGTCGAGGTCGGCGGCCGACAGCCGCACCTCGTTCAGGCGCTGCGGCACGTTGCGCAGGTGATAGGCGACGCGGCGCAACAGCAGCTTGTCGCCGACGCTCGGCGCGTGCCACACGACGACCTGGCCGGTCTCCGTCGCGAGCTGGTCGAGGCGCGCGAATTCGGCCTCGATTTCCGCGTTCCAGTCGGGGATCTGGTCGCCGAGCACGTGCTGCCAGAAGGTGGCGCGCGTGTCGGGCGTCTCGTCGGCGCCCTTCAGCGGCCCGACGCCGAGATCGTCGAGCAAACCGACGACGCGCTCGTCGCGTCCGGCTTGCGCAAGGGCCTCGCGCAGCGACGCGGCGGCGGTGCCGCCCTGAATCACATGAATGGTACTCATCGGCCTGTCGTCAACAAAAGAAAACCGCCGGCCGGGCGGACGTTGCGGTTGTCCAGCCGGCCGGCGGCCCCTAGTGTAAGCGAGATGTGTGACGGCGAGAAACCGTCCGGCGCCGCGACGCGATGCCGCTCAACGCTCGTCGAAGCTCACGACGACCTTGTCGCTGATCGGGTGGCACTGGCACGTCAGCACGAAACCGTCCTTCACTTCGTGCTCCTCGAGCGTGTAGTTCTTTTCCATGCGCACTTCGCCTTCGACCACCTTCGCGCGGCACGTGCAGCACACGCCGCCCTTGCATGCGTACGGCAGCGCGAGGCCAGCGCGCAGGCCCACGTCGAGCAGGCTCACGCCTTCGTACGGCAGACGCAGCTTGCGCTTCTTGCCGTCGAGCACGATCTCGAGGTCGGCGGCCGGCGTCTGGTCGGTGATCTCGACCACCGGTGCGCCGGCCTGAGGCAGCGGCGTGCCGAAGCGCTCGACGTGCACCTTCGCCGGCGGCACGCCGGCCGCCTTCAGCGCGGCTTCGGCCGCGTCCATCATCGGCGCCGGGCCGCAGATGAACGCCTCGTCGATCGCGTCGGCCGGCGTCAGCGTCGCGAGGAATTCCGCGCATTTCGCCTGGTCGAGCACGCCGTTGAACAGCTCGACGTCCTGCAGGTCGTCCGACAGCACGTGATAGAGGACGAAGCGGTTCATGTAGCGGTTCTTCAGGTCCTCGAGCTCCTCGGCGAACATGATCGCGTCGACGCTGCGGTTGCCGTAAATCAGCGTGAACGTGCTGCGCGGCTCGAGTTCCAGCGTGGTCTTCACGATCGCGAGCACCGGCGTGATCCCCGAGCCGCCGGAAAACGCGACGTACTGCTTGCCGTGGTCGGCGTTCAGGTGCGTGAAGAAGCGGCCGTCCGGCGTCATCACGTCGATCGTGTGGCCGGGCTTCAGCGTGTCGAACGCGAAGTTCGAGAAGCGGCCGCCGCGCACGCGCTTGATGCCGATGCGCAGTTCGCCGTCGCGATCGTAGTCCGTCGTGCCGACGCAGATCGAATACGAGCGGCGCGTCTCCTCGCCGTCGATGTGGGTCTTCAACGTGACGAACTGGCCCTGCGTGAAACGGTATGCGTCGCGCAGCTCGGGCGGCACGTCGAACGAGACGGTCACGGCGTCGGCGGTCTCGGGCCGCACGTCGCGGATACGCAGCGGATGAAATTGCGGGGTCGACGACGACCCCCGCCGGGCCGCCCCAAGGGGGGCGTCAGCCCCCTCGGGAGGCAGCGAACGAAGAGAGCGTGGGGGCTGTTTCATCTCAGTAGGGTTTGAAGTAGTCGAAGGGTTCGCGGCAGTCGATGCAGCGATACAGCGCCTTGCAGGCCGTGGACGCGAATTGCGCGAGACGTTCGGTGCGCGCGGAGCCGCAGCGCGGGCACGCGGGCGCCGCGACCGGCCGCGGCACGAAGCGCACGACGTGCTCCCGCGGCGCGGCGCTGCCGCACTGGCCGACCGGCGGCGCGATGCCGTACGCGCGCAGCTTGTCGCGCGCTTCCTGCGTGATCCAGTCGGTCGTCCACGCGGGGGCGAGCACCGTCTCGATCCGGTGCGGCGGCAGGTCGGCTGCCTGCAGCGCGGCGGCGATGTCCTCGGCGATCTGCGACATCGCCGGGCAGCCCGAGTAGGTCGGCGTGATCACGACTTCGAGCCGGCCGTCGTCCGCGCGGCGGACGTCGCGCAGGATGCCGAGCTCGCGGATCGACACGACCGGAATCTCCGGATCGGGCACGGCCTCCAGCACGTCCCACGCGTGGGCGAGCAGCGGATCGTCGCGGTGCGCGGCGGGGGCGGCGTGGGCAGGGGCGGCGGTCTGGGCGGACATCGTCAGGCTCCGTGGCGTGGGCCGGTTACCAGCTCGCGCCGGGGTGCTGGCGCGCGAGGCTCTGCATTTCGGCGAGCAGGTAGCCCATGTGTTCCGAGTGCTCCCCCTGCTTGCCGGTCGTCACATGCTTCACCGGCGCCGGCAGCGCGAGCGTGGCTTCGGCGAGCGCGTCGTCCACGTCCGCGCGCCACGCGGCCTCGATCGCGGCCGGTGCCGGGCCGATGCCCGCGGCGACGATCGCGTCGTCGATCGCATCGGCGGCGAAGCATTCGCGCGTGTACGGCATCAGGTAGTCGAGCGCGGCCTGCGCGCGGCGGTGCGATTCGTCGGTGCCGTCGCCGAGGCGCACGAGCCATTCGCGCGCATGCTGCACGTGATAGCGTGTTTCCTTCACCGATTTCGCGGCGATCGCGGCCAGTTGCGTGTCGGTCGACGTTTCGAGCGCGCTCCACACGTGCAGCATCAGCGTCGCGTACAGGAAGTTGCGCACGATCGTCACCGCGTAGTCCTTGTCGGCGTGCGCGGTACCGGACACCGGGCCGTAGTGCGGCAGTTCGGCGAGCGTGAAGTTCGCGAATTCGCGCTCGGTGCGGAAGTACGCGTAATCGTCTTCCGTCTTCGTCGCGCCGGTCAGCTGGCGCTCGAGCTCGGCCGCGTGCGTGTACAGCATGCGCGCCTGGCCGATGAGGTCGAGGCTCATGTTGGTGAGCGCGATGTCTTCCTCGAGGATCGGGCCATGGCCGCACCATTCGGCGTTGCGCTGACCGAGGATCAGCGCGTTGTCCGCGAGGCGCAGCACGTAGGAGAGGTGTTCGGGCGTGATCGTCATGGCGCGGGCGTTACATGTGGTTGACTTCGTCGGGCAGCGTGTAGAACGTCGGGTGACGGTAGATCTTGTCGCCCGCCGGCTCGAACAGTTCGGCCTTCTCGCTCGGATCCGACGCGGTGATCGCCGACGACGGCACCACCCAGATGCTCACGCCTTCCTGGCGGCGCGTATAGACGTCGCGCGCCATGCGCAGCGCCATCGTCGCGTCGGCGGCGTGCAGGCTGCCGCAGTGCTTGTGGTCGAGGCCCTGCTTGCTGCGCACGAACACTTCCCAGATCGGCCATTCCTTGTTCATCGCTTTCTCCTGATTCCTGAATTCGGGGTGCCGCTCAGGCGGCGTGCTGTTCGGCGCGGGCGCGGCGCTTCGCTTCGTGCGCGAGCGCGGCTTCGCGCACCCAGGCGCCGTCCTCGTGCGCTTTCACGCGAGTCGCGAGGCGTTCCTTGTTGCACGGGCCGTCGCCGTTGACCACGCGCCAGAATTCGTCCCAGTCGATCGCGCCGTAGTCGTGGTGGCCGCGCGCTTCGTTCCATTTCAGGTCGGGGTCGGGCAGCGTCACGCCGAGCACCTTCGCCTGGTCGACCGTCGCATCGACGAATTTCTGGCGCAGATCGTCGTTCGAGATCCGCTTGATGCCCCATTTCGCGGACTGGCTGCTGTGGACCGAATCGGCGTCGCTCGGGCCGAACATCATCAGCACCGGCCACCACCAGCGGTCGACCGCCTGCTGGACCATCGCGCGCTGCGCGACGCTGCCCTTCATCATCGACAGCAGCGCGTCGAAACCCTGGCGCTGATGGAACGACTCTTCCTTGCACACGCGGATCATCGCGCGCGCATACGGGCCGTACGTGCAGCGGCACAGCGGGATCTGGTTCATGATCGCGGCGCCGTCGACCAGCCAGCCGATCACGCCGACGTCGGCCCAGGTCGGCGTCGGATAGTTGAAGATGCTCGAGTATTTCGCCTTGCCGGCGTGCAGCGCGTCGATCAGCGCGTCGCGCGATACGCCGAGCGTTTCGGCCGCGCTATACAGATAGAGGCCGTGGCCGGCTTCGTCCTGCACCTTCGCGAGCAGGATCGCCTTGCGCTTGAGGCTCGGCGCGCGCGAGATCCAGTTGCCTTCCGGCAGCATGCCGACGACTTCCGAATGCGCGTGCTGCGAGATCTGGCGCACCAGCGTCTTGCGGTACGCGTCGGGCATCCAGTCCTGCGGTTCGATCTTGCCGTCCGCGGCCATCACCGCATCGAACCGCGCCTGCTCGGGCGACTCGGCTGCGGCGTCGAGCGGCGCGACGTTGCCGGGGATGTCGAGGGATTGCGTGTACATGGCGAAAACTCTCGTCCGGTTGAATGTGTGCGCAGTATAAACCAACCGACCGGTCGGTTAATAAATTTGTTGCGTATTTTCGGCGGGACTCGGGTAAACGAGGGACGCGGGGGTGCAATCGGGTCGCGCAAGTGTGGCCTCGCACGCGGGTCTCGCGTCTTCTGCGGCACAATGCCCGCTTTCCGATGAGGATTTTTGCCGATGTCATTTCGAAGCAGTTTCGCCGCGGCCGTGCTGGGCGCGGCCGTTTTCGCGTCGCCGCTGGCGGCGTTGGCCGCGCCGACCGCGCAGGTCGGTTGGGTCGCCGCGTGGGCGACCGCGCTGCAGCCGATTCCCGATCTTGCCGCACCGCCGCCGCTCTACCGCGCACCCGACGTGGCCGGGCGAACCGTGCGGCAGATCGTCTACCCGACCGTGTCCGGGCGAGCCGCGCGGCTCCGCGTGAGCAATGTGTACGGTCGCACGCCGCTGGTCGTCGAGGCCGCGAGCCTCGCGCGGGCCGGCGAGGGGGCGGCGCTCGCCGGCGGCGTGGCGGTGCCGGTGCGGTTCGGCGGCAAGGCATCGGTGACGCTCGCGCCGGGCCAGGCCCTCGAAAGCGACCCTGTGTCGATCGACGTGACGGCCGCGCAGCCGTATGCGATCAGTCTCCAAATGGGACCGAAACAGCGGATGACGGTCTGGCATCGCGTGTCGAACCAGTTCAACTACGTATCGGCGCCGGGCGATCATGTGGGCGATCCGGATGCCGCCGCGTTCCGTACCCGGTTTACTCAATATGCATGGGTGACGGAGCTCGCCGTCGAAGCCGGCTCCGCACGCGGCAGCATCGCCGCGATCGGCGATTCGATCACCGACGGGTTGCGCTCCAGCCTGAACCGGAACCGTCGCTGGCCCGACGCGCTCGCACGCCGGCTGACGGCGTCGGGCGCCGATTCGATCGGCGTCGTGAATCTCGGCATCAGCGGCAATCGGCTGCTCAGCGATTCCCCGTGCTACGGCATGTCGCTGGCATCGCGGTTCGAGCGTGACGCGCTGTCGCGCGCGGGCGTGAAGGCGGCGATCGTGCTGATCGGTATCAACGACATCAACTTCGCGGCGATGCCGCCGCGCGCGGGGCTGGATTGCGATCACCCGCATACGCAGGTGACGGCCGCGTCGCTGATCGACGGCTATCGCCGGCTGATCGAGGCGGCGCATCGCCAGGGCGTGAAGGTCTTCGGCGCGACGCTGACGCCGGCGGCGTTGCCGGCCGGGCGGGAAGCGATCCGGCTCGAGGTGAACCGGTGGATCCGGAGTGGCGGCGGGTTCGACGGTGTAGTGGACTTCGACGCCGTGCTGCGCGATCCGGCGCGCCCGAGCATGCTGCAGCGCCGATACGATAGCGGTGACGGCATCCATCCGAGCGATGCGGGCTACACGGCGATGGCCGACGCGGTGCCCGTCGAGCAACTGCGGGCTGCGGTGGGCGGCAAGTGACGCGCCTCCATATATAGAGGGAAAGGTTGCCGATGGCCTGCGGGCCGGCAACGCGACATCGTTCCGCGAGCCCAAAGCCCCCGTGCGCGTGAGCGCACGGGGGCTTTTTCAAACTTTCTTCACAAAGGGCTTGCGCGGATGGGGGCGGGTGCTTAGAATCACGCCTCTTTCGCGCTAACGGAAACACGGCGCGGGAGGAAGGGAAGCGGTGCTGTCGGGGTTCGGAGGTACGAGCCTGGGCGGCGCAGGAAGTTGAGCCCCGCAGTCGCAACGAAGTCGTGTAGAAAGTTGTTGACGAGCTGCGAAACACGGTTCATAATCTCGTTTCTCTGCTGCTGAAAACGCAGCGCTGCCGGGAAACACGGAGTTCCTCGCAGAAATGCTCTTTAAAAATTAACAGCCGATAAGTGTGGGCGCTTGATGGCAGCGAGCTGATCCTCGGATCAGATAGCGAAAGTATCAAGAGTCTCACACTAAAGTAAGTCAGGTTTAT